>JAGKWW010000038.1 GCA_021151665.1 Flavobacteriaceae bacterium
AATTAAGATTTTTTGTAAGTATAAATGTTAAAATGATGTTTTAAACGAAATGTGAACAATTGAGTTTGAGAGCTTTATCTGTTGCCGGCCTGTACTGCCGTTTGCATACACGAGATTGAACAGCCCATTGCGGGTTAACATCCCGAACCCAAAACCAATGGAGAGAAGGTTATCCTGAAGATTGTTGGTCTTGTCCTGGAAGAATCCGTAGTCTGTAATGCTGTGAATATAAAGCCCTTCGGAAAGCATGTAGCGGTACTCTGCCATTACGGCGCTGTAAAGGCTGGCCTGCAGGCTGTTCTCGTTAAATCCGCGGATTGAGTTAATCCCGCCAAACCTAAAGAGTTCATTGATGATATAGGTACTGCTGTTTAGTAAAAAGGTCTGGTTTTTCAGGCTGATGCTGTTTCGGCGATTCAGGTAAAAGTTATGCCAGATGTTCGCCTGCACAAAATACTGCGGGATGCGGTCGGCTTTAGTAGTCCGTTTGCCTGTGCCGGCTTTAAAAAATACCGAGGTTTTTTGTGGAAAAAGAAAATCATCATCTTTATATCCGGCATACTCAAATGTAGCTGTCCAAAACGTGTTCGTAAAATCGGTGAGCGATGTCAGGTCCTGGTTCTGGATGTCTACCGATTCAGTCTTTTGGCGGCCCAGATACAATTTGGAGTTGTAGCTGAAATAATACCCTAAGTTAACATCGGTAACCGTATTCTGGAAGGTGCTGTCCTGCTTAAATATCCTAAGGCTGCCTTTCGCGCCGATCGGTGTACCGAAAAGGTAGGGTAGCTCAAGTGTGGCATTAAAGGTAGTCTGCTTATTTCCGTCGCTTTTCCAGTAGAGGTTGAACTTTTCTCCGCTATTCAGGATGTTATTCAAAAGCAGGTCGATATAGCCGTTAAACCGGACGCTCCCTTTTTCTTCGTTGTTGGCAAAACCTATAAATCCGTCAAAGGTGTTGGGTTTTGCTTTCTCAAGGTAAACATACACTTTGGTAGTATCGGTCTTAAAAAGTATTTCCGGATATCTTGGCTGGATCACAAAGCGCAATGCGGCAAAATCTTTATATACTCTCTCTAACGTTTCGCGGTTAAAACCTTTTTTGCGGTACTGGCGTGCAATGTTGCGCCGGATGCCTTCCGGAAATTTAGGATACCCTTCGAGTACAATGTTGTCGATTGTTCGCCTCTTTTCGGTAGTTACTATAAGGTCAGCAAATAGATTGCTTTTGTAATTCCGGTAATTTACCAGTTGCAGTTTACTAAGTGCGTATCCTTTCTTTTCCAGCAATGCCAGGTTTTGCTCCATAAAAGTCTGTACGTTGCCTGTGGAAATCCGAACGGTGTCTTTAGCAATAGAAAGCAATTCCTTTTGCTCATTGGTAAGCCTGTTGGTATTTATGGCTAAGAGAGATGTTTTGGCGCCGAGGTTATACCTATATATATAGGTTGAGTCGTTGGATTTAATCCACACCGGTTCTTTGGCGGCAAGGTAGCCAATGTTCGTCAGCTTGCTGTATAGGCTTAGCGCTTCATCGCTGATGCCCTTTGCGTTGATGTGTTGGGTTTTGTAGCCGAGTGAGTCAATAACATGGGTCTCAGCTGCCGTATTTCCCTCCGCTTTCAGGTATAGGTTTTGCCCATGCGAGGTTATCGCAAAGAGAAAAAAGAAGAGTGTGGCTAAAAACTTTTTCAAAAGCAATGGGTAAGGGCGGTAAAAATAATCTAAAAAATAACGGAATCCCACAGGCATTGTTGTGTTACCTGAAGGGCTTTGAAAATTAATGGATTATGATTTGTTTTGTAAATTATAATTCCTACATTTGCAACCCCGTAAAAAGCGGGTTTTTTAAACATAAGAAATTTTTAGTATTAATTATGCCAACAATTCAACAATTAGTAAGAACAGGGAGAGCCCAGATAACTAAGAAGAGTAAATCGGCTGCTTTGGATTCTTGTCCTCAGAGAAGGGGAGTGTGTACTCGTGTTTACACTACAACACCTAAGAAACCGAATTCTGCAATGCGTAAAGTTGCAAGGGTTCGTTTGACAAATGGTAACGAAGTGAACGCGTACATCCCCGGAGAAGGACATAACCTGCAAGAGCACTCGATAGTATTAGTTAGGGGTGGAAGGGTTAAAGACTTACCAGGTGTAAGGTATCACATCGTTCGCGGTGCGCTAGATACTGCCGGTGTTGCCGGACGTACACAAAGGAGGTCAAAGTATGGAGCAAAACGTCCGAAGCCAGGACAAGCGCCAGCTACAACCGGAAAGAAAAAGTAATTTAAAGAACACTTTTAAAGAAAAGACATGAGAAAAAGACAGGCTAAAAAAAGACCTCTTTTGCCGGATCCGCAATTTAATGACCAATTGGTAACACGTTTTGTGAACAACCTAATGTGGGATGGTAAAAAATCAACTGCTTTTAAAGTGTTCTACGATGCACTTGAAATCGTGGAAAACAAAAAGCAGGATGCAGAGAAATCTGCACTTGAAACCTGGAAAGATGCCCTTACCAATGTTATGCCGCACGTAGAAGTACGTAGCCGCAGGGTAGGTGGTGCTACATTCCAGATCCCTATGCAAATCCGTCCGGACAGGAAAATATCTATGGCTATGAAATGGATGATCCTGTATGCAAGGAGAAGGAACGAGAAATCTATGGCTCAAAAACTGGCTTCTGAAATTCTTGCTGCTGCAAGGGAAGAGGGTGCTGCTGTTAAAAAGAGGATGGATACTCACAAGATGGCAGAAGCTAACAAAGCATTCTCTCACTTCAGGTTTTAATTTTTCATAAACAATACAATGGCTAGAGATTTAAATTATACAAGAAATATTGGTATTGCTGCCCACATCGATGCCGGTAAGACTACGACTACAGAGCGTATTCTTTTCTATACCGGTAAATCTCATAAGATAGGTGAGGTTCACGACGGTGCCGCTACTATGGACTGGATGGCCCAGGAGCAGGAAAGGGGTATTACCATTACTTCTGCTGCTACCACATGTACATGGAACTTCCCTACAGACCAGGGCAAGCTTACAGATCAATCTAAAGGGTACCACTTTAACATCATCGATACTCCCGGACACGTTGACTTTACCGTAGAGGTAAACCGCTCGCTAAGGGTACTTGATGGCCTTGTGTTCCTTTTTAGTGCTGTAGACGGTGTTGAGCCGCAATCTGAAACCAACTGGAGGCTTGCAGATAACTACAGGGTTCCGCGTATGGGCTTTGTAAACAAGATGGACCGTCAGGGTTCTAACTTCCTTGCAGTATGCCAGCAGGTTAAAGATATGCTTAAGAGCAACGCTGTGCCAATCGTACTTCCTATCGGAGACGAAGCTGACTTCAGGGGTGTTGTAGACCTTATCAAGAACCAGGCTATCGTATGGCATGATGATACTCAGGGAGCTACATTTGATATTGTAGAGATTCCTGCAGATATGAAAGAAGAGGCTCACCAATACAGGGCTCAGCTTATCGAAGAAGTTGCTGCTTATGATGAGAACCTTCTTGAGAAATTCATGGAAGACGAAAACTCTATCACAGAAGATGAGATCAACGAAGCGCTAAGGAAAGCAACCATTGATATGGCGATCATCCCGATGCTTTGCGGTTCTTCATTCAAAAATAAAGGTGTTCAGTTTATGCTGGATGCAGTATGTAAGTTCCTTCCTTCGCCGCTTGATAAAGAAGCTATCGAAGGTACTAACCCTGATACAGATGAGCCTATCATCCGTAAGCCATCGGTTGACGAGCCGTTTGCAGCCCTTGCATTCAAAATTGCAACTGACCCTTACGTAGGCCGTCTTGCATTCTTCAGGGCTTACTCAGGCCGTCTTGATGCAGGTTCTTATGTTCTGAACAACCGTTCGGGCAACAAAGAGCGTATCTCTCGTATCTACCAGATGCACGCTAACAAGCAAAATCCTATCGAGTACATCGAGGCAGGTGATATTGGTGCAGCAGTAGGTTTTAAAGATATCAAGACAGGCGATACCCTTTCTGATGAAAAGAACCCAATCGTTCTTGAAAGTATGAACTTCCCTGATCCGGTAATTGGTATCGCGGTTGAGCCTAAAACTAAGGCCGACGTTGATAAGATGGGTATGGCGCTTGCCAAGCTTGCAGAAGAAGACCCTACGTTTACCGTAAGGACAGACCATGCATCTGGCCAGACTATCATCTCGGGTATGGGCGAGCTTCACCTTGACATCCTTGTAGACCGTCTTAAGCGTGAGTTTAAGGTAGAGGTTAACCAGGGAGAGCCTCAGGTGGAGTATAAAGAAGCTATCACGCGTTCTGCCAACCACAGGGAGGTTTACAAAAAGCAAACCGGTGGTCGTGGTAAATTTGCCGACATCGTGTTCAGGCTCGAGCCTGCTGACGAAGTTGACGGAAAAGCGCCAATGGGCCTTCAGTTCGTTAACGAAGTTAAAGGTGGTAACATCCCAAGGGAATATATCCCGTCTGTAGAAAAAGGTTTCAAAGAAGCTATGAAACAAGGTCCTCTTGCAGGATACGAAGTGGACAGCATCAAAGTTACCCTTCTTGACGGTTCTTTCCACCCTGTAGATTCTGATGCACTTTCTTTTGAACTTGCTGCCAAGCTTGGTTACAAAGAGGCTGCAAGGTCTGCCGGAGCTGTTATCCTTGAGCCGATCATGAAGCTTGAGGTGCTTACGCCGGAAGAAAACATGGGTGATATCGTAGGTGACCTTAACCGTCGTCGTGGCCAGATCAACAACATGGACGACAGGGCAGGATCTAAAGTAGTAAAAGCTAGCGTGCCGCTTTCAGAAATGTTCGGTTACGTAACTACACTGAGGACACTTTCTTCAGGTAGGGCTACTTCTACAATGGAATTCTCTCACTATGCTGAGACACCTTCAAACATTGCCGATGAAGTAATTAAAAAGGCTAAAGGAAATTAATTAGAAAGAAAATGAGTCAGAAAATCAGAATAAAACTAAAATCATACGATCATAGCCTGGTAGACAAATCTGCCGAGAAGATCGTTAAGACTGTAAAAAGTACAGGAGCTGTGGTAACAGGCCCAATTCCGCTTCCTACACACAAAAAGATTTTTACCGTACTGCGTTCTCCGCACGTAAACAAAAAATCAAGGGAGCAGTTTGAGGTTAGCTCTTACAAGAGGCTTCTTGACATTTACAGCTCGTCTTCAAAAACTATCGATGCTCTTATGAAACTCGAGCTTCCTAGTGGTGTAGAAGTAGAGATCAAAGTGTGATAAACCATACTATATATATAAGCCCCGGCAAGTGCCGGGGCTTTTTTGTTGGTGTGGGTATCAGGCGCTATAGTGTTTCCGGATTTCTTTTTTTGCCTTCGTTGTCGTGAACTTGCCGCTGCTACGGAGCTAAATTTAACTACAGATTTCGCTGCTATGAACATGTCTCTCATCCTGTGCCTTTCTGGGTTGCTAATGTCACTTCCGGAGGGACGCTATGATTATATAATAATTTGGGGTTGGTTGCTCGTTGAGCTTTGGAGGAACGGCACAGAGCGTAGGAATCCGTGCGGTTTTGCGTGAGGGATGGGAGCGGCATCCCCGCAGCGCAGCGGAGGGATACAGCGGACAGCCCGGCCCTGGCATTGGCCACAGGCCAGGGTGGGCACGCCATAAAATTTGCAATCCTGTTAGTAGAACGTCTCCCGATAGTGTGACATGCTATGGGATTACTGCATTTGGAACCCGGCACGTAGTTTTTTGCTAAGAAATTTAGATTCTTTGAGTTACGCTGAAAAACTTACAAAAAACTCTGTACAAAATGTTGTGAATATCAAAAAGATAACTAACTTTGCGCCCTCAAAAGGGGAGCAGTGTGTACTGTTCTCAGGATTAATTAATTATAAATAGTTTAATATGTCTGGGTTAATTGGAAAAAAAATCGGCATGACCAGTATTTTCGACGAGAACGGTAAAAACATACCGTGCACCGTTATAGAAGCTGGACCGTGTGTCGTTACCCAAGTCAGAACCAACGAGGTTGACGGGTATGAAGCGTTGCAACTTGGTTTCGATGACAAAGTAGAAAGGCATGCATCTAAAGCGGCTCAGGGCCACTTTAAGAAAGCGGGCACAACTGCTAAAAAGAAAGTTGTTGAATTCCAGTTCGAGAATGAGCACAAACTTGGTGATGTACTCACTGTAGATGTTTTTGCTGAGGGCGAATTTGTAGATGTTCGCGGTGTATCAAAAGGTAAAGGTTTCCAGGGTGTTGTAAAACGCCACGGATTTGGCGGTGTGGGCCAGAGCACGCACGGTCAGCACAACCGTTTGAGAGCGCCGGGTTCTGTTGGTGCATCATCTTATCCGTCAAGGGTATTTAAAGGGATGCGCATGGCAGGAAGAACAGGAGGAAAAAATGTAACAGTACAAAACCTTAGAGTTTTAAAAGTTGTTGCCGATAAGAACCTTCTTGTGGTAAAAGGAGCTGTTCCGGGACACAATAACTCTTACGTAATCATTCAGAAGTAATGGAAGCAAAAGTATTAGATATCAACGGAAAAGAAACTGGCAGGACGGTAACCCTTTCTGATTCAGTATTCGCAATTGAGCCTAATAAGCATGCTGTTTACCTAGACGTGAAGCAGTACCTGGCCAACCAAAGGCAGGGTACACACAAAGCTAAAGAGCGTAACGAGGTAACCGGAAGTACCCGCAAGATCAAGAAGCAAAAAGGTACCGGTACAGCACGCGCGGGTAGCGTTAAAAACCCATTGTTTAAAGGTGGTGGTACTATATTCGGCCCAAGGCCAAGAAGCTACTCCTTCAAACTGAACAAAAACCTGAAGCGTCTGGCAAGGAAATCGGCTTTAGCGATGAAAGTTCAGGAGTCTAACCTGGTAGTAATCGAGAACTTCGAATTTGACGCGCCAAGCACTAAAAATTTCATTAACGTTTTGAAAGCTTTAGGGTTAGAGAACAAAAAATCCCTGTTCGTGTTGGGTGATACAAATAAAAATGTATATTTGTCGTCACGCAATTTGCAGGCTTCTAAAGTTGTAACTACCTCAGAAATAAGCACTTACGCGATAGTTAACGCGAATAATCTTGTTCTTATGGAAGGTTCTCTGGAAGGAATTGAAGAAAACTTAAGCAAATAATAGGGAAAAATGGGTATCATAATTAAACCTATCATCACTGAAAAGATAACCAAAGACGGCGAAATTTTTAACCGTTTTGGCTTTATTGTGGATAAGAAGGCAAACAAGATCGAGATCAAGAAAGCTGTTGAGGCTGCTTATGGCGTATCTGTTGTTGAAGTGAACACAATGAACTACAGGGCTGATAGATCGGTTAAATACACTAAGAGTGGATTGATCACAGGAAAGACAAACGCTTACAAGAAAGCGGTTGTACAAGTACAGGAAGGTGAAACAATAGATTTCTATAACAATATCTAATAACAACAATGTCAGTTAGAAAATTAAAACCTATTACCCCGGGTCAGCGTTTTAGAGTTGTGAATAGCTTTGACACTATTACAACTGATAAGCCGGAGCGTTCATTGATCGCACCGAAAAAAAACTCAGGCGGTAGAAATAGTCAAGGAAAAATGACCATGCGTTACACAGGCGGTGGTCACAAGCAAAAGTATCGTATCATTGATTTCAAAAGGACTAAAGCAGGCGTTCCTGCAACCGTGAAAACAATTGAGTACGATCCAAACCGTTCGGCATTCATTTCCCTATTGTATTATGCTGATGGTGCTAAAACTTATGTAATCGCACAAAACGGATTGCAAGTAGGACAAACTGTAACTTCTGGTGAAGGTGCTGCTCCTGAAATCGGGAACACACTGCCTTTAAGCAAAATTCCTCTTGGAACTGTTATATCTTGTATTGAACTACGTCCGGGCCAGGGTGCTGTTATAGCGCGTAGCGCCGGTACTTTTGCACAGTTAATGGCAAGGGATGGTAAATATGCTACTATCAAGATGCCTTCAGGCGAGACAAGGCTTATCCTTCTTACCTGTATGGCTACTATCGGAGCAGTTTCCAACTCAGACCACCAGCTTGTTGTATCCGGTAAAGCGGGTAGGTCAAGGTGGTTAGGCAGAAGGCCGAGGACAAGACCGGTAGCAATGAACCCTGTAGATCACCCGATGGGTGGTGGTGAAGGACGCTCTTCAGGAGGTCACCCACGCTCAAGGAAAGGTCTTCCGGCTAAAGGTTACAGGACTCGTTCTAAAGTTAACCCAAGTAATAAGTATATCATAGAACGTAGAAAAAAATAAGAAGTAAGATATGGCACGTTCATTAAAGAAAGGACCTTTCGTTCACTATAAATTAGATAAGAAAGTTCAGGAAAATATCGAGAAGGGCAACAAAGGTGTTGTTAAGACATGGTCTCGCGCCTCTATGATCACCCCGGATTTTGTTGGACAAACTATCGCAGTTCACAACGGTCGCCAGTTCGTACCGGTGTATGTAACAGAGAACATGGTAGGTCATAAATTAGGAGAATTTTCGCCGACACGCTCTTTCAGGGGCCACGCCGGTGCTAAAAATAAAGGTAAAAAATAATAAGAAGCTATGGGAGTTCGTAAAAGAGAAAGAGCAGAGCAGATTAAAGAAGCTAACAAGCAAATCGCATTTGCCAAGCTGAATAACTGCCCTACTTCACCCAGGAAAATGCGCATCGTTGCAGACCTAGTAAGGGGACAGAAAGTAGAATTAGCTCTTAATATACTAAAGTTCAACAGTAAGGAAGCTTCTCGCAAGCTTGAAAAACTGCTTCTTTCTGCTATCAACAACTGGCAGCAGAAGAACAGCGAAGAGAGCCTTGAGGAAGCAGGCCTGTTTGTAAAAGAGATCAGGGTAGACGGCGGCATGATGCTAAAAAGGCTAAGGCCGGCGCCACAAGGTCGCGCTCACAGGATAAGAAAGCGTTCTAACCACGTAACTATCGTGCTTGGAGCCATTAACAATAACACACAAAGCAATTAATAAACGGTATGGGACAAAAGACAAATCCAATAGGAAATCGCCTTGGTATCATCAGGGGTTGGGATTCTAACTGGTATGGTGGTAATGATTACGGCGATAAGCTTGCCGAAGATCACAAGATCCGTAAGTACATCCATGCCCGTTTATCAAAAGCGAGTGTATCAAAAGTAATCATCGAGAGGACTTTGAAGCTTGTAACCGTTACTATCACCACTGCACGTCCGGGTATTATCATCGGTAAAGGCGGCCAGGAGGTAGACAAGCTGAAAGAAGAACTTAAGAAAATTACAGACAAAGAGGTTCAGATCAACATCTTTGAAATCAAAAGGCCGGAGCTTGACGCTTACCTTGTAGGTACAAGCATTGCCCGTCAGATTGAAAGCCGTATCTCTTACAGGAGGGCTATCAAAATGGCTATCGCTGCCGCTATGCGTATGAACGCAGAAGGTGTAAAAGTGATGATTTCAGGCCGTCTTAACGGTGCTGAAATGGCGCGTTCTGAGATGTTCAAAGAAGGTCGTATTCCTCTATCAACTTTCCGTGCCGATATTGATTATGCACTGGCAGAAGCTCACACTACTTACGGTAGGATGGGTATCAAAGTGTGGATCATGAAAGGTGAGGTTTACGGTAAAAGGGATCTTTCTCCGTTAGTTGGAATGGATAAAAAACAATCCAAACCATCAGGATCCCAGGGAGGCAAACCGCAGGATGGCGGCAGGCCTGGTAAACCAAACCAGCGCAAAAGAAAGTAATCTTAAACTAAAAGAGAAAAATGTTACAGCCTAAAAGAACAAAATACCGTAAGGTACAGAAAGGTAAGATGAAGGGCGTATCCCAAAGGGGCCACGAGCTTTCTAACGGAATGTTTGGAATCAAATCGATGGATTCATCTTTTATTACTTCCCGCCAGATCGAGGCTGCCCGTATTGCTGCAACCCGTTACATGAAAAGGGAAGGCCAGCTGTGGATCAAGATTTTCCCGGACAAGCCTATCACCAAAAAGCCTCTTGAGGTACGTATGGGTAAAGGTAAAGGTGCAGTTGAATATTGGGCTGCAGTTGTTAAGCCGGGAAGAATTATGTTTGAAGTAGGAGGCGTGCCGCTATCGGTAGCCAAAGAGGCACTTCGCCTTGCGGCCCAGAAACTTCCTGTAAAAACTAAGTTTATCGTTGCCAGGGATTTCGAGGCATAATCTAAATTATTATGAAACAGTCAGAAATAAAAGATCTATCTGCAGCTGAGTTGCAAAGCAAACTTGGTGAGCTACAGAAAACATATGCCGACCTAAAATCAGCTCACGCTATTTCACCTATCGAGAACCCGCTTCAGATCCGTTCTGTACGCAGGTCTATCGCCAGGGTAGCAACCGAGCTTAGCAAAAGAGAGTTACAATAATTGTATCCAAGCTGAAAGATGGAAGAAAAAAGAAACTTAAGGAAAGAACGTATAGGTGTAGTTACAAGCAACAAGATGGAGAAATCTATCGTGGTATCGCAAACTACAAGGGTAAAGCACCCATTATATGGAAAGTTCGTGTTGAAAACTAAGAAATATGTTGCACACGACGAAAAGAACGACTGTAACGTTGGTGATACAGTAAGGATCATGGAAACACGTCCTTTGAGCAAAACCAAATGTTGGAGGTTAGTTGAAATCATTGAAAGAGCGAAGTAATTATGGTACAACAGGAATCTAGACTAAAAGTAGCAGACAACACGGGAGCTAAAGAAGTTTTAACTATCCGTGTATTAGGGGGAACGAAAAGACGTTACGCCTCTGTTGGAGATAAAATCGTAGTATCTATCAAAGATGCAACACCAAACGGAAACGTTAAGAAAGGTGCTGTTTCTACTGCGGTTGTTGTACGTACCAAAAAAGAAGTGCGCCGTGCTGACGGATCATACATCAGGTTTGACGATAACGCTTGCGTATTGCTAAACGCTGCCGGTGAGATGAGGGGTACACGTGTTTTTGGTCCTGTAGCAAGGGAACTTCGTGAGAAGCAATTCATGAAAATTGTATCATTGGCACCTGAAGTGCTTTAATTCTTAAAGATGATGAAGCTAAAAATTAAATCAGGAGACACCGTAAGGGTTATCGCCGGAGACCACAAAGGTGCCGAAGGTAAAGTAGTGCGTGTTCTTACAGATAAAAACAAAGCGATCGTAGAAGGCGTGAACATGGTGTCTAAGCACACTAAGCCAAGCGCTAAAAACCCTCAGGGTGGTATCGTGAAAAAAGAAGCTCCTATCCACATTTCTAACATCGCGCTTGTAGACCCTAAAACAAAAGAGACTACAAGGACAGGTGTAAGGACAGAAGGAGATAAGAAAGTGAGATTTTCAAAAAAATCTAATCAAGTACTATAGTGATGGCTTATATACCAAGATTAAAACAGGAATATAGGGAGCGGGTTGTACCTGCCCTTAAAGAAGAGTTCGGCTATAAAAACGTAATGCAGGTTCCTAAACTTGAAAAAATCGTTTTGAGCCGTGGTGTTGGCGCCGCTGTATCTGATAAGAAACTTATCGACTATGCAGTAGAAGAGCTTACAAAAATCACCGGCCAGAAGGCGGTATCTACCATCTCTAAGAAAGACGTTGCGTCTTTCAAACTTAGGAAAGGTATGCCAATCGGTGCCAAAGTAACCCTTCGTGGCGAAAGGATGTATGAATTCCTTGACAGGCTTATCACTGCAGCGCTTCCACGCGTTCGTGACTTTGGCGGTATCAAAGCTACAGGCTTTGATGGCAGGGGTAACTATAACCTGGGTGTTACAGAGCAAATCATTTTCCCTGAAATTGATATTGACAAAGTAAACAAAATTGCAGGTTTTGATATTACCTTTGTGACCACTGCGCAAACCGATAAAGAAGCGAAGTCGCTATTGGCAGAATTAGGTTTACCTTTTAAAAAGAATTAAGACATGGCTAAAGAATCAATGAAAGCCCGTGAGGTAAAAAGGGCAGCTCTTGTAGCAAAATATGCTGAGAAAAGAAAAGCTCTTCTTGAAGCCGGCGATTACGAAGGCCTTCAGAAACTTCCTAAAAATGCTTCACCTGTACGCCAGCACAACCGTTGCAAGCTTACAGGAAGGCCAAGGGGCTACATGCGCCAGTTTGGTATTTCTCGTGTTACTTTCCGTGAAATGGCAAACAACGGCCTTATACCAGGTGTGAAAAAATCAAGCTGGTAATAAATTTTAAGTTTAATTGGTATCAGGTTTGGCCCAATGGGCCGAAAACCGTTACCGCAATTTGATAATTATGTATACAGATCCAATCGCGGATTATTTAACAAGGGTTAGGAATGCCGTAAGGGCCAACCACAAAGTAGTAGAGGTGCCAGCTTCTAACCTGAAAAAGGAGATCACCAAGATATTATTCGATCAGGGATATATCTTAAGCTACAAATTTGATGACAACGCCGTGCAAGGCACCATCAAGATCGCTCTTAAGTATGACAAAGAAACTAAAGAGCCGGTAATCAAGGATATCCAGAGAATCAGTAAACCAGGTCTACGTAAATACGCAGGCGCTTCATCACTTCCAAGAATCCTTAACGGACTTGGCGTAGCCATTGTGTCTACCTCAAAAGGGCTTATGACAGACAAGCAGGCAAGGCAACAGAATGTGGGCGGCGAAGTAATCTGCTACGTATACTAATTTAAAAAGACTTAGACAATGTCAAGAATAGGTAAAAACCCAATTGCAATCCCGGCTGGCGTTACCGTAGAGGTAAACGGCAACGTGGTTACAGTAAAAGGTAAAAAAGGCCAGCTTACTCAGGATTTCGCTGATGTTACAGTAAAGATCGAGGATGGCCAGGTTTTGGTTGAGCGTTCTTCAGACCACAAAGACCACAGGTCTAAACACGGTCTTTACAGGTCGCTTATCAATAACATGATCACAGGTGTTTCTGAAGGCTTTACAAAAGAGCTTGAGCTTGTGGGTGTAGGTTACAGGGCTTCTAACCAGGGAAATAAACTGGATATCGCTCTTGGATTCTCTCACAACATCGTTCTGGAGGTTGTTCCTGAAGTTACTGTAGAAACAGTATCTGAAAAAGGTAAGAACCCTATCATCAAACTTTCGTCTTTTGACAAACAACTTCTTGGGCAGGTTGCTGCAAAGATCCGTTCTTTCCGCAAGCCTGAGCCGTACAAAGGAAAAGGTGTTAAGTTTGTAGGTGAAGTATTAAGAAGAAAAGCAGGTAAATCAGCTTAAAAATTAAGATCATGTCATTAAACAAATCTGAAAGAAGAATAAGAATTAAGCACAGGATCAGAAAGATCGTAAGCGGAACTGCATCTACTCCAAGGCTTTCTGTATTCAGGAGCAACAAAGAGATCTATGCCCAAGTTATTGACGATGTAAATGGTGTTACCATTGCATCTGCCTCATCAAGGGATAAAGATGTTGCCAAAGGTGCTACAAACATTGAAACTGCAGCAGCAGTAGGAAAGGCTATCGCCGAGAAAGCCCTTAAGGCAGGTATAGAAACCATCGCTTTTGACAGGGGTGGATACCTTTACCACGGACGTGTAAAATCATTAGCTGAAGGCGCAAGGGAAGCCGGACTTAAATTCTAAGAAATTATGTATCATAATTATAAAAACGTAGAAATAGTAAAGCCGAGCGGCCTTGAGCTTAAGGATCGTTTGGTTGCTGTAAATCGTGTTACCAAAGTTACAAAAGGTGGTAGGGCCTTCGGTTTTTCTGCCATTGTAGTGGTTGGTGATGAGAACGGTGTTGTAGGCCATGGCCTTGGTAAATCTAAAGACGTGTCTGAGGCTATTGCCAAAGCTGTTGAAGATGCCAAGAAAAACCTGGTACGCATACCGCTTTCAGGACAATCTGTGCCGCATGAGCAAAAAGGTAAATTTGGTGGTGCACGCGTACTGCTAATGCCTGCTTCTCACGGTACCGGTGTAATTGCCGGTGGTGCAGTACGTTCTGTACTTGAATCTGTAGGTATTCACGATGTATTATCAAAATCTCAGGGATCATCTAACCCTCACAACGTTGTAAAAGCTACTTTTGATGCACTTCTTCAAATGAGGAGCGCAGTTACTGTAGCCAAGCAAAGGGGTATATCTCTTGATAAAGTATTCAAAGGTTAATTCAGGGAAATCATGGGAAAAATAAAAGTAAAACAAGTTAAGAGCAAGATCAATTGTCCTCAAACGCAAAAACTTACGCTTGAGTCTCTTGGCCTTCGCAAGCTTGGACAGGTTGTTGAACATGATGCAACTCCTGCTATCCTTGGAATGGTAAACAAAGTTAAACACCTGGTTTCTGTAGAAGAGATCAACTAACAAAATACACTCATGGATTTAAGTAACTTACAACCTGCAGAAGGTTCGGTTCACAATAAAAACAAAAGGGTAGGCCGTGGTGAAGGCTCAGGCAAAGGCGGTACTGCCGCACGTGGCCACAAAGGTGCCAAGTCACGTTCAGGTTACTCTAAGAAGATTGGTTTTGAAGGTGGTCAGATGCCTTTGCAAAGGCGTGTTCCTAAATTCGGTTTCAAAAACATTAACCGTAAGGAGTATGCCGGTGTAAACCTTGACACGCTTCAGGCTCTTGTAGATAATGGTATGGTTACAGACACTGTAGATTTTGCAATGCTTGTAGACAACCGTCTTGCTACAAAAAATGAACAGGTAAAGATTTTAGGAAGAGGAGAGCTTAAGGCAAAACTAAAAGTAACTGCTCACAAATTTACTGCTGCTGCAAAAGCTGCCATCGAGGCTGCGGGCGGTGAGGCCGTAAGTTTATAATCTTTATACTCAGATGAAGAAATTTATAGACGCGTTTATCAATGTCTGGAAAATAGAGGAACTTAAAAACAGGATCCTTCTTACTTTGGGAATGTTGCTTGTGTACCGTTTTGGTGCACACGTAACATTGCCGGGTATAGATGCCACAAAATTGAACGGGTTGACCAGCCAGACTAAAGAAGGTATCGGCTGGCTTATCGATGTATTTACAGGTGGTGCGTTTTCGCAGGCATCTGTATTTGCATTGGGTATCATGCCATACATTTCTGCTTCTATCGTAGTACAGCTTATGGGTATCGCTATACCTTACCTGCAAAAACTACAGAAAGAGGGCGAAAGTGGCAGGAAAAAGATCAACCAGATCACGCGTTGGCTAACCATCGGCATCACGCTGGTACAAGGCCCGGGCTATATCTATAACCTATACAGGACCCTTCCTTCGGATGCGTTCCTGCTTGGGTTTGAGAATTTCTCGTTCCTATTCTCTGCAGTAGTTGTACTTACTACAGGTACCATCTTTGCTATGTGGCTTGGTGAAAAGATTACAGATAAAGGTATTGGCAACGGTATTTCGCTGCTTATCCTTATCGGTATTATCGCCAGGATGCCGCAGGCATTCGTTCAGGAGTTTACCTCTGTGGTTACCGAGAACAATGGTGGCCCGCTAAAGCTTCTTCTTGAAGTGGTGCTCTGGATGCTGGTTATCATTGGCTGTATACTGCTTACCATGGCAGTACGCAAAATACCTGTTCAGTATGCGCGCCGCACGGCCGCAGGCGATTATGAGCAGGATATGTTTGGCGGCAACAGGCAATGGATTCCGCTTAAGCTGAATGCTGCAGGTGTAATGCCTATCATTTTTGCGCAGGCTATCATGTTTATACCTGCTGCTCTGGCAGGACTTTCTAAGTCTGACACGGCACAAACGATCACTACGCAGTTCCACAATGTGTTCGGGCTGGCGTACAACCTTGTTTTTGCACTATTAATTATAATTTTTACGTACTTTTACACCGCGATTACGGTGCCTACAAACAAAATGGCTGACGACCTTAAGAGGAGTGGCGGATTTATACCGGGTGTTAGGCCGGGTGTAGAGACAGGCGACTTCCTTGATAAGATCATGTCACTCATCACACTGCCAGGCTCTTTAGCTCTTGCTCTTATAGCCGTGTTCCCGGCGATAGTAGTAAGCCTACTGGGTGTGCAGTCGCAATGGGCATTGTTCTACGGCGGTACGTCGCTGCTTATCATGGTTGGGGTTGCAATCGATACGATACAGCAAATCAACTCGTACCTGCTGAATAAGCATTATGACGGTTTGATGAAAAGTGGTAAGAATAGAAAAGCGGTAGCTTAATAATTTTTATGGCAAAACAATCAGCAATAGAACAGGACGGATCGATTATCGAGGCATTATCCAATGCTATGTTCCGTGTTGAGTTAGAAAACGGGCATATTGTGATTGCTCATATCTCCGGCAAAATGCGTATGCACTACATCAAGTTGCTTCCGGGCGATAAGGTGAAGCTGGAAATGAGCCCTTACGATCTGTCTAAAGCAAGAATTACTTATAGATACTAATAGCTACTAAAATGAAAGTAAGAGCATCAGTTAAAAAAAGAAGCGCCGATTGCATCATTGTACGCAGGAAAGGCAGATTATACGTTATTAACAAAAAGAATCCTAGATTTAAACAAAGACAAGGATAATTATGGCGAGAATTGCAGGGGTAGATATACCTAAAAACAAAAGAGGAGTTATTGCTTTAACCTACATCTTTGGAATAGGAAAAAGCAGGGCGCAGGAAATACTTGCAAAAGCCCAGGTAAGCGAAGATAAAAAAGTTCAGGACTGGAACGACGAAGAAATTGGTAACATCCGTGATGCCGTTTCTTACTTCAAAATTGAAGGTGAGCTTCGTTCTGAGATACAGCTTAATATCAAGCGCCTTATGGACATTGGTTGCTACAGGGGAATCCGCCACAGGGCAGGTCTTCCACTAAGGGGCCAGAGGACAAAAAACAACTCAAGGACAAGAAAAGGTAAGAGAAAAACTGTTGCTAACAAGAAAAAGGCAACTAAATAATAAGTAGTATGGCTAAAGCGAGTACAAAAAAACGTAAAGTTATTGTAGAATCTACAGGCGAAGCTCATATTAGTGCAACTTTCAATAACATCATCATTTCCCTTACAAACAAGAAAGGTGAAGTTATTTCATGGTCTTCTGCCGGTAAGATGGGCTTCAGGGGTTCTAAAAAGAACACTCCGTACGCTGCTCAGATGGCTGCCGAAGATTGCAGTAAAGTAGCTATTGAGGCTGGCCTTAAGAAGGTAAAAGTTTACGTTAAAGGCCCGGGTAACGGACGTGAGTCTGCTATCAGGTCGCTACACAACGGAGGCATCGAGGTTACAGAAATCATCGATGTTACTCCAATGCCGCACAACGGCTGCCGTCCTCCAAAAAGGAGAAGGGTATAATTTCAATCAGAGTATAACAAGAGCAGGAACAAGAGTCATCGGAGGATGTGACCTGAATTCATGATTCCCTGCTTATTAATTTTTTAAAATGGCAAGATATACTGGTCCACAAACTAAAATCGCCCGTAAATTTGGTGAGGCGATCTTCGGAGACGACAAAGCCTTCGAAAAAAGAAACTACCCTCCGGGACAACACGGCCTGGCTAAGAAAAGGGGTAAAAAATCTGAATATGCTGTCCAGCTAATGGAGAAGCAAAAGGCGAAGTACACTTACGGTATCCTTGAAAAACAATTCAGGAACATGTATGAAAAAGCAGCTGCAACCAAAGGTGTTACAGGTGAAGTACTTCTTCAGCTATGTGAAGCGAGGCTTGACAACGTGGTATACCGCATGGGTATTGCCCCTTCAAGGAGGGCGGCCCGCCAAATCGTATCCCACAGGCATATTACAGTAAACGGCGAATTGGTAAACATCCCGTCTTACCATGTAAAAGCCGGTGATAAAGTTGCTGTACGCGAGAAATCAAAATCACTTGAAACCATCGAGCGTTCTTTATCAAATTCTGCCCACGTATATGAGTGGATCACCTGGAACAACGATCTTAAGGAAGGAACTTTTGTTTCTGTACCTGCAAGGATCCAGATTCCGGAAAACATCAAAGAACAACTTATCGTAGAGTTGTATAACAAATAATAATTGACATTAGTCGTAAATATGGCAATATTTAATTTTCAAAAGCCCGATAAGGTTATCATGATCGATTCTACGGATTTCGTGGGGAAATTTGAATTCCGCCCACTGGAGCCCGGCTACGGATTGACCGTTGGTAACGCACTAAGAAGAGTTTTGCTTTCTTCACTCGAAGGTTATGCAATTACTTCAGTACGTATTGAAGGAGTGGACCATGAGTTCTCTACAATACCAGGGGTAGTTGAAGATGTTACAGAAATTATCCTTAACCTTAAGCAGGTTCGCTTTAAGCGCCAGATAGAAGATATAGACAACGAATCTGTTTCTGTTTCTTTTACCGGTAAAGACCAGCTTACTGCGGGAGATTTCCAGAAGTTCATCTCTGGTTTCCAGGTGCTGAACCCGGATCTTGTTATCTGTAACATGGACAGCAAGATCAACATCAACCTTGAACTTACTATCGAGAAAGGCAGGGGTTATGTTCCGGCTGAAGAGAACAAAAAGCAAAATGCCGCTATTGGGACTATTTTTACAGATTCAATCTTTACTCCGGTAAAGAATGTAAAATATACGATAGAAAACTTCCGTGTTGAGCAGAAGACCGACTACGAAAAACTGGTTTTCGAGATCATCACTGATGGTTCTATACACCCTAAAGAAGCGCTTACTGAGGCAGCAAAGACTTTGATTCATCATTTCATGCTGTTCTCTGACGAAAGGATAACACTGGAGGCCGATGAAATTGCACAAACAGAATCTTATGACGAGGAATCACTGCACATGAGGCAGCTCCTTAAAACCAAACTGGTTGACATGGATCTTTCTGTAAGGGCGCTAAATTGTTTGAAAGCGGCTGAAGTTGATACACTTGGTGATCTGGTATCGTTCAATAAGAATGACCTGATGAAGTTCCGTAACTTCGGTAAAAAATCTCTGACCGAGCTTGATGAGCTTGTTGCTTCAAAGAATTTACATTTCGGAATGGATTTGACCAAATACAAATTAGATAAAGAATAATCTGAACCGGAAGGTTTAAATTAAACAGCAATGAGACACGGAAAAAAAGTAAATCACTTAAGCAGGCAGACCGGGCATAGGAAATCTATGCTTGCAAACATGGCCTGCTCACTTATAGAGCACAAGCGCATCAACACTACAGTTGCCAAGGCGAAAGCACTTAAGCAGTTTGTAGAGCCGCTTGTAACCAAATCTAAAGAAGATACTACACACAACAGGCGTATAGTATTTGCTTACCTTAGGAACAAATATGCCGTTACCGAGCTTTTCCGCGAGGTGGCTGCAAAAGTTGGCGATCGTCCGGGCGGATACACCCGCATCATCAAGCTTGGCAACCGTTTGGGTGACAACGCTGATATGGCAATGATCGAGCTTGTAGACTTCAACGAACTTTACAACGCTACTAAGAAAGAAGCCAAGAAAACTACACGTCGTAGCAGGGCTTCTAAAAAAGCTGAAACTGCTCCTGCTGCCGAGGCAGCTCCTGCAGCGGAAACTGAGCAAACAAATGACGCTGCCGAATAATAATGAAGCAACTCATTTTATAATAAGAAAGGATGAACTTTTTAGTTCGTCCTTTTTTTTTGCCCATGCCTCATTTTGAAGTAAATTTGCACCACAACTACAACAACACACTACAATGAAATACCAAAACCGCAGCCGTGCTGTGCTGCTCCTTGCAGACGGTACTGTTTTTTACGGGAAATCCATAGGCATTGAAGGGACAACTTTTGGCGAAGTCTGCTTTAATACCGGGATGACCGGCTACCAGGAAATCTTTACCGACCCATCGTACTATGGCCAGATCATGGTGGCCAGTAATGCCCATATCGGCAACTACGGCACCAATTCGGAAGAAACCGAAGCTGACGAGATCATGATCTCAGGATTGGTCTGCAAGAATTTTAGCTTCAGTCATTCGCGCACCAACGCAGAAGAAGGCCTTAAAGATTATTTTGCAAAACACAACCTGGTGGCAATATCCGATGTGGATACCCGTGCCTTGGTAAGCTACATCCGCGATAATGGCGCAATGAATGCAGCGATTTCTACAGATGGCACTCCCGTGGAAGAGTTAAAGGAGAAGCTGGCCAATGTGCCCGACATGAAGGGACTCGAATTATCGTCTAAAGTCTCGACAAAAGAACCTTACTTCATCGGTAGCCCTGAAGCAAAATATAAGATTGCAGCCCTCGACCTTGGAATCAAGAAGAATATCCTGCGCAACCTCTCTAAACGCGATTGTTATATCAAAGTGTTTCCATATGATGCGTCTTACGAGGAAATGAGCACGTTTAACCCGGATGGCTATTTCCTTTCGAATGGCCCGGGCGACCCCGCTCCGCTTATCGTAGCGCAGGAAACAGCACGGGAGATTCTTGATAAAAACAAGCCTGTATTCGGTATTTGCCTTGGCCACCAGGTTTTAGCCTTGGCCAACGGAATACCAACCTACAAAATGTTCAACGGCCACCGCGGCATCAACCATCCTGTGCGCAACATCCTTACGGGAGAAGGGGAGATAACTTCGCAAAACCATGGCTTTGCCGTAATGCGTGAAGAGCTTGAAAAGCACCCTGACTTTGAAATTACCCACGAGCATATTAACGACGGCACCGTGGCCGGTATGCGGATGAAAAGCAAAAACTGCTTCTCGGTGCAATACCATCCGGAAGCGAGCCCGGGCCCCCACGATGCCACGTATTTGTTCGACCAGTTCATAGCGAATATCGAAAAAGCACGCGGCGAAAATTAAGCGGTTTCTATAACGTTTGCGTTTATAACTTTTTGTTTCTTAGCAGATTTGCTATTTTAAAAAGGTTAAATTTGTTTTTATATTAATAATTCAACCAAAAATTAATAAAATTTATACTGATGAGTATTATTATCAAAGTACATGCAAGGCAGATACTGGATTCACGCGGAAATCCGACCGTAGAAGTTGATGTGATTACAGAAAACGGTACCCTGGGCAGGGCGGCTGTTCCATCGGGAGCATCTACAGGCGAGCATGAAGCAGTAGAGCTTCGCGATGGTGGAAAAGCGTATATGGGCAAAGGTGTTTTCAAAGCTGTAGAGAATGTAAACACTACCTTAGCTGCAGAAATTGTAGGCATGTCCGTATTCGAGCAAAATGCCATTGATAAGCTGATGATCGACCTTGATGGTACTCCTAATAAATCGAAGCTGGGTGCTAACGCTATTCTTGGCGTTTCGCTTGCTGTAGCTAAAGCGGCTGCAAATGAACTGGGCCTTCCGTTATACCGTTACGTTGGAGGTGTATCCGGCAACACTCTTCCGGTACCGATGATGAATATCATCAATGGGGGTTCGCATTCTGATGCGCCTATCGCTTTTCAGGAGTTTATGATCATGCCGGTTAAAGCACAAAACTTTACCCATGCCATGCAGATAGGTACAGAGATATTCCATAACCTGAAGAAAGTACTTCATGACCGCGGCCTTAGCACTGCTGTAGGTGACGAAGGTGGCTTTGCGCCGACTTTCGACGGGACTGAAGATGCTTTGGATACAATAAAGAAAGCGGTAGAGAATGCAGGATATAAGTTTGGTGATGAAGTAATGATCGCCCTGGATTGTGCTGCCTCTGAATTCTACGTAAACGGCAAATACGACTATACCAAATTTGAAGGTGATAAAGGAAGTATCCGTACCTCTCAGGAACAGGCAGATTATCTTGCAGAGCTTGCCTCTAAATACCCAATCATCTCTATCGAAGATGGTATGTATGAGGACGACTGGGAAGGCTGGAAGTACCTTACCGAGAAAATCGGGGACAAGGTACAGTTGGTAGGCGACGACCTTTATGTGACCAACGTAGAGCGCCTGGCTCGCGGTATTGATGAGGGTATTGCCAACTCAATCCTGATCAAGGTAAACCAGATCGGTACCCTTACCGAAACGATCGCTGCTGTAAACATGGCGCACAATGCAGGGTACACGTCGGTAATGTCGCACCGTTCGGGAGAGACCGAAGACAACACGATTGCAGACCTTGCGGTTGCCCTGAACTGCGGACAAATAAAAACGGGTTCGGCTTCGCGAAGCGACCGTATGGCAAAATACAACCAGCTGCTTCGTATTGAAGAGGAGCTTGGGGATGTAGCTTACTTCCCTCAGGCGAAAGCCTTCAAAGTAAAGCGCTAATTTGCCTTAAATAATAAGATACCAACACCCTGCTTCGGCGGGGTGTTTTTTTTCGGCGAATTCTCGGCTGCAATACCCAAATTCTAATTCGCTGCACCATAATCCGTATGAAGTGATACATTTGCTTATAGTAAACTACCGGCTATGAAAAAACTTTATATTCTTTTTATTGCATTGCTCGCCACGGTAAGCCTTCCGGCGCAAACTGCTGTGCTGGACAGCCTGAAGCTAAAACTTTCGTCTGCTAAAAACGATAGCGAACGAGTAAGGCTGCTCAACGCTATTTCATCAGAATATGTAGAGAACGATCCGGCACAGATGATGGATTTTGCCCAAAAAGCATTAAAGCTGGCTCAAGGTAAAAACATCCGCCAGGCGGAAGCGGAGTCGTGGGTAAACATTGGTAACGCTAATATTATGATGAGTAGGTATGCTGATGCTTTTAAAAGCTTCGCCAGCGCCCAAGCCATCTTCGAACAGTTAGTGCAAAAGGATGCGACGCCTGAATTAAAGAACGGGTTGGCGCGCACGTATGGAAGTATCGGTGTGGTATGTTCAGAGCAGAACAACTATGCCAAGGCGCTCGAATATTACTTCAAAGCCCTGAAAATTTACAGGGAAACAAAGCAGGAAAGCATCGTGGCAAGAGCCTACAACAATATAGGTATTGTATACAAGGCGTTAAAAGAATACGACAAAGCGCTGGAGTATTTCAATAAAGCATTGGCGGTTCAGCAAAAAATAAAAGACCCGACATCGGCTGTAACCATAACCAATATTGGTAATATTTACCTGCTTCAAAACAAAAATGCACAGGCTCTGGCTTCCTATACGGATGCAGAAAAAAAACTTTCCGCTTCGGGCAACAAGCGTGGCCTGGGAGAGCTGTATAACAATCTGGGCAACTATTACAGCAAAATTGGTGATGCCCCGAGGGCTCACGAGAATTATAAAAAGGCACTTCAGCTTTTCGATGGCGTGGGTGAAAAGTATGGTGCATCGGCCTCGCTCGCCTATCTGGGCAATCTTTATGCAGTGCAAGGCAATACAAAGGAGGCGTTGGCAAACCTGGAGAAATCGTCGATGATTGCTTCTGAGATTGGCGTTCTGGAGCAGGTGCGCGAAAGTGAAAAGAGTATTAGTGCGCTTTATGAAAAGAATGGCGATATGGGTGCTGCCCTTAGGCATTACAAGCTTTATGTTGCCGCCAAAGATAGTATCGTGAATGCAGAAAACATTAAAAGCCTTGTACGCGAGGAAATGAACTACGAAATGGAGCGCAAAGCCGAACTCCAGAAAGCAGAAAATGAAAAACGTGAGGCAATTTATCATGAGCGTGACAAGCGGCAGAAGCAAATGATCACATTCGGCGGACTGTTATTGTTGCTGTTGTTTGGGCTGGCATTTGTTATTTACAACAGGCTTCAGCTTAAAAAAACCCTTACGCTACAGCGTGACCTCGCGGAGTATGAGCAAAAAGCGCTGCACCTTCAGATGAACCCGCATTTTGTTTTCAACTGCCTGGGGTCGATATCGAGTTTTATTGTGCAGAACGGCACCGACTCGGCGATAAAATACCTGTCTAAGTTTTCGAAGCTGATGCGCCTGACCCTCGAATATAGCAAAGAGACACTCATACCGATTGATAAAGAAATCGAGGGGCTGCAAAATTATCTCGAGCTGGAACAGCTGCGCTTTAACCGGATGTTCGATTTCAACATTACCAAAGATCCGCAGATAGAAGACGACATGGCCATACCGCCGCTTTTGCTTCAGCCTTTTGTAGAGAATGCGATCATCCATGGCATTGTGCCGAAAAAGGAGCGAGGCAGCATCAATGTGAATTTCTCGCTGCTTAATGATAAGCTCGTATGCACGGTTACCGATGACGGGATAGGCTTTTCGAAATCAAAAGAACTGAAAGAAAATAGCGTGACGGTGCATAAGTCGATGGCGCTTGAAATAACCCGTAAACGCCTCGAAGTAATACAGGCCTTTACAAGCAAGACTTCGCAGGTAGACATCAGCGAGCTTACCGATACCGAAGGCCACGTTGCCGGCACCCGCATTGTTTTAAATTTACCCATACAATTTGCAGCAAGTTAAATGATAACAGCATTACTTATAGACGACGACAGCAACCTGCGCAGCGGGATGAAAGGCCTTTTAGAACGTTATGCACCAGGCATACAGATACTGGGTGAGGCCGACAGCGTAAAAGCAGGTATAGCAGCCATTGAGCGGCTGGCACCCGATGTGATTTTCCTCGATATCCAATTGGGCGACGGTACCGGCTTCGATATATTGGAGCAGATCAGTGCGGGCGCAGGACGGATAGCCTCTAACGTTGTTTTTATAACGGCACATGAACAGTATGCAGTAAAGGCATTCCGGTTTAGCGCACTGGATTATTTGCTGAAGCCGGTAGATCCGGAAGATCTGAAAAAGGTAGTAGAGAAGATAAGGAAGGCCGTGAGCGGTAACGACAATTATGCACACATCGACTTGCTGCTGGAGAACATCCGCAAGAAAGTAGACAAATTTAAGCGCATTGCCCTGTCTACTTCTGAAGGGATACACCTTTTCGAGGTAAGTGACATCATACGGTGCGAATCGCAGGATAATTACACCAAGTTCTTTATTAAAGACCGCAAGCCAATACTGATCGCTAAGACGCTGAAGGAATATGAAGACCTGCTTTCGGAACAGGGGTTTGAACGCATCCACCAGTCGCACCTGATCAACCTGGCTTACCTTCGGTCGTATATAAAAAAGGATGGCGGGTATGCGGTAATGTCCGATAACAGCCACCTGCCCATTTCGCAGCGTAAAAAAGAAAGACTGCAGGAATTGCTTAAATCGCTGTAACCGCACGAATTCTAAACAAAAGATACCAAATTCTAATTCACTGAAATAGTAACCACCATCCTTAACTACATTTGATAAGGATAACCAACAAAGCTAACGCTATGAAAAAAATTTTACTTTTTGGACTTTTAATGCTCAGCGGCGCGGCGTTTGCGCAGCCTGACATACAAACACCGCCGGTAATAATGACCTGCGATGTAAATAATGACTTCGCCGAAATGGTAGATTTGACCGTTAACATTCCGATCATACTCAACGCACTCAACCCTTCAGATTATAATGTGTCGTTTTACGTAACACAGCAAAATGCGGAGGATGCCGTTAACGCGATTACGAATCCGAACGCGTTTATCTACGCAGGCAACGGTACCGGGGTATATGTAAGGGTGGAAAGCGTGACGGACAACACCGATTACGCGGTTGTAAACCAGGGGATAATGTTAGGTTTTGTGCCAACCGTCAATACTCCTCCCAACATGGTCATTTATGAATCGCCTTCAGACGGTTTCGCATCCTTTATGCTTTCCCAGCAAAATCCGCTGATCAATGGCAACCCGGCCTACCAGTTTATGTATTATCTTAACCAGGCTGATGCGGCCGCAGGAAGTGCCCAGCTTTTACCGGGAGCCTTTATGAACACCACCAACCCGCAAACCATATGGGTGCGCGTGCAGGATAGTGCCACGGGATGCTGGAATTTAACTTCTTTCCAGCTTATTGTAATGGATGGGGCAGATACAGTTATAAATATACCCGATTCTAACTTTCTTGCTGCAATCATAGCCGACGGATATGACCTGAACAGCGATGGCCAGATACAAACCAGCGAGGCAAATTACATCCAGTTTTTAGAAGTGCCTAACAGCAATATTACAAGCCTTACAGGTGTAAATTTTTTCCCGAATCTTTCGTTTCTGAATGCTTCAGGTAACAATATCACAACCGTAAATATCTCCGGCCTACAGCACCTGGGTACGCTTAACCTTAGCGATAACCAGATTACAAGCGCTTTTGTAGATAACCTGCCTGCATTGGTAGCATTTTACATTCGCAACAACCAGTTTGCAAGCCTTGATGTGAGCGGACTTACGAGCCTGGGTGAACTTGACCTGGCAGGGAATACTAACCTCGTTCGCCTAAACGTGAAAAACGGTGTACCGGGACAGATGTGGATAGGGTTGGGTACAACGAATACCACCAATTTGCAGTATTTGTGCGCAGATGAAGACGATCTTACGGCATACTATAACTCCCTCACCACCCAATATGGCATGGCGTTGTATGTGTCCTCTTACTGCACCTTTGAACCGTCGGGAATATTTAATGCAATAAACGGCATTGTTACAATCGACGCCAATGGTAATGGCTGCGATGCTACTGATGGCGGACAGAGCTTTGTGAAACTTAAAGTGAGCCTTAATGGCGTTTATCTTGGGTCGACTTTTACAACAGCAAATGGCAACTATTCGGCATTTGCTACCGTTCCCGGAGTTTATACCATCATGCCCGAACTTGAAAATCCCGCGATATTTAATATTACTCCGGGTCAGGCGGATGTGAACGTAACTGCTATTAATAATACGGCATCCACACAGAATTTCTGCCTTTCGCCGAATGGCACCCATCCTGATCTGGAAGTGGTTGTTGCACCAACCAGCAATGCACAGCCAGGGTTTGATGCTACTTACAGGATTGTATATAAAAATAAAGGCAACCAGACACTATCGGGTGCGGTAACATTTACTTACGATGACAACAGAATCGATTTTGTGAATGCTACACCGGCAACGTCTGCATCGTCAACCGGCAGCCTTACCTGGAACTTTACAAATCTTAAACCGTTTGAGCACCATGAAATAGAAGTGAAGCTCAACCTGAACAGCCCTACGGAAACGCCTGCGATAAACCTGGGTGATGTGCTTACCTATAATGCTGCAATAACTCCGTCAACAGGAGATGATACACCTGCCGATAACGCCTTTGCGCTTAACCAAACCGTGATCGGCTCGTATGACCCCAATAACGTGGTCTGCCTTGAGGGGGCGAACGTGTCACCATCGGCGATAGGTCAATACCTGCACTATGTGGTGAACTTTGAAAACACGGGCACTGCGGCTGCAAGCTTTATAGCCGTAAGGCACGACATTAACCCGGCAGATTACGATATTGCATCGCTTCAGGTGATGGGCAGCTCGCACCCGGCAGTAACAAGGGTAAATGGCAACAGAGTAGAGTTTTATTTCGACAATATCAATCTGGGCGCGTCAGACCATGGTAACATCCTTTTCAAGATACGCAGCAAGAATACGCTTCAGGCCAATGATTCGGTACTGAACAAAGCAAACATTTATTTTGATTACAATTCGCCGATAGCGACCAACGATGCGATTACCACATTCCAGCTGCTGAGCCGCAATGATTTTGGCCAGACAGGCATCAGTATCTACCCGAACCCAACTAACGGAATTGTGAATATCAACTCGGCTTCTGCAATACAAAAAGTTGAATTGTACGACATCCAGCGAAGGCTGCTTCAGATGCTGGAGGGAGCTTCGCAAAAGCTTGACCTTTCCGGCAGGGCCAAAGGCATCTACTTTGTAAAGATTGCCAATGCTAACGGCATCAAGACAGAAAAAATAGTTTTAGAGTAAATATTAGTAGTAATTCAGGTAAAGCCGGGGCAGTGCCCCGGCTTTTTTGTATGCGCTAATGTTAAAATTGTTAATTTTGCACAAAAACAAACCATGTTAAAAAAATTACTTTTCGCGCTATGTTTTAT
>JAGKWW010000039.1 GCA_021151665.1 Flavobacteriaceae bacterium
TCCCCGCAACAATTCGACATTCTGCATGCTGCCCTCGACACTAAAAAAATTACTATTTAATGGAATTTCCTCGGAAAGCTATCCTGCTCATTTGTGGATTGCTTATTGTTGCAATTTTATCTTTTTTACTATTCAATCGCCCGCAGCGTACAGTTTTTGTTTCGGGAAAAACGGTGTTCGAAGGATTTTTAATGACCCGCGAGATTCAAAAGCAGGCACAGTCGGAAGCGAAGGCACGGCAGCGGCACCTCGACTCATTGTTTGTATTGTTAAAAACAGCTGACAACATTCCTGCTAAAGAACAATTACAAATTGCCATAGCAGAAGAGAAACAATATCTTGACAATTTTGAATCGGCTTTCTCGTCCGTACAAACCCCCAAAGTCTGGGCGAGGATTGTAGATTATGCCAAACTTTATGCTCAGGAAAAAGGGTACGATTATATTCTTGGCGCTCAGCCCGATGCTAATATCATATATGGAACCCCCGATGCTGATGTGACCGAAGATTTCCTAACATTTATCAATACCAAGTATGAGGGGAATTAGGATTCTGCAACTTATCTTATCGGTATTAGTTCTTTTTTCCTGCGATGATAAAAAGGGAACCGGGCCAAAGAGTGATGACGAGATACGTTATAAGTATTTTAGCCTGGAGAAGAACGGATGGAAATCCCGCTCACATACCAATACGATCAATGATATTAATTTTACGGCTACCGAAGTACCCTTGCAATATTACATCGTAAAAGACGTCGGTACGCAAAATCTACTCGCAGCAGATTCAATTTACAATGCTAATAAAAGGGAAAGAATCATCGAATTTGAATTTCTTCATACGGAAGAGAAAAAGCTTCTTGATGAAAAAATTACCCATAGAAACTACACAGAGTCAATCGAGTATATTTCGTTTGGCATACAACATGACTTTTATGCTGTAACTCATAAAAATGACACAATTAAGTGTTCAGGGATAATGTATGAGCGCGCCTATAATGTTGCCCCCCATGAACGGGTTCTTCTGTTCTTTTCGGGCATTGACCCTGCCGAAGATATACAACTAGTCTATACTGACCATCTATTTGGAAATGGAACGCTAAAGTTCCGTTTTAAAGAAAAGATCACACCATTCTTGTTATGATAAAATCCATCCGCTCCAGTAAGGTAACGAAAGGTATTGCCTGTTACCTTGCACTCATGCTATTATTTGAAATCGTAAGCCCGATGGCGGCCTATGCCCTTACCGGGGGTCCTTCTCAGCCTGAGTTCAACTCTTTTACTCCCATAGGTACATCAGACATGGTAGACCTTGCAAGTGGCGACTTTAATTATAACATTCCAATTATGGATGTAGGGGGATATCCTATAAACCTCGCTTACAATTCCGGTGTTACTATGGATCAGGAAGCATCCTGGGTAGGCCTGGGTTGGGATCTCAATGTAGGCCAGATCAACAGACAGGTAAGGGGGTTACCGGATGATTTTAATGGTGATCCGCTGACCTATGAAAATAATATGAAGCCAAATGTAACGGTTGGAGCCAGTGTGGGGGTGTTTAAAGCAATCTTCGGAGCCAATGAAAATACGAAAAACGATGCCGCAGGAGGCAATACTGCACCACCCTCCGGAGGTAATGGCGGGGCCGGTGGCGAAGGTGGCAACAATTCAGGTGGGCAGAATGGGGGAAGTCTGCCATCCAGTAATCTTGATTTTAATTTCGGATATGGAATAAAGCTAAACAATTACGATGGATTTACCTTTAGTTTAAATGGTGGCCTGAGTTACCAGATTTCGGAAAATCTCAGCTTGGGCATGAATTTGAGCTCATCTGCTACGGATGGTGTTACTGCCAGCCCAAGCGCCTCATTCCATGGTAAATATTCTACGACCAATTATGCAGATAATAGTTATAGTCTCAGGGCAGGTACGAGTTATAACAATCGTAAAGGAATTGAAGGATTCAATTTTTCTGCATCCCGTACAGCTATCGTGAAAGCAGAATGCAAAGAGGAAGATGATCAACGAATTTATGGCGGTAGCATTGGCACCACACTTTCTTATGTACATTCAAGTTTTACCCCTACCAAACGAGTAAGAATGTATTCTAAGAACTTCATGTTCAATCTTAACATACAGGGAGAATTTTCAGGTGGGGAGCCTGGAGTGAAGTTTTCCGGCTACAGAACCGAACAGGGGATAGACAGTTCTGAAAAAAGGAAAACAGAAAAAAGCTATGGATATGAGAATCAATATAATGCATCGAATGATGATGTGACGGATTTTAATCGTGAAAAAGATCGCGGCGTTACCCGCTACACAACTTCATTACCAATTACCGTCAGTACTTTCGATATATATAGTGTACAGGGTCAGGGTATTGCCGGGAGTTTCCGGCCTTATTCCGGGCAGGTAGGATATCTTTTTGATAATTATGCGAACGATAACTCTACCGGTGGTAGCCTTGGATTAGAGTTGGGTTTTCCGGCACTTGTGAAGTTTGGTTTCGATTTTTCTGTAACAAAAGGCGATTCAAGGTCAGGGCTTTGGAGTGCCAATAATGTGGCACTGGCAAAGTTCGAAGAAAAAAGAACCGGAAACAGGCTGGACTACGAAAAAACATATTTTAAAAATATCGGTGGCTTTCACGTAGACAGGGAACTGGCTTTATTCAGTGAAAAACTTGGTGGGTATAATCCTGTAAAGCTCCAAATGGGAGGCACGCGCTTCAATCGTGGCACCAATCCTGTGTATGAGAAAAAGGCAGGCAGCTTAAACAGCTATTCTTCGATAAATATTACTGCACCTTTAAAGAGACAGAGCCGCATAAGCCGGGGTCAGACTATTCAGAAACTCACGCGCGCCGAAGCCGAAAAATTCGGGTTTGCCACCCAATTCAGCCCATGGTCCTCGGGTAAAAAGCACAGGCACCACACCAGCGAGATAAGGGTTATTAAGGACGGAGGTGAAAGGTATGTGTATGGAAGGGCGCTTTATAATATTGTGAAGAAGGAAGCCACCTTTAATATAGGAGATAAAAAAGGTGACTGCCAAACCGGCCTGGTGCCTTATGCTCCGAATGCAGATAATTCACCGGGCAACAAGCAGGGTAAAGACCATTACTTTAACCGTGTTACAACACCGCCATATGCTCATACTTTCCTGTTGACTTCGGTACTCTCGTCAGATTACTCAGACCTTACCAATAACGGGCCTACTGACGATGACTTGGGCACGTATACCAAATTTGTATATAACGACAGGAATACTAAAAAGAACACTTATAAGTGGCGGGTTCCTTTTGATAAAAACATGGCAAATTTTGACGATGGCATAAAAAGTATTAACTCCGATAATAAAGGAAACTACCTCTATGGTGAAAAGGAAATGGTGTATATAGATACTATTGTCACTAAAACACATATTGCCATTTTCCACCTTTCTCCCCGCCAGGATGGCTACGGTGTAGACGGCGAAAACGGCGGCGCTTCGGCAACCACCAGCTCCCGGATGTACAAGCTGGATAAAATCTCCTTATACTCTAAACCGGAATTTGAATCGTTAGGAGAAAATGCAACCCCCATAAAAGAAGCCCATTTCGTTTATGATTATTCTTTGTGTGGTAAGATAAAGAATAACTTTAGAAGCACGCTTACGCAAAATGAAAAAGACAATCAGGGGGGCAAGCTTACTTTATTAAAGCTGTACTTTACGTATGGCAAATCCAAAATGGGGCAGTATACGCCATATAGGTTCAATTATCCTGCAGGAAGCAACTACGATTACGACATGAAAGCTTACGATGCATGGGGGAATTATAAGCCAACCGCCCAAAATGTGGGGTGCGGCACATTCGACGCTTTGCCCAATACCGAATATCCTTTTGTGGAACAGAATAAGCAAAGCGCCGACAATTATTCGCGAGCCTGGCTTTTGCAATCAGTAACGCTTCCTTCCGGTGGTAAAATAGACCTGACTTATGAGAGTGATGATTACCAGTATGTGCAGAACCGGGAAGTCATGCAGATGTTTAAGGTAGCGGGTGTGGGCGATGGTGTATCCTCAGCATTCTCTGACAAGCTAAACGGAAACGGGCTTGCCCCGGGAAGCCATTTGTACGTAGAGATACCACAGGAAATCGTTCCGGCCGGTACAAATGAGCAACTCATTGTAAATTCGCTAAAAAGTAAGCTGATACGCAGTTTAGGCAGCAAACCTGTATACTTTAACTTTTTGCTAAATATGGGCGCCCAGGATACCCATCCGGATCGTTATGATTATGTAAGCGGATACCTGAATTTGGGCAGCGGGGAGTTCAAACACTTTACTGTTGGCAATAAACACTATTTTGCGATACCGGTAGCGAAAGTTCCCAAAAAAGACGGGATTGGCAATGACGATATAAGCCCCATCACAAAAGCGGGATGGCAGTTTGGGCGGCAATACCTTAACCGCTATGTTTATACTAACGCTGACGATGAAGTTACCGATGACCTGAAAGAAGTGGTTATGGAAATTATTAATTCGTTGCCTGCATTGGCTACGATGTTCCAGAGTCCTAACAAACCGCTTGAGCAAAAAAAGATAGCGTTTAAATTTGTTCCTGGCAAATCATGGATAAGGCTTATGTGCCCCAACCGCATTAAATATGGCGGAGGCTCGCGTGTTAAGGAAATTCGTATGTCTGACCAATGGAATGTCATGACCGGGCATGATAACGATAGTGATTACAAACAGGAATATGGGCAACAATATACTTATAAAAAGTCCGATAATACAAGTTCCGGCGTAGCCACCTATGAACCTTTAGGTAATAAAGAAAACCCCTTTGTAGAGCCTTTTGATATAAATGAGGGTGTCCCATCCAAATATCTTGGTACAGATGAGCAAAATTACGTTGAAATGCCTATGGGAGAATCATTCTTCCCTTCGCCTAAGATCACTTACTCTGAAGTGAAGGTTCAAAACCTGCCGCGATCTAAGACGATAGGCGGTGAAGAAAAGGTAGTACGCAAGCATGCTACGGGGTATGTGGTTACACAGCACTTTACCACTTTTGATTACCCTACACTTACTGATTATACCGATATGTCTGTTGAATATGACAAGTCAAGTATGCTGGCCTCAATACTTAATTTGAGCGTTAAGGACCACCTGACCATGACTCAGGGTTATGTTATCCATACCAACGACATGGATGGCAAGTTAAGGAGCCAGCGTGTTTTTGCGGAGGGTAGCAATACGGCCATATCAGGCGCGGATTATTATTACGAAGATGTGGCAGCAAACAGCAGCCGTATTTCGGGTAAGCTTGATAATACGGTAACTGCCATAAGCCCGGATGGGCAGGTTGCATCGAAACTTGTTGGAGTCGATTATGATGTGTTCAATGATTTTAGGCATAACGTGAACGAAAGCCAGACAATAGGAGTTAACTTCAATGCGGCTACGATACCGTTTCTGGTGCCGCCTACAATTGTTATACCGCTGCCAAAATACTCAAAACATGACAGCCAGTTGCGCACTGCGGTAACCACCAAAGTGATCCACTCCTCTGGTATTTTACGTGAAACGCGTGTGTTTGATGTTGGCTCCAGCAGTGTTTCTACGCGCAATCTTGCCTGGGATGCCAATACCGGCGAAATACTTCTTACCGAGACGATAAACGAGTACAATGACAAATACTACTCCTTCAATTATCCTGCATACTGGTCTTATGCCGGGATGAAGCAGTCAGCTTTCAATATCGGGCTGCAGGGGCAGCTGAAACGATCAGGCACAAGTAACCGCTACAGGTTAAATCCGGTGGTTAACCCCGGAGAGTATCTTACAGATGGTGATGAGCTTTGGGTAAAACCTACCAAAGTTGTAGCTACCCCGGATAATGAATTTGATGAAATACAGGAGTTTAGGGCCTATGTTGTAAATATAACAGGCAATGAATTTACCCTCATTGATGAAGATGGGATAGAGGTATCGCCGGAGAAGCTTGATGAAGGTGATTTTATAATCGCCCGCTCAGGATACCGCAACATGGCTACCGCTTCTATGGCATCTGTAACCAGCATGCAGAACCCCCTACAAAGCGTAGTTAACGGTAAATTACCAGCTAATCTTTTCAGCGCGGCATCGCCTTTAACCTATCGAATTGTAAACGCTACGGCAATATTGTATAATGATGAATGGGCGCCGCCGTGCGAATGCAGGCTGCCAAAAGTAAAAAAGGATGCGCACGGCAAAATTATCTACAATTACAAGGGTGACCGACTAAGTAAAAAAGTTGCCTATAATCCTTACAGGTACAATGTAAAAGGCAACTGGAGGCCGAAAGTTTCTTATGCCTATCTGACCGGAAGAAATGCTACCGAAAATCCGCATCCGAGAAATGACGGCTTCTTTAAGACTTTCGACCCTTTCTATGTGTTAGGTACGAATCAGTGGGTACGTGCTACCGGCCAGGATACTTTAAAATGGAAACGGGCATCAGAAATTACCCAGTATAACCCATTTGGTGCCGAAATAGAAAACAAGGACGCTCTAAACAGGCGCTCGTCGGCAATATATGGCTACAATTATAGGTTTCCGGTCGCGGTTGCGGCCAATGCCAGATATTCTGATATTGCGTTTGACGGCTTTGAAGATTATGACCTGAGCACGTGTGGAGAAAAAGCGCATTTCGGTTTCCAGGGAAGCCTCAATAAGCAGGAGATAACCATCTCATCGAAACAGGCGCATTCCGGTACCAAAAGCCTACGGGTAACACCGCATAAAACAGCGGTTATAAAAAAACGTGTAGTAACCTGTGGATCAACAACACCGCAGCAACCTTAAGACTATGTTCATGAGAGCTATAACACTTATAACGCTTTTGCTTTTTTGCGGCCCGATTTTCGCGCAAATGCCCGTTGAAACCTTCGAGGGCTCGTTCCCCCCGGCAGGTTGGGGAGTTTATGATAACGGTATAGGAACCAATTTTAGCTGGGCGCAAAGCAGCGGTAGTGCTGCGCAGCCTGGTAACAACAGCACCTATGCTGCTTATCTTAACAGAGAAAATGTGCCCAGCGGACTACCTGCAGACTGGCTTATTACTCCGCAGGTCACGCTGCCGCAAAATCCTGTTGTAAAATTCTACTCACGCCTTACACAGGGCGGCGACCAGGGTTCAGTATACAAGCTTTTGATTTCTACAGGAAGCTCCCAAGGCAATTTATCCTCCTATACACTTGTAAAACAGTGGTCTGAAAGCGAAATAAACCCGTCTCAGATGGAATATAACCAGATAACTGTGCCCATACCAGCGACTATTGCGACGCCTGGAACACCTGTATATATCGCTTTTGTAATGGAGGCAGACTATGGCGACCGTTGGCTTATTGATGATGTTTCGGTAAAGACCGCCTGTAATCCTTTAACAAACTTGTCGGCTACATATTTTGTTACTACTGCACAGCTTACCTGGAGTCAGCCGGGAGCTGATTCGTGGGAAGTGGAGATTGTAAGCGGAAACAATAATCCAACCGGAACGGGGGTAATAGTAAATGGAAGCTCAACCTATCTCGCTACAGGCCTTACGCCGGGCTCATCTTACCGATACTATATTCGTAGTCTGTGTGATGGCCCCGGTACGTGGATAACAACTTCGGGCTTTATTACTTATGCCTACGGTTATAGCTGCGCCTACCCCATATCAGTTCCGTCATTGCCTTATTTCTCTCTTTCTGATGAAATTATAGGTACAACAGGACAGTATACCGGTAATCCTGGTGTTGGATGCGGCTCATTGCCAGAGCCATACTCCGTACCTGCTTATAACATCTACAAATATACTGCTGCCAATTCCGGGCAGGTAACGGTAGAGGTGAATCCCGAGTTGAACGAAACGGCTATCTTCGTGTATGCAGACTGCGCTTCTATTGGCACAGAATGTATAACAGGTACCGCGGCTTACACTCCTTTGCAAAAGGAAGTTACCTTTCCAGTCGTTGCCAATAAGGACTATTATATAATGGTTGCTTCCCGCTGGGGTGGCCCTTGGGTAAATAATTATTCGATTTCCATAAAAGAATCCTGTAGTTCGGCAACCTTTTCGTCAGCTTTTGAGATTCAAAGCAATTGTGAAACTAATTCAGACTTCAATGCAACAGCAATCCTTTCTTCAGCTACAGAGCAGCAGGTAACTGTTAGGGCTTATGACAGTTTTGGCAATGAAGCAGCGACAGCGCAAACTGTTAACCTTCCTTCCGCTTCTCCAGTGAGTTTTGGCCCATTTGGGCCAACGGATATAATTACGCTGGTTGCGCAGGGTGCCGGCAATCCAAATTGCGCCATTACCAGCTTCCCCCTTAGTAAAAAACTTTGCCCAGCAACAAATAACGATTGTGCAAATGCAGTAAATATAATTCCTGCATTGCCAAACGTTGCCGTACCTCAAAATGGAACCCTGTATAATGCCACACCCTCTGTTACCACGGCAATGGGTTGCCCCGGGAGCGAAGATGATGACATCTGGTATACCTTTACAGCCGGGAATCAAAGGCAAACAATTGATATATTTAATATAAATGGTAATGATCTTGACCTGGATCATGCGCTGTACGAAGGTTCATGTGATAACATGAGCCTAATTTATTGCAGCGATGATAATACGAGCATTGCAGAGAACCTGGTACCGGGTCAAACATATTATATAAGGGTTTACACTTCGGGAAATGTAACTTCCAATACTACTTTCCAGATCAGGGTGACAGGATATGAGCCTAATTGTACAGATACAAATTCTCAATCGGTACATGTACTCGATCTTTTTAAAAAGCTGCTTAACCACCTTATTACACTTGGTCCTGTACCAGACGGATATAGCTGTCCGGAACTGGTTGCGTTGGCGCCTTACATTACAGATTCTAACCCCGGAATATACAATTTCACATCGGAGTATTCCGTTTCGTTTTCATTTGCACCCCATCAGGCTAACGAGTTTGATGTTGTTTTCGGCCCTATAAATCCGTTGATTGCCCAAATAGATGTTGTTTCTTATTCTTCGCCAGAAGATTTTGCAACCTTTAATGTTAAGCTCACTAACAACACTAACCTGGGCAGCCATACAAAACGTTTTGAGGCCAGGCACATTAATTTCTGCCCTTCAGATCCATGTGAGCCTGCTGCCGGCCAAATATTGCTAAGTGGCGGCCTTTCGTGTGTATCTCCCCAAAGTTCAGCAGGTTTTAATTTTCAGGCAACTACAACTTCAAGCATTGCATTGTATTCGTGGGCGGTATATCGTAACAGCCAGCTGGTGTACAGCAGTACGTCAGTTACCGGTTCCTCTCCGCTTTATACTTTTGACGAAGAAGGCCTTTACAAGGTAAAACTAACACTTACTACCACAAGTGGCTGTAAGAGTACAATTATTCGTAATCTGCATGTATCGGCCGACTGTCCTTTGCATTGTACCGAAACCAATTCGCTGAGCTACAACATAAAGCAAAAATATATTGCCCTTTTAAACCACTTGGTAACTAATTTTAGCACGCAAATGCCCGCGCAGGGTTATTCCTGTCCCCAGCTAACCGCGCTTGCCCCATATATTAGCACGGCGTCGCCCAAAATATACAATTACAGCAATACAGGCGGTTCAATTAGCTTCTCGTTTAATGCGTCTTCCACTACGCCCGACGTATCGTTTGCCAACAATGGATTGATATCAGATATCGATATTTTTAGCTTTGTTTCACCATCGTCGTCAATGTCTGTGCCTACTTCATACAATAACGGCTCAGAAAGTGATGACCATACAGTAACCGGGGTAAATTTCTGTCCGCAAATTCAGTGCAGGGATATTTCCGGTACTATACGAATCAGGGGTGGCTTATCCTGTATAACGACCAACGTTGCGCCACGGTTTTACCTGAATACTTCAGCAATAACCGTTACGTCGTACGCTTGGACATTTTTCGGCCCCGGAGCCACATCGCAACAGGTGCTCGGCACATCCGCGGATGAAGAGCCTTTAAGGCCGGCTTATACTGTAGCGGGCATTTACCGGGTAGAGGCCCTGATTACCTATGGCAACAATTGTACAAAGCTTTTAAAGGGATACTTTACCGTTTCCGCCCAGTGTACCCAGTGTACAGAAGTTAATCCGCAAACGCCTCAGGTTAAAGAGGCCTATATGTCGCTAGTAAATCATTTACTGGAAATTTTTACGGCTGGCAACAGCGGTACCGTATTGCCCAATCCCTACCATTGCATGGAGGTTGACGCACTTGCGCCTTTTATCACCGAAAGCAATCCGGCCGTCTGGAATGCATCGTACCAGAATGGAGTGCTGAAGTTCGCGTTTACAAATCACGGCTCAGGCTATGATGTTATGGTCACTGCCGGCTCACCGCTTTCAGATATCGGCCTGTTGGAGTTTGACTCGGATAACGATTATATGCAAGCTGTAAATGTTACCAGCTACTTTAGCAGTGCGGCTCCTGCATCCGGCCATACCGTTAGGCATGTAGATTTCTGCCCGCAGGATTGCCCTCAGATTTCGGGGGAAATAAGGCTCAGGTCTGGACAAAATTGCGTGAAAAGGAATACTACAGCGAGCTTTCAAATAATCGGTGCCACCGCGCAAGCGAGCACATACGAATGGTTCTTTTACCGGCCGGACGGTTCATTACTGACTACAATTTTGAAGACCCAGTACGATAATCCACCTTTTCCGTCTGTAATCTTTGGACAGAACGGTAATTACCGTATCGAGGTGGTGGTTACTACCAACACAGGTTGTAAGAGTACGATCAATTCGGGGATAACGGTATCAGATGCCTGCACATCGTGTATGGAGACCAATACAATTTCGGCTACGGTAAAAAGTAATTTAAAAATATTGGTGAACAAGCTTCTTCATGCTTACAGGGCGGGGTATAACGTTTCGCAAATAAATGTTGCTCCCGAGATGACGGCACTTGCACCTTATATCTCCCACACTAACCCGCAGATCTCGGGGGTGAATTATTCGGGCGGCACATTGATATTTTCGTTTTCGGCAACCGATACGCAACCTGACGTTGTGATCAAGGATTTTGGTGACGTTGCAGATATAAACCTAAGTAACTACACTTCCTCTTCGCAATCTACTCAGGGTATAATTACTTACACTACAGGGCAGCAAAGTATTAACTTTTTTGTGAAGCATCTTAATTTTTGTCCTGCCGAACCAGAATGCCAGTCTCACGTGGCTTTTGTTATAGATGAGTCGGGCTCAATTAGTGCGGAAGAAGCAGAGCTGATACGTGAACAGCTATACAGTTTTGTAGAACGCCAGGCGTTAAACAATACCAACCTCCTTGTTTCTTTCATTCCTATGTCTGACTCGGATACGTACAATCGTACAGACAAGTTTAGTAACAATATAAATTCGGGCACTCTGGCTCAGGCTAAGAACTGGATATCGAGGTACAAGCGCCCCTATACCAATAATCCGGGGTCGGGGTTTAGCGGTACGCCATCATTCCCCGGACGCAGTGCCAATTCGGATTACTGGATGGGTGCGATAAAGTATGCCTATACGATGGAGAGAAAGCCCGAGCTTATTATTGTTATTGCCGATGGCTCTCAAACCGCTAATGTGAACGGACTGAAATCACTGCTTCAGCAAATAAAAGCGGATCCAGCCACACATCTTTACGTTGCGGGTATAAAAGACGGTTATTACATTGACAGTAACGCGAGCAACAACTATCCCGGTAACCCAAATAATCCAGTGAGCAATTCTGTTCCAGGCGTATTGACATCACTGGAGCTTTCACTGAAGTTTCTCTATAACTTGCCTGCTTCAACATTTCCAAATAGCGGTCAGATTAAGATCATTCAAAACAATTTCGATTACTTCGCGTACGATAATTTTGATTACCTGGTCGATGTGAATCCGGAATATTTTTCCAATGAGATAGCCGAAGCCGATCTGGGGTGCGGAGGGCATGTAACACCAGTAGAAAGTTGCGATGATTGCGCAACGTTCCGTCCGGAGCCAAATAACTCGTATTGGCTGAGCGCCTGGGTAAAACTGGAACAGGCTACGCAGGTAAAAGATTACTCTGATGCATACATTAAGGTGGTATTTGAAAATGATGTAGAGTCTATGCTAACATTTGAAATCTGCAGGCCTGAAGGCGAGATTATAGACGGATGGCAGCGTGTAGCGAAAGAATTTACTGTGCCCCCAGGAACCTATTTTGTAAGATTGGAACTGGTTAATGATGCAAACGGCGCTGCGGCATACTTTGATGATATACGCATACATCCGCTTAACGGTTCTATGAAAACCTTTGTTTATGACCCCGAAACCTTCAGGCTTATGGCAGAGCAGGATGATAACAATTATTCGACGTTCTATGAATATGACAAAGAGGGCGGACTTGTGCGTATCAAAAAAGAAACCTCTAAAGGGATAAAAACTATACAGGAAAGTCGCTCGGGTAATGTACTTAAAAATGTTAATGATGATTAATAGTATAACACTCCGAAGCGTTTTCCTTTTCCTGATGGCACCAGCCATAATGCTATGCCAGACAAGGGATCAGGTAATTGCAGGTACAATTAAGAATTATGACTCAAACGAGCCACTTCAGTTTACGGCGACCTATAATCTTTACAAGTCGGTAACTGATAAGAAGATAATCGAAACCTATAGTAGTTTATACTGTAAACAGGGCAAAAACCTGTACCTGAAAATTAACGATACCGAATTTGTGTCTAATGGAAGCATGGGAGTTAAGGTAAATCATTCAGAACATCTTATGGCGGTATCAAAAGCTGAAAAAGACAGAAAGAAAGAGGCAAATAGCTTTTTACAAGTTTTCAAGGATTTCAGGGAGGGTAAATTTAAAGATAAAGGGGGGTATTGGGAAATCGAGCTTCTGGGGAAAAATTTTTCAGAGTATCCTTATAACCGGATTGTGATGGAGATTGGAAAGGACTACTGCATACGCAGGCAGAAATTCTATTTCAGTACAGGAATGAACTTCTCGAAGGATTTTAGCAAAACGCAGATACAGTATCCATTGCTTGAAGTTATTTTTTCACCGGTTTCCAGGAAACCGGTCAACATTGCCCAGTTTGATGTATCACGCTTTTTTTCCGGTACCTACAAAAAATTAAAAGTATCCGCAAAGTACAAAGACTACAAAATATTATATACCAACTAAACTGACGTTTATGCTCAGAAAATTATTTTCTCTACTATTTACAGCTTTTATAGGTATTGGCGCCTGTGCAAAGGATATTGAGGTCTCGCAGAAGGTGGTTGCTTCGTCTTTCAGTTCAACTAATTGCAGCAATTTCTCTGTATCCGATCCTGTTTACGGCTCACAGTCGTATGGCAACTACAAATCGATAGACCCGGCAATGTATATTCATCTCGGATTTGACGACAATTACCTTGATGCTGTGGGCCGGGCAGAAGTATATACATGCACTGTAATATTCGATGTGAAATGGAATAAGCTTAATGGCGAGGAGGTCATCTTGCAGGACCAAACCCTGCAGATAGTACATAATTATACCACAGACGGAAGTAGTATGGCTTCCTTGGTAGATCGTATGGTTTATAAGATACCCGGAGCACACAAAGCCTGTATCAGCAACATCCGTGCAACATATACTAACGCCAGCGGGCAAACAGTTGCTGTAACAGCAAGTACTGTATATCTGGAATTAAAATTTAAAACAACCCGTTACTTTAACCTAAGAGACAATAATACCCTTAACCTGATATCGCAGCTTGTCACTTACAATGGTACGCAACCAGATATAGTTGCATCTTCCGGCACGTCTGGCATGCATGACGAGCTACGGGTAAGCTGGACGGAGGGCAATCCGGTAAACCAGGTTCCACTTCGTGCAGAATACTATGAAATAGAATGGACGTGGATAGACAACTACTCGGCAGACTCTAATACTGTTCTTTCAGCGGCCTCAATTGCGCTGAGCGAACAGGAGTTTAAACGAAACTGCACCCGGGTAGAGACAGTGCAAGCAAGCTATAACATCCCGCTTATTTATGCAAAAGGCTATTTAATTTACAGGGTCCGGCCCGTTGGGCGCTTTCTTGACGATCACAACAAGGTTTACTTCGGGAACTGGTCCAGTGGGCTGGCGGCAAAAGTAACTATTGCCGATTGGCCTCATGTGCTTACAATAGGCAGGGCGCATGAGGATGGAAATAAAAACTGGCAGTACCAGTCGTCATACGCAGAAGAAGGTAAGAAAAAGGACGTAATTAGTTACTTTGACGGAACCCTCAGGAATCGCCAAACTGTTACCCGCCTGAATTCAAGTATGCAATCTGTTGTGGGTGAAGTGTTGTATGACAATCAGGGACGTCCTGCAATAGAAGTTCTCCCTGTACCTTTGCAACAGTCTTCCGTCCGCTATTTTGACAGGCTCAACCTCGCCGAAAATGGGACATCAATATTTAATCATACCTATTTCGATTGGGAAAGTACAGGGACATCCTGCGTTACACCTGCTGTTCCCGGGATGTCTACAAACGCAGGTGCATCGCGCTACTATTCGGCTTCCGGTACAGTAATACCGGGAACTTTCCAGGATTTTGTGCCCAATGCAGAAATGTATCCATTTTCGCAAATAGAATATACTCCTGACAATACCGGGCGCATCAGTCGGAAGGGTGGGGTTGGCGTCAACCATCAATTAGGCTCCGGGCATGAAATCCGTTATCTTTACTCTACCCCTTTGCCTAAGGAGTTAGATCGCCTTTTTGGCTACAAGGTAGGATATGCAAACAGGTATAAAAAAAATACAGTAATAGATCCGAATGGTCAGGTAAGTGTAAGTTATATCGACCCGCAGGGCCGCACCATTGCCACGGCACTTTCCGGAGACTGGCAGGTAAGACCCACAGAGCCCTTGCCTGATGCATCCAGTTTGTCTTCGCACCCTCTGGAAAGTGAACTTATCGCCGGCAACTCGCGTTTTTCTACAGGCAGGTTTAGTGCTCTTAAAGACGGTATACAGCTCAGCTCGCAGATAGTTGCTGCCGCTCCCGGCTTGTCAACCGTAGGTATTATATATAATATTGCAACTACAGGCCTTTATAGCGACAGCTGCCTTGGTGATACCAATTACAATTTTCTATATGATTGGTCGGTAAGCCTTAAAAACGAGTGCGGCACAGAAATGCTTGAAGACCCCGATCTTCTATCAGGTACAGCTACTTTTGGTGCCGGCACTTCGGGAATAACCAAAAATTATTCTGCAAACCTTACTTCCGGGACTTATACACTTTATAAGAAAATTGTAGTAAATCAGGATGCTGTTGAAACGTATGCCGATTCTTATATCACGCTTTTGCAAACACCCGAAAACAGCTGTTATATTAACCCGGCATCTTTTTCGCCCACAAATGTCGGTTCCACATGCGGTTCGACCTGCAAAGAATGTGAAGAAGAGTTGGTAAAACAATATCTTGATTCCGTACAGAGTGCGGCATTCCAAGCGGTACTCGATGTGGCCATGCCAGACGAAGATCTTGTGGGCAACACTAACAGCGCTGAAAGGGTAAGTTACATTGCGCAGGCAAAGCAGGCATATATCGCCTCAAACCTTTCTTCGGTTTATAGTGTGCCGTTCACCTATAACGGTACCAGCCTTCAGTACGATAATGACGGAAGTATAGGACAGGAAGAGCTTGAACTTTACAAAAACCGGTTTCGTGAAGAATTTGAAACAATGCTAGCCACTTGCAGGAGCATGTGTGATAACAGCGCAGGCCTTATTTGTACGGTTAATGAGCAGATGATGCTTGCAGACATGATGCCTACAGGACAATACGGATCACTCGATGGACTTTATGAAGTTAATAACACTTCTACAGGTAGTTCAGCATCTGCAACGCCGACCAGCCCCGATCCGTTAAGTATATATAACACCGGCAACTATTTTGTGAATAACGGCTACACTACGCAAGGTGAAGGCGAAAATGCACAGCGTGTATCAAACATTAGCTGGAAGCATCCCGACCCTGAAAACCCGTACAGGAACGAAGATGGAAATCTTGCGAGGATTGAAGTAGAGAAACTTGGACTGGGTTTATACAGTCCGGAGATAGAGGATACCAACGCTACATTGGAGGCAGTGCCGGGTAAACCGGGTTTCTATTATGTGAAGCCTGAGCAACTGAAAAATGTAAGTGACTTTCTGAATTATTTTAAGGGATCATGGGCTAATTCGCTCCTACGGTATCATCCTGAATATTATTACTATGATTACAGGAAAAAGTTATGCGAGGTGCAGTACCAGAACCTTAATTCAGAGACATTTGATGATATCATAGAAAAAGCAAATTGGGTCGGAATATCTGCATCGGGAGGAATTTCGGGAGTCACGCTTCCCTCTTTGCTGAGCATGTCGAAAGACCCCTATTTCAATATTCAGTATTCGTTTGAAGATAGCAACACAAAACAGAACCGGCGTGATTTAATGTATAAAGCGATAAATGATAGGTATGAGGGTTTTACCTTTCAAGCGGGCGCACAGGTCGAAGATTTGTCAATGCTTGAAGCTGCCCTGTATACCGTAAAATTCTCTAATGTGCTTCTTGATGCCACTACCCGGCAAAGTTTCAGGAACATGGTTCACGACGAAACCATTCTGGCATACATGAACGGTACTTCAACCCCGACGGGTTTGCCGATCCTCTCAGAGAGTGAAAAAAACCAGGTGTGGGCTACTTTTGCTAATTTTTACAAGTCGGCAAAAGGGAAGATCATCAATGTCTATTCCCATATCTATGCCGCAAACCACGAGGGTTACAACGGTTGTATCGGTAATCCTGAAAATACTGATTCCTTTGTAACGGTATTACAGCCCTATCTGGAATTTGGGATTGCAGAAGGCGCAGCCACCAACGCGCTCCAATATAATAACGCTAACGAAAATTCAATTTGCGGTTCAGTTGCCGCACAATATTATTCGGGTAAGATTAAGCGATTTATTGATTCGGATTACGCTACAGATTCAGGTAATCCGGATGCTGTTGGCGACCAGGTTAGTACGGCACAGACCAATTACTATTTGCAAACCGGAAGATGCCCGCTGTCCTTTGATCTGGAAGCATTTCTGGATGGATTGCTTGATACATCCTATCAGGCTAAAGGGTTTCTGATTGATGGTTTTAACGCTGCTGATATGCCCACGCTTACTAACTCTATTATTGCGGCATCGGGGGCAACGGCCGGCAATACTTCAATAGAATTAAATGGCGCATATACCGGAAACTTACTTGATATTAAAGTAGGGACTGGCACTGTGGTAAAGCTCGCCATTGTAAATACGCCAAGTTTTGCTTGTGGGGCATCTTACCAGCCGACATGGGAGGCCTATCACGATAACGTATTCAAAATAACGGACATCAAAAATCTTACATACGTACCGGGATCGTACAATGCCACCACCGGAATGTATGAGTTTGATGCGATAATGACCTTTATCCGGACTTCCTCTACGTGCACAGTGCCCGAAGAAGTTCGTATACACGGCTACACTCCTGTAGCTATTGGTGGCTGCGGTTTTGCCGCAAATGATCCGGGCCTTCAGCCCGGTGGTACAGTGCTCTCAGAAGAAAGTGGCATTGCTGATGTGGGATGTACCAAAAAACCGCGATTTGAAAAAGGATTGATCCTGCTGCTTAACAGACTTAAGGCCGGGCAAACCCCTAAAATCTTCCTGCCCGATGTTCCGCTTGTCGCGTCTTCGTCAGGGTTAACGATAGACAGTTATGGCTATGGTGGAAGTATACTTCCGGAAGTTTTAGGAGATGCTGAACTTGTTGGGCATTGGGTAGCGACCGGCCAGGATACGTTCCAGATCATTTCTTCCGGCACTACGCTTGCCTATATGCACTTTACAACTCCGATTGTGCTCAGCGCCATTAAAAAATTTACAGCCGCCAGGATTATTTCTAATGCTTCGGGACAGCCGGTAGGGTTAAAGCTTACCTATCTGAATTCCAGCAACACCTACTCGGTAATTAACGGATCTATTTATAAGGATGGGTCACAGGAGCCGCTCGATTTCAATTGCGTATGTACCGAGCAGCAAAGCTTAAAGCATGTTGCAGAAACAGCATTTCTAAATGTACTTAGAACTGTTTCTGTAAACAGTAGTGAATATACAGCCTCTTATGCAACTTATGAAAATGCTTCGCAACCAGCAATAAAGCAAGTCGCACCATTTCTTATGGGTGATAATTTAAAAATTAACAGCTTCAGTACCGATTTTGGTGAAGGGGTTGGAATAAGATTTGATTTTGCTAAAGACGGATGCACTTTTGCACTTCCCTTATCAGATGACCTGAACTCGCCAATAGTCAGCCACATAACGCAATTCTCAAATTTCCGAATTCTTTCTGTGGACGCTCAACATATTATGCAATTTGAAGTGATGGTACATTATTCGGGCTTTAGTTTCGAAAATTCTAATGAAGAAACCGTAACTGTGCCCGCGGGAGTGAGGAAATTTGAAGGCAAAGTACATTGCGTGTATATAAAGTGCGACGACACCGACACAATACAAAATAATCTTGCCAGCCTTTTTACGACTATTATATCCGATATTGAGGCCAACACTTTACCAACCAATTATTCACCGGGTGACTTCTCAGTATTGGCCGAATATTTGGGTTCAGAGGCGAATGTTAATGCTACTAACTTTTATATTGTAAATAATTCTTCCGGATCCCAGTTAGGATTTGAGTTTGGTACAGGATGCTCTGTCATACTGGACCTGCCATGGAATTCCTTCGGTGAAATTACCAGTATTACAGAGGTAATAGTTGATCAGGATTCAAAAACCTTTACACTAAATGGCGAGTTTTCCGGCGGTAAAACCTTTAGTGCTACAGGCTCAGTTACCTGCCTTACCATGCCAAACTGTACCGTTGAAGTTCAGGTTCCATGTACCCACTGCGTTCCGCAACTCCCTGCGTTAGTAACCTGTGGCGAAGGATGGCAGGCCTACCAGCAATTGCATTCGTCCATACAAAATTATCACGGTCTTACCCAGGCACAATTTTGTGGGTATAATCTGCAATATGTGATTAATGACTATGTGTATTACCTGCAAAAGTTTGGACTTAACAACGACCCGGCCGCATTGGACCACCCGGCATTTATTACTATTCAGGAATTTGCGATGAACCCAATGGGCTACGGCAATCCATTTACAGCTGCCGCGGTTGACGCATATTACGAATATTACGCTGTTTCTGTTTTAGACTTTAATGCCAAAGAAAACTGGTTAGAGTTCGTTAAGAATACCTATCTGGCCAAGACTGATGTTTGCCCTACGGCGGTTATGCCTGTAACAGTGCCACCAGTTGAAAATGTTAGCGTGCCCGATGCCTGCGCCACAATGATAACCAATATTAGCGGTACCTACGCCTCTGTGCTTTGGCAGAATTACCTTGCGGCTAAGCGGGAGGAATTTAAAGAAAAATACATCGCTGCTGCTATGACGAATCTTAAGGAATCGCTTAAAAGCACCATGAATGATAAAGAGTACCAGTACACCTTGTACTATTATGACCAGGCCGGAAACCTTGTACAGACGGTTCCGCCGGAGGGAGTAAAACGTATGGCCACAGAACAGCCCGTTACAGATGCGATTGCCGCGGCGAGGTTGGGCAATGATACTAGCAACAATGCAAGTAACACCCTGCTTCCACAACACACAATGCAGACAAAATACAGGTACAACTCACTCAACCAACTGGTGTGGCAGCAAACGCCCGATGGAAACATAACTACTTTTGCTTATGACGACCTTGGGCGCATTATTGCTTCGCACAGCAAGAGGCAGGATTATTCATATTATGGGATGCCTGAACTCACATTGCCGGTTGGTATTATTAAAGATGGCGGAATTATAAAGAAAACTGACGCTGATGGCAGTACTGTACTTAAAGGAGGCAGTACTACTTACCTGATCGAAAAAGACGGTTTTGTAGAATATACCGTTCATAATGAAGACCTGGGTTCCGGTACAGAGGAGGGTATCAATACCAGAGTAAGGGTTGGCTTATCTTATTATGATGACCCAACGAATACAAACACAGCTCGTGGGCACGTTAATTATGGGTTTGTTTCAGGCAACATCGGCTCCGATCCCAATACGTATATCTATTTACTTGACGGTACATCACAAGGAAGTACTATTTTAGCAACAGTAACTCCCAACACATCTGTAAACCCCGACACCTATTTGCTTAGGGTAGAACGGCAGGGAAGCAATATCATAAGGACTATTTCCAAGAATGGGCAACAGATATACAGCGGTTCAATTCCGGATGCTGCAAATTCAAATAAGCCGCTAATGGTTGATTTTTCCATGCAACGGCAAAACTCCGTAATTCGTAACCTTACAGTAGGCGTTCGCAACAATGGCGACCGCTACAGCTATACTCGTTACGACGGTATCGGCCGTATTAGTGAGGCCGGAGAGATTTACCCTTCTGGCGAAACCACCACCGCGGCGCCTGCTTTTGCAATTAACAGTGACGGTAGGCTGGAAAACTCTGCCGCTACAACTACCCCTAAACCGTTGCTGAATGAGTTCCCGGCAAATAAGCTGCGTAAAGAAGTAACCCGCACCATTTATGACAAGGCGCCTTTTGCCAATGTACCCGGAATGTTCTCTTCATATTCCGGCAGCAACACGCGGAACAGGGTTACAGGAGTGCTATATTACGACACTTATACCACAGAGGCCGATTTGCCTAATTACAATAATGCTATCTTCTACGATTATGATGTGCATGGCAATGTGAAAGAATTGGTGCATGTAAATAACGATCCGGGATTGACAGGGCTCCAGGGGGAACATACTAGAAAAAGGATAACGTACGACTATGACCTGATAAGCGGCAATGTAAACCGTGTAACCTACCAACCCGGCGCTGTAGACCAGTTTATTCATAAGTATGAGTATGACGCCGACAACAGGATTGTTAATGTGTACACAAGTACGGATAATATTATTTGGGAAAAAGACGCCAATTACCAGTATTACCAGCATGGGCCACTCGCAAGGGTAGAGCTGGGCGATAAAAAAGTACAGGGGCTCGACTATATCTATACACTCCAGGGATGGCTGAAAGCGGTAAACGGCGAGCGCGCCGACCGCGATTTTGACGCAGGAAATGACGGGCTTAACGTAGCGAAGGATGCCTTTAGCTTTGCATTAAATTACTATAATGGCGACTATAAAGCGCGTGGGGGCACGGCACTTGACAGGAGAATAAGGCCATTCTCTGTAGGAGAGAATGCCGAGGGAGCGAAGAACTTGTATAATGGCAACATCAAGGAGATGGTTACTTCAATACTTGATGATACGCAGAAGCCACTGCCTACGCAGTTCAATTATTATACGTACGACCAGTTGAACCGTATTCAGGGAATGACTTCTAAGGCTTATTTCTACCACAGCACGTTGGGTAATATTGTGACAAGGAATCCTTCTCTGGAAACTTCGTATACCTACGACAGGAACGGCAACTTCCTGACGATGTTGCGCAGGTTCCCGACAAGTATAACGGCGCAGGGCACGTCCTCAGAGGCATATACCACAACTGTTATTGATAACTTTTCTTATTTGTATTACGGCGGTACTAATAAGCTGCGCCAGGTGAGGGATATATCGGGCTATACCGGCGATACGCAAGGCGACATTAAAACCGCCGACAACCGCCCTTATAATTATAAGTACGATGAAGTAGGGCAACTCATTAACGATTATGGCGAAGGCCTTTCTATCGCGTGGCGTACAGACGGTAAGGTGAAAAGCGTTACCAAAGCCGATAACACCGTGATTAGCTTTGGGTATGACGGGTTAGGCACCCGGATACAAAAGAGGGAAGCTAAGCCAGATGGCACGGTAACTACTACCTACTACGAGCGCGATGCGCAGGGCAACCCTATGGCTACCTATGAACTGATAACAAAGCCGGGGCAGGCCAATGTATTTCACCTGGCAGAGCGCAGCATATACGGCAGCAGCAGGCTGGGCACTGAGATGGCCGACCTTAACCTGATACCACCAACGCAAACCACACGGATGGCAACTGCTAACAGCAGCAGAACAACGAGTATGACGGCACGTATGGCCGGTACGCCTGTATTGCCTGAAACCGGAACGGTAGAGGGCGGATTGACATTTTCAAGCGGCGGCAATGTTTCCTGGGTTCAGCATGAGGACGATGCCGACCTTAATATTATCGAAGGAGAATATACACTTACTAAGACTATCGAGATGCAAACGCATCTTAAGATTAATTCGGCAAGCTTTGAAAGAGGGCAAACACGCCTTATCGCAACGCTCCAAGGGCAGCAATATCCGGAAGATCATGGTCCGCAAAATAAAGGGTACCGCAGTTCTGCGCAGCTGGTGGTTACCCGTGAAGCCGATGGAAGCTACCGGCCAAAAATACGCTTGCAAAAATTCATTCGGGAAGATAACAACGGTAAAAGAAAAAAACGCTGGGGGTGGGATTATTATATATGGACGTACCAAGCCGAGTACGAGATGCAACAGACAATTGCTACAGATGAATGGGATCTTCAGCTCTATCTTGTCCTGAATACTGCTTTAGGGAGTTACACGCCTAAAATTGTTATAAACGGGAATGAGTACCGGAAGTTTAATACTACACCAGATCATTTAACGGGTTACAACCATAATTTCTTCTACGAAGATTTTGTTCCTATGGTTCCTATTTCTCATACCATAGGGCGTAAGGTTATTGATAATTTTAACTGGAGTACGGGATTTGCCGACGATGTATTGCCTGCAGTACCAATGCAAATGTGTGATTTTACGTATAAGATAGATTCCAGCGAACATACGTTCCTGTTTGACAAACCATCGGCCAACTACAATGAAAATACGTTTGTTAACAATCATATCTATACTTCGCAGGACGAAAAGGTTGTCAGCGACTGGCCAATGCACTCTGCCACTACTTTCTCTACCTCTTACTGCGGCAACCCGAACCGCGACAGTGACGGAGATGGCATATACGACCCGCAGGATAACTGCCCTTTCACGTATAACCCCAACCAGCTTGATAGTGATACAGACGGCGTTGGTGATGTTTGCGATAATTGCGTCAGGCCTAACCCCAACCAACTGGACACTGATGCAGACGGGCTTGGCGATGCCAGCTTTACTGACCCGGATGGAACTGTATTTAAATGCGACAACTGCCCTGATGTAGCCAATATCGACCAGCTTGACAGCGACCACGACGGTATTGGCGATGCGTGCGATAACTGCCCTTACATAGCCAATCCTGACCAAAAGGATACGGACCATGACGGGATAGGTGACGTTTGTGAGGGCGATGAGCAGGGTATAGGAACACACGTTGCAGTAGGCGACCCGAAGGAATATTCCCGCAAGGTAGGCGATAAGCGCTATGAGCTGAGCAACCACCTAGGCAACGTGTTGGATGTAATAACCGACCGTAAGCTGATTGGCGGGGGGCGCACCACTACGCAGCTGTACAGTTACGATTTCTCTACCGGCCTACAGGGCTGGACGGCCTCTGGCGATGTACAGGCGCCGCTTGTTACAGAGAACGGAAGGGCTAAGGTAACAGGGCATAAAAACACGATAGGCGTAGAGCGCGAAGTAACACTTACCGCCCCGGGTACATACCTGTTCACTGCGGAGGTAGACAAGACGAACTTTACACCACAGGTAAGCTTTTATTTGAACTTTGGCAATAATGCCAGCACGGTAAACGTACACACTTATGCGGTGACGGGGCTTGGTGTAAAATACATCACTACGGCAGTTACCCTTACCGGCTCAGGTTCTGCAACCTATAGCCTGAAGGTGCGCCGCACATCGGGTAGCGTAGATAATGAGCCCGACCAGACCTTTTATGTGGATAATATCACGGTAAGCCAGATAACCGATAACCTAACAGCCGGCCTGCAGCCTGATGTGATGGAATACCACGATTACGACCCGTTTGGGATGCAGGTTGCTCAGCGGTCTACGCCATTGGGTAAGTATAGATATGGGTTCCAAGGGCAGGAGAAGGATAATGAAATAAAGGGTGAAGGAAAACACATTAGTTTTGGAAATTATGGCTTAGATGTGAGAACTGGAAGGAGGTGGAATATGGATCCAGTTATGAATTCTTCGGTATCATCATATGCGGTTTTCAATGATAATCCATTGAGATTTGTAGATCCGACAGGAGAAGCGCCTTATGATTGGATCAAAAATAAAAATGGCATATATCAATGGGATTCTAATGTATCAAGTAAGGCTAATACACCCGCCGGCTACACTTATGTAGGAAAGAGTATTGGCGATGTTCAAAAAGATTATAAGAGAAGTCATCCTATTTTGTCATTTTTCGGTTTTAACCCTAGTATAGGTCCGGAGAGAGGCACGTGGTCTGGAGAAATCACAGTTCCAGAAGATAAAAATTCTTGGGGGGCGAATTGGAGTCATCTTAAGCGAGGTGCACCAGGCGAACGTGCGATATATGAATTTGCTAATGGTCTGAATGTTGTAGTCCAAATGGCATTAGCTAGGTCCGTTAGCGATAGCTCGATGAGAAATTTAGATGGATCTTCAACAACTACAGAGCAAGGAATTTTAGGGCTATATTCCACTGCGGGTACATTTGCACCATTAAAAACTCCAACATTCACTAGGACAGGTACAGGATTTAGGGCCTTGAGTGAAGAATATGCCGAGTCAACAATTGCAAATGGTTTTTATAGATCGGGTAATGCTGGTCGTTTAGGGAATGATGGAATATATATAAATAATACAGTAGAAGGGGCACTGAAAGAATTTTATCATCATAACCCTAGTGGTACCCCCGCATTATTCGAGGTCAAATATCCATTAAGTCGACCTCTTTATATAGATCCCCCAAGTGGCTATTTTAAATCACCCCTTCCATTTACTCAGGATGCTAATATTTTAATTGCACCGTCCGTTAGAGCACCAGGTACATCAAATCTATTAATCAGAGAAGGTGCCACAGTAGGTAAACAAATTAAGCTTTAAATGAAAAAGATTAAAATCAGATGCGTTACACATTTCATAAACTTGAAAAAATATTTCAACGTCCCACTATTATTAGTTTTAGATGGCGGTTGGGCAAATTTAAGTTTATATATATGTAGAAAATGTGGCGAATTATTTGTCAAGGACGAAATTACCGATATTACAACTTTACATGTAAAATCATGTCCAATTTGTAAACAGCTGTTGCAAACATCTCTTTTACCCTATCCTGAGTCAATTAGAGTAGGGAATGGCGAGATATTAAATGTACCAAAAGAAGTTATTGATAGTTATTATCATTACATCGATATCGATAAAATTGATATATACGAATTATTTAAATTGTATTGATCAAATTAGATACGGCAAAAAAACAAAAAAATGGCTTTACACTCCTTTCTGTTAATAAGAAGCATTGCTTTTTATTAAGACAAATCATTCCCCATAGCCCTGATGGCAGCGGCATCCTGCCTGCAAGGCAGATACAGCGGACAGCAGGTATGGCGTATATAGAGACGCACAAGCGATGGCTGCTGCAAATGTTCTTTGAAAAAAAATTAATGCCATCGGCAACCTATGCGAGGGCGATGAGCAGGGTATAGGAACACACCTTGCAGTAGGCGAGCCGAAGGAATATTCCCGCAAGGTAGGCGATAAGCGCTATGAGCTGAGCAACCACCTGGGCAACGTACTGGATGTAATTAGTGATCGGAAGCTGATAGGGGGCGGGCGCACCACCACGCAGCTGTTTAACTGGGACTTCTCAAACGGGAATCAGGGCTGGACGGCTTCGGGGGTACAGGAGCTGCCCCTTACAGAGAACGGAAGGGCTAAGGTAAAGGGCAATGTAAATGAAATTGGCATAAGCCACGACTTAACGCTTACCGGACAGCATACCTACTTATTTACGGCAGAAATAGATAAAACCAACTATTCGAAGCAGGTAAGCCTCTGGCTGGTTTTTGTAGGGCCTACCAACTCGGAGACACCAGTTCACCAGTATGCCGTATCGGGTACAGGTATGAAATATGCTACTACCGCCGTGACACTTGACGGCACGGGCGTAGGCAATTACAGGCTAAAGGTGCGCCGCACAGCGCCAACGGTACCTGGCGAGGCTTATGAAACCTTTTATGTAGACAACATCACGGTAAGTGAGATAACCGATAACTTAACTGCAGGCCTGCAGCCCGATGTAATAGAGCACCACGACTATGACCCGTTTGGAATGCAGGTTGCTCAGCGGTCTACCCTGATGGGTGAATACAGATATGGGTTCCAGGGGCAGGAGAAGGATAATGAGATTAAAGGCAAGGATGCTACCAGCCTTAACTACACCTTCCGTATGCACGACCCGAGGGTGGGAAGGTTCTTTGCAGTGGACCCGTTGGCCAAAGATTATGCATTTTATTCTCCGTATCAATTTAGTGGCAATTCAACTATTATTGGTATAGATATGGAAGGATTAGAATTACAGATCAGCAATTCTACTTTTACTATGAAAGAAAATAGTGGCACTACTCTCCTTACAGCTGAAGCGGATTTCAAATTAACTATTAAAGTTTTGAATATGACAGGGCTAAAATTAATGGGAACACAATTACTTACAAACTATGCTGCGGGTAGGGCTAGAGATGTTTTCAGTGATAAATTTGGAACGGGTAATTTTTCCATTCCATTTGACTCCAATGGCAAATTGTTGAAGACTCCAATTAATTACAAAGCAAATGCTAAAATAAAGGATTTTTCTGTAAATTTCCTTACTATTAATTCTATGAAGGAAGTAAAAGATGGAGATTTAGTCATGGTTTTAGCAAATCAAAGATTAATTGGAGGTGAGGCAAATGCTTATGTTAACTGTAATGGTTGCAATGTAATGGTGGTTGATGTCGGGGCACCTGAATTTAAAATTAAAACTAATAACGGAACTGTTAATTTTAATACACAAAATTTTTCGGTGTTTAGAATGGGTAAAACAATAGTCCATGAAATTGGTCATATCCTTGGTCTAGTAGACCAATATGAAAATAAACAACCCAAAAAAGGTTATGAAAATAATATTATGGCTGATGCTACTCAAAGTAATTTAACTAGCCAACAAGTTTCAGAAATATTAAATGACCAATTTTTTGAAAGAAGGCAGAACAAACATATGGCTTCTAAAGGAATAAAGATTAAATCAAATAATACTACAGGGCAACTTAGAGATGTGTTGAAAGATGAAGGAATTATTAAAAAATAGGATTAAAATAATCACA
>JAGKWW010000084.1 GCA_021151665.1 Flavobacteriaceae bacterium
ATTTATATAAATTTCTTACAAAAGATTTGCATAATAATAAGTACACTTATTATATTTGCGCATATAAAATAAACAATCGTATGTGGACCAGATCGTATTCAACGGAAACCAGCAAAGTAAATGCAGAACAGATGTATAACCTTTTTGCCGATGTAAACAACTGGGCATCGTGGGACCCCGGAGTAGAGCACGCCTCTATAGAAGGACCATTCGCTGCCGGAAACCATTTCCTGCTCCGCCCCAAAGGTGGCCCGGATGTGAAGGTGGAATTACTGGAAACCGAGCCCAACAAGCGCTTTCTCGACGTGACTAAGTTCCCACTTGCCAAAATGTATGACGAGCACCTTTTCGAAGCCACGCCCAACGGACTGAAGATTACCAACACCATTACGGTAAAGGGCCCGTTGTCGTTTTTATGGGTAAAGCTTGTAGCCTCAAAAATAGCGGCAAGCCTTCCGGAAGATGTGGCCAACCAGATAAACGCAGCGCAAAAACTATGAGGCCTGCAAAATACTGGATGGCAGCCATTTCTGGCGAGCATGCGCAGCTTGCTGTAGCCGGTAGCTTTATACAGGTGTGCCATGGAAAGCAGGCGCCACTAAAGCGGATGCAGGAGGGCGACGGGCTGGTTATCTACTCGTCGCGCGAAAAGATGGGCACAGGAGCAACATTGCAAATGTTTACTGCTGCAGGCACTGTGGCCAGCGGTGCCGAATACCAGGTGCAGATGAGCAGCAGTTTCCTGCCCTACCGCCGCAATGTAGACTTTTTGCCGGCTACACCTGCCGCTATCCGCCCCATGTTAGAAGAGCTGCAGTTTATAACCGACAAGCAGCATTGGGGTTATCCTTTCCGGTTTGGATTTTTTGAAATCGGTAAAAAAGATTTTGACTTAATTTGCAGCAAAATGATCTCACAATGAAGCAGGACGATAATACTTTTAGTGTGGCCAGGGCTGAAGACAGCCCCGGCTTCCTGCTTTGGCAGGTAACAACCTTATGGCAGCGCGAGATTAAAAAGGCACTTGCCCCCTACAACCTTACACACTCGCAGTTTGTGCTTTTGGCAAGCACCCACTGGCTGTTGCTGCACGGCAGCGAGGTTACCCAGATCGTGCTCTCGCAGCATACGGGCATCGACCCGATGACTACTTCTACCGTGTTGCGCACCCTGCAAAGCAAAGGCCTCATCAGGCGGCGGGAACATGACACCGATACCCGCGCAAAATCGGTAGACATTACCGATGAAGGCCGCGAGCTCGCCAAAAAAGCTGTGGTAGCGGTAGAAAATTTCGACCGGGCATTTTTTGCGGTACAAGGAGAGGGGCTTCCCGCATTTAATGAAAGCCTCCGGGCGTTGCTGAAGTTGCCCATGTAAAATAGTCATGGCAGGATTTCAGGCCACCACCGCTTCAAGGCAAACATTTGCTATATTAGCAAAACCAACTTGTTTACTATGAAGCGCCTCCTCACCCTTTTTATATTAACTGCGATGGTCTCGGCCCGGGGCCAGAGTGAGCCGCTGATGGCTTTTTACGGCCCCGATACGCTGATAGGTTTTAAAGACGTACACGGGAATGTAAAGATCCCGCCCCGTTTCGGGATCTTCACATCGGCCAGACAGCTTGAGCATATTGCCGCGGTAACCGACATTAAAAACCAAAAATCCGAAACCTTTTACCTGCTCAGAGATGGCCGCGAAGTAGCGCGCGACAGCGTATATATGTTCGATTTTACTTTCGACTGTGAAAGCGAAGGATACATTAGGTTCACCGGAAAGGATGGCAATGTGGGGTTGCTCGATGCAAATGGTAAAGTTGCTGTACCTGCAGACTATAATATTATTTCGAGAGTGGCAAATGGTGTCGCCGCTGCTTTAAAAGGTGCCGAAAAAGATTATTGGGACAAGTATGACCACGATGGCTGTAACCATTTTAGCTGGAAGGTTGGCACTTGGCACCTTATCAATACACGAGATGAGGTACTTATAGAGGAATTTAATGGTAACCCGCGGCTGGACTATTCAACCTTACAAGTAAGCGATACCCCCTCTGCAGATCCTGTCCGTGTTAACTTTAAAGGCGTCAACGGAAAGTATTATTCATTTATCGACCATGAAAAACAATTCAGGGAATACCTGGACAGGCTTCGCACCGTGCCTGAACGTGTTACAGAAAATGCCTTTCCTAATTTATTCATAATCGGCCGCAAGGGAAATTTCGAAGCCGCAGCGGCCACTTACCTGCAAAAGAATAGAAAGGCCATAAGCGCTGCCTTAAAATCGATCCCGGAGAATCCGGAAACGAACATGACATTTGACCTCTGGCTGCCGGTTCCCGACGAAGCACTGCCGCGTTTTTCCAGATACCTGGATAACTGCGGCGAACCTATGTTGTACCGCTACCCGATAGTTTGGCTCTGGGCGAAGAAGGAACGAAACGGAGAAGTAATCAGTCAGGACAATTTTTACTTTATAAAGGATAATGGTTCCTACCGTCTGCTGGCACTTTCGCTCGCACAGAAATAAATAAGTACCATGAACACCGCCATCCGTATTTTTCTTACTGCTTTACAACTCGTTGCACCGTGGCTTCTGGTAATGGCCATAATATTCTTAGACTTCCTTTGCTTTGGCGAAGGTGCAGGGTCTGGCGTAGCTTACAAAAATTATAAATACGCCTGGCTGGCCGCCTATGCTGCCATTGGGTTGGCTCACGTAGTATTTTTCTTCCGCTACCTGCGTCCCTGGCCTGTCTGGTTGCGTATATTTCTAACCTCCGCTTTAGCGGCCGGCTATGGTTATTACATCACCCGGTTTTAAAAGTAATTTGCAGCACAGGCGCATGCACGTTTTTTAAGCACCGTCCCGCCATCCGCTGTATCTGCCGCCAGTTCCTTCGGCCCCGCCGGGCAGGATGCCGCTGCTGTCGGGGCTACACTCCAACACCGCGCTGTACTTCAGGCGTTTGGATGGTGCAGCGCTCTCAAAACCTGCATAACAACAATATTGGCACATCCAATTTTTCCGTTTTCTGAATATTTTTCATAATTTGCATACAGAAAATTTTTATAATTATGAATAATATCACGCGCCTTTTTGATTTTCCATACTACGAGCATGAAAAGTATCACCTTGAAGATGCGCTCGTTACCAAATATGGCGACCAGTGGATCAAGACCTCAACGCAGGAATATATAGATAAGGCCAATGCCTTTTCGCGCGGGCTTCTGCGCATGGGAGTAAAAAAGGACGACAAGATAGCCGTGATAACCTCTGCCAACCGCACCGAATGGAATATTTGCGATATCGGCATCCTGCAGACCGGGGCGCAGAATGTACCCATCTATCCTACCATTAGTGAGGAAGACCAGGAATATATCCTAAACCATTGCGAAGCACAATATTGTATTGTTTCAGACGACGAGCTGTACAACAAAGTGATGAGCATACGCCATAACCTGCCGCACCTCAAGGAAATCTATTCCTTCAATACGATACAGGGCTGCCGCAGCTGGGAAGAGATTCTTACGCTGGGGGCTGATACTTCTAACCAAAACGAGGTAGACCGTATAAAAGACAGCATTAAGGAAGACGACCTCGCAACAATAATCTACACCTCGGGCACCACCGGAAGGCCGAAAGGCGTAATGCTTTCGCACCGCAATATTGTATCGAACGTACTGATGAGCGCCGAACGCGTGCCGTTTGAAGAGGGCAAGAACCGCTCGCTGAGCTTCCTCCCTATCTGCCATATTTACGAGCGTATGATATTGTACCTCTACCAATACTACGGCGTTTCGGTGTACTTTGCCGAATCGATAGAAAAGGTAAGCGACAATATAAAAGAAGCCTCGCCGGATGTAATTACTGCGGTGCCAAGGCTCCTCGAAAAAGTGTACGACAAAATCATTGCCAAGGGAACCGACCTTACCGGCATCAAGAAAAAGCTGTTCTTCTGGGCGGTTGAGGTTGGCCTCCAGTATGAACCGTATGGCGCCAATGGCCCTGTTTACGGACTCAAGCTGTGGCTGGCACGCAAGCTCATTTTCTCGAAGTGGAAAGCAGGCCTCGGCGGAAAGCTCGGCCTTATGGTATCGGGCAGTGCCGCAATTCAGCCACGGCTGTCGCGCGTATTTGCCGCCGCCGGAATCCCGGTGATGGAAGGCTACGGGCTTACCGAAACTTCCCCGGTTATCGCGGTAAATGATATGCGCAATCACGGCTTCAGGGTCGGCACCGTAGGCAAACCGCTGGCGGGGGTTGAAGTAAAGATCGCGCAGGATGGCGAGATACTTACAAAGAGCCCAAGCGTGATGATGGGTTATTACAAAGATGATGAAAAAACAGCAGAAGTGCTGAAAGACGGCTACTTCCACACCGGGGATATTGGCGAGATAGATAAAGACGGCTTCCTGAAGATAACCGACCGCAAAAAAGAAATGTTCAAAACGTCGGGTGGTAAATATATTGCCCCGCAGCTGATAGAGAACGCCATGAAACAGTCGCGTTTTATAGAGCAGATCATGGTTATTGGCGATGGAGAAAAAATGCCTGCAGCGTTCATCCAGCCCAACTTCGAGTTTGTGCAGCACTGGGCGCAGCGCAAAGGGCTTTCGCTGAAAACCAACGAAGAGATTGCCCACAGCAAGGAAGTTCAGGACCGCATCCAGGAGGAGGTATCGGCCATCAACAAGAAATTCGGAAACTATGAGCAGGTAAAGCGTTTTGAGCTTACCCCCGAAATATGGAGCGTAGATGGTGGTGAAATGACCCCGACCCTGAAGCTGAAGCGCAAACAGATCAAGGAAAAATACCAAAAGCTTTACGATAAGATCTACAGGGAGTAAGCCTTATTATTTTGAATTTTGAATTTTGAATGGAAGGTTTCGCAGAGATTCGCGAAGAAGCCACAGAGCTTCGCAGAGTTTTTAGACGGTAATTGTACTAATTTGCGTAAAAGTCTTGTGCATGTTGTGAGGACCTTGTGCCCTTTGTGGCAAAATGGTTTCGCAAAGGAGCACAAAGAAGCCGCAAAGGTTCGCAAAGTTTTTAGAGACATTTTGCACGATTTGCGTAAAAGTCTTGTGGACTATGTGAGGGTCTTGCGCCCTTTGTGGTAAAATGGTTTCGCGGAGATACGCGAAGAAGCCACAGAGATTCGCAGAATATTTTAGACACGAATTACACAAAATCTTAGGGGCCGAAAGTGTGTTCCATGTCGACCGCAGCGCAGCGGAGTGGAGGCATCTCAACACATTATTTGAATTCTTAATTTTGAATGGACCGGAACGCGCATGACACCGATTTTAGCGGATAGCCACGGATTAAATTCCCGATTGGTGAACTTTTGTGTAATCCTTGTGCCCTTCGTGGTTGACTTTCGCAGAGATACGCGAAGAAGTCGCAAAGATGCGCAAAGGTTTTTGACACGAATTGCACAAAATCGTAAGCCGCCGAAAGTGTGTTCCATGTCGACCGTAGCGCAGTGCAGTGGAGACATCTCACCTCGTTATTTTGAATTCTGAAATTTGAATGGACCGGAACGCGGATGACACAGATTAATTTCCAATTTGTGAACTTTGGGAATTCTTGGGGCTTTTTGTATGCTTTGTGGTAAATACAGAAGGATGCTTCGACAAGCTCAGCATGACAACCCCAAACCCTGAACGCGAAACCGATAACCCCGAACTCGTATTTCTTATTATCTTTACGGCACATTAACCAACCGAAATGAAAACTAAAGCACTCTTTTTCCTTCTGCTTGCGGTAATGCTGCAGGCCTGCAACTCATCTGACACAACCGAAGGG
>JAGKWW010000040.1 GCA_021151665.1 Flavobacteriaceae bacterium
CACTATCACACAATGAGCAAAGGGTGGAGCTATCGGGCGCGCTCCGGGATAGCACCTACAAAGACCTGAAACTGACTTTTGACGACGTAGACCTTAACAAAATAACACCATCCCTGGATAGCCTCAGCTTTGGGGGCAGGGTAAACGGAAATGTGAGCTTCCGCCAGAACAAATCTCAGTATACACCTGCGGCAGCGCTCACTATAGACAGCCTGAAGGTAAATAAATTTGAAATGGGTAACCTCGACCTGCAGGTAACCGGCGATCAGTCATTGCGTAAGTTTAATGTCAATACATCGATAATAAGGAATAACGACGAAGTGTTTAACACTACCGGCAACATCGAAATTGTAAACAGGCAAACATTACTATCGCTTGATGCGCAATTTTATAAGTTCGACCTGAGTCCGCTCACGGTATTCCTTAAATCGGTTTTCCCCGAAATCCGTGGCACCGCATCAGGACGCGCGGCTATTGTTGGTAACGCCAAAAATCCGGAGATAGATGGCAGGCTCTACCTCAAGAATGCGGGTCTGAAGGTGGGTTACCTCAATACCAATTTTAACTTTGAGGAGGATGCGATGGTAGACCTCACTGAACGCGAAATATCGTTTCGGAACATCGAGCTTACCGATGCAAAATTTGGCACTAAAGGCAGGCTGAACGGCACAGTATACCATAAATTCTTTAAAGACTGGGAACTCGACCTGGGCATGACTTCGGACAGGTTGCTGGTGCTTAATACCGAAGATTCTGATGAGGCATTGTTTTACGGGACTGCCTTTATCAAGGGGAGGGCAAATATCAAAGGCCCTGTAACATCGTTGGTAATTACTGCTGATGCAGAGTCTGCATCCGGGACGGACATCAAGATACCGATGAATAACACCGGGGCTGCCGGCAACAATGCCAGTTACATTGACTTCCTGAGCCCTAAGGAGAAAGAAGACCGTCACAAAGGCATAGCGCAAAAAGAAACCCGCACTTATAAAGGCCTTGAAATGAACTTCGATCTGAACATTACACCCGATGCGAATATCGAGATTATTATTGATAAGAACACAGGGCATAGCCTTTCGGCGAAAGGGGATGGCAACATGCTCCTGGAGATTAACACATTGGGCAAGTTTAATATGTGGGGAGATTTCCAGGTACGCAGCGGGCAGTATAATTTTAAATACGGAGGTATAATAGACAAAAAATTTATCGTGCGCCAGGGCGGCTATATTACCTGGGCAGGCGACCCTACAAGGGCAACCCTCAACCTTGAAGCCGTTTATAAAACGCAGGCCAACCCATCTATCCTTCTTGAAAATCCGAACTTTAACCGCACGCTCCCTGTAGAGGTGGTAACCGTGCTTACGGGGAACCTTACCAATCCGGAACCCGACTTTATCATTAACTTCCCGAATGTAAGCTCGGTAATGAAATCGGACCTTGAATACCGCCTTGCCGATGCCGATACACGAAAATTCCAAGCGCTGTCATTGCTGTCTACAGGTACTTTCCTTAGCCAGAACAACGCTAACACCGCCGTTTACGGAAGCCTTTTTGAACGGGCGGGCAGCTTGTTGAACGGACTTTTGGCGGATGATGAGAGTAAGCTGAACGTGAACTTAACTTACGTGAACGGAGAGAAAAACCCGTTTGTAGAAACATCATCGCAGCTCGGGCTCACATTATCGTCTCAGATAAATGACCGTATTACGGTGAATGGGCAGTTAGGTGTGCCGGTTGGCGGTGTAAACGAGTCGGTTATTGTAGGAAACGTAGAGGTTCAGCTGCGCCTTAATGAGGATGGTACACTAAAAGCCAGAGTATTTAACAGGGAAAATGATATCAACTTCCTTGGCGAAGGCATCGGATATACACAGGGAGTAGGTATGACTTATGAGGTAAACTTTGATACCTTCCGTGAGCTGCTGCGTACTATCTTCAAAAAAGCACAGCAGGACGTGAAGCAGGATGATGAAGGAACAGATTCTTCAGATTCTGAATTCTCTGAAGAATATATAAAGTTTATTGAAAACAGGAATCGCAAAAAACCAAATCAGCAAATTCCGGATTCGCAACGCACGCCCGACGATCATTAGCGAAAAAATAAGGCTCTGAAATTAAATATGTCGCAAATTCCCCGATCACCGGGCTGTATGTTTTATCGGCATTAACATTTCATCAGGAAAAACTTATTAACGAAAACGTTTGAAATGTTACACATTTATTAATGGATTTTAAAATCAAATAAATTAATGATATAAAATTATTAATTTTACAATCAAATATTAAAAAATGTCTGACATTGTAAAAAAAATCGGCGTACTGACATCCGGTGGGGATTCACCCGGAATGAATGCCGCGATTAGGGCTGTTGTGCGTACCTGCGCCTACCATAATATTGAATGTGCCGGTATTTACCGCGGCTACCAGGGAATGATAGAAGGCGATTTTAAAGAAATGGGCCCTCGCTCTGTAAACAATATTATCAATAAAGGCGGTACCATACTTAAATCGGCCCGGTCAAAAGAATTTATGACTGAAGAAGGCCGCAAAAAGGCTTACGAAAACCTTAAGAAAAATAATATCGATGCGCTTGTTGTAATTGGCGGAAACGGCAGTTTTACAGGTGCTTTGCTTTTTAATAAAGAATTTAATTTCCCGGTAATAGGAATTCCGGGGACTATAGACAACGATATTTACGGAACAAGCTTTACGCTGGGTTACGACACTGCGCTAAATACCGTTGTGGAGGTGATCGATAAAATACGTGATACCGCAAGCTCGCACAACAGGCTTTTCTTTGTCGAGGTTATGGGCCGCGATGCCGGGCATATCGCCCTTAACGCAGGTATTGGTGCCGGAGCCGAGGAGATATTGATTCCTGAGGAAGATATGGGTCTTGACAGGCTTCTTGATTCATTGCGTAAAAGTAAGGCTTCCGGTAAATCGTCGAGCATCGTGGTAATTGCCGAAGGCGATAAGATAGGAAAAAACGCCTTCGAGCTTAAAGACTATGTAGAAGAGAATATGCCCGAATATGACGTAAGGGTATCGATACTCGGCCATATGCAGCGTGGCGGTGCACCCACTTGCTTTGACAGGGTGCTGGCAAGCAGGCTGGGCGTAAAGGCGGTAGAAACTTTGCTTGAAGGCAAATCGAACTTCATGGCGGGGATTATGAAAGACGAGATCATCCTTACTCCCCTTGAAAATGCGGTAAAAGGGAAGTCGCAGGTGGATGCGGAACTGATCCGCGTATCAGACATTGTGTCGATTTAACGGCACGCCGGATTAATAAAGAGAAACAAATAAATAAAGAGAAAAGGAAATGGCTAAAATTAAATTAGGAATAAACGGTTTCGGACGTATTGGAAGGATCGTTTTCCGCGAAACCCTGAACAGGGATAATGTAGAGGTTGTTGCAATTAATGACCTTCTCGATGTAGACCACCTGGCTTACCTGCTGAAGTACGACTCGGTACACGGGCGCTTTGCAGGCAAAATAGAAGTGAAGGATGGCAATCTATATGTAAATGACAAACACATTCGCGTAACCGCCGAGAAAGACCCTACCGTACTCAAATGGGATGAGGCAGGTGTAGATGTAGTAGCCGAATGTACCGGAATATTTACTACACTCGAAAAGGCGCAGGCCCACATTACCGGTGGCGCTAAGAAAGTGATCATCTCTGCGCCGTCTGCCGATGCGCCTATGTTTGTTATGGGTGTAAACCATGATAAGGCGACAGCTGATGACAGGATCGTATCTAACGCATCGTGCACTACCAACTGCCTTGCTCCATTGGCAAAAGTGATACACGACAACTTTGGCATTGTTGAAGGCCTTATGACAACCATTCACGCTACAACAGCTACCCAGCTTACGGTAGACGGGCCATCGAGGAAAGACTTCCGTGGCGGCCGTGCAGCGTTGCTTAATATTATTCCTGCAAGTACAGGCGCTGCCAAAGCAGTGGGTAAAGTAATCCCGGAACTGAACGGTAAGCTTACAGGTATGTCTATGCGCGTTCCTACTGCCGATGTTTCTGTGGTAGACCTTACGGTAAAGCTTTCTAAGGAAACGACTTATGAAGAGATCATGGCGGTACTTAAGAACGCTTCTGAAACTTCGATGAAAGGTGTAATGGGTTATACCGAAGATGACGTGGTATCTCAGGACTTCGTTGGCGAGTCGCTTACCAGCGTGGTAGATGCCAAAGCAGGTATCGGGCTTAATTCAACGTTTTTCAAGATCGTATCATGGTATGATAACGAGTACGGTTATTCAAGCAAGCTGATTGACCTTGCCGTGCACATTGCAACATTATAATTATTTTTTAACTTGTCCCGCCGTTAGCAATTAATGGCGGGACTTGTTTTTATACCCCAACCAAAACCCTAACTAACCCGGAATAATTATTTATTATGAAATTAATTGTTGACAGTGGCGCCACAAAAGCTGACTGGATCGCTCTTGACGAAGACGGCAACAGGCTTTTTACCACACAAACACTTGGGCTGAGCCCGGAGGTAATAGACCGTGCTGAAGCGCTGGAACGCCTTGAGGCCCGCTTTGATATCTACAACAACCGCAACGATGTGAGCAGCCTTTATTTTTACGGTGCCGGCTGCGGTACCGACAGGATGAAGAATTTTATGAAAGATATCTTTCAGGAGTTTTTTCCCAATGCCGAAATATCGGTGAAAGAGGATACCTATGCTGCTGCTTATGCCACTAATCCGGCTAACGAAAAAGCTATAATCTGCATATTGGGCACGGGCTCCAACTGCAGTTATTTTGATGGTGAAGAGCTTCACCAGAAAGTACAGTCGCTTGGCTACATTGCCATGGACGATTGCAGCGGCAACCGTTTTGGCCGCGACCTGGTAAGGGCTTACTACTTTAACAAGATGCCAAAGGCGATGGCAGAGGAGTTTGCCGCAGAATACGACCTTGACCCGGACACTATTAAGCATAACCTGTATAAGGAACCTAACCCAAATGCTTACCTTGCTACATTCGCAAAATTCCTGATCCAGCATAAAGACGATGCGTTTATAAAAGCGATCATTATCGATGCAATGCAGACGTTTGTAGATAACTATATTACTCAGTACGAAAATGCACATGAGGTGCCGGTGCATTTTGTAGGCTCTATTGCTTTTTATCTAAAGGCAGAGCTCGCCGAGGTACTGCAGAAGAATAACCTGAAGCTGGGCAATATCCTGCGCAGGCCGATAGACGGGTTGATAGATTACCACAACCTGAACTAATAAAAAATGGAAGCCTGAGCTTCCATTTTTTATTTTATAGCGACCATAGATATTTCCACATTCACGTTTTTAGGAAGGCATGCCACCTGTACGGTTTCCCGGGCGGGCGCAGTACTTTCGTCAAAGTAGCTTCCATAAACTGAATTTATGCGGGCAAAGTCATTCATATCCATAATAAAGATAGTGGTCTTTACGACATTTTCGAAAGTCATCCCTCCGGCCTCGAGTACGGCTTTCATGTTTTCCATTACCTGCTTTGTTTCCGCCTCGATACTGTCAAGGACGATCTCACCTGTGGCAGGGTTAATAGCAATTTGACCTGAGGTATAGAGCGTATTGCCCATCAATACCGCCTGGCTGTAAGGGCCGATAGGAGCAGGCGCCTTTTCTGTAAAGATTATTTTTTTCATATAATGATTTTGTTACCGCTTACCTGATCGTCCTGTCCGGCACCTGGCGCTTATCCCACTTGATATCGCTTAGCACAGAGGCTTTAATTCCGATAAAGAATGCCCAGTACTTGTTGGTTCCCATAGGCACCCAGTTAAAATTCATGCGCCAGCTCAGGAGGTCGCGCTCAAAACGCAGCTGCGTAAAAGTGACTCCGCGCTGTACAAAGTCGTAACCGGTAGAGAACCCTGCCTTCCAACGTTTGGTGACATCGAGATTACCCGACACCATCAGTGAGTTGCCCGATATCTTATTTTGCCGGTTATCGTTAGAGTAGGTTAGCGAGTAGGCGAGCTTTATATCAAACGGCAACTTGGCATTATAGAATCTGCTGCCTTCTTCCTCATCCTTATCCTCTTCATCGTCTTCTTCGGTAAACATACTCTGCCGGCTGTCGCCCATGTTGGTACCCGTACCGAACAGATCATCGGTACGCCCACCGTTTCGTGCCGTCTGGCTGCTCTCGTCGCGGTTGCCTTTGGTTCCCGAATTGGTAAATGAGTAGTTTAGGGTAAGGTTGGCGCTCGTCATCCGGAACAGGCTGCCACCGTTATCAATGTTGTACTTTTCGATGGTGCGCCCCGCGTTATCAAGCGCGTACGGGTTAAGTGTCATCCCGAAGTTTACGTTCATCTTATCCTTCAGCAGGTTGGTACCTCCCGTTACGCGTAGCGGCTCCCAGGCGAGTGAGTCGGCTGTAATATCGTATGAGGTAGAGAATGTCAGGTTGTTAAGCAACATTACCTTTTTAGGCTCGGTGGCCTTTTCGTCTTCGTCGCGAACCTTTGCCTCAAACGTATTGTTTACCTGAATACCTACAGTATTTGAATAGCTTTTGCTCGGTGCGCCGAAAAGCCCACTGTCAAAACGGGTATAGTCAGCATAGCGCGTTCCCGAAGCATCAAGCTGGTAGGTATCATAATACTGCTTAAAACTCGGAGTATAATTGTAGCTGACAGACGGACGCACTACGTGGCGGATGGCCTGTATCTTTTTATCATCACCAAAATTAAAGGTACCGTAAATAGTGGTACCGATATTCGAATTGAAGTTATAAGTGCGGAAGCTGTCAAAGCCGTTTACATCTTTCGTAACTACTTTGTTCTCTGTAGGGGAAAACTCTCTTTCAATAGTATTCATTACCCAGGTTTCCTGGTAATTGGTTCCTGCAGAAACGCTAAAGTAACGGAATACCTTAAAGTTCGTATTCAGTGGGATGGTGTGCTGAACACCACTACGGGCCGCATTGAACATTTCAGGCTTAAAGAAAACGGAGTCGTTGGTGCGTATCCTGTTTTCCCCTCTCAGGTTGTATTGAAGGTTCAGGTTTTTTATAAAGCCTTTCTTAGGCGCATCGGCAGGGGCGAAAGGAAAAATTCGGTCTACGCTTGCCTGCAGCGTCGGTAGCGTCATATTGATATTGCCGGTGCCCGTATCCTGGCTATGCGAAATCCCGAGCGACATATTTACCTGTGGGACCGTTCGGAATGTCTTAGAATACGTTATCGATGAATTCATTGTATTGTTAAGGCTCGACCCGATATTCATCGTGTTAATTGACTGAGAGAAGTACTTGCTTGAACCGAGGTTAACACTCGCGGAAAAACGCGAATCGGGATTAGCCTTTGCGTCCTGCGAATGGCTCCACTGAATGTTATAGATCTTGCCCACGGTATAATCTGGAAACCCGCGTTCGCTTGTTACCTGGTTTTCGAACCGGAGCTGTACGTTACCTGTATACCGGTAGCGCTTGGCATAGCTTGACGCTCCCCGCAGGGCATACGTACCGTTAGTGAAATAATCGCCGGTAAGCTCGAGGTCATAATAATCGGAGAGTGCAAAATAATACCCGCCGTTTTGCAGAAAGTAGCCACGTGAATTGTTTTCGCCAAAAGTGGGTACGATAAAACCACTCTCGGCGGTATCGCTCATCGGGAAAAATGCAAACGGAAGCCCGATAGGGGTAGGTACTCCGGCAATTACCATATTGGTAGGGCCAACAACCACTTTCTTACCCGGCACCAGTTTTACCTTTTGTGTTACGAAATAATACTCGGGGTCGTCAATATTTTTAGAAGTGGTAAAGCGCGCACCTTTAATAAAATAAACTGAGTCGTTCTCCTTTTTCGTGATCTCGCCTTTAATGCGAAACTCTCCCTGGTCGGAGCGGGAATTCCAAACCCTCGCTTTTTTCGATTTGGTATTAAAATGGATGGAATCGGCCTCAACCACGTTGGTTCCCTGCTTAAAGAAAGGATATTGGGTGTAGACGCCCGCCGAATCTTTAATGCGGCCTGCATACACCTCATTTTTTTCGTAGTTCATCACAATATTGCCGGCCTTTAGCTCGATATCTTTATAGTACAGCTCAGCTTCGTCGTGAAGGGTAAGCTCCTTGCGTTTCTGGTCGAGTTTTTCATAGCCTTTGGCCTTGCGGCGCACTGTGGCATCAAGGGCAGCTTTCTTTGGCTTGAGGGTGTCTGCTTTTATAGTGTCTTTAACACGTGCAGCAACCACCTTTGCAGTATCGGGCACAGCGGCCGGTTTTTTTTCGGCCTGGCGGGCGGGTACCGGTATACCACGGCCACGCTTACCGGTTTCCTGAGCTAACGTTTTATGGCTCACCGACATGAGCAGTATTGCGGATAAAACGATATGAAATAAGTTTGTGCGCAACGGTATTAATACTATTTTTGTAAAAAAGTGGCTCATTTTTTGGAAGTGTCAAACTTACGATAAATTTATCAAACGTAAGTGCTAAATATATTTTAACAAAGAGGACTAATATCACTATTATAATGGCAGGGACAGCAAAAATTAAACTTGGTTTACTCCTATTTATTATATCGGCCGGTGCTGCGTTTGGGCAGGGCGGACAGAAATTTAAAGTGGTGTTAGATCCCGGCCACGGCGGTAAAGACTTTGGCGCCGTATATCACGGTTTTGTAGAAAAGAATATTGCACTTAGTGTGGCCCAGAAAGTGGGCAGGCTTCTCGAAAAAGATGCGAATACCGATGTGATCTTTACCCGTAAGACCGACGTTTTTATCGAGTTGGAGGAAAGGCCTAACATCGCGAACCGTGCCGATGCCGATTTTTTCGTTTCCATCCACTGTAACGGCGAAGCAAAAAAGGTAGCTTACGGTACCGAAACCTTTGTAATAGGTACTACGAAGAATGCGAGCAACCTTGAGGTGGCGAAAAAGGAAAACGCGGTTATTAACCTTGAAAAGAACAGTAAGGAGCGCTATGAGGGCTTCGACCCAAACAAGCCCGAAACACTTATAGGTATTGCCATACAGCAGGAGCAATACATCAACCAGAGTATTGACATGGCAAGCAAAGTACAGGAGCGTTTTACCAACGACCTGAAACGCAAAAGCCGCGGCGTAAAGCAGGCGCCGTTCTGGGTGCTTCATAAAACGGCAATGCCCAGTATCCTTATCGAGCTTGGATTCCTTTCATACAAACCCGAAGGCGAATACCTTAGTTCTGACGAAGGGCAGGATGAATTGGCAGAATCTATTGCTAAAGCAATACTCGCCTACAAGCGGGAATATTTTGGCGGCAGCGGTAATACCACGGCAGAGCCTGTGCGCAATCGTGACGAGGAGAAGCCATCAGAGCCTGTAGTGGTGAAAGAAACGAAGCCTGCAAAACAGGCAGAGCCACTTAAAACCCCGTCGGGCACTGTGGCCGCGGGTGGTGTTGAGTTTAAAGTGCAGATTGCGGCCAGCGGAAAAGACCTGGAGCTTACTCCCTCTAATTTTAAAGGGCTGGGTGGTATCAGTAAAGATAAATCGGCTGCAGTGATAAAATATTATTACGGCGCAACTGCTGATTATTCTGAGGCAAAACAGCTCCTGGAGCAGGCGAAAGCAAAAGGATACACATCTGCTTTTGTAGTAGCATTTGCAGACGGAAAGAAAGTCACGGTGCAGGAAGCATTAAGCATGGGCAAAAAGTAGGGAAGGGGCAAACCTTTAAAATAATATTTGCATTTAGATTATTTATTTGTCCTACATTTGTTAAAAAATAATTGACCGTGAAAGTTACAAAAGAAGTAAAAACCGCGATTTTAGTACTCTCTTCAATCCTTGTTTTCATCTGGGGCTATAGCTTCCTGAAGGGCAGGGACCTTTTTAATTCCTACAAGACGTACTATGTGGTATATAATGATGTAGAGGGGCTTTCGCCATCGGCGCCGATTACTTTAAACGGGCTTGTGGTAGGAAAGGTAACAGGCATAGAGTTTACCGACAGTAAAGAAGGAAAACTGAAGATAAGCATGCAGGTAAAAACTGATTTCCCTATTTCTAAAACAAGCCATGCCACGCTATATGAGCCTGGCCTTTTAGGAGGAAAGCAGATTGCAATTATCCCGGATATGGACAACCAGACTCCCGCCGAGGATGGAGATTACCTGAAAAGCGGGCTGAAGCCGGGAATGCTTTCGGTAGTAGGCGAAAAGCTGTCGCCGTTGCAGACAAAGGTAGAAGCAACTGTTGTTACTGCCGATAGCCTGTTGCATAGCCTTCATAATGTGTTTGACCGCCGCACGCAGGAAAACCTTAAGATTTCAATAGCTGAGCTTAGCCAGACCATGCAGGAATTCAGCAAGGCAGCGCATTCGCTAAACGGCATGGTGGCTGGCAATAAGTCTAAAATAGACGGGACGATCAGTAACCTGAACGAAACGACCGCAAACCTCGCTAAGATCACAGACTCGATAGATTCTGCCAACCTTGCGAAAACCGTGCGTAAACTGGAGAGCACGCTTGCTAATGTAGACAACATCATGAACGATGTGCAAAGCGGAAAAGGCACCCTTGGCAAAATGCTAAAGGATGAGGCGGTGTATAACAACCTGGAAGGTGCCAGCAACGAACTGAAAGAACTTCTTGCCGATATAAAGAACAATCCGAAGAGATACGTTCATTTCTCTGTTTTTGGTGGAAAATCCACACCTTACGAAGAGAAGAAAAAATAGGCAGTGGCTTAAGCTGTAATCGTTATTATGGAGTATTTAGACAATATCATTTTTTTCCTGATCCTTGCGGCAGGGTTTGCCTTCTTTGGGCGTAATGTAAAAAAGATCATTCGCAACATCCGTCTCGGGCGTGCGGCAAATCGTAACGATAATCCGGGCGAACGCTGGGCGAACATGGCACGTATTGCGTTAGGGCAATCGAAAATGGTAAGGCGCCCGGTTTCGGGGATACTCCACATCATCGTTTATGCGGGCTTTGTCATTATCAATATTGAACTGCTCGAAATTATTATCGACGGCCTATTCGGTACGCACAGGCTTTTTGGCTTCATGGGCGGCTTTTACAGTTTCTTGATAGGGTCCTTTGAAGTGTTGGCATTGCTGGTACTGGTTTCGGTAATAACATTCCTTATCCGCAGAAACGTAATTAAGCTTTGGCGTTTTGCGCACAGCGACCTTAAGGGCTGGCCCAAAAGCGATGCCAATTACATCCTTTATTTTGAGATCGTCCTTATGACCCTTTTCCTTGTGATGAACGCTGCCGATGGTTATCTTCAAAGCATTGGCGCAGCACATTATCATCACGCCGGCGCATTCCCCGTTTCGGGCTTTATTTCGCCACTTTTCAATGGAATGGATGAAGGCACAGTAATGATTATCGAAAGGGCTGCCTGGTGGCTGCATATTACAGGCATACTGGTGTTTATGAATTACCTGTATTATTCAAAGCACCTCCATATACTGCTTGCATTTCCAAATACCTATTATGCAAAGCTTGAGCCGAAAGGTAAGTTTGAAAATCTTGATTCAGTTACCAATGAGGTTAAGTTGATGATGGACCCGAATGCCGATCCGTTTGCTGCTGCGCCACCCGCAACAGAGGGTGACGTACCTGCCAAGTTTGGCGCCAGCGACGTTCAGGACCTTACCTGGGTGCAGCTGATGAATGCATACACCTGTACGGAGTGTGGGCGATGCACATCATCATGCCCCGCCAACCTGACCGGTAAGAAGCTATCGCCACGCAAGATTATGATGGATACCCGTGACAGGCTCGAGGAGGTAGGAAAGAACATGGATAAAAATGGCGGTAAGTTTGTGGAAGATGGCAAGTCGCTATTGTTCGATTATATAACCCCTGAGGAAATATGGGCGTGCACCACCTGCAACGGCTGTGTAGAGGCCTGCCCGGTGAATATAGACCCGCTTTCTATTATTATGGATATGCGTAGGTTCCTGGTAATGGAGCAAAGCGCGGCGCCAACAGAGCTAAACGGAATGATGACCAATGTAGAGAACAACGGCGCACCATGGCAGTATAGCCAGATGGACAGGCTCAACTGGAAAGACGAGGCGTAAACACGACACACACACACTTTAATAATGAATACGGAGGATATTGAAAAAAATCTCCGGCCGGCCACGGAAAATGGCGAAAGCATAAGCCCGGTGTTGCCGGAGGGGATAAAGAATTACCTTATCGATATAGACGGAACGATTTGTGACGATATACCGAATGAGGAACCGGAAAGAATGGTAACCGCCGCGGTATATCCGGATGCGCTCGAAACGCTTAACCGTTGGTACGACGAAGGCCATGTGATCTTCTTCTTTACCTCGCGTACAGAGGCGCACCGCGAAATAACAGAGGCATGGCTGCAAAAGCACGGGTTTAAATACCATGGTATGCTGATGGGCAAGCCGCGTGGAGGCAATTATCACTGGATAGACAATCACTTGGTGAAGGCAACCCGATACCGAGGAAAGTTTACAGACCTTATAGAAAAAGAAGTTACCATACAGGTTTTTGATGATGGTAAACACGATTAATAGTAGTTTATGGAAGAATTGAAAGTTCCAACCATGGCCGAGATGATGGCCCAGGGACAACAGCCCGATGTACTTTTTTGGGTGGGATGTTCGGGGTCGTTTGATGACAGGGCCAAAAAAATAACCAAGGCATTTGTGCGCCTGCTTAACCGCGCCGGTGTTTCATTCGCCGTGCTGGGTACAGAAGAAAGCTGCACTGGCGACCCTGCCAAACGTGCAGGTAACGAATTTCTGTTCCAGATGCAGGCCATGATGAACATCCAGGTGCTCGATGCTTACGAAGTGAAGAAGATAGTAACGGCGTGCCCGCATTGCTTCAATACGCTTAAGAACGAGTATCCGGGCCTTGGCGGCAAATATGAAGTGGTGCATCACACCGAATTCCTTAAGTCATTACTGAACGAAGGAAAGCTAACAATAGAGGGCGGCCAGTTTAAAGGCAAAAAAATAACCTTCCATGATCCGTGCTACCTTGGCCGCGCCAACAATATCTATGAAGCGCCACGTGACCTGATAGAAAAGCTGGATGCCGAGCTGCTGGAGATGAAGCGTTCCCGCCGAAATGGCCTTTGCTGTGGAGCGGGCGGAGCACAAATGTTCAAGGAGCCTGAGCCGGGGCGCAAGGATGTAAACGTAGAGCGCACTGAAGACGCGCTTGAAACACAGCCGGATATTATTGCTGCGGGATGCCCGTTCTGTAATACAATGCTTACAGACGGGGTTAAGGCAAAGAACAGGGAGCATGACGTGAAGGTGATGGATGTGGCAGAGCTTATTGCCAATGCACAGGATTTATAATTAAGATTATGTACGTACCGTTTGAAACATTGCCGGGAGAATCAAGGATATGGATTTACCAGTCTAACCGAAAATTTGCCGACGATGAAGTAGCCATAATAGAAGCTACGCTAAAAGATTTTATTGATAACTGGGCAGCACACGGCACGCCGCTGGAGGCGTCTTACCTTGTGCAATACAACAGGTTTATTATTATTGCCGTAAATCAGGAAGTGCAGAATGTGACGGGGTGTTCTGTAGATGCGTCTGTTCACGTGATACAGGAACTTGAAAAAAAGTTTGGTGTGGAGTTGCTCGATAAGATGAATGTGACCTTCAGGATGGGAGAGCACATTGCTCATAAAACGCTTATGGAGTTCAGGAAGATGGTTAAGGATAAATCAGTTTCTGCAAATACGATTGTTTTTAATAATCTGGTCAATAATATTGATGAATGGCAGGATTATTGGGAAGTTCCTGCCGGGGAGAGCTGGCACAGCCGCTTTTTTTAATAGATTACAAAATAAACTATGCTGAGATCATCACTGCACAAAACGGGTAGTGATGATTTGTTATTAATATGGAAAAAGGATTAATGAGGTTTTTGGTAGTATTGATCGTGCTGATGTCGCAGGTGGTTTCGGCCCAACGGCATTATGAATTTAAAGACTACAAGTCGGAAAATGAGCGGCGCTGGGTAGATAGTATTTACAATAAATCCACCTGGGATGAAAGGGTAGGGCAGCTCTTTATGGTGGCTGCCTATTCTAACAAAGACTCGTCGCACGTGCGGGGTATCGATAAGCTCATTACCGATTACAAGATTGGTGGGGTCATCTTCTTTCAGGGAGGCCCTGTGCGCCAGGCTAAACTTACCAACCGCTATCAGGCAGAATCAAAAGTCCCGCTGTTTGTAGGGATTGATGCAGAATGGGGATTGAGCATGCGCCTCGACTCTACCTACCGTTACCCATGGAATATGACCCTGGGTGCGGTGCAGGATATGAAGCTTATTGAAACCATGGGGAGGCAGATGGCAAGGCAGGCAAAACGTATGGGCCTGCAGTTTAACTTTGCGCCGGTTCTCGATATTAATACGAATGCCGGCAACCCGATTATCGGCAACCGTTCGTTTGGAGAAAATAAAGATAATGTGACTGAGCGCGCACTTGCACTCATGCGCGGTATCCAGAGTGAGGGGATATTTGCAACAGGAAAGCACTTTCCGGGGCATGGCGATACCAGCACCGACTCGCACCATACACTACCTTACCTTAGCTTTACCAAAAGCAGGCTTCATGACGTAGAGTTTTCGCCATACAAAAAGCTGATTGATGCCGGACTATCCAGCGTTATGGTGGCCCACCTTAATGTACCAAGCCTTGATCCTACCGAGAACTACCCTACATCGCTGTCTTACAATGTCGTGACCAACATTGTACAGGACGAACTTGGGTTTAAGGGACTGATTTTTACCGATGCGCTGAATATGAAAGGCGCCGCCAGCTACATGCAGCCGGGCGAACTCGACCTTGAGGCTTTCCTTGCGGGTAATGATATCCTCTTGTTTGCAGAAAATGTTCCTGTAGCTATCGAAAAATTCAGGCAGGCCTATCAGTCTGGAGTCATCAGTGAAGAAAGGCTCGCACTGTCTGTAAAGAAGATATTGGCCTACAAATACCGTTCAGGACTCAACAACTATAAACCCATAGATCTGACAAATTTGTTTAATGACCTTAATGCCGATATTTATGACGATTTGAATTACCAGCTATATGAAAATGCGGTTACGGTACTGAAAAATGAAAAAGATGCAGTACCGGTAGAACATCTCGAAAATGAAAAGATCGCTTACGTGAAGCTTGGGGATGATGACGGCTCCGTTTATCTGAACACCCTCCAGAAATATGCCGATGTTACAGAGGTGCAGGCTGACAGCCTCCATCTCATGAAAGACAAGTTGAAGGATTATACTACTATTATAGTTGGCTTCCATAAGGCTGACGGCGCCTGGAAAAAGCACAGTTTTACAGCGCAGGAACTGGTAATGCTGGATACTATTGCAAACCGTAAAAAGGTAATCCTTACAATATTTGCAAAACCGTACACGCTTATACCGATTAAAAGTTTTCCAAAAATTAAATCGGTTGTGCTTGCGTACCAGAATAATTACATTGCCCAGACAGTAGCTGCCGAAATTGTTTTTGGTGCTGTTGGCGCTAAGGGTAAAATTCCGGTTTCGATTTCAGGTGCATTCAGGGTAAATGACGGCCTTGCTACACGAACGCTCAACAGACTTGGGTTCACCACGCCGCGAAATGCCGGGCTGGATCCGGCTGTGCTGTCGCGCATAGAACCGATTGCACAGCGAGCGATTGCAGAGAAGATGACTCCGGGCCTTCAGATCCTTGTGGCGCGCAATGGAAAAGTAGTGTATCAAAAATCATTTGGGTACCACAATTACGATATGGATGTCAAGGTAAAGAACGAAGACATTTATGATGTGGCGTCGCTTACTAAAATATTGGCAACGCTGCCCAATGTAATGCAGTTGTATGATAAAGGCAAACTTAAGCTGGACGCAAAGCTCGGCGATATGGTTCCGCTTTTTGCTAACACAGATAAGAAAGATATTCCGCTGAAAGATATATTGCTGCACCAGGCGAGGCTGCAGCCATGGCAGGCGTTTTATAAGGAAACGCTGGACGCAACCGCGCACCCCGATACGGTCTTTTACCGAAAGGTGGCAAGCCCGGAGTTCCCGCACCAGGTAGCGGAGAATTTGTTCCTGAGGGAAGACTACCCGCAAATTATTATGCAAAAGATAGCCGAAAGTAAACTGCTGCCAAAAAAGGAATATAAGTACAGTGACTTCGGGTTCATCATACTGAAAGAATACCTCGAAATAAAAACCGGGAAGCCACTTGATGTATTGGCACAAGAACATTTTTACAAGCCGCTCGGTGCTTCTTTTACGGGGTATAACCCACTGAGGAGATTTGACATGTGTGCCATCGCACCCACCGAGGTAGATAATTATTTCCGGTACCAGGTGCTTCAGGGGTATGTACACGATATGGCTGCCGCGATGATGGATGGGGTTTCGGGGCATGCGGGGCTTTTTTCCAATTCAATAGATGTGGCTAAAATCATGCAGATGTATCTGCAGAAAGGAAACTATGGCGGTCACCAGTACTTCAGCGAAGAAACATTTAATACTTTTAACCAGTGCTATGGCTGCGCCGAAGGCAACCGCCGCGGACTTGGTTTTGATAAGCCGCAAATAGAGAAATCAGGGCCTACCTGTGGGTGTGTTTCGAAGTCGAGCTTTGGCCATACGGGGTTTACCGGTACCATGGCATGGGCTGACCCCGATACGGGCATTGTTTACGTGTTCCTGTCGAATCGAACCTATCCGGAGGCAGGCGACAACAGGCTTTCTAAAGAAAACATACGGGAAGATATTCAGAAAGTGATACAGGAAGCAGTAATTAAGTAGACAGTTTACAGTTTACAGTACGCCTTAGTCAGCGGCATCAACTAATAAACAGATGAACCAATAAACCTATAAACCCGACAGACATGCAATCATCAGCGTTAACCACCTCAGATTATTTTGCATCATTACCCGAAGACCGTAAAGAGGCGATGCAACGTTTAACAGACGTCATCAACAATAACCTTCCGGAAGGGTTCGCTGAGGGTATGGCGTATGGGATGGTTACCTGGGTAGTGCCGCATAGTACTTATCCGGCAGGTTATCACTGCAACCCGAAACAGGCGCTGCCGTTTTTGAGCATTGCATCGCAAAAGAATTTTATCGCGGTATACCACATGGGTATTTATGCCGATAAAGAATTACACGACTGGTTTGTCGCCGAATATCCCAAGCATGTGAAAACAAAGCTCGACATGGGCAAAAGCTGCATCCGTTTCAAGAAGCCGGAGGCCATACCGTTTGAGCTTATCGGGCAGCTCGCCGCGAAGATGACGCCGCAGGACTGGATTGCTGCGTACGAGAATGGGCTGAAGCGTTAGCCGCGAAAGTATTTATTGACGTTTGTCTATATATTAACAGGTACTGCCTATTTTTTTGCGTATTTTCGTATAACCATTTACAACCAATATGAAAATAGCAATCGTATGCTATCCCACCTTTGGGGGTAGCGGCGTTGTAGCCACAGAGCTTGGCCTTGAACTGGCCCGCCGCGGCCACGAGATACATTTTATCACTTATAAGCAGCCGGTTCGCCTGGCGCTACTCAACCCCAACATTCATTACCACGAGGTCCACGTTCCCGAATATCCCTTGTTTCATTATCAGCCTTATGAGCTTGCGTTATCCAGTAAGCTGGTTGATATGGTCAAGCTGCACAATATCGAATTGCTTCACGTACACTATGCAATCCCTCATGCCTATGCCGGATATATGGCCAAGAAAATGCTGAAGGAGCAGGGAATACGCATACCGATGGTAACTACGCTACACGGCACAGATATTACGCTGGTAGGCAATCACCCAACCTATAAGCCCGCAGTAAGTTTCAGTATCAATCATTCTGATTATGTGACTTCGGTCTCGCAGGACCTAAAGGATGAAACCTACCGGCTGTTCGACATTAAGCGGGACATCACTGTCATCCCGAATTTTATTGAGATCGATAAAAAGAAAACCGATATCAACTCCCAGTGCCACCGCTCTATGATGGCTACCGAGACACAGAAGATCGTTACGCACATTAGTAATTTCAGGAAAGTGAAGCGTATACCGGATGTGGTTAAGATATTTAATGAAATACAAAAGAAGATACCCGCCAAACTGATGATGGTAGGGGAGGGGCCCGAGCGTGAGCCTGCCGAGAAGCTATGTGAAGAACTGGGCATTAGCAATAAGGTGATCTTTTTTGGGAACAGTAACGAAATTGATAAGATACTTTGTTTTACCGACCTGTTTCTGCTACCCTCCCAAACTGAAAGTTTTGGCCTTGCCGCCCTTGAGGCTATGGCCAACGGTGTGCCCGTGATTTCTACCAATACCGGAGGATTGCCTGAAGTAAACAAAGAAGGTTATTCAGGTTACCTGGGCAACGTAGGCGATGTGGAATACATGGCCGGTAAAGCCATCGAAATTTTGTCTGACGATGTGAGGCTTTACGAATTTAAGTCAAACGCCCTGAAGGTGGCGCAGGAATTTGATATACAGAACATACTGCCGCTTTATGAAAACCTGTACCGCAAGGCTATAAAGAACCACAAATGAAAAAGATCATAACCATCGCTATATTTTCCTTTGCCCTTCATGGATGTGTGTCGTACAACGGCAATTCTGATAAGGGCAATTCTACATATGAACCTTCTATGGCTAAAACTAATTTCGAAATTCTGAAGCAGGAACAATATGGCGGACGCGAAACAGAAGCCATGCTCGTTGTAAAATCGCAAGCTGAGCTCAATACGCTGTACGAAAGCCTCGGGCAGGAAGCTGCGCCAACTATTGATTTTACGAACCGTAATGTAGTTGCTTTGTTTATGGGCCAAAAGAACACAGGCGGTTATAGCATCGGAATAAAAAGTCTCGCTGTAGATGGGAATACTGCGATCGTATCGGTAGAGCGTACGCAGCCATCGGGAATGGCAACTATGGCATTGTCCGCACCGTATTGTATTGCAAGTATACCGAAAGCGGAGAAGACGGAGTTTAGGTAGCTATCGAAATTCCAGCTCCGCCAGAACCGGCAGGTGGTCGCTGGGATAACGGCAATCTTTCGAGTCGCTAAGCACGGCATATTTCTTAACGGTAACATTCCTCTTTGGGACAAAGATGTAGTCAATCCTGGTTGTAACCGGTTCGTGGAATTTAAATCCGTTGAATGTGCCGGATGGCCCAAAAGTAAATTTGGCAACCGCCTTACTGTCATTAAGCTGCGTTAATATTAGCTTGATGCTTTCACTGGTATCTTCCAGATTAAAATCCCCAGTTAAAACAAATGGCAGATTCTCTTTGTTCAGTTCCTTTATCTTTTGCAGGATTAGCTTTGCACTCTCGGTACGGGCAACGTTCCCTACATGATCGAAGTGCGTGTTAAATACCCAGAGCTTCTTATGTGTCTTTATTTCTTCGAAAAGCCCGTAGGTGCAAACGCGCTTGTAGGCTGCATCCCAACCTATAGAAACTTTTTCGGGTGTCGGCGAAAGCCAGAATGTCGATTGGATCACCAGTCTAAAACGCTTACTGTTATAAAAAACAGCCGAATATTCTCCACCGGTTGCGCCATCATCACGGCCTACGCCGATATGCGAGTAGCCGGTTAGCGTATTGTCCAGGTATTGCATCTGATGGTGCTGCGCCTCCTGCACCCCAAGGAAATCCGGCTCGTTGAATAGCACCTGGGCAGCGAGGAAATCTTTGCGATTGTCCCACCGGTTTTCGCCATCAGCCGCCACATCAAGGCGGATGTTATAGGTCATAACTTTTACCGACTGCGCGACAGACGAAAGCGATATCAGGAGTAATAAATAGGTCAGATTTTTCATTTCTGATTGGTGTCGTTACGATGCACCAGCAGCTTGCTTACAATCTTACTGGCTAGAGGGTCAAGGTCGGTGTCATTGCCCGTAACCAATACTCCTTTTACACCCGATGTAGATACAATTCCGTATACGGTAGCCTTATCGTCGGGGTTGGATTCGCCTTCGTAAAAATAGATGTCGCTAATCTCAAATTCATCATGAGCAAACTGCCCCGAATGATAAGTCAGCCAGTTTTCAGTTATATTGAAGTCTTCGGTATAGCCTTTGGCGCGAAGTTCTTCTATCGCTACTGAAACGGTTGCGTAGTGGTGCTGGATATCCATACTGTTGTGTGTTTTGCTTACTTTCAAATTTAAAGAATATCCTGCATTTTACGTAAGGCAATTGATTTTTAACACATAAAAAAAACTGCTGTGAAGCAGTTTTTAAGGTATTGAGTTAAGGCCGTAGAACCTGAATTTGCCATTTACTTTCACGAATCGGAAACTATGGCTCGTGCCTTTATGGTATTTGTTGAGTTCACCAGGCTTGTAAGTTTCTACCCACACCTCGTATAGCTTCAGGTCGTTTGGATAATCCTTCGGCAAATTGGAAGGGTGAAAACCTTTTATCACCACCGAACTAAATGAATAGCCTTTCTTTGCCATGGCCTGATATACGGGCGACTTTGTAAAATCCTTACTGATCACTGCAAAGAAAAATTCGGCCGGCACAAACACACCTTCTTTAGTAAGTTCGGTAGAGCCAACGCAATCTACGCAGTCTACGTTCTTAATGCTCAGCGAAAGGAATGTAGCCTTGTCGCCTTTTTCAAGCGCCTGGATAAGGCTGATGAATGTTTTGTCAAGCTCATCCCATTCTGACGTTGCTTTGGCAGGTTTTGCGGCAGCGGGTTTGGTAGTGGCCGACTTAGCCGTGGCAGGCTTTGTCTGGGCCTGAAGTGATCCTACAGCCACCAGCAGGCAAATGATAAGGTTTTTCATAGAACCCATACTATCTGAATATTAATACCAGCGTTTTTTATTTTTCTTAGAAGCTTCCGACTTGCGCGAATCGGTTTTGCCATCGCGCGGAGCGCTTTTCTTCTTATGCCTGAAGTCCGGCTTTTGCCCTTCCTTTTTCTCTTCTCCAGCCGGTTGGGCAGGGGTATCGGCATACGGGTACGGATGGTCCTCTATAACCTTCAGCTTCATGCGTATCAGCTTTTCTATGTCTTTCAGGTACGGAAGCTCGTCCTTACCACAAAACGAAATGGCGAGGCCGCTGTTTCCCGCACGCCCCGTACGGCCAATGCGGTGCACATAGGTTTCGGGTACGTTGGGCAGGTCAAAGTTTATCACATAAGGTAAGCTCTCAATATCAATACCGCGTGCGGCAATATCGGTAGCTACCAGTACGCTTACTTCTTTATTACGAAAACCTTCCAGGGCGCGAACCCGTGCGTTTTGCGATTTGTCGCCATGTATGGCTTCAGAGTTGACCCCGTTTTTTTTAAGTGCCCTGACTACGTTATCAGCGCCGTGTTTGGTACGTGTAAACACCAGCACATCGCTCAGGCTGCGATTGCGTATCAGGTGATACAGCAACTTGCGCTTTTCAGCCTTATCCACCATATAAACTTCCTGCTTTACTTTTTCTGCAGTAGAAGATACCGGGTCTACCGAAACGTATTTTGGACTGGTGAGGAACGTATCGGCAAGCTCGCGGATGGCAACCGGCATGGTAGCTGAAAATAAAAGCGTCTGCCTGTTATCCGGAGTCAGCTTAATGATCTTCTTCACATCATTTATAAAGCCCATATCCAGCATCTGGTCAGCTTCGTCCAATACCAGAAAATGCAAATGGTCCAGGTTGATAAACCCTTGTTTATGCAAATCGAGCAGGCGGCCCGGCGTAGCGATAAGTACATCCACGCCTTTCTTAAGCTGATCGGTTTGCGGAGTTTGGTTTACGCCGCCAAATATGGTCAGCTGTCGGATGTTGGTATACTTCCCGTAGGTGTCAAAGCTTTCGCCAATCTGCAATGCGAGCTCGCGGGTAGGGGTAATAACCAGTGCCCGGATATATTTTACTTTTTTCGCCGAACCTACAATGCGGTGCAGCGTGTTAATTATCGGTATGGCAAAAGCTGCCGTTTTTCCTGTACCTGTCTGGGCGCAGCCTACAAGGTCGGTCCCCTCGAGCACTACCGGTATGGCCTGTTGCTGTATAGGGGTTGGCGCCTCATAACCTTCGTCTTCGAGCGCCTGCTGCACATTGCGCAGCAAATTCAGATCTTCAAATTTCATTTAATTCATGTTATCCCAAAAGGGAATTTCGGCAAAGATAGTCTTTATCTTGTATACTTCACTAAATCAACAAACGCGCCAAAGTTGCGCCGTACTATCCCGAAATGATTGTTACAAAGGGTAATTGCTTTATTTTTGAAACAAAAAACTGTGGAAGGTATTATCAAAACACTTGAGCCTAAAATTCTGGCAGGGCATTGCCTCACGATGTCATTTGCCGATAACCAGACATACCGCCTTTGGAATACCTTCATGCCAAGGGTAAAGGAAATACCAGGCAGAATTGGCGAGGAGCTTTTTAATTTGCAGCTTTATCCTGATAATTTTTTTAAGCCATTTGAACCGGCAGCACCATTCGAGAAGTGGGCTGCCGTTGAAGTTGTTAATGCCGATAACCTACCCAATGGCCTTAGGCCTTTTTACCTGACTGGCGGCCTTTATGCTGTTTTTCAGTACAAAGGAAGTGGCGAAGATGCGCCCGAGGTTTACAGAAAAATTTTGTTGGAATGGATTCCGGCTAATGGCTTTGAAATAGACAGCAGGCCGCACTTTGAGGTGATGGGCAGAAAATATCAACGTGGTAATCCTGAATCGGAAGAAGAAATATGGATACCGGTGCGTTTAGCGAAGTAGCTCATTAAAGGCGGGATCCATCAGGTTCCCGAACGCAGTTTTTATTTTGCCGCCGGGTTGCAGCACAATAGCTTTATTAATGCGCGTAAAAGCCCATTTGCTTTTAAGCTCTTTAAAATTTTTTGCACGTAGCTGTATCACATTATTATCCGTCTGAAACGATGGCAATGCCTGTTTCCATTCTTTGTCGTCGTCTACATTTATAGCAATAAAAGCGGTTTGGGGAAATTCCTTTTGAAGCTCCGTGACCTTTTTGGCAACCATTTCCATGTGTATTCGGGCACAGCTGGTCCAGAACAAGATAACGGCCTGTTTTTTTATAGTATATATATCAGGCTTCTTACCATTTGTATCGGTAAGAAGTATTGCGGGTAACGGCATTCCGGGCTGAAGTCCGTCAAGCGCTGCGGCAATTTTACGTATTTCATTTCCCGGAGAGTTGTCTGTAGACAATTGCCTATACCTTTTAAGGAATCGTTGGTTGTTTCCGCTGCCCTGGTCTTCTAGCAGGTAACTGAAGGCAATGTTGTTTAGAATGTTATTGCGGATATTTTCATTACGAAAAAGCGAATCTGCAATATCCATTTTATCAATGTTATCTTGTACCAGGTCTTCGGCCAAAACATCTTTTCCGTGCTTTCTGTTAAACGCCATATTCGCAAGCAACGCGTTTACATACCGAACAAAGGGGGAAAAATTTGAAAGCTGCCGGTTTTCAAAATCAATATTCTTTCTGTAATCGTAAAAGTTGGCGGGCAGCTGCGGCCTGATATCCTTACCGGTACGGCGGGCATGCACTACAGGGTAATATTCTTTTTTGGTATAATAAGACATGTCGGTTCTTACGCGTGCAAACAGGTCAAACCCATCACTCCAGTTTATCGCCTCTTTCTGTTTTTCGTAAAAAGCCCTGCGCTGCCTGTAAACTGAATCGATATTGCGCCTGAACTTTAAATAGTCATAATCATAAACCTCGTAGCTTTCATTACGGTCTTTCTCATTAAGGATGTACAACTCCGCTAAAAAGTTATTCTTGCGGTCGCCCCTACCGGAAAACACCAGAGAGTTGTCGAAATCGTTTCCATTGGCCGACATCATGATGCTATCGTTCTTATCAAAATACACATATTGGTAATCGGGCTCGTGCTGTATACTGTAAAGCCCTGGTGTAAGCGAATCGAACTTTATGAAAAAACGGTTATCCTTATCAAGTACAAGGGTATCTACAGGAATATTGTTCCTGCTCAGAATTACAAATGGTGATGAGGGATTAGTAATTTCCCCGCCGAAGCATGCAGAATAATCATCGCCTCCGCCTTTGCAGGAAAATAGCATTGCAGTAAGCAGGATTAATGTAAAGTTTCTAAACAAAGGGGCCATCAGGTGAGAAATCAACAAAGGCAAATGTATTTTTATTACCACTCTAAAGCTGTTAAAGTTGCGTTAAATATAGGCATTTCCTATTATTTGCACGCATCTGCATAACAGTCTTTAAATTTCGTACTTTTGCAAAAAAAATTTAAATGCTTTCAGTTTCCAATCTTTCCGTTCAATTTGGCAAAAGGATCTTATTTGATGAAGTGAATACATCCTTCACGCAGGGTAATTGCTACGGTATTATAGGCGCAAACGGCGCCGGAAAATCTACCTTCCTTAAAATACTTTCGGGCGAAACCGACCCAACTTCGGGCCACGTTTTTCTTGAGCCCGGCAAGCGTATGAGCGTGCTTAGCCAGAACCACAATAAATTTGACGAATATACCGTGCTCGAGGCCGTGATGATGGGCAACCAGATGCTCTATTCTGTTAAGAAGGAAATGGATGAGATCTATCTGAAGCCCGACTTTGGTGATAAAGACGCCGACAGGGTAGGCGAGCTGCAGGTGATATTTGAGGAAATGAACGGATGGAATGCGGATAGTGATGCCGCAACTTTGCTAAGCAACCTTGGTATTGGCGAAGAGTACCATTATACAATGATGGGCGATATGGACAGCAAACTGAAAGTACGCGTACTTTTGGCGCAGGCTCTGTTTGGCAACCCCGACGTGCTTATCATGGACGAACCTACCAACGACCTTGACTTTGAAACTATATCATGGCTGGAGAATTTCCTTGCTAACTATGATAATACCGTTATAGTAGTGTCGCACGACCGCCACTTCCTTGATGCGGTTTGTACACACATTTCTGATATAGATTTTAGTAAGATCAATCAGTACAGCGGCAACTATACGTTCTGGTACGAGTCGAGCCAGCTTGCAGCCAAGCAGCGTGCCCAGCAAAACAAGAAAGCTGAGGAAAAGAAGAAGGAACTTCAGGAATTCATCATGCGTTTTAGTGCAAACGTTGCCAAATCAAAACAGGCTACCAGCCGTAAAAAGATGCTCGAGAAGCTGAAAGTAGATGATATTAAACCATCAAGCCGCCGTTATCCTGCCATCATATTTGAACAGGAACGCGAGGCGGGAGACCAGATACTTAACGTAATCGGCCTTAGTGCCTCTATAGAAGGCGAAGTACTTTTTAAAGATATAGACCTTAACATGGCCAAAGGCGATAAGATTGTGGTGGTATCGCGCGATAGCCGTGCCACATCTGCCTTCTATGAAATACTGAATGGTAATGCGAAACCTGATAGTGGAACTGTAGAATGGGGTATTACCACTATACAGTCGTACTTGCCTGCAGATAACCATTCTTTCTTTGAGAACGACCTTACACTTGTTGACTGGCTGCGCCAGTGGGCAAAAACCGAGGAAGAGCGTGACGAAGTTTACGTGCGCGGTTTCTTAGGAAAAATGCTATTCAGCGGTGAAGAGGCGCTGAAAACCGGCAGGGTGCTTTCGGGCGGGGAAAAAGTGCGTTGCATGATCTCGCGTATGATGATGCTGCGCGCCAATGTGCTGATGCTCGATGAGCCAACCAACCACCTTGACCTGGAGAGCATCACGGCGTTTAACAACTCGCTTAAGAACTTTAAAGGATCTGTGCTCTTTACAACCCATGACCACGAGTTTGCCCAAACTGTTGCCAACCGCGTGCTCGAACTAACTCCTAACGGAGTAATAGACCGTTATATGACATTCGATGATTACCTTGAAGATGAAAAGGTAAAAGAACTGCGTAAGAAGATGTACAATAATTAATATAAAAATGGCCCTTACAAGGGCCATTTTTATTTCCGGAAGCGGCTGATGAGCCAGATAATAAGCACGATTACCGCAATCACGATAAAGATACCTACGCTCATTCCTGCCTGAAAGATATCGCCAACAAGCTCGCAGCCGGTAAGCAGCGAAAGCAGCATGGCGAAAGCGCCGAGTTTGATACTACGTTTTAGCATAATGTTTTGTTTTTAGGTTATTGATACTTAAAATTACTTCCGGCAACACTCATATTGCGTTAACGAAACGGTAATTGTAATAAAATTAAGACGATGTAAAATCGGAGGCGGACGTGGGGCATATAAGCGTATTTTCGTTATTTTTACATCCCAAACAGCACAACACATGAATCAGAAAGTATTGCTAACCTCCCGGGAGGTCAATATCATCCTGCACCGTTTGGCCTGCCAGCTTATAGAAAACCATCTCGACTTTAAGGATACCATGCTCATCGGCATACAGCCCCGCGGACGCTATCTTGCACA
>JAGKWW010000041.1 GCA_021151665.1 Flavobacteriaceae bacterium
ACAATATACTGCTTTACAGTTTGTTAAGTTTTTTTAAATAAAATATTTCCTCATAAAATTATCTATGTAGTTACGCGTACCTGGTCTTCTGAATACAGTTGGCAAACACATTTTAGGTCCTTTTGGCTGTCTTACTATTCACTAGTTGGTTAAACACTTGTTAAGCCCTTTGACAATTCGGAATGCCTGGTTTAATTTTAAAAGAAAAAACTATGGCAGATAACAAATCGATGACCGGTGGGCAGGATCGCAGCCGCATCAACATGAATGAAGATTACGAAGTTCAATACTGGAAGGATAAATTCGGCGTTTCCGCAGAAAGGCTTCGTGAGGCGGTAAATGCTGTGGGCGACAGGGCAGAGGCGGTTGACGAGTATCTGAAAGGGCGAAACGCTTAACATTGTTGAATTGTAGCGTGGCTGCGTTGCGGTATATTTTTTATATTCGCTGCAACCATAATACAAATCAACATGAGAAAATTATTTACCTTGGCAGCGCTTTCCTTTTCGCTGCTTGCACTCGCACAGGAAACAGCCCCACAGACTGAAGGTCAGGCGAAAGCAACCGCTCACACACTCTATGGCAGCGCAATGCTGTCTGAACCGTCGCAGTTTGGGCTTTATTATGAGTATGCCGGTAAAGGCGAAAATGCCGACAGGTCAAGCACCATTGTTAACCTTTCTTACGGAACAATGAATTACGAGATTGAAGGTACAGACCTTGATGTGGACGGCAGCGGATTTGTGATTGAATTTGGCGGCCGAAACTATTTTTCGAAACTTCAACCGCTTCAGGGATTCTATACGGCCAATTACCTTTCTTATGGAAACATCAAGTTTGACAAGACAATTTCGGGAATGAAGTTTGACGGTACCTACAGCTACTTCTCATTCTTTACACCTGAAGTTGGCTACAAAATAAAGGCCGGTAACCTCTGCATCGATCCCTTCATTGGGATTATGTGGAAAATAGAAGTAAAAGGTAAAGGCGACATTGACAACCGTACCACCGATGAATGGGTACCGCGGGCAGGCCTGCGTATAGGTTATTCATTTTAATAACAAAAGCCCCCGCAAATGCAGGGGCTTTTTTACTTTAACAGCAGTCCGCCGGCAATTCCGGCCGCCAGCCATACGAACCATTTTTTGTACCAGGGCGTTGGTATAGTTATTTCCGCTGACTGGATAGTCTTCACCTTTACAAATGGATTTGCATGCGTGACATCTGTTACCATCGTTTCTTTTCCTAAAAACCATGATTTTTTGATGCCTGTTATAACCATGGTTGTATCCGGAATTTCCAGTTGCGTTATCGTCACGCCATCGGCATCGGAAGCGTAGTTTAGTGTATACCATCGCTCTTTGAGTGTTCCGTTCCTGCTGAAGGCGAAGGGGACAGAATCAGTATAGGCTATTCTGATTGTATCCAGTTTTGTGTTAGTGATGGTTTTTACGACTGATTTTACCCTTGCGAATTCTGAGCTAAGCGCTTTGAGTTTAGCGTCTTTCTGTAAAATGGCTTTGCGGAAAGTGGCGTTATCAAGCTGTAGTGTCGCGATAGAAGCGGTTTGCCCCCCGATCTTGTTCTTGTAAACCGTCACCGAGTCGGTTAATGCGGTATAGTTAGTTTCAGCAATTTTTAGCTTTTGCCTAAAGTTGAGGAGTGCTCCTAATAAACATAGTACCACCGCTCCTGTAATTGCTGTACGGATTGATACGCTCATAATTTTACCCATGTATAAATCTTGCCGTCAATACTTTCTGTGAATGTTTGTCCGTTCATAAAAAGGGTTTTGAGGGACTTCCAGTTATGCCCAAAGGTTTTCTCGAAATGCGGATAGTCAGGAAACTTTTTCCAGTCACCGCCCCAGGCCCAGCCATGACTTTTAAAATGATTTACGATCTCTGCCCAGTCCGCTTTTCCATCGTTATCACGGTCTAAAAGGATGTCCCAGGAAGCAGTTTCGAAAATGCCGTCGTTATTTTTGTCGATAAGAAGGACGATATCAAATGCCAGTCCGTAATTGTGAACCGACTCGCCACCCCGGGCATTAGTTACCTTTGTGAGTTTTTTGCCTGCGGCATCATACAGCCTGGTGCGACCCTGGGCGTAAAGGGCATCCTGTTCGGCAATAGTGCGAAGGGTGTATGCGAAACGAAGTCGTACATTTTTACCGAGCCTATTGTTGGCCGAGATATATAATTCAAAGGCTTCCTTTCGCACTGCCGGGTGTAGCAGCTTTATACGATCGAGTGTCAATTTATCCATTACCGTCTTTTTTTAAATTGTTGGGGCAACCATCGCACGAGGCTTTGTATCCTTCTACAGCATTGCGCAAACGCTTAATTTCTTCCTTCAGCGCGCCGATCTCTGCGGCGGTATCACTCACAAATTGCCGGTAAACCTGTTGCATGACGGCGATTGCATTGGCCTCGGTAACAGAAGCTGCCGCTTTTCGCTCTTTCCGTGCTATCAATAATGATAGAATTCCGCCGCCGCCAAGCAACCCACTGAGTATTGGCGAGATGACCTGCCAGAATTGCGGTTGCATTATCTTTGCCTGTCGGCAAGTCTGCTTATCGTTTCATCTTTTTTCGAGGTGCCTGTACTTGCGCCAAAGTAGTAGCCTGCAGCCGTACCCATTAATCCGACCACTGCAATGAGTTCCTGGTCGTGAGGGCGAATGCCGGCAAAGGTCGTGGCAAAAAAATAAGCGAATCCGGCCGTGATTATCAGCAGCGCGAGAATTGGTTTTATAGAGTGTTGTAACATTAAAAAACAGAGGTTATCAAATAGTTAGTTCCATCGAAGGTAAATTCGGCACCGGACCATTGCGTTAAAATCTCAAAAGATGGTGCGCCGTCTATCGTTCCGCCTGATGATACAATGATGGTGATTTTACCTGTGCCGGTGTTTTTGATGAGGTAACGTTTGCCGGCTACAATTCCCGTAGAAGGTAAAGTTAGAGTAAATGTCCCGTTGCATGCCAAGGTGTTATCAGCTGCCACCGCAGTATAGGAGGCAGTTTTTATGGCGAATGCTGAGGATGCTTTTACCTGATTTTGTATTTGCCAGATGGCGTTGTCGATCGTGTTGCCGGACGCTATCAGGGCAACAGAACTGGTACCTCCCGAAACGGTGGCTGCCCTCACTCCATTCACAAAGCTCGCTGCCGACCCGTCGCCTCTCATGTACGTGCTGGTACCTCCCCCGGTAATTGTCAGTCCACCGCTTGCAATGGTAACCGGCCCTGTAAACACAGGGGCAACTAAATTAGCTTTAAGCGAGAGCTGGTTTGTAACGGTTGCCTGGTCGACCGCGCCGTCGGCCTGGTTGCCGAGCTGGTTGTAAAGTTTTGTTACACCACTCTGCGTGGGTGAAGCCATGGTGTAATTTGTTGTGTGGTCATTTACCCAGTTCTTTGTTGCTAACTCACCCCCGACGTCAGGAAAAACAAAATTTTGCTGTTCACCGGAAAATTCAAAACTATTCTCGGCAATCCTACCCTTAACCGTTCTTTGCATATAACATTTCCCCGCGTCAATACGGATTACCTTATAATCGTTCTCAGAGGGGTCGTGAAGTTGGATATTTTTAATTTTAATTACATCTTCCGTTGAGTTATCTTGCCATAGAACTTCTGTTAACGTTGGCACTCTGACCACTGGGTTTCGAGGATCAGTATTATCAACAATGTCTCCGGTTACGGATACCAGTTTTGAAGTACGCTGGTCTACATAAGCCTTATCGACGATACTTCTCTCGGTGAACTTTGAAGAATAATCTTCTTTGTAAGAGGCGGGTGCATCCTGAAGTACAATTCCATTCTTTCCTCCCGACAATAAAAGGCCCTGCGTACCGGAAAGCGTAACTCCTGCGGAAGAGCTGACGCTAAGGCTGTTGGCTAACTGTAATCCGTTTACTAATACCTCCTTTGCATTAAATACTGGTCCACTGGCTTGAATACCAAACCAATAGCCGCCTTTGCCGTAGATATTAACATCGCGAAAAACTGTTAGATTTGTGTTTCTCCCTGAACTGCCAACATTGATGTCGCCATCTGCATTAATATGCATATCATGGTTGCCTGAATCGATACTGATCGAGTTTGAATCTGAGCGAATCCCCGAAACGCCTGTTCCCGTCAGGATTTGTGACCGTAATTCCCTGGTAGTCGTCAGATCCCCGACGTTTAGACTGCTGGCAATGTGGGTCATTGTATCAAAACTAGACCCGCCTACACGAAAGTCACCGTTTATAACCCGGAGCGAAGTGCCGTTGCCGTCCCTGATTAATCCGGGGTCTTTTTGCGTATCCTGCCCGAAGACAAGGGGTGCGCCTTCCGAAGTGGACAATAGCAGCGGTTTACTAATTTGAATAGGCATACCAGATATGAGTTCGATTCCGTTCGGGGAGTTAATGACAACCTTCCCTCCCTGGCCATCTATCATAACACCAAGTGCATTTCCTAACAAATTAATTCCACCAGCGCGGCCGCTGATTGTGATTCCTTTGTCAGACTCAGCAATAATGCTGCCTCCACTGCCACCCTCAAAGCTGAAGCCCTGCCCGCCGTTTAATTTGACTATTTTACTGCAATCCAATGATATGTTTCCGCCGTTGCTTATGCGAAAATCTCCACCGGTACTAAACATGAATCCGTTAGAGTTTCCGGCACGAAATTCTCCACCGTCCAAAATGAGGTTTCCTCCCTCGTAGTCACTTCCCACGGTAACTGAAAACGGGCCGGTTACTTTGGCAACGCCGCCCGAACTAAGCACCTCCGCCAGGTTGGGCGTTGAAGCACTAGAGGTCACCGTATCATCGGTTACGAGTTCGAAATCCTTCTCGGTGAATTCTGTTTCGTCGCCTCCATAAATTCCGGGCTTTCCGCTGAATATTTTATACGCTGAAACACTCTCTCCATAACTGAAATAGTTCGCCGTTACAGTCTCTCGGAAATCCCATACCGATGAATTTACGGTTCGCAAAAATTCAGTTTCGCGCACTGAGCCCAGGTTGTGTATTAATATGTTATCCTCAGAGAGCAACAATAGCGGTGTTACTCTTTCGCTTGTTAGCATTACCAGATGCGAAGCCAGCACGTCCGACCCGCCTAACCCCCAGGATCCTTTCCCTCCAAGGAACAGGTAATAATACTTCATCGAACTTCTGCCGTTTGGCCTGATTCCGGTGAACAGCACAGGGCATTCTGTTTCAAGGATGGTAATGCGAAACTGGTTGGCCCTGCCGGCAATGTATTCAAGGCTGGTGTCGGCAATTCGGCCCAGAGATACCATCCGCCCTTTATTATTCTGGCCTTCCATGCTTCCGCCAAGGTTACTGCGGGAGAAGATCACATCCTGCAATGCTGACTGCAGCTGCATCGCATTATCGTAGACCGAGCCGTTTACGCTGATTTCGCCAGGTTGCGACAGCGGAACCAATACATCTTTCGTTTCGTAACAATTGAATATCTCCACTTTGCCTGCGCGTACGGCCGACACGTAATTTCTCAGGTATTCGGCACCGTTCAGCGTAAAGCGGGTTTCATTTAGTGAATCTATAAAGTGCATTTATTTTATCTTGGTAAATCTTAGTCCGGCAACCCGCTGCGAGCATGAACTTTCATATCCCGGATATCGTACCCGCGTAAGGTAGTTCTTTACGTTTTCCCACAGTTGCTGTGCCCCTTCACGATTCATACTGTAAATACTTTTCTTGGTAGAAAGTTCGGCCGGGCGGCTTTCTGTACCTAACTTTTCTACAACCGAAAAGGGAGTGTCCGTAACCGACCCGAACATAACATACCGGGCGTAGGCAAAATAAGCCAGCACCATTTTCAGCCCGTAATTCGTATAGCTGATGCCCTCATGCTCGTATATTCCGCCGGCCAGTAGCGCTTCATGCGATTCCGGATCTGCCATGACCTGATTAAAAAGCTTTTCACCTAACAGCGGTTGCAGGTCCATCATCTGGGCATCCAGTATCATTTCGTTTAGCTTAGCATCATGCGGGGTTTTAGACAGTTGCCGGTAGCGGGCTATATCATTGCGTGTTATCAGGGGCTGCATCTTCTATCAGTTTTAAAGGTTCTACTTTTATTGAGGCAAAATCGGCACTGCGAGAAAGCAACCGGTTAATGATACCCGTGAGCAATGCACGCTCCTTTGTGGTGTTTTCCCAATAGGTTCGCTTCATTTCCCGGATGGCTTCTCCGGAATTACCAAACAGCGCCGACTCGTTCGTCTTCACTAAACCTGCAGGAAGGTTGTTGAAAGCCACAAGGATGTTCTCCCTTACACTGGTTTCGGTGTAGCTGAAAAGCTCATCATCGATCTTGCTTTCTATCTGTTTGATTAGGATGGCATCTTCGAGTTTTTCGCCCGCAAAATCCATCTCAAGGCACAATACGCCACCGGTATTCTCGGCGCCCAGGCTGTCCTTAATGGCTTGTTGAAACCGCTCCCTTTCCGTCTCAGCTTCCAGTAGCGCATGGCTTCCGGGTTCGAGGCCGTCACCTACAAGCGGACGTGTTACTACCAGCGTGTTACCGTAAAAACCCTTGCGCAACAGCCTGTTTTTATAGACCGCCGCCTGGGCTTCGCTATCGCAGTCATTGGCAACCGATTCGATTCGCGAAAGCGGATAAATCAGCTTGCTGTCCATATTGATAAAAAGCACCTGCCCTTTGTAATGTTCCCACCCACCGGCTTTTTCTACCTGTGCATCAATGACACTTTTTCGCGGATTGAAAACGTCGATCAGCTGGATGTCAGAGCGCTTCGGGTGCAGCCATTCTTTACAGACCGCTATTTTCCCTGCGTAGTCGTTACTGTCTTTCCGGCCAATACGGCACCATTCGTAAGGTATCACACTGAAATCGGCTATCTGGTACAGCGCGTTCCAGTTGATGTGGATGAATACCCCGCGCTGCTTTACCAGGTCATCGGCAACATCATCGGCAAAGTCAATGAGCTTGAGGTTTTTTTCGCGGTTTACGACGAGGTTGTCATTCGCTTCGCCATAGCCTTTGCCTAATAGGTACTGAACCATAATGGCCGCCGCGCTCTTCGCCGTTACGCTGTTGTTGATAAGCCTGTCCATGCGTTCGGGATAACTGTTGTCGGTATCGTTCGCATACACATCGGCGCTGCGGTTCCACGGCGTGAGCCGCTTCCACACGTCTATCAGCAGCGACCTCATTGCTGACCTTTGTCTTTCAATATCCTTTTGCGCTTGGTTTTTGGCTGAGCAACGGTTGCCTCATCACTTTTTAATTCCATTTCTTCTTTTTGCGGTAGCACAGCAAAAAAACGTTCGCCATCAGGCTGCTCCAAAAGCTTCTGCGCATACTCTTCGGTCAGGTTGCTGTTGTTTACCAGTATGGGCGAACCGAATTCCAGCGGGATGTTCTCGTACTTTGCATGCATGCGGTACTTTGTAGTGGGTGTTTCCATTTGCTTATAATAGTTTTTGTACCGGTTGAGGTACTCGGTTAAACATTTGGGGCACTGCGGATTGATCGGCCCGCCGAACAGCGAGAGGTATTCCTTAAGGAACAGCTCCAGGTATCGCACCCCCTCACCCGTTACAGAGTGGGTGAGGGTAGCGATATCCATAGTGGAAAAATCCATTAGTCTTCTACAAAAGCATTGTCAAACAGCGCCTTGCGGATCGCATACGTTTCCTGGTCGGCAAAATAGGTCTTTGGCATTGTGGTTTCTTCAAAGCCTTCGGCAGAAGAGAGTTCGAACATAATCATGTTGTCGTTCTCTTTAGAGCTGTTGGTCATTGTGGTAAGTTCAAGGCCAGAGGTAAGCCCAAGCACCTCAAACGCATCGGCATTGGCTGCGCCCTTCCAAACCTGCTCGATCACGGCTACATATTTAGCACCTTTAGAAAGGTTATCGGCTTGTGTTTTATTCGCCAGGCTGGGGGAGAAGATCACCCCTGAGAAGGTATGCTTAAATTTGTCAGGCGCGTTCTCCTTCTTCACCAGTTCCCATGCTTTGCCGTTGGCCTGCTTCACGCCGGTGAGCTTATAGCCTGTCTTGCCGGGCTTTAGCTGGATGTGCGTTACCTGCAGCCTGTTGGTGGCGCTGGTTACTGTGGCGGTTACATCAATATCATCTTTATTGATTAGCACCACGTTTTGCTCAATGCCGCCGATTGGCGCATTAAGGCAATCAAAAGTTATATCTGCGGTCAATTTTCCTGTGCAATCTACTGCCATGTTTTTTTGTTTTGTTTGAATTCTTGAGTTGGTTGTGGTCGGGGTCGGAAGTCGGAGGTCGGAAGTCGGAGGTCGGAAGTCGGAAGTCCCGGAGTGGGAGTTACATCGAGCGCAGTCGAGATGCGTTATTGTTCTTTTGTCTTGAAACAAAAGAACCAAAAATTCAAGGCAGCGGCTTCTTAAGCTACAAATCGCTCGCTCCGGCTAAAAGATTTAAACTCGCTGCGCTCAGACAGTAAATCTATTTACGCCTCCGCTCCCGATTTGCTTCACGCCACAAAGCCGAAGGCCCTAGCTGCACTCTTGCCGGAGGCTTCGATACACTCGCTATGACGGCGTACTCAAAACCTGCCTTTTGATTGCGATCAAGGTAACCACTCCAAACCCCAAACCCGAAACTTTTAGTACGCCGCTACCGTCATGTAGCTTTCCAGGTGCTTGGCGTCTATTGTGTAGGCCGCATCCATAATGTTAGTCTTGAGCGTTTTGTCATAGAAAACATCCAGCTTGGTAAGGTCGTCTTCGCTTAGGGTGCCGACAGGGATGTTGCTCTTGGTGGTGAATACTGCCCTGTGCGGCAGGTTCCACTTGGTGCCGTTGTCCTGGTACGTTTTAATATAGCGGTCCCAATCGTAGCGCACTTTTACCTCGATACCGTCAAAGTAAAGTTTTGGCCTGCCTTCTTCCACCACTTCAGTAAAGCCTGAGCCCAGATTTTTGGTACGCAGTGTGGCACGGTAGTTATCGGCCAGTGTGCGTGTGGCAAGGATAAAGCTGTCGTCTGCCGATACCAGCCTTTCATCCGCGGCGTTTACCATACGCTCAAAGATGCCCAGCGCAGCATCGGCGGCAAGGCCCTGCCCGGCGTAGGAAGTCGCTGCATTTGCAGTGATGGCCACGCGGTTGGCAGCATTGGTAGGAACCTCGGCCATGATCTGTTTGAACAATCCGTCGAAAGAGTTGAAGTACCCCAGGTCGGTTCCGGTAGTAAATACGCCCGAAGGCTGTATGGCCGCGGCCTTGTCGTTGAACCATATCTTGCGGTGCATATTCTCGAGCATGGCCTGCTCTACGGCGGCAATGATCACGCTGAACTCCTCCGAACCTACAGCATCAAAAAAGTCGGGGTTGATGCGCTGCGACTTGCGGAACATTTTAAACAGCGCAGGCATATCGGCCTGGCAATGCTTCAGGCGGAAATCCTCCAGTGCCGGGTCCCAGAACTTTTCGGTCAGCTCAAAGCTACCGGCTTCGTTTGGGGTACAGCCTACCGATTTCTTGCCCAGCAGCCCAAGCCTTCCGGCAAAGGCGATCTGCGTTTTTACGTCGATGCCCGTTTCAATGTCGTGGTACTCGGCCAGGTCGGAATCATTAAAAACACGCTGAAATATTACTTCACTTACCGTTTCTGCCTCCCTCGCGTTCAGCGTAAGGCCACTTGCATTGATTACTCCCATTATTTCCTGTTTTTAGATTTCAGATATTCCCTCATTCCTGCCAGCTTATCGGCATCACCCGTTTTGCGGTAGGCTACCTTTTTGCCCTCTACGCTGTAGCGGCTGCCCACCTGCCTTTTCAGCGCCATGACCTCATTGCGAATGGCATTCAGCTGGCGTTTCAGGTTCTTGTTTTCGGTACGCAATGCAGCAGCGTCGGCATCGGCTTCGGGCTCAACGATTTCGGTAAGCTCGCCCGCTTCAAAAATGTAGGTGGAGCCATCGGGCATCAGGTATTCACCCTCTGCCGGAGCGCCGTCTACCGTTGCAATGGCACCCACTTCTATAAGTGCATCATCGGCCAGCTCGGTAAAATCAATTTCGGCGCCGGTGGCATCCTGCACCACTTTGTTAAGGATGTGGGCATTCCTGAATTTCCCGAGCACGCGGGTAAACAGGCTTTCCATCCAGTGCCTGTCTTTGTCTGAGAAAGATCCGTTCATAGGTACATTTGGTTTAAGGAAGGCTTTGGCTGCAGCTTTTACGGGCTGCGAAGTAGTGAAGCCCATGTTGGTGAGCTGTTGCGGCGTGAGCCACGTTTCGTTTTTGAGCAGCGGTAGTATGGCTTCATCGGTAAGGCCGAGAGCCTTTTTGTAAAAGCCTACCATTTTCTTTTCGGTGGCGCGCAGCTGTGCGGCAAACTTTTCCAGGTCCTCTGCAGTGCCCATAGAGCCGCCCCAGGGCAGGTGTACCATAAAAGGCGTGTTTTCGCGAAGCATGCGTTTGCTGCCGGACATGAAGATAACGGTGGCAATACTGGCTACAATACCGCTGCCGATGGTAGTGAGCGGTTTGCCGAGTGACTGCAGGTAATTGTAAATGTCGAAGCCAACATCTACCAGCCCGCCCTCGCTGTTGATGTGCACATTGAAGGCCGTTGCGGCGGGCTGCTTTTTTACCTGTCCGATCACATCGGGCAGCTCTACGCCGGGAGTACCGTCAAAAGAGCCGATCTGGCCGCTGATGTAAATGTTTCCGGTCACTCATTTCTTTTTAATTGAAAGATTGGAGAGAAATCTATGGTCGGAAGTCCGAAGTCGGAGGTCCGAAGCCGGAGGTCTGAAAGTCGAATGTCTGAAAGTCGCAAGTCTGAAAGTCCAGTGTCTGAAAGTCCAGTGTTTGAAAGCCCAATGTCTGAAAGTCCAATGTCTGAAGGTCCAGTGTCTGAAAGTCCAATGTCTGAAAGTCCAGTGTCTGAAGGTCCAATCTCAGCAGCTTTTTCTGAGTACAAAGGTACGGCGGCTTTTTCGCGTTTTGCTGAAAGGTGTTTTTCATTATATTGCCATCGTAATTAACCAATACTATGAAATATTACTGCTATTTGCTCATCGCTGTCGCCTTCCTTTCGTGTAACGGCAATAGAGAAAAGGTGTCGGGAAATGATGCTCCCACTGCTTCAATGCAGCAACTGCCTGCCCACACGTCGTTTGTAGTCACTCAAGAAGCGCCGCTTCCTGAAGGAAACGTTATTTATACTGCGGCGCCACTTTTGGCATGGCAGCAAGTGAAAAAGGAGTTTGATACAGGATTGCTTGTCAGTGATGACTACCCAGTTCTTAAAGCACTTAACAATTCGGATGCGGACCGTAACACATTGTTAGTTCATGATTATAGTATGATACGGCTTTTCGAAAATTCTCAGTTGAGTTTTAGATGTGCGTTCCACAAATACCTTCCGTTTGCTCATGACTTTAATGTATACAACGATTCGTTAGAATTCGCCGGAAAAAAAGTGAAGGCATTTGGAAGCAGGGGCCATGACCTCGTACATGTACAAATGTTTGATATTGAGTATTATAAAGACAACTCGGAATTTATTGTTGCCCTTGAGCCGAAAGAGCGTACGGACGAAATACTGCTTTACATGCCCGCGGCGAAACCCGCATCATTTGAAGCAGCGCTTTTAGAGATTGAGACAAAGCGTAAACAAGGCGAAAAGGAAATGGAGAAGGAGGACAGTAAATGGAGATATGAGATGGAGGAGCAGGACGGCCTGATGATACCGGTATTAAAACTGAAAGTAGAATCGGCTTTGTCGGGTATCGCCGGATCTGCATTCAGCATTGGTTCGGGGACAAACCCTATGCAAATTACAAATGCCCGTCAGGAGGTTTTATTCACGCTCGACGAAAAAGGCGGCAGGGTAGAAGCAGAGGCTGAAATCGCAGTACCTGCGGCGGCGATGCTGCCTACCGAGCGACCTGCCAAAAGGCTTTACTTCGACAGGCCCTTCCTGATTATCATAAAAAAGAAGACAAGTACAAACCCCTATTTTGCCATGTGGGTTGATGGGACTGAGCTAATGATTCAGGAATAACGATATGCGAATTCCTTTTCTTCAAAGACTGTTTTCCGCAGGCGCCGGTAAAACATCCGACGAAACCCGGGTCTTTTCGTTTACGGAAATCGATTTAGGAGATGACTTCAGGTTTATGTATGAAAACTTTATTGTTGCCACACAACATAAATTGTACCTGGTGCCAGAGCAGCGTGGCGAAAATATCCGTTGCCTTACGTTCGATTTTCTTCAGTTTCAATATGGCTATCCGAATGATGAGGCACCACACAAATATGGAGTGAGTGGCTACGGGCTCTTTGAAGTGCACCGATCTCCGCTGATTGCTTCGCTCGAAAGGCAAAACCGCAGCCATGCCAGCCATGCCCCATCGCATTATAACAGTTATCGGCATTTCGTGGTTCGCTTTAAAGATGTTAGCCTCGATGTGGTAAGTAGAGCGTATTCGATTGAGATCTTTTCTTCGGCACAATTTGATGCACTAATAAAACGGGAGCTCCAATTTGTGAGAGAAAAAAATTAATACTACGTCTGAAATACAACTAAAAATTATGGAAAGCCCAACCGTCGACCAGCTTCTTGAAGGCTCTGTATTTTCCGATGGCAACATCATACTATCTTTAAAAAACGAATCGTTAAGAAAAGTATTCTTTTGTACACCGGGCCACATTATTAATAGTTAAAAGCATCGTATGAAGTTATTTTATAGCGTGCTGCTACTCCTGGGGATGTTGTTTTCGTGTAAACAAAATCACCCGGATTCAGCTGTGGAACAGCCTCGGGAGTATGTAAAAAGCAGCGAACAATCTGTAGCGCTGCCTGCCGCAGAGCCCGATTATTCTAAAGAGTTTCTTGCCGATTTAAAACGTATGGGCAATCATGATATTCGCCTGAACGGGGCGTTTCTCATTTATGAAAACGATACGGTACAATTTCCTGACGATATGGCTAAAGGCCGTACCTACACCTTTACTTCAGCTACCGACCGGTTCAGATACCGTCTCCGCGCCACGCGTGTGAGCTACAGCACAATTTCCTACCAATTCGAGGTTTATAAAAATGATGTAAAAACCCATACAGATGCCGGCAGGGCACATTTAGGGATGTTTTTTATTGCCGCAGAGGCAGAGGAAGACCCGGCTACGGGAGACATGGTATTAGCCGACCAGTATAATACAGACAACCACCTGCTTACCATCAAGATAGCGCGTAATGAAGACGGTGTGCTAATGGCTTTTATTTTTTCTAATGCCGGCAGAAAACCTGAAGGCCTCGCTGATAAAGTTGTGCTTTGGCAGAACGGGGACTGAAATGATTGATTACTCCCCCTCCATAAACGCAATGATATTGAACACCGTGCGCTCGGTAATCCGGTACCGTTCGGCTACAGTACCTGCGGCTGCGGTTTTGCGTGGCTTTTTAAAATGGCGGCGCTGGTATTCCATCTCTTCCAGGTAGCTTTCGTAATACACTTTCCAATCCAGTATATGGAGCGGTATCAGGCCTTTACCGGTTAGCTTCATAAATTCGGCGCCCAGGCCGGTGATCGTTTCGTATCTTGTCATTCCCATTTTCCTTCGGGGCAAGTATCATCAGAGCGTAATTTGGCACTAAGCGGGCATCCGCAGGCGGCACAGTAGTGGCCTTCAATTTCCTTCAGGCTGTCCTTTACAAAGGTGAGCAGCATTCCTTTTTTGGCGTGGGGGCACTGCCCGCATATAAGCGCGCGCATTTTTGCCGTGTTTTCGCTGACTTGGGGTTGGGTTACGAAATTTTTCCATCCCATTAGCATCGCGCCCAGCCGGATATTTATTTTTTGACTATCCTTCATTTATCGGATATCTGCAAATATTTTTAGATTTTCATTTGGAGGGGTAGCTTGTTTTTCTATATTTGCGTTAAGACTATTTTCTAATTACTGACATCATGAAGAAATTACTTCTTTGCATCCTATTCTTATTCTCGCTAATCGTTAGCGCCCAGGAAAGCTTCCCTTACAAAAGGCCGGAACTGCTTCTGGGCAAAACCGTAACCATAAAGAAAAATTACTTTGAGGGGCTTACCGGAAAATATCAGGGGTTTTATGCTGAAAAGAGCATAATGAAACCTTACCGAAAAGAGCGTTTTCTGGACAAGGAGGTTATGGAAGGCCGCAAATTTAAGGTAACCGGATTCGAGCGGCTTCATGGCGGAAACCAGGAAGGCTTTTCCTGGATAGAGCTGGAGGAAATCGCTACAGGCGAAAAATTGTATTACAGATACAGTGATGGCAATTTAATGAATTATTACTTTGATGTAGAGGGAGGCCTTGACCTGCCTGCTGATTTTTACTGCGACTATATAGATTTTGAATCGGTAAGCAATTACGGAAAGACGATATCACACAATACAACAGTTGCTTACATGAAGCTGATAAAAGAGATTGCCCCAACTACCGGTAAAGCTGCATACAAGCTGCAGATTAATGCCTCTGATGCGCGGGTTTCGAAAAAGAAAACGGGGCTGCTTATCAATTTTGAGGGAGGCAAATCCATCAGCCTTCCCGGCCAGATATTCAACATACAGCCGGAAAAGTATTTTACCGAGCTTACACTGAGCAGCGACCAGGTAGATTTGTTTAAAAACAATAAAGTAACCGGCTACCGTTTTTTAGATCTTGAGGAAACGCTTGAACCCAGCGAAAGCATGAAGCTTCAGGGGCTTATGAACTGTCTGGTTGCTAAAAACTAATCCGGAATACGGTTTACAAAGAATTGCTTTTGCAACTAAATTAATACATATAAATAAGGGCTCTGGATTACTCAGGGCTGTCACCTGATTACCGCATGATAAAAAATCTGATTTTAATTATTGCCTTGCTTTTATCGCTTGGTGCAAATTCCCAGACAAGTTTTCCTTATAAGCGCCCGGAGCTGCTTTTGGGTAAGACCGTTACCGTGATGCCGATTGGCCAATATGATTTCTCAAAGCTATATCAGAACTTCTATGCCGGGAAAAGTTTTAGCGCCTACTATAAAGGCAAGCGGGAAATTCCGAAAGAAATGCTCGAAGGCAGGAAATTTAACGTTGCGGCAGTTGAACAAAACCGCACCGAAAAAGATTATGAGGATTACTGGATAACCCTGAAAGATACAGCAAGCGGGGAAACATTATATTACCTGTACAGCAAATCCCGCAAAAAGCGTGGGGAATATTATTTTGAAGTGGAAGGCGGGCTCGATCTTCCGGCCGACTTTTACTGCGATTATATTGAGAAAATGGAAATGCCTGACGGTACTAACCGATACACGCTCAACCAATCGGTCTTTGAGGTAGTACGGTCGGGGCCAAAGGCTAAGCCCTACTATACGCTAAGCCTGCAATTCTTTAAAGACACTTCCCTTAACCTGGGCCCTCTTACCATTGTTATGGAAGATGGGAGCAAGCTTGTGATTAAAGGTACAGGCACCTACGTTGTGTCCGGCCGAAGCTATGTAGGCGGCGAGGTTACAGCAAAGCAGCTTGAGGCTTTAAGTAAGTCAAAACCCGTTAGTTTTGAGTATGATGGAAAAAGCCAGTTGTTGCTAATTGGCGGCGACATACTGCAAAAGGGGAGTGCCTGCCTGCTGACCCTGGACTAAGCTAAAAGTTTGCCGCGTCCCTTATCTGCACATGGCTGCTGCTTTTAGATAAAATATCTTCTACCGCTACTACAGGCGCCGGTATCATCATGTTGGCCTGGGCAATCTTTGCTGCCAGCTCATCGGTATTGAGGCCCTGCGGCGCAATTTCCCGTGATACGATTCCGCCCGAGGCAAAGTAGTTGGGTGCAGCGCCCCCGCCCGCCGGAAATGCGTTGTTGAAAGCCATAAAATGCCGCGCCGCGTTGCGGTTCATCACCCCGATAAGCTCTCCCTGTTCGGCCTCAAAGCGTGTGCCGTCCTCACCGGTAAACATGGTGCCACCCTGGCTGTGCCGCCTGCCGCCTATTCCAAAGAGTGCGCCTTTCTCTGCTTTGGGTGCTTTGGTAGAAGTGATCTTCTTCACGTTGGCGATACCCGCAGCTACCGCAGCGGCAGCCGCTACCGCACCCAGCGCAGGCCCGACAATAGGTATACCCGACATTGAGCTATAGGCAGATACCGCCGACTTATACGTATCTATAGTAGCCTGTGCCACCGCCATTGCCTTGCCTGCCGCGCTCTCTTTGCCCATAATGGCTGCGAGGTTGCCAAAGGTAGAAGAGGCCAGCGACAGCTTGTTATCCATTACAGATTTTTCGATGGCCTTCTTGTTATCGGCATGCTTTTTATCCTCAGCTTCCAGGAGGGTGTTATATTGGGCCTCAGTAATCAGCTTGTCTTCTTTTCGTCGAGCCAAATCGGCCACTTCATTGGCATATCGCTCATTTTCCTTTACCTGTTCCTGTTCGTACCAGGTGTCGGCTTCGGCCATCTCTAGTTCGTACTTAAGCGTCCGGTCCTGTGCTTCCTTATCGCGTTTGGCCTGTTTCGCTGCAATGTCATCGGCCTCTTTCTTTTTCTTAGACTCTTCAAATGCCTGATCTGTGGCTTCCATATTGGCTTTATGCTCATTTGTAAGCCGCTCGATCTCGGCGAGGTAATTCATTTCACTGATGGTTAGCGCCTGGTTTGATGCTATTTTTTTGTTGAGCTTAGCTAAGTCTATGCCATCTTCCTTAACAAGCTGGTCCTGCTGTAATTTGTATAGCTTGCCCAGCCGTTCCTGTTCCTCTACCACCATAGCCTCTGTAACTTCCTCGCCCGATTTGATTTTACTGCGGTTGCGCTCCATCCAGAGGTTAAGCTCCGCCTGCCCAAACTGGGCCGCTGCCTGCGCCACGTTGGCTGCGTGCTGGGTGGTTATATTCAGTGCTTCGGCCTGGTACTGCAGTTGCGTTATCTTTTTCTGTTGCAGCTCGTTTTGCAAGACCGCGAGCGATTTTTTGGCATATTCCTCTTCATATTTTATCTGTTCTGCCAGGGTTTTGCTATGGGCGCTGTTTCGTGCCACATAAAGCGCAAGCAATTGCTTTTGCCTTGCCAGCGCATCATCCATCAGCTTGCGGCGGCGCTCAAGCTCATCGGCCACTTCCTGGTCGCGCTTTGCCTTGAGCTCGTCCTGCATAGCCTTAAGCTCTTCTGTTTGCTTTCGGCCCAGTGATGCCTCTTCGCCATAAATTCGTGTTCGCTCTACCTGGGCTTTTCGCAATGCCTCGAGCTCTTCTTCAGAAATCGACTTTTTGTCTGCCAGCTCTTTAGCATATGCAAAGCCCTTTGTTTTAAGGTCTTCGAGCTCGGTGTCGGTAAGGTTCTTTCCTGTAGCTATCTGCTGCGCAGCAATGCGGTAAGATTCTTCGGCATTGGCCTTGCGTTGCTTAAAATTGTCGTTTTCTGTTTTCTGCGCATCCTCAAGGGCTTTCATCCGTTCCTGCTCGCTCTTTGTCTGGTCTTTGGCCGTAGCCATATAGCCGTCTATGCTTTTTTTGGCGTCTTCATTGGCAATTTCCTGAAGCTCCATTGCATCGGCCAGGTCCTGCTGCGCTTTCTTAAGGTTCATCGCCTCATCAGCAGCCTCTGCGGCAGAACCCGCAAAATCAGAAAAGAAGTCGCCCAGCGATGTAGCGCCGGTAAGCAGTCCTATCACAGAGTTCTTAACCGATTCTATCACCGCGCCCACGCCGGCCATTACCTGTTCTACCTTATCTACCACAGGCGAAAAGTCTTTAAACACGGCAACAAGCCCCTGTACTACCAGCACCAGGGCCGTAAGGATAGCGCCAATGGGGTTAGATACAAATCCCCAGGCGGCTTTGGTCATCCCGCCGATGCCTCCCGTAATGCCGTTAAAAGCGTTCTTGAGCAGCGGGCCGGCACCCCCTGCTTCCTGCGCGCGCGACACCATTCCGCTAAGCCCCCCATTAAAAATGTTGATGCTGTCAAAGCTTTCCATCACTTTCGATTTATAGTCGTTCATGGTAGTAACAAGCTTGCCGTGCTCACTGCCGTTTTCCTTCAGCCAGTTGTTGTTTTCCATCAGCTTGGCATTTATAAGCGCAAGTTTCTGCTGGTAATCATTGTCTGATGTGTTCAGCGTTTTTTTGAGCGCGATAAGCTGTTGATTGTTGGCAATGTAATCTGTTTCACTTTGGTTGATTCGCTCAGTACCGTCATATATGTCACGCATCTGCGAAATCATTTGCTGCTGTTGGCTGTTCGATGCTTTAATGGCTGCTTCCTGCGCCTGATACTTAGCATAGAGCTGCATCATCGCAGTTTCATTGCTTTTATATGTTTTCGTGGTTTCTTTGCCTTGTTCAATCAGGTCGAGCTGTGCATCTGCCAGTTCATCCATCTTCTTTTTGGTCTCGGCGGCAGCTTTCATAATGCCCGCCGTATCCAGCTGGAGTTCTGCCAGCACTATTTTTTTTCCCATTTATTCTACGTTTAAGGTTATTTCATTGCTTTTCAGCGAAATCTGCTTGTCTTTAGAGATAACTTCTAAAACGATGGTGTAACTGCCCTTTTCGCCAAAACTGACGTTATACTCAAAACCGGATATGGGTTCTACTTTTGCCTCGGTGCCTGCCTGAAGTACAAACGAATATTCGTTCAGGTTATAGATAGTGCCGAGCCATACGGTTACCGTTTCGCCAGTTTCGCCAGTGAGTTCTGTGCGCCCGAAGCCGAAGCTGATTGCGGGGGGCGCCTCCCTGAGTGGGTTTACCATTGTATAGTTTTGGTATTAGAAATAATGTTGAGCGGCTGGTAGCGTATGCGCAGGTAGGTGGGGTAGGAGTACATACCGGTGCCCATGAAGAATGGGGAGGCAGAAAACTGAGAGGTGGCTTTCTGGATCCAGGAGAGGCCGTCGTACGACACCTCAAATATCAGCACCTCGCCGCTGTCTATCGTAAAATTGGCAATATTGAAATGTACTGCCACGCCCACATTGCTCGCCATGATGTAATATACTCCCGTCACGTTAATAGCCGGTGCAGGCGGTGCGGCTTCCTCATCTGTGAGCAACGCTACCCTTACGAGCTCGCATTTTACAGGCTTGCCGGGTATATAATTGCTTATTTTGTTCATAATGAAATAGGCGCCAAGCTGTTTGAAATAATAGAGCTTCTTAAAACTAAAATTGGCAATGTCGGTTTCGGTCAGGTTGAGCATTGCAGTTACTATAAGCGCGTTATTGAGCACCCGCCCGATGTTGCTGTAATAATCGTTTACGATATCGTTAAACGGCAATCCCCAAAAGCTTTCGCACGGTGCAGTAGAGACCGGGAGCATGGTGCCCAATATCCCTGACCTGAGTATCGTATGACTAAAAGTGTAGGGCATGCTGCGCATCAGGTAGTATCGTTTGTCCAGGGGCTTATAGGTAGTTACAGGAATTTCGAGTTCTTCGTCTTCCTTTACCTCCCGCTCCCAGAACTTATAAACGTTTGTAAGGCGCGATATTAAAACACGGCGGTCTTCCTCCGGGCTGTATATCTTAGATTTTATCAGGTCCTTGGTGTCGGGCAGGTTGCGGTTATCTATCGCTATAAAATCATCGTTGTAGGCGCTGTCTTTACTGTTGTAGCTGTAGCGCAGCCAGTTTTGCTGGGCATAGCTACCGTAGGTATAGCTTTCGCTTTCTTTACTTGCAAGCTTACCGCTCCAGTCCTCGGCGTCAGAAGTTTGAAGCACTTCCTGAAGCGTGAGAAATTCGTAATGTTTGCGGTATTTGTCTTTGAACATAGTAAGCCCAAAGCGCTGCACGATCTCGGTAAGGAAGTCGCGGGTAGAAAAGTCGGCGAACGCCGTATTAAAGTTGATCGCGGTAATGTCGAGCTTCTCGAGCAAAACATCCATAGTACTGTCGCCATGCAGATAAAAGCCGTACTGGGCACTTTCGGCTGTTGCTTTGCATATTACGATGCTTAACCTGTCGTTTGCCTGCAACTGCATCAACACGCTTCCCTCATATTCTGTATTGCGTGCCAGCCCATCTGTAAAGATACGGTAGGGCACGGCCAGGTTGGCGGGTAGCGCGCCGGTGTTTTTTCCGACGAAAACCTGGGCGCTCTTTGGGAAGTAGTATGCGCTGAGCGGGAAATTGGAACTGGTGGTATTGAGCTTGCATTTTATAGTCATCCTGTAATACCCGGATTGGCTTACGCTCATGTGCATGTTTTGCGATACCGTAAGCCCGGCGTTTACCTGCGCCGTGTTATACCTGGCGTAATAAGCCCGTAAAGGGTGATTGTAATACTGGTAACCCCAGTCTTCGCTTTTTAGTAGCTGGGTGTTCGATTCTGACGGGAGTACACCTTTTGGAAAGGTCATCCACAGGTTCTTAAAAGCTTCTGTGTTGAAGACGGCGCCCGAATACTCAAACCCATAGGTGCCGAATATCTTTTCCCACAGATAACTTACCCGTACCGAAGGTATCAGATAGTCTGCATTGATGCGGTATTGGGTGGGGAAGGGCCGTCTTGAAAAGGTTGCCCCGTTATAATCGGCTATGATGTAGCGGTATTTTTCGTTGGTCCAGCTCGCGGTGATTGCCTGCGGCGTTTTGTCATGGTTGATATCCGAAAGGTTCAGCGCGCCGAGTGTGGTATTCTCTATTTCCTTATACAGGTCGATAATACCGTCGTAAATGACCACGTCAAAATCTTCGCCACCATCGGTTATCATTGCCCAGCCTTTGTACACAAAGCATTCGCCGGTTTCGCTATACAGGCTGCACTCGTTCTTTTGGTACGGAATGTTACTGCGGTGCCCGGTTACCGTAAGGTGCTCCAATATGCGCAGGTTGTTGGCCGTTTTGGGGAGATTGAACTTATTGGTGTAGCTGGCCTGCCGGTTTTCGAGGCTGTTCAGGTCGTTTACCTGCCGGGTTTGTGCTATGGCCTGCCCCGACGCGAGGTCGGCGCGCTGACCGTTGATATAGAGTATCAGCGACATACATTTTTTCTTGATGATAGAAGTCTTAAGGTCGGAAGTCGGAAGTCGGAGGTCTGAAGTCCGATGTCCGATGTCGGAAGTCTGAGTTCAGATGTCCGATGTCCGAAGTCGGAGGTTCGATGTCAGGGTTCGAAGTCGGAGGTCCGAAGTCGGAAGTCTGATGCGTTAAGTCTTAATGTCTAAAGTCTAAAGTCTAAAGTCCAGTGTCTGATGTCTGAGGTAGGCGTGCCTTCCGTTTGTCATACTGAGCCTGTCGAAGCATCTTCTCACGGATGTATGGTTTCAGCCCGGATAAATTGCCTTCCGCTTTAGCGGGAGGTAACATATGTCGTGGAACAAATTGGCTTTAGCCGAATTGAATTGTAGTGCTTCGACAGGCTCAGCATGACAACAGAAACCTAATAATGCTCCGACAAGCTCAGCATGACAATACACTACCTGCCTCCCGACTGCGCCCGGGGTGACAACCAGAAACCCGAAACCCGTAACCCGTAACCCCAAACTATTAGAGCGTTTGCGTATACCGCTGTGGCAGCTCAAGGTCGAAGGTAAAATTGGTAAGCCTCTCGCGGGCATTGCGTATCCGCGCGGATGATGTTTTCAGCGAAACCTCGAGCCACTGGTCCAGCCCGTTGCGTGCATAAGGCTGCCCGGTAAACAGGTAGATCTTCGGGCTCTCGAGTATCCCCTCTACAATGCGCCTGTCGTCTTCATCCAGCAGTTCGGCTACAATCTTCATTGTGTCCTGGCTTTCGCGGCCCAGCTGTATGGTGCGGCCGCGCATCTGCGGCAGATTGGCATTGTCATTATCTATCTCGCCCAGGGCTTTTGTACTGCGGTCTACCGAGTAAGTATTCTCGAAAAGCCAGTAGCTGTAGCCGCCATATTTATTAAGCCACTTCAGGTAAACGCCACACTGGTAGGGCATTTTACAGAGGGTAAGGAAACGGTCTTTGCGCGAGGGCATATCATATCCCATCAGGCGGATGGTGTTGTACCCGGAGGCCAGCGGCAGCAGGCTTTCCAGCGAAATATTGGTGCGCCCGTCAGATAGTACAATACGGTTCATCTTTCCTTTCATGGGCAGTCCCTGTGTAAACCCGGTTGTAGTGTTGCGCAGGTAAAGTGAGGCCAGGGGGCAGTACACGGCAAAATCGAACGGGTAGCCCTCCCAGTATTTGGCGTAAAAATGGGTTGCGTTGCGGGGCTGCATCGGCGTCAGCACAAAATAATCGCCCCGGCCAAAGTTTCGGTAATCTGCCGGCTGCTCGGCTGCGGCAAACCAGGCGAGGTTAAACTGTGCTTCGTCAATATGGCCGTTGGTGCGGGCAATGCGGAAGTTTACGTCACGTTCAAGATACGTTCCCTGCGTAAAGTCATATACAAATGAAGCGGGGTTTGCGGTAACCAGAACAGGGTTTGTGGCATCGTCAAAATTACGTGTATTGATAAGCGAGGCGATATAGGGCTTAAAGTTAAAGAAGAAGCTGCCCTGCGGGTCGGGATACAGCTTAGCGGTAAATCCGTCGGTAGACAGGGTAGCGTGGGCCGGCGATTCGCCTGTGGTGCCAAAGCGTACAATATGGTTGTTGTAAGCCTTGTACAATTCGGCGGTGCTGATGCCGTCATAAACGGTAAGCTGGGCGTCGTCCGGATCGATTACGATATTGCCCGTATAATAGATATTCTCAACCGTTATGGTGCCGTTGAAAGTGATATTTACAAAAACCGATGTGGGCGAAGACGTGTAGGTGATATATCCCGTTTTCTTGTTGAGTACCGAAAGATGTGCGGCTGTATTGCCGACAGAGGCGCTTAAGGTGGTACCCCGCATAATTCCGTGGGGTGCAGACGAAAAGGCGAGGAATACTTTGCTTACCGTTTGCAGCGAGGTATCATATACCACAGGTATCCCGTTTAGTTTCAGGCTGTACCCAAAGGTATCGTTTACAGCCGGGTTATCGGTAAAGCGGATTTCTATAGTCCGTGTCATGTTGCATTTAAGGAGTTAAGAAAGCTTTCTGTAAAGGCGGCAATGTGTGCCTCGCCTGCGCGGTCTATGATTTGCTGGATGCGCTGCGGGGTGGCAATGCTTTCTATAATATCGCTGCCGCTTACCTTCGGTTTCCAGCCCTGCTTTGCAATTTTGCGGGCAATAAGGAAGGCAAGGCTGCTTGTGGCGATATCTTTTTCTGTGCGGGCTGCAATGCCTTTTTGCACCAGCCATTGCTCTATCGCGGCGCTGGGTGGCTGCTTTCCGGGTGGGCGGCCATCGGCATAACCGTCTGCCATGATGGTAATTCCGTTGGGCAGTGCTACCACTTCAAGCGATTCGCCCCAGTTGCCGGAGGCCATCATCCCGGACTGTTCGTATGCGGAACGGATCTCGTTTTTAAGCGCCTCAAATTCTTCTGTGAGAATGGCGCCGGCTTCAGTCATTGCCTACAGGTATGCGAATGCGGTAGGAGCACAGCAGGCCGTCCATGTTGGCATCGAGGGCGTCGGTCACGTCGATGTTGTCCCATTGCGTAATGCCATAGCCCATGCAGGCCAGGCTATTGCCAAGGTCGTGGTGCAGGGTGAGCAGTGGCTCGATGCTCTGCGAATATTTCGATGTTTCTTCGGCGGCGCGCTCGGCGAAGTAGTGCTGGTCAAGGTCGGCGTGCTTCACCAGGAAGAACTTTCCTTCATAGTTAGCGGCAACAATGCGGGTGCCGCTGCTGTTGTATTCGCTTTTGCGGTTGGTAAACTCGTGGAGAAAAAGTGTGGCACCGGTTTCGGCAGGCGCATCCAGCAGGTTGAGCGCGGCCTTTTTGCCGTAGTGGTAGTGCAGCCCATGCGCCTGGGCAAGGGTCTGGAGTATGCGTACAATGTCGGGCATTTGTTTTTTATTTTGAATTTTGAATTCTGAATTTTGAATGATTGGACACGGATGACGCAGATTTGGCAGATGATCGCGGAGGATTTTGACATGAATTGAACTGATTATCACCAGTCTTATCGACAGCGAATGCTATGTAGCTATGTGGTTAACTATCCTGATAGCAATGCAGTGATGTATGCTACGACAGGCTCAGCATGACAGCCAGCCTCTCGACGGCGCTCGAGGTGACAACCCGGAACCCGAAACCCTAAACCGGTTAACTTCTCGCCAGTTTTTGATATTCATGCTCTACTTCGTTCTGTGCCTTGGTTTGCGCCAGCAGGCTGAATATTTCGCCGTAGGGCCTGCGGCCAAGGTCGTACGGATACTGCCCAAGCAACTTCCCTAACTGCAGTAGCGGAAGGGTATCGCTATAAGGCGTAAGCCGGTCGGCGCCGGCCATGTGCCAGAGGTGGCTGTCAGTAGACTGTGTGGAGAGCAACTGGGTTTCGGCAGTGATGATGCGCTCGAGTTCCTGCAGCAGGAAACGGCGGGCAGGAAAATAGTCGGCGATGCGGCACCGCCAGAAGGTTTTTTCGTCAACGCCGTAGCAAATGGTAAACAGGTTGCACACCTGCTCCCAAGTGCTCAGGTTGCGCAGCATACGGATGGCGTACTTTACGTTGGCGTAGGGCATGGCTGATGTTTCCATAGTCTTCCCCCCAAAGCTGTTGCAGGGGTTGAGGTGTTCCAGGACCGCATCGTATAATGAGGTGTCGGGCAGGCGGGCATATTGGGCGAGGGTGAGGTTTTTCATGGTTATTTTGAATTTGGAATGATGAATTTTGAATGCATGGTTTCACAGAGATGCGCAGAGCAGGCGCAGAGTTTCGCAGAGTTGCTCTTGCGAGATAAATTGCCTTCCGCTTTAGCGGGAGATTATTGGTGAGCATCCGGACAGGCTTTAGCCGAATAATTGATAATTTTCCCGCGTTCTTTTGTCTTGAAACAAAAGAACCAAAAGTTCAAGGCAGCAGCTTCTTAGACTACAAATCACTCGCTCCGGCTAAAAGATTTAAACTCGCTGTCGCTCGGATACAAAATCTTTTTACGCCTTCGCTCCCGATTTGCTTAACGCCACAAAGCCGAAGGCCTTAGCTACACTCTTGCCGGAGCATTGCAGCTGTTCCATGTCGACCGGAGCGCCACAAAGCTGAAGGCCTTAGCTACACTCTTGCCGGAGCATTGCGGGTGTTCCATGTCGACCGGAGCGCAGCGAAGTGGAGACATCTCAGCCTTGTTCTTTTGTCTTGAAACAAAAGAACCAAAAATTCAAGGCAGCAGCTTCTTAGGCTACAAATCACTCGCTCCGGCTAAAAGATTTAAACTCGCTGCGCTCAGACAGTAAATCTTTTTTTACGCCTTCGCTCACGATTTGCTTAACGCCACAAAGCTGAAGGCCTTAGCTGCACTCTTGCCGGAGCATTGCGGTTGTTCCATGTGGCTTCGCCGAACCACTGCGTTAGGTTTCGACCGGAGCGCAGTGAAGTGGAGACATCTCAGTCTTGTTCTTTTGTCTTGAAACAAAAGAACTAAAAGTTCAAGGCAGCAGACCTCACTCCCGGGCCCTCTCCGAAGGAGAGGGGAGCGTAGCGCCGTGTTCAACCCAAACTGGAAACCATTAACTTGCCTCATAGCCCTGACCGCGCCGGTATCCTGCCGGAGCGCGCGTAGGCAGATAAAGGCAAGGGCAGGACAGGGCTGCGGAAAGTGCGCCTGCGACGGCTGCTCCTTATATTATTTTGAATGATGA
>JAGKWW010000085.1 GCA_021151665.1 Flavobacteriaceae bacterium
TACCAAACGTAATAATACAAATACCAAAAATGGCAACAGCATATAACAGCTTAACGCCTTGCTTTCTTCGCAACGGAAACAACGTTAATAACACCACAATACAAATAGAACCTATATCGGATGCAGCATTCAGTAGACCAAACCCTTGTGGCCCTACTTTTAAAATATCTCTGGCATAAACCGGAATCATAGCCACGGCCCCACCAAACAACACCGCAAATAAGTCTAACGATATTGCCCCTAGCAACTCTTTTGTTTTTAATACAAACTGTAAACCTTCGGTAACACTATCCCAAGTTTTTTTATCGCCTTTTTCATTCAATGCAGGCTTTTCTTTTAATAAAGTCATAATAAAAAAGCCACTAATAAGTGGCTTTTTTATTTTAGTTATTTCAATGACCCGACCATATCTTCCGGCTTCACCCAGGCATCAAAATCTTCAGGCGAAACATATCCTAAGCGAACAGCTTCATCTTTCAGAGTAGTTCCGTTTTTATGGGCAGTCTGAGCGATCTCGGCAGCTTTGTAGTAGCCTATCTTGGTGTTAAGAGCGGTAACCAGCATCAGTGAGTTATCTACCAACTCTTTGATGCGGGCATGGTTCGGCTCGATACCCTGTGCACAATGCTCGTCAAATGATACACAAGCATCGCCAATAAGCCTCGCCGATTGCAGGAAGTTGGCCGCCATCAGGGGCTTAAATACGTTCAGCTCATAATGGCCCTGGGTACCACCAATGGTTATAGCCACATCGTTACCCATTACCTGTGCGCATACCATGGTAAGCGCTTCGCATTGGGTCGGGTTTACTTTACCGGGCATGATAGAAGATCCCGGCTCGTTTTCAGGAATGAATATTTCACCGATACCTGAACGGGGGCCCGAAGCCATCATACGGATATCATTCGCGATCTTGTTCAGCGACACCGCCAGTTGTTTCAGGGCACCGTGTGTTTCTACAATAGCATCGTGGGCAGCAAGCGCCTCAAATTTATTTTCAGCAGTTACAAACGGATGGCCGGTAAATTTGGCAATGTACTCTGCTACCTTTACATCATAGCCTTCCGGGGTGTTTAGCCCTGTACCTACAGCGGTACCTCCAAGTGCCAGCTCACTAAGGTGCGATAGCGTATTTTTCAGGGCTTTAAGTCCGTGGTTTAGCTGGGCCACATAACCCGAAAGCTCCTGTCCCAGGGTAAGCGGGGTTGCATCCATAAGGTGGGTACGCCCAATTTTTACCACATTCATATATTGTTCTGACTTCGCTTTTAGCGTATCGCGAAGCTTTTCAACTCCGGGAATCGTTACCTCTGCCACTGCTTTATAGGCTGCAATGTGCATACCGGTAGGGTAGGTGTCATTAGAAGACTGCGATTTGTTTACATCATCATTTGCCTTAAGCACCGGTTCGCCTTCGCCAATTTTACCCCCTGCCAGCACCTGGGCGCGGTTGGCCACCACTTCGTTCACATTCATGTTACTTTGCGTTCCCGAACCTGTTTGCCAGATTACAAGCGGAAACTGGTCATCGAGTTTGCCGGCAAGTATTTCGTCACAAACCTGCCCGATAGCGTCGCGTTTTTCTGCCGAAAGCACGCCAAGGTCGTGGTTGGCATAAGCTGCGGCTTTTTTCAGGTAAGCAAATCCTTCAATGATCTCTTTTGGCATTGAGCCGGGATTGCCAATCTTAAAATTGTTCCTTGAGCGCTCTGTTTGTGCGCCCCAGTACTTCTCTGCCGGCACTTTTACTTCGCCCATCGTGTCTTTTTCTATGCGATATTCCATTGTGTGTAGTATATGGTTTATAAAAAGTTTTCGGCCCTAAGTGGCTGGTGCTGTTGCAGGAGTCGTTTAAAGCCAGCCAAAATTAAACATAATCGTGAGGTTTGTAAAACGTTTTCCCAATTTTATTGCGGAATTTTTAGTCGAACTAAGTTGTTTGTAAAAAATATTACCATTATCTTTGAGGCTGAATCTAAAATTCCGGAAAACATGTTTGGATTTCAGCAATACCTTGGTTTTTTACTATTCCTTACAATAGCTACCATCGGCTTCTGGCTGATGATGTTCCTGGTGAGCTTTGTGTTCTATTGGGTAACAGGCGCGACTGTTGAGCTTATCAAGGAAAGAAAAGCCATGAGAAACGAGTAAGATAAGATATCTTATTGCTTGGGCTGCCGAATGGCAGCCCTTTGTTTTTTATACAGGAAACAAGGTTTAATGTTATATTAAAAGAAAATCCCTTAGTAAATTTTTTCATACATTCGGTTCAAAATTACGTCTATGATTACCTCAAAAACGATTGCTAACGGAATTTTGCGCGCTGTTGCCGTATTGGCAGGTGTTTTTATTTTGCTGTTGTTTTTGTACAGGGTGCAGGCAGTGATCATCTATCTTTTCATCTCGCTTATCCTGGGGATGATAGCAAGCCCGGTAGTTTACTTCTTAAAAAGAAAGCTTAAGTTTCCGCATACGTTGGCGGTGATCTCTACGCTGCTGTTCTTTGTGGCCTTGCTGGGAGGATTTATTATGCTTTTCGTCCCGCTGATAATGACACAGAGCGACAACCTTTCGCTGCTTGAGACCGATAAGCTGCAGGCCGACCTGAACAGCCTTATTGCGCAGGTAAGTGATTATTTGGGACAGTATAACATCGATGCCGATAAAATGCTGAAGCAGTCTAACATTACTTCAAAGCTTAATTTTGGCTTCATAACAAATTTCCTCAATTCGCTGCTGGGCATCCTGAGCGGATTTGGTGTAGGGTTGGCCTCGGTACTTTTCATTACCTTTTTCTTCCTGAAAGACCGGAGGCTTTTTGCACTGAACGCAAAAAAAATACTGCCCGATGCACACGAGGAAAAAATACTTAATTCTTTCAGGAAGATCAATTATCTCTTAAGCCGCTATTTTATAGGGCTTATCCTGCAGATGACGATATTATTTATACTGTACCTAATCGTATTATTGATCTTCGGCGTACAGAATGCATTTATCATTGCTTTTATCAGTGCATTGCTAAACATCATTCCCTACATCGGTCCGCTTATTGCCACCGCATTAACGATATTGCTAACACTACTCGGTCTCATGGGGCCGGAAACGCAGGGTGAAATGTTCAGCACCACGCTCTATGTCTTTATCGGCTATTGCATTGCGCAGGCCATAGATAACAACGTAAGTACGCCGCTTATTTTTTCGAATAGCGTAAATTCGCACCCGCTGGAGATATTTATTGTAATACTGGCCAGTGGGTTTGTATTCGGTATATTGGGCATGATCGTAGCGGTGCCATTGTACACTTGTATCAAGGTGGTAGCCAAAGAATTCCTCCCGCATAATCCGGTTGTAAGAATATTAACCAAAGACCTCTGATTTGAACTCCAATTTACTGGAACCGGCGGTTCAGCAATTTATACGGGAGCATACATCTGATGACGTAGCCACCCTTGCCCTGCAGCGCAACCCTTTTCCCGAAATATCGTGGCAGGAAATCCTGGGCCAGATAGCAGCCCGGCAAAAGGCGAAAGATAAGCTGCCAACATGGTACGCAGCCCATAATATTATTTATCCCTCTAAAGTTTCGGTAGAGCAAACGTCTTCAGAAATAGCAGCAAAATATAAGGCGGGGCTCATTTCGGGCGAAAGCCTTATCGACCTGACCGGGGGCTTTGGAATTGACGATTATTACTTTTCGAAAAAGGTAAAAGAGGTTTTTCATTGCGAAATGAACCTTGGGCTTTCAGCCATTGCAGCGCACAACTTTGAAGTTCTCGGGGCTGACAATATAAAACCCGCTCCCGGCGATAGCACCGATATACTAAGGCTGCTCAACAGGCAGTGGGACTGGATCTATATCGACCCTTCACGGCGCAGCGATATAAAAGGTAAAGTTTTCCTGCTGAAAGACTGCCTGCCCGATGTGCCCGCACTCGAGGATTTTTATTTCAGGTATTCGAAGAACATCATGGTAAAAACAGCGCCATTGCTTGACATATCGGCCGGCCTTGGTGAACTGCATTCTGTAAAAGCCATACATATTGTCGCAATTCAGAATGAAGTGAAGGAATTGCTATGGATACTCGAAAAGGATTTTGACGGGGTACCTGTTATAGAAGCGGTAAACATTTCCAAAGAAGGTACGCAGGCCTTTGCTGCACCGGTTGAAGACCTACCCTCGGCGCCGCTGTCACCTCCGCAAAAATATCTTTATGAACCCAATAGCGCGGTGATGAAAAGTGGTGCCTTCAACAGGGTTGCCGTACATTTCGGATTATGTAAACTTCATCGCAATTCACATCTTTACACCGCCGTTACGCCCTCCGATTTTCCCGGCCGGAGATTTGAGATTAAAGAAGTACTGGACTATTCTAAAGTAGAAATGAAGAAACTGGAAGGTGCAAAGGTCAATATAACGGCGCGAAACTTCCCGCTTTCGCCCGATGAGCTTCGGAAAAAATGGAAAATTAAAGATGGGGGAGACCGGTATGCATTTTTTACCACCAATATGCAGAATGAGAAAATAGTATTACTTTGCGGCAAAATTTAAGCCGATGAAGAAATTACTTTTGATTTTTGCGCTGCTGCCTGCATTTTGCATAGCGCAACAAAAGGACTGCGAATATACTTATACCCAAAGCAACGATGGAGTACAGCTGAGGTGGACCAAAGATTACCTGATGTACGAAAAGGTATTTGGGGGCAATTCCCAATATGTTTTTTTCTCTCTTACCTCCAGCGACGGCATTCCGGTGCTTAACTTCCAGCTGTTATCCAAAAGCCCTGAATTTCCAAAAGTTCAGTGTACCGATGCCACTTCAAAGCTCTATATACAGCTGATAAATGGCAGGATCATTACCCTGATACCGGCATCGCAGGATAGCTGCGCTAATCTTATATACGATAAAGAAAACAAGCTCAATATACGGGTTCTGAGTACGCCATTTTTATTCACAAAAGGTTCAATGGAAGACCTTGAAGTGAGCCCGATTTCGTTTATCAGGGTAAAGTATGCTACGGAAACAATTGATTATTCGGTGAAGAAGGAACTCAAGTCAGAAACCCTTGGCGGCACGTACAGTCCCGAGCAGTTTTTCATCAGCCAGCTGAAGTGCCTGAAGGCAGAAAAATAAATTAAGAGGTATTGTGTTGATACCGAAACAGTTTAAGTGAAGGTTACGAAAAAATCAAAAAAACCTTTAAAAATAGTTGCAGTTAATTAAAATAAAAAGTTACATTTGCAACCGCAAAAAGGCTGAAAGGCCTATAGCTGGAGAGGTGCCGGAGTGGTAACGGAGCAGATTGCTAATCTGTCGGCGAGCAATCGTCGCCAGGGTTCGAATCCCTGTCTCTCCGCTGTTTTCGGGGTGTAGCGTAGCCCGGTCATCGCGCCTGGTTTGGGACCAGGAGGTCGCAGGTTCGAATCCTGCCACCCCGACAAGTTGCACATCCCGCTTTTATGGCGGGATTTTTTTTTACCGGATAGTGCACAGCATTACGGTCACGTAGCTCAGCTGGATAGAGCACCTGCCTTCTAAGCAGGCGGTCACAGGTTCGAATCCTGTCGTGATCACATCAAAGCCTTGTT
>JAGKWW010000042.1 GCA_021151665.1 Flavobacteriaceae bacterium
CTTATTTTGCACTAAATTTTCATTCGCTTCCAAAACAACTTTTTGCCCATTGTTCCACAAATGGTTGGGATAATAACGGTGTGCCAAGGTTTGGCAATTGTATCCATAAAAGTAATCAAACCCCTGTTTATTTGGGTCACCGACAGAACCAACAGGTCCTAAGCCCCATTTACCGTAGGCTGCTGTAGTATAGCCAGCTGTTTTTAGGACTTCTGCCATCGTCACAACAGAATCAGCGATGGGTTCTTGTCCTTCAGGTAAAACACCTTTATTGCCACGGATATAGGTATGTCCTGTATGTAAACCCGAAAGCAATGCAGAACGTGATGGCGCACATACTGAAGTTCCAGCATAAAACTGATTAAACTTCATACCAGAAGCCGCCAGTTTATCCAGATTTGGGGTTTTAATTAGCTGTTGCCCGTTAAATCCTACATCGCCATAACCTAAATCGTCGGCGATAATGAGGACGATATTAGGTTTTGAGGCTTTGGAAGTTATTTGGGCTTCAATCGGTTGTATGTAAGTCAAACTTAATAGACTTACCCATAAAAATACTTTTTTCATAGGTTAACCAGCTTTACATCTTGATAGAAATTCTAAGATCATTTCAAACTTCTTCCAAGATAAAGTGGTTATTTCAATTAACTGTTCAGTAGTGTCGGTTTAGCAAAAGAGGGTAATCTCAACTTTAGAAAATCTTCTCAATTTTTTCCATAAAAACTTTTCCTAATTCGGGCTTCACCATCATAACAAAGCTCGCATAGCCTCTCATCGAATTTTCAAGATTAGGGTTTCCATTCCAAGTTTTTCCAGCAGGACCATTCTTTTCTATCTGCTGTAATAAAGCTCTAAATCGATGTAATTCTTTACGGTCTATTCCTATCTGTTTATTTACGATTAAGCCTGTTACTTCTTGCCGACTGCCTTTTCGCATAATATGGACCTTGTCTGGATGAACCGTAAAACCTTCCGATTTGACTACTTCTTGTACCGACCAAAGTAATCGTTGATGAAAGTTTAAGTTTTCATAATCGCATGAGAAACTTAAATCATCGGCATATCTAGTGTAGGTGAACCCCCATTTATTGGCTATTCCTTGTAAGCGACGGTCTAGTTTATAAGCGATGAGATTAGAAATAGCTGGGCTACATGGAGAGCCTTGGGGTAATTTTCTATCCCCTATCGCAACAAAATACTTCTTTCCATCTATGGCTACTTGCTCAACTTCGGCCTCTGTACACAGCAAAGCTAATAGCGTAGAAATTTGTCCAGAATAGCCTAAACTTTCAAAAAGACCTTTTACCCGAACATAAGAAATGCTTGAAAAAAAATCTTTTAAGTCGAGGTTGATTAGTAATTCTTTTCCTATATGTTGTTCAGCATTGGAGACGATTGATAGTTCTGGTACAAAACCATGGGCTTGATGAGTATTAGGTATTTGATAGAGGATATGCTTTAATATCCATAGTTGAGCAGATTTAATCAGTGGCATCGGAGCAGAAATCAAGCGTTTCCCACCCGTTTTTTTAGGAATGTAAAATCGCTTGTAATGATTTACCAATGATACCTTCCTATGATAGGTCAAAAACCTCAATTGACCCAATTTGAGATTAAGAGCATCTGCTAAAGCCAAAGGAGTATCCAACTGAGGTAAATTCCATCGTTGCAACTGTTCAAAATTTGTCACAGTTTGCGATAAACCCACCGATACTTCCTCACCTGTATAGATAATCTCAGTTTCTTTTTTCTTCTTCCAAGTTTCTGCTCGCGCTAACCTTTTTTGTTCTTTTCGTTCCTTAGCCTCCTGTCTTTTTTGTTTGGACGCCTTCAAACGTTCTTGGAGCATCTCCTTTCTCAGAGTTTCAGGGTTACTGTAACGAGTTTGCTTCCGAACCAAGGTATTCAGCTCAGTTTCTACTTCTTTTTGCTTTTGCAGAACATCTTTGAGGGCTGGAGATAACTCCTCACTCCAGAACCCAAATCGTTTCATTTCTTCAAGAATAACAGCATCTTTAGTAGACGTTGCCACTCTTTTTCGGATATCCTCTCTTGAAGGTTGATTTGCCATAGGTTTATCAAAAAGAAAGCCCTGACTCTTGTGGAGTAGGGCAACAAACAAAGTAGAGTAAAACCTTCGAAGATTCTTCTGACTAAATCAATCAACTCCAAGAGAGCGGTCTAGTACATAGTATTTTAAGCTCTCGGAGGTTTCACTGTAAAATACTATGTACTAGACAAAGCTCTCACAGTGAAGATTGTATTTAGTGATGCATGTAGAGTCAAATTTCATGAACGACGATACATCGTTCTTTCCTTTCGGAAGGCAAGGTTTTGCTTACTCTTACTTTGTTGTTGCAAGTTAGTATTTTTTCTTAATTTCCTTAAAAAAATGCAAATTAATTTTTGATTACTAGCACTTAAAATTTACACAACAGAAATACTAGGTTTTAGTTAAAAGAGTGGCACTCTTTTCTGCCATTCTCAAAGCTAAAATATGTTCACAAGGACCTTTGTATAACTTATTTCTTATGTAAAAATCACAGCTACAAGTCGCCGCTACTAATCTTTCATCCAAATCGACTATTGCCGTTGGATGCCAGGTCTTTTCTCGCCAACTACATTCTCCTTCCAGCTTTAGTCCATTTTCTACATAGACCTTTTTCACGCTAACTTTCTGTTGAGTCAATAATTCTCTTGCAAGCTTCTCTCGTTCGTTGGCAAACCGTAATTCATCCATCGGTAAAGGCTCTCTTGATAGCTCTCGCAATCGGTAAACACCTTTTTTAATATCAAAAATCGCTCTTCCAGCTTGCGTGTAAAGTGATAATGCTCCCAAAACCGTTTTTATTTCTAGGTTTAATTCTTTAGCAATCATTTCTGGTTTAGCTAAAAATGACTTTTTAAGTACCCCAAAAACTTTTTGCTATTTTATCATGCTTTGCGGCTACCCTAAGCGCTCATGGCCAAAGCCCCACGGCGCCGGCGCAGGGATTTAACGTATTTGCCGAGAGCAACCTTGCACTTACCACCAACGAAACCGAAGGCCCCATTGCCTGCGGCGGAGACCTTACCATTAAGGGAAACTACCAGGTAGCGATACACAGTGCAGGAACATTTACTGTAAACAACGTAAAGATCGGCCTTTTGGTAGGCGGTAAAGTAATCTATCAGGGCGGCAACGCCTTACAGGTTGGCTCTAACGCCTATGTAAAAATCGGCAACAGTACCGGGTCTTACGTATGGTACTACGACCAGAACAACGCGGCATCGCCTATCAGGATCACGCCTTCGTCTAATTATGACTCCTCACCAAGGATCATGCTTCAGTCCAGCGCTCCAAACCTTGGCGTGAGCGCTGCCAACAACCCTGTGTTCCAGGCGAACCTCCTCGATTTTTCGAGTGCGTTCCAGACCATGAGGGCCAAATCGAGCAGCCTCGCCATGTGCACCGGCAATGCCCAGCTTACCAATCCTAACGGGCAGTCCATCCCTACAACCAATCTGCCCAACCAGGTGAAGATCAACCTTCAGGACGGGATCAATTACCTGAACGTGACGGGAGCCGACATGAACAATGTACAGGTTTTCACGTTTAACCAACAGCCCAGCGCATCAAAAATACTGGTGGTAAACGTAAACGCAGCAGGTACCTTCAACTGGAATGTATGGAATCAGTCGGGCATCGGTTTCCAGAACTGCCCTTATATCATTTACAACTTTTACAACACTACGCAGCTTAACATACAAGGCAATAATGCCGTTGAGGGTACCATATTCGCTCCGTTTGCGGGTATTACCAAAACAGCCAACCAGGCAAATATTGAGGGCCAGGTTATTGCCAAATCATTTGAGCAGGCAGGTGGCGAGGTACACTACGCTTCATTCGCGCCGAGCCTTGCGGGTTGTGCCCCGCCACCGGGGGTTGCGCCAACCGCGCAGTTCAGCACCAACGGGAACAACCAGTGCTACGCGAGCAACTCTTATGTATTTACCAATACGTCAAACACAGGCTCGGCAGTACAGCCCGAAGCGCCAATCTCTTATTCATGGAATTTTGGCGACGGAACAACAAGCACTGCAATGAACCCTACCAAGGTATATAGCGCCGCCGGAACGTATACCGTAACCCTTGTAGCTACCAACACTTACGGCACCAATACTACGACAAGGCAGGTAACTGTATATCCATCGGTAGCGGGCACGGTTACCCAAAGCACGCTGGGTACTGCGCCGGGTTCTATCACCAAACAATTTGCACTAACCAACGCATCGTCTTTCAGCAATTACTCATGGGCTGTAACTGGCGGGGCTTCAGGCCAGTTTGCCAACCAGCCAACCGTGAACTTCACGTTTACAGCCGCAGGCTATTATGAGGTAACACTTACTTCTACCGATACAAATGGCTGTATGAGCACCACGGTAATACCGGTAGTGATTGCATCTGAAGATGTAAACACAGGTAATGACGGCGGATTGGAGAGCGAAAGCCTTGGCGACGCCGTATCAAAAAGGTATGTGCACCGTAAGATGAACAGCACGCCAACGATATTCGCTAAAACCGACGCGACGAAGTTCGTTAAGCCAAGGTTGTCTAATCTTACCGCGCGCACTGCCAACAGCGAACTTACCATGGCCGAAATGTTCCCTTCTCAGTTGATGACGGGCGATGTGGCACATGTAACCTCTCCTACCGATATTCTTGACTACACCGTGGCGCAGGAAGTATTGAGCGTAGACTTTTCGGTAAGTGATAAAACGAAAGCCGTTGTGCTTGGCGTGCGCACCGTAGACAAAGTATATAACCACACCAAAGCGTCATGCGACAGGCTTCGCGGCGCCGAGATCCTGATGGTAAAAACTGTACAGATTGATGGTTACAATTTCCTTATGCAGGCGCTTAAGCAAAGGAACAACGTTACCGAATATGCAATATCATTTGCCGTAGGTAAAAACTATAATGATCAGAGGTATACCCTGCAAAGCAACTGGTATGTAAAAGAGTATACCATATTCAACAACATGTACAACTTCCAGGTTTGGTCTACCGTGCCGGAAAATACAGAGAAGCTTGTTAAGGATATCCTGAACAATCTGCGTGCCTCACTGCCGGTACAGCAAACCGAAGTGCAGAAACTTCCTAAAACCTATGCTGCCAAAGTATCGCGTGAAGGAACCGACCTTGTATTTAAGCTGAAAAGCCTTAAAGAAGGTCAGAATGTTGAGATTACTATGGACGAAACGTTTAGTGAAACTAATGGATATGCCTCACGGTATAACCCGGTTATCTCTGCGACCAGCCAGGAAGTACGCCTTGACATTAAGGACAAATACGAATTTGAAGGCCTGATCAACGTAGACGGGCAGATACAGGACGCATTCTACCACGCCGACGGGAACTGGGGCCTCGATTACGATACACACTACACTACCGTAAACAGCTATGTAGTTTCAAACAACTTCGAAAGGGCATACAGCGCCGACGAGTATGCGATAACACGTGATGTGCAGATCAATGCACATAGTGAGTTCGATTACCTTACATTATACAAATCGATACTGCCTGCGCATCTTCCTGCTGATTATACTGAATACGGATTCCTTTCGTTCACAGCAACAGGTAGCGGATTACTCGAGCTTGGCCTTATCAAATCGTCTATCGAGAACTGGAACCAGCAGTACAGGGCAAATATCAATGTAAGGAATACAGAGAACACCTATTACGTTCCGTTTAGCTTCTTTAAGTCGAGCGGTACTAACGGCGCAATTACTGCCGATGACCTTACCATGATCGCGTTTACGTTCCTTCCGGTAGCGGCGGGCACCAACGACCTTGACCTGAAGATCAAAGACGTGAAGTTTACAAAAACAGCACCTGAAGGCTACAAGGAGCTGCTGAATACCATGAAGAATGAGTTCAGGATGTACCCTAACCCGAGTAACGGAACTGTAAACTTCCTACTGTACAGCGATGTGGCCACTGAAGCAACAATCACGCTGCACGATATTAGCGGAAAGCTTGTCTTTACCGCTCCGGTAAACCTTACCGAAGGCAGGAATGAGCTGAAATACAACTTCAACTTCCCGAACGGCGGCCTGATGTTATTCAACATCCGCAGCGGCGATACCAATTACGGAAGCTGCAAAGTAATGTTCAAATAAAATATTTCTTTTATAAACCAAAAAGCCATCCGGAAGGGTGGCTTTTTTATTATATATCTTTGAAGGAATCAATCAATCCGGTGCAATTATGAAATATGTATTCTTCCTTTCCTTTTTTCTGTTTTCATTACTATGTGAGGCGCAGCGCCGTTTACCCATTGTAAAAGCCACAAACAGTATAACTACTTTTTACGAACAGGGACAGGCCACAAGAAAATGGAATCTCAGGGCCGGCCGTAAAAGCTACACCCACATTACCAACAAGTTTAAAAAATCAATCCTACTTGCCCTGAAAACGGACATTGACTCGATTTCAATAAAGTTGAAACCCGGAAAAATTGAAAGGTTTTATTTCGTTAATGGGCCGGATTCATGCCTTATAACGCTACAAGGCCCGGCTCCGCGAGATTACAGATATCAAAAACCGGAAATTCACGACACCGTGGCCTATACCCTGAACCGGTTTAACACAGCCAACGTAAAAACGATAATCAACACCACTGATACACTCAACCTGAATTTTGATACCGGGGCCACGGAGCTAACCGTAACGGAAGACGCTTTACAACACAAGGTGAAAGGCAGGATTAGCCTTTATGACGAACCTAACACTGCAAGGATTGGGAGGCGCGACTACCAGACGAACATTTACGACTCTAAAATGGCAGGCCATGAAGCGGACGGTTTATTCGGGTGGAATCTTTTTGATGGAATGGTTGTCGAACTTAACTATGATAAAAATATCATGGTAGTTCATTCACGATTGCCGAAATGGGTCGGGCATATGAAAAACGTTGCAAAACTTAAAATACGGTATTTCAACTACCGGTTTCTCGTGGAGTCAGAATTGAAGCAAAACGGTACAGCCGTCAAGGACTGGTTTTTGTTTGATACCGGCTACCAGAATACTGTGATGCTGGATAATGACCTCCTGGCCCGACAACGTTTCCCTGCCGATAAAATGGAAGTTATCGATAAGGTGGTAATGCATGGAACGAATGGGAACGATATACCTGTACTTACTTCATGCCTTCAATTGTTGAGAATCGGGAATTTCGAACTGGAGGACATTCCTGCCCAGGTAATGACCACCAACAAAACGCGTTTTGGGTCTAACATCCATATATTGGGCCATGACGTAATAAAGCGGTTCAATATAGTCCTTGATTTTCAGGATGATGTGGTGTACCTTGTACCGAACGGCCTCTATAATGCTGCGTACATCGGTAAAACATGATTATCTGCACATAATTACCAAACAATAAGGAATAGCTATACAGGCCGCAAGCGGACATCTTTTTTTAACGGCGGCGTTAGCGCTTCGGTGCCCTGTGCAATTTGTCATTGAGCGCGGCACCGATACCAATTACGGAAGCGCAAAGTAATGTTCAAATAAAATATTTCTTTTATAAATCACAAAGCCATCCCTTCCGGATGGCTTTTTTGTTTTGGATGTCGTGGCAATAACGTTATGATCTTCTAATGCACACGTCACATACTTATGTGCACTGCGCGATAAAGAGATACAGCGGCATACCGACCGTAATGTTTACGGGAAATGTAACGCCCAGCGCCATGGGCAGGTAAAGCCCGGGGTTGGCTTTAGGCGCAGCAATTTTCATTGCAGCCGGCACGGCAATGTAAGAGGCGCTTGCCGCCAATATGGCAAATATGAAGCGGTTGGCGATGCTATCGGTAACCGTGGCACTCAATACAGCTACAAGGCTGCCATTTATAAGCGGTACAACTATCCCGAAGGCGAAAGGAAACCATCCACCCTTAAACAGCGAGCCCAGCTTTTTCCCGCTGACAATTCCCATGTCGAGCAAAAAGATGGCGAGAAAACCTTTAAAAAGATCATTTGTAAAAGGCTTTATTCCCTGCGCCTGCTCGGCACTTGCAAGATACCCTATTGCGAGGCTACCCAAAATCAGCAGCACTGAACCATTGGTCAATGCATGATGTATAACCTTGCTTTGGCGGAATGTGCCCTCGCCTTTTTCATAAAGAGAGATGAGTAGCAGGCCGGCAATAATAGCGGGCGACTCCATTAGAGCCATAATTGCAACCATGTGCCCGCTCAGGCGCATGCCATGCATCTCCAGATAAGATGCTGCCGTAACAAACGTTACGGCGCTTACTGACCCAAAAGCTGCGGCCACCGCACCGGCATCATGCACGTTGAATTTCCTTTTAAGTATCAGGAACAAATATAGCGGCAGTAGCGTGGCCAGTGCCAGCCCAAAAAGCATCGAAAGTACTATTTCGGTTGTAAAATCTTCATGCGACAATTCCTGGCCTCCCTTAAAACCGATAGCAAACAGCAAGTATAGGGAAATAAATTTTGAAGAGTTCGGCGGTATTTCAAGATCACTTTTTAAATAAACGGCTACAATCCCCAGTACAAAGAAAAGCAGGGCGGGATTTGTTAAGTTGTCAAGTAATAAGGTCAGGTTCATGGTTAAGGAATATTTTATTGGTTTCCGGGCATTGACAAATCAGCGCTTCGATGCCCTGTGCAATTTATCGTTAAGCGCGGCACCGATACCCGTTGCCGGAAATTCTTCGGCAATGATCAGGTCAACTGCAGCATTATCCATCTGGTGGATAGAACGGTACAGGTTTGCCGCCGCCTCTTTCAGGCTGCCTGTCGGGGAAAGGACAATTTCTGAAGCTGCTTGTGGGAGATTACTGCCCGAAAAGCTTATTATACCAAGATGCTTGCCCATATAGGCTTCGGCTGTAGCAACAGGATCTTTTGTAACGACCATTGGGGTTTTGGGAGCATAATGGCGCGAGAGCATCCCCGGAGCCCTGGGAGCTGTTTCTTCATTTACAAAGCGATCGACTTTTCCCGCAATCTTTACAATCTGCTGTTCGGTGACGGTTCCCTGCCGATAGATAACGGGCTTGCCATTGTCGAAGCCTATTATGGTAGACTCAATTCCTACTTCGCAGGGCCCTCCATCTAATATCAGGGGTATTTGCCCTTCGAAGTATTCCAAAACGTGGGCTGCAGTCGTCGGGCTTGTCCTCCCAAAGGGGTTAGCGCTCGGGGCGGCAACCGGGCCGCCGGTAACTTTAAGCAATTGCTGCGCGACGGGATGGGCAGGCACCCGTATGGCAACGGTATCATGCCCCGCCGTAACAATCCCGGGCACCTCCGTTTTTTTCGGGAGGACCAGTGTCATAGGCCCCGGCCAAAATTCCCTAGCGAGCTTATACGCCGCCTCCGGGACGTGCGCTGCGACCGTGTCAATCTGCTCGATTCCACAGATATGGAGAATCAGCGGGTTGTAGAAAGGCCGTTGCTTTACCCTGTAAATTTCTTTAACAGCAGCTTCACTATATGCTATCCCGCCCAAGCCATAAACGGTCTCGGTGGGCATGCCGATTATACCACCATTGAGCAGTACTTCTGCCGCGGCCTCTATTTGTTTTGTTACTATGGTCTTCATGGATTACAAATATTGCAGTACATAGGGTCTTCAAACTCCTTTTCGAACGGATGCAGCTTTTCCAGGATATAATCACATTTCACACAGGTATAAATGTGTGAAAGCGTTGATTCCGTCGGAAACCGGCAGCTACTGCAGGGCAAACCGGGCGTTGTACTGGTAACTCCAAAACCCGGGGAGTTGCAAAGGGGGCAGCACGACTTTACCTTATCAAGCAGCTTAACCATTGCCCGCATAATGGCCTGCATCCGGCTTGGGTTGTGCATGGCGCGCATATCGGTTTCTATAACGTACTTCCCATAACGCTTAAGATACTCCGCGCTAATGGCTGCAAGCTGGCGTTCGTCGTTTATACCTTTAACAACATGGTTGTGATCTTTTTCCGATCTGCGGATAATGACCGCATGGCCGGGAAATTTTGCCAGTTGAAGGAACTGCTGCAACTCTGGTTCATTACTGATCTCAGCGCTGCTAAAATTGGTGTCTATAGTAAGTTCCCGGGCAACGATCTCTATATCGTTGGCCTTATCCATGAGCATAATCAACTCATCATCGGCCGGTGCAAAAAATATAGAGGGATGCGGCCCGAAAGAACCCTCGCTTGCAATTGCGAGGTCGGCTCCGTACATGGCCATACCTTCAAGGCATTTCCTGCGGAGCGTTTCAAGCGCATTACTTTTGCGTTCAACCTCTCCAGTAAATGTGCCAAGGCTGTCCGTGTTAAAGCCTTCTGCAAGGACACACTCCACGCCCAGGGCCTGTACGGCAAGCGGTGCTATCACCTGCTCTTTGCCGTGCATGGTAACGATAAGCAACTTTCTTCCCTGAAACATTATGATACGTTGATATCTGCGGTTACCCTAACGGTAGTTTCCGGGTCCAGCCCCGAGACCATCTTCAGGAAACTCTCACGCGTAACCTGCAGTTCCTGTTTTCGTTTTAAAGACCGGTCGTCTTTTTGCCCTTTGCAGATTTCGCTCCTGAAATTCTCACGGCTGTGAAAATTGATCTTGTACTCCAGTAATGCAAGGATGAGCTCCCTGGCCTCGGCAAGCGGAAATTCACCATCAATAAGTTTAAATTGCGCCATACTAATTATAGTTTTGATTAATGTAGAAGCTTTAGTGAAAAGATTGGCGGCAATATGATGCCGCCTACTATCCGCTATTGGCCCTGTCCGAGTGAGAAAGCAGGCACTCCGTTGAAATTGTACAGGTTCTCTGTTTTTACCACGTCAATTCCGTGCTCAATTGCCCTTAGCAAAAGGTCTACTATGGCCGCTTTCGAAATTTCGCCTTCTGTCGGCTTTATCCTGCATCGCCAATGGTCTGTACAAAATGTTTCGCGGAAACCGTCTGGCCATACTTTGATGCCGCGATTAGTGATCATGGTAAGGCTCAGGTTGTCATGCACAATCGTCTTTACGATCATAGCAAGCGCTTCGGCATCCAGCCCCGGCCAATGCACAAACAGGTCTACGCCCACAAGTTCTTTAAAAGCAGGCACCGGCCTGTTGTAGGGGGGGATAACGATAAGCTTATTCTCTGCATACTGTACGCCTTCCAGCTTGACCGGAGCCGAACCGAGATTTGCGATAACAGCCTGCGCAAACTCTTTAGTCCCTACAAGTTTGGTACTGGTACCTTCCTTAAACAGGTCGTAGGTATGTACGCCATCCTCAATGGTTTTGAGCCAGGCATTTTGTACTTTCTCTGCAACTTTCTGTTGCCCAATATGGTTCAGCATCATTACGGCGCCCTGCAGCAATCCCGAAGGGTTGGCCATGTTCTGCCCTGCCCTCCTTGGCGCGGACCCGTGTATCGCTTCGAACATCGCACATTCTTCGCCAATATTAGCAGACCCGGCGAGCCCTACTGATCCGGCTATCTGGGCAGCAACATCTGAAAGCACATCGCCGTAAAGGTTTGGCATCACAATGACATCGAAAGCTTCGGGCGTATCGGCCAGCTTGGCGGCGCCGATATCTATGATCCAATGCTCGTTTTCAATTTCAGGATATTCAACCGCTATTTCGTCAAAAACTTTATGGAACAATCCGTCGGTCTGCTTCATGATATTATCCTTGGTAAAGCAGGTAACTTTCTTTCGGCCATACTGCCTGGCATATTCAAAGGCATAACGTACTATCTTTTCGCAACCCGGCCTGCTGATGAGTTTCAGGCATTGCACAACCTCATCGGTTTGCTGGTGTTCTATACCTGCATAAAGGTCCTCTTCATTTTCCCTGATGATTACCACGTCCATTACCGGATGCTTGGTCTGTACAAACGGGTGAAGGCTGGTGCACGGCCTAACGTTTGCATACAACCCAAGAAATTTCCGGGTGGTAACGTTAAGGCTTTTATAACCGCCGCCCTGGGGGGTTGTTATGGGGGCCTTTAGAAAGACTTTGTTCCGGCGGATCACATCCCAGGACTCTTTAGCAATACCGGCTGTATTGCCACTCAGGTAAACTTTCTCGCCAACCTCAATTTCTTCAATTTCAATTTGCGCACCAGCTGCCATTATAATGTCCAGCGTTGCCTGCATGATCTCCGGGCCGATACCGTCACCCTTTGCTACCGTAATTTTTTTCATTGAATTATTTTTTGATTACGATGCAAATTTATAGCGCGTGATTGATAAGTTTTTATTTATATTTGAAATCATTTTAATTAAAGTTTTTTATGAATTATACACTCAACCAACTTCAGGTATTCTGCAAAGTGTGCCAGACTGAGAGTATCACCAGGGCTGCAGAGGAATTGCACCTGACGCAACCCGCTGTATCTATACAATTAAAAAACTTCCAGGCGCAGTTTGATATCCCTCTTACGGAGGCCATTGGCAGAAAGATCTATATTACCGAATTTGGTAAGGAAATAGCAAAGGCTGCGGAACTGATCATAGAGCAGGTATATGCCATTAATTATAAAAGCGCGGCTTACAAAGGACAGCTTACCGGCCGTCTCAAGATTTCGGTAGTTTCTACCGGTAAATATGTGATGCCCTATTTTCTTGCGGAATTTTTAAAGGCGAACCCGGGAGTAGAACTTGTAATGGATGTAACTAATAAGCGCGACGTAATACAGAGCCTGGCCAATAACGACGTCGATTTTTCGCTGGTATCGGTGCTGCCACCAAAACTGGACATTGAGAAACTCGACCTGTTAAAGAACAGGCTCTACCTGGTGGGTAAAAAGGATCGTGATTTTGAGTCCGCCACTACTATGGAAGCGTTTCGCGACCTACCCCTCATTTTCCGTGAAGAAGGCTCGGGAACACGGCAAACGATGACCGAATTTTTGTTGCGTAACGAAATTCCCCATATTAAAAAGATGGAGCTAACGTCTAACGAGGCGGTCAAGCAGGCACTGATTGCGGGAATGGGCTACTCGATAATGCCTCTTATTGGGATAAAGAACGAACTGTTCAATAACGACCTGCATATCATCCCGGTAAAAGGGTTGCCCATTACCACTATGTGGAGCTTAATCTGGATGAAAGGCAAAAAACATTCGCCGGTTGCAACAGCTTATCTGGACTACTTAAGAGAAAATTCAAAAAACATTGTGGATGAGCAATTCGGCTGGTATGAATTGTATTGAGCACATAAGGCCGAACTTACTTAATTAAAGGTAAGGCTCAATCTTTGAGATGGGGTCATACTTAAATATCTTAAATGCAATGACAACGGCAAGGGCGAATATAATGTGACCGAAAAATAACTGTATGAAATAGGACCTCTTTGAAACATCGTAGTGAATAGAAGTGTGGTAGATGGCCCACCAGCAGGCAATACCCACCAGGCCGCTGACCATACCGTAAAGCATACCCGACAGGAAACCAAAAGGTATAACTGTATATCGCCACAGCGCCTCATAACAGAAAACCATTACGAGGCCGATAAGATAATGAGCTATCCAGCCGCCCGCTTTATGCCATCTTCCCTTCAGATCGATCCCTATCCCCTCTAATATAAAGTTGAGCATTACAGGCTCTTTGAACAACTTCTTAAAACACCCCGAAAGCAGGTAGCTGAACGTCGTCATGACATTTGTAGCAGAAAATGCGGCGATAAATATTTTATAAAAATTCATACTACCTAAGTTTAACCATCGAGGTACGGAGGATGACGGCGTTTACAAAACTATCTTCCCTGCTTTCACTTGACATAATTGGGCGATACACACCGCTGCCAGTAATCGACGATAGAGCGTATGGTATCTTTCAGTTCTGTATAGCTGTCAGGTTTAACAAAGAACCCCTGTATCGACTTAGAGTATGCATCCACAACGTCACGTTGTTCTGCAAGCGTTGAAAAGAAAAGATACGGTATCGACTTTAAACGCAGATCTTCATTTTCATGAACTTTCTTTCGAAGTTCCATACCATTTAGCTTAGGCATGTTGATATCAGAAAATATAATAAACGGCTCAATATCCGTATCTGTCAGGTAGCGTAGCGCTGCTTCCCCATCTCCGAAGAAACGGATGTCGTTTTTTATCTTGAGTTCCCTGAAAACTTCAGCGACAATCAATTTGTCGTCTTCGTCATCCTCGATGAATATAATAGGTCCCGATTTATTCATAGCAACTGATTTATATGTACAAATTTCTAAACTAACAATGTGATATTGTTCACTTATTAAAAATTACTTAACATATTTGCCATCCTTGCACTTTCCAGCAAACGCCTGGTAAGGGTTTCGTTTTTTCAGGTAAGAGATCAGAGCGACCCGCACTTCTTAAAACAAAAAACCCGCGGGACTCGATCCTGCGGGTTTATAAGATTCAGGTTTGCAGAGAGGAAGGGATTCGAACCCTCGATACCCTTTTGGGGTATACACACTTTCCAGGCGTGCGCCTTCGACCACTCGGCCACCTCTCTAAATATAAGTGCGCAAAAATAGCACTTTAAAGACGATAAACAAATTTATTATGACATTTCGCCCGCTATCGCTGCTTCAAAAGATGCCTTAAAATCAGCAGTAGGGATGTCTTTGCCCAACAGGTACATGAGCTTGGCTACTGCAGCTTCCGTTGTAATATCACGTCCGGATATAATTCCGATCGATTGCAGTTGCGTGCTCGTCTCATACTGTCCCATGATCACGCTCCCACCCGCACACTGGGTTACATTGACAATATGCACACCGCGTGATACAGCATCGGAAAGGGCATTGATAAACCAATCTTCAGACGGGGCATTCCCCGATCCGTAGGTTTCCAGGATAACGCCTTTGAGTCCGGGTATGCCGAGCATGGCCTGCAATACGGTAGCGCTTATACCCGGAAATATTTTTATTACGGCAATGTTGCCATCCATATCTCGGGCTACCGAAAAACTTTCTTCCGTTTGAGCCAGCAAACACTCACGATTAACCTTCAAATGTACGCCCGACTCGGCCAAGGCAGGATAGTTGGGCGAAGAAAACGCATTAAAATGCTCGGCGTTGATCTTCGTGGTGCGATTGCCGCGGTACAGTTTATACTCAAAATATAGGCATACTTCCTGTACGACAGGCTTGCCCATATGCTGAAGTGAGGCAATCTGTATGGCGGTAATCAGGTTTTCCTTGGCATCAGTACGAAGATCGCCGATAGGCAGTTGAGAGCCGGTAAATATGACTGGCTTGCTAAGGTTTTGAAGCATAAAGCTCAGCGCCGATGCAGAGTAAGACATCGTATCAGACCCATGCAAAACCACAAACCCATCAAATTCATCATAGTGCTGTTCAATAGCATCGGCTATTGCCGTCCATTTGTCCGGAGCCATATTAGAAGAATCTATCGGCTGTGCAAAAGAATAGGTTTCAATTAAACAATCCAGCTGCTTAAGTTCCGGAATGCGTTGCAGCAGTTTTTTAAAGTTGAAGGCCTTAAGGGCGCCGGTCTCAAAATCTTTGACCATGCCAATGGTGCCACCCGTATATATCAGAAGTATGCGGGGTTTAGACTGCATTCTGGTATTTCATTTTATTCACTACCGGATTGGCATACAACGAGAGGAAACTATTGCGCGCCAGTTCATTCCCGGCATCGATGCGCATTTCCAGGCGCCTTTCGAATACATGTTTTTCCTTTTCGGTGTAATGGCTGCTGTACGTGTCTGTATTGTTCAGCAAATCGTAGGCAATATAATTGGTAGGCCAAAGCTTGTAGGTAGACAATATCGCATCGTCTATCACCTGTGCCAGCATCTGTATCTGTTTATTCTGGTTATCCTGTTCAGCTTTAATGCTTTCGAGCTCGCTATCCAGAACATCGCATACGTGAATATGAATTCTCTTTTTCTGGCCCATGATGCCGCTAAGCAGGGTCATAAAGTCTTCATTCTTTTCCTTTACATACACCTCATCATTTGCTTCGGCGATAAGCCTTGGGAGTTTGAGCGCATCGGTCGGGTCATATTCGTAAGAAATTGATACGGGAACGATCCTGATCTTTTTAAAATAATCCATCAGATTGGGTTCGTCACTGGCCATGGCGAGCATTTTAAGCACGCCCTGCTGGGTGGCATCGTTACCGTCCTTGGTGCGCCCCTCGCGCTGGGCAATCCATACCGACCGGTTTTCGCGGGAAAGCAACTGATAGATATATTCGCTCATCAGCTTTGAGCTTTGCAGCAACTCCCGTGGCGGAAGGCCGCGCTGTACCAGAAAATTCCGGTTGAGTCGAGATAATGTATGAAGAAACGCTTTCTGAACCAGGTTGTCGCCTATAGCCGAAGCGGTCATAATAAGCCCGTTGTCGTAAAGGCAAACGTTGAGCAGTGATGTATCGAGTATAATATCGCGGTGATTCGATATAAAAAGGTAAGGCGTGTGTTTTTCCAGTTTTTCAAACCCTGACGATGTAAGCCCGTCAGAACTCTTCTCCAGCACTTTCTGAACAGCCTGGTAAATAAAGTTGACCTGAAAATCACGCTTGGAATGCGTCTTGGTAAGCTGTTCCATCCACACCTCTTCGGGCGTGTCGGGAAAGGTGAAGCTCATGAGCGCCTTCATCATGGGGTGATGCAGTGCGCCTTTAATAGCACCATTTACCTCAGTATCATAAAAAGGCCTGATAGTATCAAATTTGTCCATGCACTTCAAATTAAAACAATTCCGCAAATGTGCGAAAAATTTATGGATTTAACGGGAATTGTTTGTTAAATGCCGTATATTCTTTGCGAATTTTGCGTAGTTATACGCGCAATTTCATTCACACCAATACCGTATAATGCTGCCAGCTTTTCGGCCACCAATACCACATAAGCGCTCTCATTGCGCTTACCCCGGTAGGGCACGGGTGCGAGGTAAGGCGAATCCGTTTCGAGCACGATATTCTCCAACGGAATTTCGCCGAGGAACTTGTCTATCTGCCCGTTTTTAAAAGTAGCCACACCGCCGATACCGAGCGCCATATTATACCCGATGGCCTGTTGTGCCTGCTCATAATTTCCGGTAAAGCAGTGGAATATCCCGTAAAGCCTCTCTCCTTTTTCAGATTCGAGCACCTCAAACACTTCATCAAAAGCGTCACGGCAATGAATATTGATGGGCAGCCCGTATTGTTTTGCCAGTTTTATCTGGTGCGAAAAAGCTTCCTGCTGTTCCTTTAGCCTGGTTTTGTCCCAGTATAGGTCAATCCCTATCTCGCCCACCGCCCAAAACTTTCGGGCGGCCAGCTGTTCTTCTACAAATGCCAGTTCCTCCCTGTAGTTATCCTTTACGTATGTAGGATGCAGGCCCATCATCAGAAACACCTTTCCCGGATACGCTTCTTCTATAGCGTACATCGCATCAGTATACGATGAATCGATAGACGGAACAAAGAATCGCTCTACCCCTGCCGCAATTGCGCGCTGCATCATGGCCTCGCGGTCTGTGGCAAATTCTTCGCTGTAAAGGTGGGTATGTGTATCAGTAAGTATCATTTTTTCCATCATGCAAAAATACGAACTTGGCACGATGCTTTTTAATTCTTTACATTCGCATTATGGAAAACCTGCACGAAGTATTAAAGAAGAACGGATATAAGAAAATCAGATTTAAACTCTCAAAAACCCAACATCTTCTTATCAAAGCAAAAATAAACGGTGTTGAAGGTAACTTCATATTAGATACGGGCGCGTCTAACAGCTGTGTAGGCTTCGATGAAGTGGCACGGTTTGGCCTGGAGGCGTCTGACTCTGATACAAAAGCTGCAGGCGCCGGCGGCACGGGTATGACAACCCAGACCTCTACACACAACAGCCTTAAGTTAGGGCATTGGTATACTCCCGGCTTTTCGCTTGTTATATTTGACATGTCGCACGTAAATGAAGCACTCCGTCAATATAAAGCGAGCCCTGTACACGGTATTATAGGTGCCGACATACTTTTGCAGGGAAAAGGAATTATTGATTACTACAATAACTATTTATATCTTAAATAAATTTCGGTTTATTGTTTTATTATTGTATAATTGTCCAAATTTTATTTAAATAACTAACAAAATGAAAAAAATCTTTTTATTTGTAAGCTTTTGCGTACTTTCTTTGGGAATTGTTTCATGTTCCGGAGATGATGACAACAATGCCACGGTTAACCAACCGGGTGGAACTGTAACACTAAAAATGAATGGTGTAGCAAAAACCTACAACACTGTTACTGTTTCTAAATCAACTTCTTCAGACATGACAACCCTTATGCTTACAGCATCTCAAAATGGTGGAAGCACAGAAATGGTGAAGTTTATCATGGAAGAAGGAGTTACCGGCGCCAATGAAATATGGAACACCGAAATGACGATTGGCGGAGCTAATACGTATACTACGTTTTCTACTAACACGACAGCAAACTCGAACAACCACGTAAAAGGAACGTTTTCGGGAACTGCTACAGTTTACAACAATGCTACTGGTACAGAAACCATTTACAACATTACAGAAGGTAACTTCGAAGCGAATTACTAAGATCTTTCAGAGATTTTAGAAAGAGCCTGTCTTTATCAAGACAGGCTTTTTTATTGTTGTTTTTGTAGAAATGAAAACTGATAATGGCAATGAGAAAACCTTAAAAGCATAATCATAATTACTGCAAGACAACAAAAAAACCCGCTGCATCAACAGCGGGTTTTTTGTTTATATAACGAACCGGATTATAGCTCCAGCGCTTTTTTAGGATTGTTGTCCATCAGGAGCTCTGCAGGGTTTTCAAGGCCTTCTTTTACGGCAACAAGGAAACCAACCGACTCACGCCCGTCAATGATCCTGTGGTCATAAGAAAGTGCCACATACATCATCGGATGTATCTCTACCTTGCCGTTTACGGCAATTGGCCTTTCGATGATATTGTGCATCCCCAGGATACCCGATTGCGGAGGATTGATGATCGGTGTAGATAGCATACTTCCAAACACCCCACCGTTAGAAATGGTAAAGGTACCACCAGTCATATCGTCTACCGTGATCTGCCCGTCGCGTGCACGAATAGCAAGGCGCTTGATTTCGGCCTCGATGCCACGGAAGGTAAGCGTTTCTGCATTGCGCACCACCGGAACCATAAGTCCTTTAGGACCCGATACCGCTACCGATATATCACAGAAGTCGTAAGAAATCTTGTAGTCACCATCGATCATAGAATTCACATCCGGGTATAGCTGAAGCGCCCTTACCACCGCTTTGGTAAAGAACGACATGAATCCAAGGCTCAGCCCGCCATGCTTTGCTTTAAAGGCATCTTTATACTCATTACGAATCATGTTGATCGGGGTCATGTTTACCTCATTAAAGGTAGTAAGCATGGCCGTTTCATTCTTGGCAGAAACAAGGCGCTCTGCCACCTTGCGGCGAAGCATAGACAGCTTGCTGCGGTCTGAATTGCGGCTTCCGCCGGTTGGGGTACCCATAGACGCTTTGGCATTCACTGCATCGTCTTTGGTGATCCTTCCACCCTTACCCGTACCGGTAATAGTAGTAGGGTCGATATTTTTCTCGTCAAGTATTTTGCGTGCCGCAGGCGATGGCGCTCCCGTAGCATACGTGGCCGCAGGTGCCGGTGCTGCTTTAGGCTCCTCTTTCTTAGGCTCTTCTTTTTTCTCTTCCGCTTTTGGGGCTTCGGCTGCTTTTTCCTCTTTGGCAGGGGCAGCAGCTCCGTCCGGCTTGGCCGCTCCTGTATCGATAAGGCATACTACTTGCCCCACCTTTACAGCGTCGCCCTCTTCGGCCTTAAGTGTAATGATGCCGCTGGCTTCGGCCGGAAGCTCAAGCGTTGCTTTATCTGAATCTACCTCGGCAATCGCCTGGTCTTTTTCTACATAATCACCATCCTTCACCAGCCATGTTGCAATTTCAACTTCTGTAATGGATTCCCCCGGAGAAGGAACTTTCATTTCTAAAATCATCTCAATATAATTTTATTGGTGTTGCTATTCTTTTGAAAATCAAAAATACGATTAATTAAATAAATTCTTGTCGAAAACCATGGCGATGGCTGCGGCGTGGCGTTTTTTAGAACGCGTGTAGCTACCGGCTGCCGGCGCACTGTATGCCTTAAGCGATGCCACGCGAAGCTTCACTTCGGTAAAGTTCATCAGCATATAGCCGTACGCGCCCATGTTCCTTGGCTCTTCCTGCGCCCATACATAATCATCGGCATTTTTGTATTTGGCGATCACTGCCTTGAGTTGATCTACCGGTAGCGGGAACAGCTGCTCGATACGAACAAAGGCTACATCCTCACGCTTCAGGTTTTCGCGCTCGGCAACAAGATCATAATAGAATTTACCGGTACAGAACACCAGTGTTTTTACTTTCTTCGGATCTGCAATCGGGTCATCAAGCACTTCCTGGAAACTACCGTTAGCCAGTTCATCTGCGGTAGAAACTACGGCAGGGTGGCGCAGCAAACTTTTCGGTGTAAATACGATAAGCGGCTTGCGGAATGTGGTTTTCATCTGCCTTCTAAGCAAGTGGTAGAAGTTGGCAGGCGTGGTACAGTCAGCTACATACATATTGTGGTTGGCACAAAGCTGCAGGTAACGTTCCATACGCGCCGAAGAGTGCTCTGCACCCTGGCCTTCGTAACCATGCGGCAACAGGAATACCAAACCGTTCTGGTTGTTCCATTTATCCTCAGCAGCCGACATATACTGGTCGATAACGATCTGGGCACCATTGGAGAAATCACCGAATTGGGCTTCCCATATTGTCAGCGTATTCGGGCTGGCAAGGGCATAGCCATAGTCAAAACCTGACACAGCGTACTCCGAAAGCAATGAGTTGTAAATATAGAACTTGCCTTTCTGATCGTTTAGCGTATTAAGAAGTACAACTTCCTCTTCAGAATCTTCTACCTTAACCACAGCATGGCGGTGCGAGAAGGTTCCGCGCTCCACATCCTGTCCCGAAATGCGTACATCGAAACCTTCGCTAAGAAGCGTACCATAGGCAAGCAATTCGCCCATAGCCCAGTCCAGCTTATCAGTTTCAAAATACATTGTCTTCCTGTCATTGATCAGCTTCTGTATCTTGCTGATGAACTTTTTATCGGACGGAAGTTCGGTAATCGTTTTTGCAATATCGGTAAGCTTCGCCTTATCAAACGAAGTGTCGTATTTTTTCAGCATATCTGCCTGCTCACCCTGCGTAAAGCCTTCCCATTCGTTACTCATGAACGGTGTAATAATGGTAAGCTCTTTTTTACGCGACGCTTCAAGGTTCTCCTCAAGCAATGCTTTGTATTCTTTTTCAAGGCCTGAAACATAATCGCCGCCTATCACGCCTTCGGCAATCAGCTTTTCAGCATAAAGGTCGCGCGGATTTTTATGTTTGGAAATAGCTTTGTATAATTTAGGCTGGGTAAAACGTGGTTCATCACCCTCATTGTGGCCGTATTTGCGGTAGCCCAACAGGTCGATAAATACATCGCTGCCAAACTGCATCCTGTACTCAAGCGCAAAAAGCATAGCGTGTACTACAGCCTCGGCGTCATCAGCATTTACATGCAATACCGGCGAAAGCGTCACTTTAGCTACATCGGTAGCATAGGTAGACGAACGTGCATCGAGGTAATTGGTAGTAAAACCTACCTGGTTGTTTACTACAACGTGAATTGTCCCTCCGGTCTTGTAGCCGTCAAGGTTAGCCATCTGTACAATTTCATACACGATACCCTGACCTGCCACAGCGGCGTCACCATGAAGGGCGATTGGCAATACTTTAGACATATCGTCCGGGTAATGCCTGTCCTGCTTAGCGCGGGCAATACCTTCTATCACCGCACCCACTGTTTCAAGGTGCGAAGGGTTTGGCGCCAGGTTGATATTGATCTGCTTGCCGTTTTGGGTCTTTTTATCGGCAGTAAGGCCAAGGTGGTATTTTACATCGCCGTCAAAAAGGGCGTCATCATCGTAATCTTTTCCGTCAAACTCGCTAAAGATATCAGAGGTCGATTTGCCAAACACGTTAGCCAGCACGTTAAGGCGGCCACGGTGTGCCATACCCATTACAAACTGCTCTACGCCTTTATCAGCAGCTCCTTCTATCAATGCATCAAGCGCGGGAATAAGCGACTCACCGCCTTCCAGTGAAAAACGCTTCTGGCCCACATATTTTGTATGAAGGAAATTCTCGAAAGAAACCGCTTCATTCAGCTTCGACAGGATATGTTTTTTCTGGTCGGCGTTAAAGTTGGGCTGGTTGTCGTTTACCGAAAGCTTGTTCTGTATCCATTTGCGTGCCTCGGGGTCGCGGATATACATATATTCGATACCGATATGGTCGCAATACACCTTGTTCAGGTGATCTACAATAGCCCTTAGCGTCGAAGGAGGCATACCCACTTCTTTACCGGCATCGAAAACAGTATCGAGGTCGGCGTTGGAAAGCCCGAATGTTTCAAGCTCGAGCGATGGCTTAAAGATACGACGATCGCGTACCGGGTTGGTTTTGGTGAAGAGGTGCCCGCGGGTGCGGTAGCCTTCAATAAGGTTAAGTACCTTAAACTCTTTCTGAAGCTTTTCGGGTATGCCGCTGTAATCGCTTACAGGCTGCGTTGCCGCCGGAACTTGCTGTTGAGGGCGTGTAGCTTCTGAGTAATCCTCATAAAAGCCGTTCCCGTATTCTGTATTTGCAAAATCGAATCCCTGGAAAAAACTTCTCCAGCTCGGTTCGATACTGTCGGGATTTTCGAGGTATTGTTCGTATAAATCGGAGAAAAATGCAGTATGAGCCGCATTTAAAAATGAAAACCTGTCCATAAGTTGAATGTCTTTTGTGACTTGTTTTTAAAAAAATTTATGCAAAAGTACGATAATTGTAATAATCTTTTAGGGAATTTCAGGCTTTAATATCTTAAATTATTCAAAATGCAACCCGTGTAATTCACATCCGTATCTTTTTAACAAAAAGCCATGAATAACGAGCTAAATTTTTATTATTCTGATATTTCAGTCCTGCTACGAAGTTAAAATAATAGGTAAAAATGAAGCAGCAATTATCAAAACGCCTGTTCAACGGCGGGAGATAACGTTGTAGATTATTAAACAAACCGAAAAACATTATCAAATCGATATTTTTCGGAATGCCGGACTCACCTATATATAACGATTCCTGAACCACACCTTCTGCCACTCCCGCTTCAGGATCAGGAAAGAAACCTGCTCTGCAAGCTCTGCAAGGTCGGCCCCGCTAAGGCCCTTGATTTCCTTTTCAGGAACATCGATGATGTAAAGCAGGTTCAGGTATTCCGCAAATTTATGCTGAATAAGATAGTACACTTTTTCCTGAAGGCCAAGCTTGAGATTGATGGGCGAAATATCACCGGGAAAATCAGCCGACTCGTTAGCTAGCGTAAAGTCTTTATTCAGCTGCTCAATCAGCTTATCATAAAGCGTTTCCTTTTGTGCTTCGCTTAGCAGGAGGTCGGTATTTTGGGGCGCTACATACATCATACAATACCGTGTGTTTTACGGCGGTTCCAAATATCAGCAATTTTGGCCAATAGCACATCGCCTCCGGCATAATAAAATACCGCACCCATTGGCGGGTTTGCGGTGGGAATGCTGCCAAAGATATCCGGCTGCCACGCCCAGCACCTGAAGAAAGTACCCACAAGTTCAATATAAATTACACACAAGGCAATGAAGAAATAAACCACCTGCCACTTTTTGCGCCACAAGAGCAAAAAGAAAAGAATGCCGGATAATAACGAGAAAATATCATGTAGTACCAACGCCACCCCCGCAAATAGCAGAGCAAATCCTGCCATGAATATTTTCCGGAAAAGCAACCGGTTTCGCAATGCATAGTCTGTATAAGCAAAGATATAGCCCGATGCGTATACTATGGCATGCCCGAAAGGCACATACAGCGGGATAGCAGGCGTACGGTAGCTATACATCCCCAAGAGTTTACAAAAAATCAATTCCCCGATATAGGAAAGCGGAACCATGACGAGCATTAGCAAACGCAAACGGCTGCCAGCAAAATAGTACATCAGCATAAAGTAGGAAATGCCCAGAGCATTGGCAATAAACCTGCCATCAAAATAGTGTTCGCTGAAGGCAATGGAATCGATACCTAAAGCAAAAATTGTAAACAGGGGAAAAAGCGCCGCCAGCAATAGTTGTGCTTTTGTTACAAGGGAGCCATAGCCGTTTACATCAGATACAGGATACATCATACTTTGCGCGCCATCAGCCCTTCGCCAAATTTACGGAGCAGCATTTTTCCTGAGTCTGAAATCTCCATAGCATCCAGTACTGCAAACGCTTTGGCTGTAAAACTTTCTATTGCCTGCCGCGTTGCCTGATCTGCACCCGACTCCAGGAATATATATTTAACCGCCTCCACTTTCGCATCAGTATTTTCAGGCTGTACGCCAAACCATTCTGCCAATTGCTGTCTTTGGAGTGTACTACCTTTCTCAAGCGCCATCAGGTACAGGTAGGTTTTTTTGTTTTCGATAATGTCGCCGCCTACCTGCTTCCCGAAAGTTTCGGGGTCGCCAAAAGCATCGAGGTAATCATCCTGTATCTGGAATGCAAGGCCCAGATTGCGGCCGAACTCATAAATAAGGCGGCAGTTTTCGTCTGTTGTCCCTGCAACAATTCCGCCCATCTGCAACGCTGCGGCTACCAGCACAGCCGTTTTATACTCGATCATTTTCAGGTATTCGCCAACGGTCACGTCTTCACGGGTTTCAAAATCCACATCCCATTGCTGGCCTTCGCAAACTTCAAGGGCCGTTTTACTGAAAAGGCGGGCAAGGCTGCGGAACACTTTGGGTTCATAATCCTCAAAGTAACGGTATGCCAGTATCAGCATTGCATCTCCGGAAAGTATCCCGGTATTGATTCCCCACTTTTCGTGCACAGTGGTGTTACCACGGCGCAGGGGTGCATCATCCATAATGTCGTCATGCACCAGCGAGAAGTTATGAAACATCTCTACCGCTATCGCAGCGGGCAATGCTTCCCGAAAATCGGCACCAAAAATATCGGCAGCCATAAGTGTAAGCACAGGCCTGATGCGTTTGCCTCCGAGAGAAAGGATATATTCTACCGGCTCATAAAGGCCGACAGGTTCTTTTACTAAAGATAATTTATCAAAATAAGCTGTAACCTCGCTGTGGTACCGCGCAATCTGCTGCATACAAAAATTTTCCTGCTAAAGTAATCTATTGCGGTTTCTTATCAAAGGATTGATACAAAAGCTAAAACATTCATAAACTTTGGAAACTTTTTTGGTATTAAAAGTTTCCGCATTAACTTTGCGCGCTGAAAATCAAGTTGAATGAGGGAGTCAATCCTAAAAAAAGCTATCGAAATGTTTCTGTCACTGGGCTTTAAG
>JAGKWW010000043.1 GCA_021151665.1 Flavobacteriaceae bacterium
GTACCGAAAGGCACATTAGCGCCAATGCAGAAAAAGTGAATTTCATGTTAAGAAAAAAATTTTATAAATATACATATATCTCACTTTACCGTTGTAGTTAAATCTTCAAAAATACCTGCAATAACGGCATGTTTGGCTAAATATCGTTACGCCGGAAACCGTTAGCCTGCCAATTTCATAAAATGTGCCGGCTGTAAGCGAAATACGAAATAAAAAAGCCACTTTGGGGGAAGTGGCTTTTCTAAACATAATAACAAAAGTAAACTCAATTAACTAACACAAACTTGTCTTTTAGTCCGCCGGCAGAACTACCGCCAACATACACGTTGAAGTCTCCCGGTTCGGCAACAAATTGCATGTCGATGTTATAGAAGCGAAGGTCGTTTGCCGATATTTCAAAATCTACCGTTTTCTTTTCGCCTTTTTTAAGGAAAATCTTTTTGAACCCTTTTAGTTCCCTTACCGGGCGGGTAACCGAACCGATTACATCCTGAATGTACAGCTGTACTACTTCATCTCCATCGTAATTCCCTGTATTGGCAACATCTACGCTTACTCTTATTGATCCCTCATCCTTCATTGTTGAAGATGACAAATGTAGGTTTGAATAAGCGAACGTGGTATAACTAAGCCCGTAACCAAATGGATAAAGCGGCGAATTGTCCACATCAATATAGCGGGACTTATATTTTTGTTCCGGGTCGGTTAGCCCAAGATAGGGCCTGCCGGTATTTTTTGCATTGTAATAAAGGGGAAGTTGTCCCACATTCCGCGGGAAGCTCATAGGCAGCTTACCCGATGGATTGTTGATGCCATAAAGCGTTTGAGCGATCGCATCGCCGCCCATGGTACCCGGCCACCAGGCTTCGAGTATGGCATCCATGTTTTCGGCTTCCCAGCCCAGCGTAAGCGGCCTTCCGTTCATTAGTACCAGAACTACAGGCTTACCAAGTTTTTTCAGCTCTGCCAAAAATTCTTTTTGTATGCCCGGAAGGTCAATATTAGTGCGCGAAGCTGCTTCGCCCGTCATATTTTCAAACTCGCCCATTACGGCAACTATCACATCCGCTTTCGCGGCGTTGTCAAGGGCAGCTTTCATCATATCGCGTCTTGCATCAACGATTTCTACACCTTTATCAAAAGTAACTTTTCCTTTTTCAGTTACAATCTTGTTAACCCCTTCCTGTACACTCACGGCAAACCCATTGCGATCGCCCGAGGCTGCCCACGATCCGATAATGTTCCACTCGTCACTTACAAGGGGACCAACAAAAGCCACTCTTTGCTCTTTTCGCAAAGGCAGTACATTGTTCTGGTTCTTAAGCAGCACCAGCGATTTTTTGGCTACGGAAAGTGCTGCGTCAAGGTGTTCTTTTTTATAAGTTACCTCCTTTTCACGCTTCTCATCGTTGTAACGGTACGGATCTTCAAAAAGCCCGAGGTCATACTTCGCCTCCAGTATACGGCGGCAGGCGTCGTCTATCTGCGCTATAGTCACTTTCTTCTCATCGAGCAGTTTTTTCAACTTGGTCATGTAGATACCGCCTACCATGTCCATGTCAACGCCGGCACGCAGGGCCAATTCACCTGCCTGGGCCGAATCTTTTGCTACGCCGTGAGGGATGAGTTCGTTTATAGCGGTATAGTCTGTAACTACAAAACCTTTAAAGCCCCACTCGCCCTTTAGCACGTCGCGCAGCAGGAATTTACTGGCTGTAGAAGGCACTCCGGCAATCTCGTTGAACGAGGTCATAAACGTTGCTACACCCGCATCTACTGTCGCTTTAAAGGGAGGAAGGTAGGTTTCGCGAAGCACGCGCTCGCTCATATCTACCGTATTATAATCGCGTCCCGCCTCTGCGGCTCCGTAAGCTGCAAAGTGCTTGGTACACGCAAGTATCGTGTTAATTGCACCAAGGTTATCGCCCTGGAAACCTTTCACACGTGCATACGCCAACTTCGAGCCCAAGTATACGTCTTCACCCGAGCCTTCGGAAACACGCCCCCAACGGGCATCGCGCGCAATGTCTACCATCGGTGCAAAGGTCCAGTGCACACCGCCTGCTGCTGCCTCGGCGGCCGCCACCTGCGAGGAGAGTTTTGCGGCTTCCTCATCCCATGCGGCTGCTTCGCCTAAGGTAATGGGGAAGATAGTTTTATATCCGTGGATCACATCATACCCGAACAGTAGCGGAATTTTAAGCCTGCTGTTGTCGAGGTTCATTTTCTGGAGCTCGCGGGTGTACTTTACTGTAGTTGCATTGAGAATTGAGCCTACGTTGCCTTTTTTGATCTGTTCGATATAATTAAGTCCGGATTTCGGGCCGGTAACAGTTCCGTCTGCAGTGTACTGAACCAGCTGGCCGATCTTTTCCTCCGTTGTCATTTTCGACATCAGCTCGGATACGAATTCATTACGGGGCTTGATCTTCTTTGCTGCCTTGCCCTGCTGTGCAAAAACAGGGGCCGCGGAAGCAAGCAAAATGTAAGGCAATAATTTTATTTTCATGGTGAATGTAAGATGTTTCGTAAAAAAACCGCCTCCTGCATTTGCAAAAGACGGCAGGAAATAGAATTACTATGAAATAATTTATCGTATCATCCTATTTAAAAGTTGTGCTGTGACGAATGGAAGCCAAGGTTAAGCATTCCCTGTTTTACCTCAGGGGCCTGCATAAAGAGATTCCATAACATTCCGCTACGGTAATTTTCGATCATAGGCACAATTGTACCCTGGTCTATCGCAAGATAACGAGGAGTTACCCAGTTTTTGTCAACAGAGAAAGCATCGTAAGGGCCCGCCACGCCGATAAGCCTGCTCTTCCAGTTGGCATCTTCATATAAAAAGCGCAATACCTTCATTGCCTCTGCCGGGGCATACGGAAACGAAGAAAGCGCTGCCGTTGGCGATATCACGCCGCGATCATTTGTCGGAGAATGGGCCGAATAGCCTGTACTACCATCAGAATTGCGGGTGTAACTCGCGGTAAGGCCCCAGCAGTTTTCGCCGTACCCTTCATACCCATACGGGTTGGCCACACAGTAATCATGCATAATGAGTGTATGGTTTTTTACAACATCCCAATAGTTTGCGTACTGGTCTGTAAGGCCGCGCGGATCCATACCCAGATACGAATAATGCGACCAGAACATTGGCCCCACATTGCCTGTAGCACCGTTATAATTAAAAATGACAGGATGGCCAAAACGCACGCCTGGATGATTGATAGCACCATTCCTCGCCCAGCCCTCATGATAGGCTTCTGCCCCAACGGGATGCGTGGGTGATGCTGCGGCCATGATATAAGTGATAAGGCATTCGTTATAACCTTCGAGTTTAAAATTGATCTGCCACTCGTATTCGGGAGACCAATGCCAGTAAAGGGCGTGCTCGCCCCCTTTGGTATACCAGCTCCACTCTACCCCTTTCCAGAGATTGTCAGCTTGTTGTGCAAGCGCCTGCTCTTCGGCAGTACCATTCTTAAAGTATTCGCGTACGCAGATCAGCGCCTGGCATAAAAATGATGTTTCCACAAGGTCGCCTCCGTTGTCTACCGTGCCAAAAGGAACTACATCTCCGGTCTGGCCATTCATCCAGTGTGGCCAGGCGCCATGAAAACGGTCGGCATTTTCCAGGAAATTGAGGGACGTCTGCAATCTGGTAATCGCTTCGCCACGCGGTACAAATCCACGCTCAATCCCTACAAGTATTGTCATTAGACCAAAACCGCTTCCGCCCGTTGTTACAAGGTGCTCATCTACCGATGTTTCGCTTACATGGTAACGTTCGCGTGCCAGCTTAGAGTTGGATTCGGCATAGTTCCAAAAATATTTTAGTGCATCTTTTTGCGCAAGATCAAGTATTTCGTTGTCAGTCATGGTTTCACCTGCCGGAGGGGGGGTAGTACCGGTGGTGTCATCCGCATCGCTCTTATCACATGAGGTGCATGAGATGCAGAACGTGAGGATAAAAAGTAATTGAAATATTTTCACTGTAATGATTTGTTTTTGTGATTGATGAAGTATTCTACAACGAAAAACGAGATAAAAATCCCGGCAGCGCACTGCCGGGATAAATTTTAATAATTACCTGCCAGCAGATTCAAGCTGGTAAAGTGAATTGATATCGGCAGCGTTAAGCGCTTTTTTCCAAACGCGAACTTCGTCGATGTCGCCTGTCATACCTCTTTGCCAAGACTCTGCAGTTCCATTAACCACAGTTGCAAATGTTCCTATGATGGGCATTGTAGGAGTAAAGAAATTAAGTGGAAGCGCAGCTCCTCCGCTTCTTGATTCCCATGCAGGGTTAGAAACCTTCTGTCCGTTGGCATATACTTTGAACATTCCGTTAGAGCCATCCCATGTCATTACATAGTGAGTCCATTTTCCGCTGTTCTTGTTTGCGTTGCCTACGTGACCGTTAGCAATGTCTTCAGCTGAAGGCCTTGGTGAATTCCTTGAATCCTGGCCATTCTCGCTGCCGTCGGCATTTTTGATCTTAACATAGCCTTTGATGATAAGTGTATCATTGTCTGCAGTGTACCATCCGGTTTCCGACATAAAGTTTACGTTGCCTGCCCAGTCGCCCGGCTTGCTAAGCTGAAACAGCATAGTTGGGTGCCCGTCTGTTGGGCCGTTGTTGGTAACTTTTGCCCAAAGGCTGATACTCATGCTGTTCATCGATGTGCTCAAGTTTGGAATTGCCGGATATCCAAGATAACCGTTTGTCAGCCTGAGGCTTTGTCCTTTTGTTGAAGCTACATAGCTTGCTCCTACAGTAGAAGATGCAGAAGTTCCTGAAATACTTTCTTTTGAGTCGCCGTCAAGTGGCCAGTAAGCAACAAGGTCTGCCGCACCGATTTCACCCGAGTTGTTGTACCCCCCGATTGGCGGAAGATCATTGCCGTTGTCGTCGTCTCCGCACGAGGTTAATGCAAGTCCCGACACGATAGCCAGGGAGTACGCAAAAATTTTCATTGTTTTCATAGTAAATTAAATTAAGATTAAAAGTTAGTATTAGTATCCGTTATTTTGGGTTAAAAGCCCACTGCTCACCGCAATCTGTTGCGCGGGTATCGGGAAAACCTCATGCTTGCCGGGCACAAACGTTTTACCGTCGGCAGCCATTGCTGCCGGTGCCTGGCCGGTGCGTACCAGGTCAAACCACCTGTCGTGCTCCATAGCCATTTCCCATCGCCGTTCTTTGTAAATATCCTGAAGCGTAACGGATGAAAGCTGAGGAAGCGACACCCTTCCGCGTATCTCATTGATCCTGTCTTTCGCCTCATTCGTGTTGCCGGTGTGAAAAGCGGCCTCCGCACGTATCAGCAGGATATCGCTGTATTTAAGAAGGCGGAGGTTCTTTCCTGTATTGCCTTTGTCACCATTCCAGCTCTCGGCAATACTGCTTTGGTAGGCTTTGTAATTATAGCGTGGGTTGTTCCAGGTGGTTGGCGCTACGAAACCGTCCCATAGTACAGAGGGTACGTACATGATGGTCGCCGCCCTCCTTGGATCTCCCGATGCGTAAGAGTTAGAAAGATTGAGCGATGGTGTATTAAAGCCCCAGCCAAGGTCGGGTGTTCCCCTGGGCCCCTGCACGTCAGTGTACTGTACCATTCCGTTGCCCGGCACCGCCTGCACTTCAAATATTGATTCCTGCTTATTCTCGCCCACTTCGCGCCAAACCTGTGCATAGTCCGGCATAAGGCTGTATTCGCCCGAGCCAATCACGTTGCCCGACATGGTGAAAGCCTGTTCCCATTTTTCCTGGTATAAATATGCTTTTGCAAGCAAAGCCTGAGCAGCACCCTTTGTAGCTCTACCCATATCATTGGCGCTGTATTGCGATTTTAGCGGAAGTTTGGAAACGGCATCGTTAAGGTCGGCCTCTATCTGGGCATAAACTTCCTGCTTCGACTTGCGGACAAAAACCAGCTGGTTGATGTAATCTGTATTGTTGGGGTCGTCAATGCGTTCTACAACCACCGGGACTCCGCCAAAGCAACGCACCAGGTCAAAGTACCACAGGGCCCGCAGGAACTTTACCTCACCTATAAGCCTGTTCTTAAGAGACTCTTCTACCGCAAGCTGATCGATATAGTATAGGGCAGTATTTGCCCTGTATATACCGGAGTAGCGTGCTTTCCACACGTCGTTGAACGATACATCCGAAGCCTCAAACGTAAGCGCGTCCATTTTATGCTTATCTGCACCGGTATCACTTATCGTTGAGCCTTTATCGGCGTCATCACTGGTTATGCTGGTCATGCCAATCCATGAAAAGGAATACATGTCATAATCGAGCATACGGTTATACACTCCATTTACCAGTTGTATGGCATTATCTGCCACAAGGAAGTCGTTACTGCTCTGCGAGTCGCGCGGATCTACATCCAGATCATTGTCGCATGAGAGGAAACCTATGGCTGCGCAGCCTATAAATAATCGTAGTATATATTTTCTGTTCATGTCAATTTTTTTAGAAGCTTACATTCAAACCGAATAAAAATGATTTGTTGGTAGGATAGGCATCCAGTTCGATACCTGCAGAACCCAGCGGATCGGCATTACCGCCACCCACAACCTCCGGAGAAAATCCTGAGTACTTTGTAAAGAGGAATGGGTTTACAGCCGTAGCATATACCCTAAGCTTATCAATACCTTTAAAGAATTCGGGAAGGGTGTAACCAAGTGTGATGTTATTAATCCTGATAAAGGAACCGTTTTCAATGTAGTAGGTAGAGGCAACCGGCACATCATTAGAAGGGCGCGGATTCTGAGCATTTGGATTGGAAGGTGTCCAGAAGTTGTTCAGCACCGATGCTTCAACATTTTCGCCACCAAACCGCTGCGCTTTTTTGCCGTTATATATCTTGTTTCCGCCAACTCCATACGCATCTGCTGATATATCAAAGTTTTTGTAGGTGGCGCCTATATTAATTCCGTAAGTATATGTAGGCAGGTAGGATCCCGCAACTACCCTTTGGTTAGAGTAAGAAAAATAACCGTCAGAGTTAAAGCCGGTCACCTGATACACAGAGAAGCTACCGAGCGGCTGGCCTACAATTACATCTTTTGTGTATGCACCGTTTCCTAATCCACCCCCGGTAAGGTTAGCAAAAAATGGGCTGTTCACTTCGGCCAGCTCGTTTTTATTATGCGAGATGTTACCCCCTACCCAATAGGTAAAGCTATCCCCGATTTTGTCCTGCCATTTCATGGTTAGCTCAACACCTTTGTTGGTAACCTTTCCTGTATTTAGAAAAGTCCTCTCCGGTGATAGCACATATGGAAGCGTTACAGGCAGCAGTGCATCTTCAGTAGCGCGGCTGTAATAGTCAAACGTTCCTGTAAGCCTGCTTTCCAGTACCGCAAAATCAAACCCGAAGTCCAGTTCTTTCATAGTCTCCCACGATAAGTTCTTATCTATCAGGACATCTGATCTATAACCGGGATTCGACTGTGGGTTAACACCGAAAGGATAATTGCTACCGGCCAGGAATGTGGTTTGGTTCAACGGCATTCCGGTGTATCCGTTACCCACCTCTCCATAACCGCCTCTAACCTTTAAATTGTTGAGAAGTTTTACATCTTTCATAAAATCTTCGTTGGTAACTACCCATCCTGCAGAAATAGAAGGAAATACAGCGTAACGGTTTCCGTCCTGAAAATAACTTATCCCTTCCCTACGGACAATTGCGGTTAGCAAATACTTGTCGTCATAACTATATTCTGCCCTGCCGAAAGCCGCCAGGGAAACCAGTGGCGTACTTGTACTATTATTCACTACCTGGTTAGGCTGTGTAGGCGTATTGTACGATGAAAAGTCCAGGCTCCAGTAATTTGGCTGCTCCGGCACGTTATTGCGCGTACCTGAAAGATAATCGCCAATACCAAAGCTTGTTTTAGAGAATCCGGCGGTTACGGTAATATTATGCTTGTCAAATTGCTTGTTAAACGTTACATAGTTATCCCAGTTGTAACGATAATTGCTCGACTTACTTTGCGTAAGCGAATTGAATATGGTATTGTTGGGGTTCTGCGCAATATAATCTGCACGGGTTGCAGTTGGGTTTGTTGCCAGATAGTTATTTAGCGTTGGAGTGAATGAATAGGACTTTGACCAGTTTGCGGTCGCCCCGAAATTAGATGAAAATTTAAGCCAGTCGGTAAGCTTAAGCTCGGCGTTTATTGCTGCGATGATGGTGGTACCTTTAGACTGGCTATTATAATTTTCCAGTTGTGCTACAGGGTTTGCCACATTGTTGTAGCGATCACCGGTCATATCATTTATACCATTCTCATTTAGCAGGGGCGCACCGTAGCGTCCATTTTCGTAACGTACAGGCATGATAGGCGATTGCTTGTACGCATTTGTAAATGCACTGAGAGGCTTGGATGTGGTATGATCCATCGACATATTCACAAAAGAGGTGATCTTAAGCCTGTCTTCAAACAGCTTGTATGTATTGTTGCTGATAACGTTGGTTCGCTCAAACTCAGAGCCGCTAAGAATACCTTTTTCCTTATAGTTAGTAACTCCGAGATGGAAGTTGCTTTTTTCGGTAGCTCCCGATATGGATACCGAATTACTTATTACCTGTCCTGTATCAGTTATTTCATCGAGCCAGTTGGTATTATATGGCTGATTGAAATTAAAATATCCGGCATCGCCAAGGGCAGTGTTATTGTAATAGGCATACTTATAGGAATCTGCCATTTCAACTTTACGCTGAATAAACTTTTGCCCGTAGTAGGCATCATAAGTCACCTTAAATTCTCCGGCCTTACCTTTCTTAGTCGTAATGATAATAACACCATTAGCGCCCTTCTGACCGTAGATAGCGAGTGACGAGGCATCTTTCAAAATATCGATGGTTGCAATATCATTCGGGCTAATCCCGTTGATGCCCGAGGTCTCTATTCCATCAATCACATATAATGGGTCGCGCCCCCCTACAATAGTCCCAAGTCCGCGGATGCGGATTGAAGGTGCCCCACCAGGCTCGTCATTCGTAACAATATTAATACCTGCAGCTTTACCCTGTATCGCCTGGATAGCCGACTGAGCAGGAGTGCGTACTATATCCGATGCTTTAATCTGGGCAACCGATCCGGTAATTGCTCCCGCTTTACGGGAACCATAACCAACTACAATAATTTCTTCTAGCTTGTCATTAAAAAATACCGAGTCGTTTAGCACGGAATCTTGTGGAGTAAGCGGTTGCGGAGTTGGAGGCACCTGCGCGAAGGCGTTGGCACACACCAGTACGAAACCTGCGTAGAGTAATTGTTTCCTCATATATTTTGCTGAATAAGTTAACATTACTCAAATTTAAAACTAAAACGTTTTAGTAGTAGACGTCTGTCTAATCACATCAGCACATCATTATGAAAATAAATTTAATTAAATAATTGATAATCAAATGCTTAAAACAATAAAACATACATCGTTTATTGTTCGTTTGATGTAGTATTGATGTAGTTTGTTATTAGCTTGAAAAAGAATAATTAAGAAAAATAACCCAAATTATTAAATCGCTAACATGAACTTATAGAGATTTTCGTCTGATGCTAACCCTAATTTTTTTCTTAACCGGTAGCGGTGCAGCTCAACACCCCTAAAGGAAATATTCATCAGCGGGGCAATTTCTTTAGAGGATAAGTTCATTTTTAGGTAAATAGACAATTTAATGTCTTTGGGTGTGAGGTCCGGATATTTTAAGGTGAGGCGGTTCACAAATTCTTCATGCCCCTTAAAAAGATTTTTCTCAAAACTTTGCCACTCGTTTTTACTGATTGACCCTGTCTTAATGATATTCCGGATGCTTTTTTTCAGCGTGGCTGTATCATGTTCCGTTTCAAGAACCTCCCGGATGCTTTCTATCATTTCACTGTGCTTTGCAATAGAAAGCGATTTCCCTGCAACTTCAGAAGCTTTGTACTGGACCTCTACCTCAAGGATGCTTTTTTCATGCTCCTGGCGCCGCGCCCGGTCTTCAGCTTCCAATTCAAGTTCAAGAAGCTGGCGCCTGTGTTTCAGTTCTTCTTCATGCAGCCTGATGCGCTGATTATATTTCATTTTGTTCCAGCGGTAGTATAGAAAGAAAACTGTCGCCACAAAAATTATATAAACCATTACCATCCACCATGAAAAATACCATGGGAAGGCTACGTAAAAACCAAAAGAAGCAATTTTGCGAAAACCTCTTCCATGGCTCATGTATACCTCGATGGTATTCGTACCATTACCCATATTATTAAGGGTTACAGAGCCGTCCTGCATCGGTATAAGCTTCCTGCCTGAAATACGGTAAAAAAGCCCGGGCCTCATGTACCCGAAATGGGAAGACACCACGTTTATCTCTAACGGGGTATTGTGCCTGATGCGGCCGCCTTCATCCAAAATCTTACCTTCATACAGCGCCTCGATACGTACATTACCGGATGGATTTCCTCTGTGGGGATCAAATATCAGAAAGCCATCATCAAGATTTAGGTAAAGTTTACCATGATCTTCAATACACCTTGTAAAATCAGGCAGTATGCGCCCATCATAGTATTTTGGCGGAATAGCCTCCCAAAAGAAATGGCCGGACTTGTACGTAATGTAGTAAAGCAGGGAATTCCGTTTTATAATAAAAGTTGAATTGGTAACCTGTATGACATCTGAAATGCCAATAAACTCGTGTGAAAACAAAGGATCGTTTTCAAGTTTTTTACTAATAGGGTTATACTGGTACCACTTTTGAGCAATAAAGAAATGTATCTCATTACCAAAACTTACAAGCTTAACGCTGTAATCATCATTAATATGACACTCACGTGTAACATTTCTTACTGATGTCACGTTGAAATCAGGGTCGAATTCAATGCGGTAAAGCCCTTTATAAATATCGGTGGCCCATAATTCGCCCATACGGTTCTGGGCGAGGTTGCGCACGGGCTTTGTGAGGCCGCTCAGCACCTTGTACCGTGAAAGATCGGATGGATCATAATATACTGCAATCCCGGAATAATTGGCCTGGAAATAAGCTTTTTCGATTTTGCTGTACATGCAGTTCCAACCGCCATGAACATCAGACATCCGGCTATACACTCCGCCCGATAAGCGATAGGTTCCGTCGTTATGACCAATGATATAATCCTGGCCCGCATTTGCAATATCCCATACCTGCCCCTGCGACTGCGGGAGACGTAGCAATTTTGAGCCCGTATAATCAAAAAGCCCGTGGTTTGTACCTAAAAGATAGCCGTTTTTGTACACAGCCATGGAATAAACGGAGCCAAGTTCGCCGGAATTGTCGGTAAGGATGCTGACGGGGGAGTTTACCTCTATGTGCGAAATGCCGTTATCAAGCCCAAGCCAGATATCATTTTCCCTGTCAAGGCCTATAGACAGTACCGCATTATTACGCAATGCATTGCTCCTGTTGATATTGATAAAGCTCCCATCGGCCATATCTATAATGAATATTCCGCTGAGTGAGGTACCCACAGCCAGCTTGTTTTTAGCGATGAGCTTCGCCGAAAGTATCCCGCTTGTCTTAAGCCGGGCATTGAGGCTATGCTCCCACGGAACAATACCTGTGGGAGTTGTTACATATATACCGTCATTTTTTGTAAAAGAGTAGATCTTTCCGCCATAGCCTTCCATGCCATGCAGCACCTTGTTCTTCAAAGCTTCCCACCCGGGTACGGGACGGAACCCACCATCTGTCTTATAAAAGACTCCGTCCGAAACGGTAGCGGCATATATAGTCCCGCCGATCACGTAGCAGTAGGATACGAGAGACGGAAACCTAGACTTTGTTACGGTATCTCCTGACCACTCATACAATTCGTTGAAGGACTGAAAATAAACTGAGTTCCCTGCCCGGAATATCTTCCATATCTCTTCGTTTCCGGAAATTCCGGTAAAAAGTGTTTTGCCTCCCGAAACTGAATGATAATGCATACGCCCGCCGCGACGTTGCCAGTATCCAAATTCGCGGTACGAACCACAGTAAATGCGGTCGCCCTCGGCCATTACAGACCTGATGATTGTTTTTCCGGGAAGGGTATATTTCTCCCATCTTACCCCGTCATACCTTAAAAAATAATGATTGTTGGCGAAATACATTGCATTGTCACTTCCCTGCACAACGCCCCATACCTGATTATCACCATTGTAGTCGTTCTTTGTAAAATTCTCGGTAAACGGCAAGAGGTCCTGCGCCTGTAAAAGCAGCGGAAAGAAAAACACCAGGCTTATAATAACCTTCAGATAACGCATGGAATGATACTTTGCCCAAAAATAATAAAGTTCACGGGCATTACGGTAAATAAAAATGCCTCCGAATAATGTTGTACTTGTCCGGAGGCATTAAATTATATTCAGGGGGCATATTTATTTTTCGGAAACATAGCCCAACAGGTATTTAAACCTGGGGGCCAGTTTACCCTCTTTAGCAATACACGCACGATCGAGTATACCATCTTTATCATTATTAAAGAAAGCCGGGATAACATGCTCCAGGAACATCGTCCCGAAACCGTCGCTGGCGTCCTTTGGCAATTCACAAGGCAGGTTATCTACAGCCATTACAACGATAGCAGCGGGGTGAAACATATCGGCCTCAGTACCGGTGTTTGGCAAATAGCCATAAAAAGGGTCGGCAATAGTTGACGAACGAAGCGTGCAGGCTACCGGGCCGTCTACATCACAAGATATATCTGCCACAACTTTTATTTTGTTATCGGGAGCTGCAAGCATTTCGCGTGTAAGTATGGCCGGAGAACCATTGCCAAAGAAATGGCCGGCCATAAAAATATCTGCTACCTTGGTAAACTTTTCAAAATCTGAAACATACTCCCCCGGATGGTTGTAAAAATCCTGGTTATCCCGCATTTCGCCGTCCTTCCTCCGGTTGTAATCCAATACATCTATTTGCGTATATACAGGTTCTGTATAAATCTTATTAAGGAAATCGCTTGCAGATACCTCCTTAATCCTCATAGCATCAAGAATCTCTTTTGCTCCCATGCCCACTTTGCCTTTACCGGTAAGCACTATTTTGAGGGGCGGCATGATGATGCGCCTCAACTTTGACACCAGTGCTTCTTTATCCGGCAGCGATTCTGCTTTTGGTAGGTCAAATAAGTCGTATTTATGGCCAAAAGCCCTGAAACCGTTGTAGGCGCCAACGATACCGGCATACCTGCCAAAGCCTATAAGCCTGCGGAAAGATTTGTCAACTATCGTTTCATGGTCGTATAAAGTAATTCCCTTATCGATAACTGCCTGTAGCAGCTTTTGATTGTAGGGTTGTTTTTTAATAGTATGCGAAAAAAAGAAATACGACTTCCCCGGAAGCAGTGCATCCACCGGGATTTCCTTCACCCCGATCAGTACATCGCAATCGCTCATATCAGACGCCATTTCGAAGCCGAGCGCCTCATACTGGTCATCCGGATAAATTCGGATATCAGAGCATTCAACTTTAACTTCTGCCTGGGGATGCTGTTTTGTGAGCAGTTGAAGATTTCTCGGGCTGAGCACTACCCTCCTGTCCGGCGGGTTTTTTCTTTCTTTGATTATTCCGAATTTCATTCCTGGAATAGTTTGGTATTAAAATTATTAAATTGACAAAAGGTAGAAGCCTATACTGTCAAAAAACGAATTTAATCGAAAATTCTGTTGCCAAATATAACATAAACCACAGGTTACTGCAATTTTTATAACTCAATAATTTTTTCTAACTTTGCTGTCTTACTGGGGTCGACTGGTTTTGACAGCAGGCTGATGTGAACAGTAAGCACGCCGGGAAGTGGGGCGGTTCCCGTATATCATTGCCCCGAACATTTAAACGGCGAAAATAACTACGCTCTTGCTGCTTAATTCTGAACTATAGTAAGATAAAGCCACGTCCCTGCCAGGCAGGGAAGCGGGATTCTCCTGAAAAGCCCCGGTATGCGGCGTTTCGCATAGGAGAACCGTAAATGTATACCTGGATGCTTTTTTGCTCTGCGGAGGCATCGAGACTTAAGGAGCTAAGTAATGTGTGGCAGTTTCCGGCCTTGCACATTATCGAAAACCCAATCGGAAACTAAGCGTGTAGAAAGCTCTTCGCTTCCCTGTTTGGACCCGGGTTCGATTCCCGGCGATTCCACGAAGACGGTTTAAGGCACACTTTTCAAAGTTACCAAAAACACACAAAACGTCTCGAAAAGCCTTTAAAGCCTGCAAATTTTACGATTTGCAGGCTTTTTGATTTTCCCTGCAACTTGCAAAATTGTTCAAAGTGCACAAAGTTTTTGTGGCAATTTCGTGGCAGTTTTAAACTAAAAAAAACTGTCATGAAATTGCCGTAAAAAAAGATGCTAAATCACTGTATTACAACATGTAAACTGGCCGTACATCTTGACTGGAGAACGACATAATTCTATATTTATTAATGCTTAAAAAAGTGAATTATGTTAGACAAGCTTCGGATTGAAATTCTTCTTGAAGTCATTACAAAAAAAATCAGACTCAAGATTCATCTACTTGCGGGTTATCGTCGACGGTATGCCGAGAGAAACCTCGCCATATCAATTGCCACGGAGCCTGTTTTCTCCGTGCCTGGCAAAGGGAATACGATCCTGACCTAACAGTGAATTTACTTTTAAACCAACTCCTGTCAATAATTCAGGAATCATAATGTCCCCCACATCCTATTTTACATTCCTGAGCGCTTTCACTTCTTCGCGTAAACCTACAAGCAATTCACGTATGCTTCGCATATCTGTAGCATCAGGCTCGGATTCTTTTGAGGTGAGGCTTCCGGCAAATTCCCAGATTTCAAGTATATCAGAAAGCTTAACCGTATACGGTTCATAAAAAGTATTGTCCGAACTGAGTACAAGCGTATTTTTACCTATTTGGCTGAGCCTTTTGTAAACAATGCCATCATCCCTCATCAGAAAAACATATGTCCTGCCGCTGCGGATCTCCCCAAGGTTTTCAATATAGCGGCCTACCACAAAAGAGCCGTCTTTGTGGGGCGGCATGGAATCCCCATCTATAGGAAAGGTCCTGTGCTTGCCTTCAGTAAGATATGGCAGGGATATATGCCCCAGCCCTTCGATGAATTCCGGGTCGCTATAACCGTGCAGGTACCCCGCTTTAGCCTTATGGGGAATTATCTCAATGATGTTATCACCCTGCCGATCTACCATTATAGGCAAAAGGATACGGTTGCCATCGAGTTTCAGCAATCCGTCCATATCTATCTTCCGCAGGTCAACTCCCAGCAGCAGGTCAATGCTCACCTTAAAGTAATGTGCGATACGCTTAAGTATATCATAGGGGGCTTCCGAAGTCCCAGACTCGTACTTGACATACCTGGCACGCGTGATTAGAAGCTCTTCAGCGAGCTTTTCTTGTGAAATGTTCTTTTGGAGCCTTAGATACCTGATATTGTCGGAAAAGAGAGACATAAGCGAAATTGTTACTATTTGTAACAGCAAATATATTATTTTTTGTTACAATCTGGTCTAATTTTGTTGTTTCCTCAAACATCCAAACCGAAAACATGGAACCCGCGGCTGATAAAATAGCATTAGTAAAGCAATGGCAGGCAAAGATAAATGCCATGCAGGGGCTTGGGAAAATCTCCCGGGATTCTGCTGGTGCAGGTTTTGCCCCTTTTGCTGGTGCTTTTCCCGGGAATACCTTTCCCACGGGGGCTATTCATGAATTCATCAGCTATGAACCGGCAAGTGCAGCGGCTACAAGTGGCTTTATCAGCGCAACGACGGGCAAATTGATGAGGGAAGGTGGGATTTGCCTGTGGGTAGCGGGCGAAAGGAAAGTATTCCCTTTCGGGCTGAAGTATTTTGGGTTGGCGCCGGACCGTGTGGTCTTCATTAATGCGCCGCGCCCCAAGGAAGCCCTTTGGATCATTGAGGAGGCGCTGAAATGCGAAGCGATTACCGCCGTTATTGGGGAAGTAAAGGAACTGGGCTTCAGCGATTCCAAGCGCCTGCAGCTGGCTGTAGAGCGCAGCGGGGTGACAGGACTGATCCACCGCTACCGCCCGGTGGCTGAAAATGCCGTTGCCTGTACTACACGCTGGAAGATAAGACCGCTATCTGGCTTTTCAGAAGACGGCCTGCCCGGCGTTGGCTACCCTCGCTGGGATGTGCAATTAGAAAAGGTACGCAATGGCAGGCCGCATACCTGGCAGGTATGCTGGTCGGCTAATGGCTTTACACCGCTTGCTGATGCGGATAGTATCACCACCCTTAACGAACGCCATACCGGATAATGCCACGTTATGCTTCCATAGGATTCCCGTACCTGCTTACCGATTATGTCGCCCGCAGGCATCCCGAACTTCGAGGGCAGGCGTTCGTATTGGCTTTCCGCCAGCGCGGCAGGATGGTCATTGATGCCGTAAGTGCCGCAGCTGCGAAAAAAGGTATTTATACAGGAATGGTGCTTGCAGACTGCAAAGCAATCTTTCCGGAACTGAAAATGCTGGAGACCGAACCCGGCAGGGCAGAAAAGCTATTGCAGGCACTGGCTGAATGGTGCATCATGTATACGCCTTTTGCAGGGATTGACCTGCCTGATGGCGTGATGTTGGATATTTCGGGCTGCGCTCACCTTTGGGGCGGCGAAGAAGCGTACCTGCAGCACATCAGGGCAAAGCTGGGCTCCTATGGATATACGGTACAGACAGGCATTGCAGATACCATAGCAGCCGCATGGGCTGCGGCGCGGTTCAGCACTGAAGCTATTATTCCTCCCGGTAAGCAGGGTGTCACAATCCGAAGCCTATCCCCTGCTGCGTTGCGATTGGATCCTTCCATACTGGCACGTCTGAAAAAACTGGGGATGAGGCACATCGGCAATTTTATGGATATGCCCCCATCGGTATTGCGCAGGCGCTTCGGCCCCGAATTGCCGAAAAGGGTTGCGCAGGCTTTGGGACAGGAAATGGACTGGCTGGTTCCGGTAAAGCCTGTCGAACCTTATCAGGAACGTCTCTCAAGCATGGAACCGATAGCTTCCGCCACAGGCATAACCATTGCCCTGCAGCAGCTACTGAATACGTTGTGCCTGCGCCTCGAAGCCGAAGGCCTTGGTTTGCGCCAAGCCATTTTCAGGGCATTCCGGGTAGATGGTGCTATCCAGCACATCACAATCGGTACAGGGCATCCTTCACGCAATACAAAGCATTTATACAAGCTCTTCGAGCATAAGATCGCTATGCTGGAACCCGCATTAGGGTTTGAGGTTTTTGTACTGGAAACCCCTAAGGTAGAACCCCTTACCGATGAGCAGGCAGCCATTTGGAACGCTTCCTCGCAAAACGACATGAAAGTGGCGGAAATGCTGGACCGGGTAGCGGCAAAGATCGGTCCCGGTGCTGTAAACCGTTACCTTCCTGCCGAACACCATTGGCCCGAGCGGTCGATAAAGCAGGCCTCGCCATTGTGGGAGAAGCCTGCGGCGGAATGGCGTACCGACCTCCCCCGCCCCATCCACCTGCTATCGCGGCCGGAAAAGATTGAAGTAACGGCAGTACTGCCGGATTACCCTCCAATACTTTTCCGTTACAAAGGCACGCTATACAATGTGGCAAAAGCCGACGGGCCCGAACGTATCGAACAGGAATGGTGGGTTTCCGAAGGCCTCTACAGGGATTATTACAGTGTTGAGGATGAAAAAGGCGCACGATACTGGCTGTTCCGTTCCGGTCCTTATGACGGGGAACATCCCAAATGGTTTATACACGGATTTTTCGCATGAGTTATACGGAATTACAGGTTACGAGCAACTTTAGCTTCCTGCGGGGGGGCTCGCATCCTCATGAGCTGGTGGAACAGGCCGCCGCGTTGGGTTATACTGAGATTGCAGTTGCTGACCATAATACCCTTGCAGGAATCGTGAGGGCACATGTAGCTGCGAAGAAAGCAGGGATACGGCTCATTGTGGGCTGTAGGCTGGAACTGCTGGACGGCCCGCCCCTGCTCGCCTATCCCGTAGATAAGGATGCTTATGCAAGGCTGTCCGGCTTGCTCTCCATAGGGAACCTGCGCGCCGAAAAGGGCCAGTGCCATCTGTATAAGGCAGACGTATTCCAATATGCCGAAGGCATGCGGTTCATTGCCCTGCCGCCGCTTTCGCTGAACGAGGCATTTGATTTTGATGACGGCTATAAGGTTGCGCTCCGTGAATACCATGATAACTTGGGTACAGCACTTTACCTGGGTATCAGCCGCTCTTACCATGCTAACGACAATAAGCGCATGTACCGGCTTTGGCAATTATCTGAAACGATAGGTGTACAACTGGTGGCTACCAATGACGTGCATTACCATGTGCCGGAACGAAGGCAGTTGCAGGATGTGCTTACATGCATCCGTGAGAAGTGTACCATCCATACGGCAGGGTTCCGCCTGTACCAGAATGCCGAGCGTTACCTTAAGCCTGCAGATGAGATGCAGCGGCTGTTCCGGCAATACCCGCAGGCGCTTGCCACCACGCAGGAGATAGCCCACGCTTGCCGGTTCTCGCTAGACAGCCTGAAATACATATATCCGGAGGAGATTACCTCCGGGGGGCGGACGCCGCAGGAAGAACTTGTTATGCTTACCTGGCAAGGAGCCGACGAAAAATTCAATGGAAATATACCGGAAAAGATCGCCGGGACCATCAGGTATGAGCTGGAATTTATGGAGCGGAAGAACTATGCTTCTTATTTTTTGACGGTATATGACTTTGTGCGTTTTGCCAGGAGCCGTAACATCCTCTGCCAGGGGCGCGGTTCTGCTGCTAATTCGGTGGTTTGCTATTGCTTGGGGATTACCTCTGTCGATCCTTCCAAATTCAAGGTGCTCTTTGCACGGTTCATGTCCGATGCGCGCGATGAGCCGCCGGATATCGATGTCGATTTTGAGCACGAGCGCCGCGAGGAAGTGATTCAGTACATTTACGACAGGTATGGCCGGGACAGGGCTGCTATCGTGGCTACTGTAACGCAGGTGCACTGGCGGGGTGCTATCCGTGATGTGGCAAAGGCAATGGGATTATCGGCTGATGCCGTAGACCGGCTTGCAGATACCATACGCGAATTCCGTGACGAGTTGGAGGAAAGCCACATTACCTCCGAGGGCTTTAACCTTGGCGACCCACACCTGAGGAAAACCATTGAGATGACGAGGGAATTTGTGGGCTTCCCGAGGCAGCTGGGCCAGCATACCGGTGGCTTTGTAATAACGCAGGACAGGCTTTCCGACTTATGCCCGATACTTAATGCCCGTATGGAAGACCGCATCAATATCGAGTGGAATAAGGATGATATCGAGGCGCTGGGCTTCCTGAAAGTGGATGTGCTTGCCCTTGGGATGCTTACCTGCATTCGCAAGGCGTTTGACCTTTGTCGGCAGCATTACGGGAAGCACTATACCCTGGCTAATATCCCGCAGGATGACCCCGCGGTATATGATATGATCAGCCATGCCGATACCCTCGGTGTCTTCCAGATCGAGAGCCGCGCCCAGATGTCAATGCTCCCGCGCCTTAAGCCTAAATGTTTTTATGACCTGGTCATTGAGGTGGCTATCGTGCGCCCGGGACCGATACAGGGCGATATGGTGCATCCCTACCTCAGGCGGCGTGATGGGATCGACCCGGTAGAATACCCATCGGAAGAGCTGCGTGAAATCTTAGGGCGTACGCTCGGGGTACCACTGTTCCAGGAACAGGCAATGGAAATTGCTATTGTGGCGGCAGGCTTTACTCCTGCCGAGGCCGATGGCCTGCGCCGCAGCATGGCTACCTTCAAGGCCAAAGGCAAGGTGAGCGACTGGGAAATAAAGCTTGTGGCAGGCATGGTAGCCAAAGGCTATCCTGAAGAATTTGCAAAACGCGTATTTCGACAGCTTGAGGGGTTCGGCTCCTATGGATTTCCTGAGAGCCATGCGGCAAGCTTTGCCTTACTGGTGTATGTTTCGTCCTACATCAAGTGCTATTATCCGGATGTATTTGCATCAGCATTGCTTAACAGCATGCCAATGGGCTTTTACCAGCCTGCCCAGATTGTAATAGACGCCCGCAAGCATAGTGTTGAGGTGCGGCCGGTGGATATCAATCATTCTGCGTGGGACAATGCGCTGGAAGAAATGTCGGGCAAGTATTTCGCCATTCGCTTAGGCTTTCGCCAGGTAAAAGGCTTGCCTGCTGAAGAGGTCCAATTGCTAATGGCCGCAAGGAATAAACCTTTTCAGTATGTGCATTCACTGCTTAATGCCGGAATGTCCCTTTCTGTGCTTGAGAAACTTGCCGATGCGGATGCATTCCGGTCCATAGGGCTTGACAGAAGGCAGGCGCTATGGGAGGTGTCCTCCTTATCGGACAGCCCTGTAGGCATGTTTGAGGGCCAGCCTTCTGAAAGCGTAAACGAAGGCCAGCTGGAGTTGCCATTGCTCTCCGATGCCGAGCACGTGATTGAGGATTATGCTGCTACAGGCCTTTCCGTTAAGGCGCACCCAGTAAGTTTTGTCCGCAGGCAGCTTGATGGTTTCCGTGTAATTCCCACAGCCGGCTTAGCTAAAATGGCCAACGGGGATTCGGTGGCCGTCGCCGGCCTGATCACGGTCAGGCAAAGGCCAGGGACAGCAAAAGGCGTGATTTTTGTAACGATTGAGGATGAGACCGGATTTGCAAACCTGGTGGTTTGGGGAACGGTATTTGAGAAATACCGCAGGGATATTGTGCAGGCCCGGTTGCTTATGGTACAGGGCAAGGTACAGATCGAAGGTGAGGTTATCCACGTGATTGCAAATTCCTGCTACAACCTCTCTTCGCTGCTACGCGATATGGCTGATACGCCAAATCCCGAATCCGCAGTCTCCACCCTGTCCCGTTCCGATGAGAAGCACCCTGAGGAGATATTTCATAAGGGCCGCAATTTCAGGTAATCAGAATTAATATGGATTAATGTATGATAGAGAAGAAATGTTACTATTTAACGACAGCGATTTGTTTACCGCGGGTGGGCAGTACCAAAAAAGATTTTGGCCTGCCGGATCTGGGACTTATGCTCTATGAGGGTTTTATTTTCCAAAAAAAAAACAGAGGCAGACCGGTATTATGAGCTCTTGCTCGAAGCTACGCCCTGGCGGGAATACCGGATGCCGATGTACGACAAAATCGTTACCGCCCCGCGGATGATTGCTTGGTACGGCGCGGCTGAAGAGGCAGGTGAAAGCGCACTGGCATGGACTCCCGGGCTATTGGAGCTAAAGCACACAGTCGAATTGGAGACAGGCATGGAATTCAATGCCGTACTGCTCAACCTTTACCGCAACGGCAATGACAGCGTTGCCAGGCATTCGGATAAGGAACACCTCATCGGCCAAAATCCCAACATTGCCTCGGTAACCTTCGGGCAGACCAGGCCATTCCGCCTGCGCCACAAGGTCGATAAGGCAGTACCGCAACTGGAAATACCGCTGCACCATGGAACATTGCTGCTCATGCACGGCACAATGAATAGCTATTGGGAGCATCATATACCGAAATCCTCGAAATCGATGTTGCCGCGGATAAACCTGACCTTCCGGCAGGTAAAATCTATAGTTTAACTACCTTTAAAAACATAGCGTCTCATAAAAATACTACATTCGCATAGCCAAAATAATTATGGAGGACGAGTACAAGCTAACCCGTTTCCTGGACGCTCAGAACCAGGTCTACCTGAATGCCCTTTCCGAAATCAGGAAAGGTCAAAAGCAAACCCATCGGATGTGGTTTATATTCCCGCAACTCAAGGGGCCTTGGCAAAAGCAGTACTGCCGATTTTTACGGCATTGCAAGTTTGGGGGAAGCTGAAAGCTATTTGGCCCATCCCGTATTAGGCAGGCATCTTATTGAATTTCAGAAGCGCTGTTAGCGATAGAAAACAAAACGGCTACAGAAATATTAGGTACGCCCGATGATTTTAAATTAAGATCGAGCATGACCTTATTTGCGGCTGCGGACAATACATCCTGTATTTAAGCAGGTATTGGACAACTATTTTCAGGCATCCGATCGCCCCTCTAGTAAAGATCTTTGGACTAAAGAAACTTGGATTTATGATTACAGGACAAATATTCACCATACCCTAAAGAAGAACCCTTTAAAGCTTGAAGATTTAAAAGATTTCATTGACTGTTACAAGCCAGGAAATATTCACAAGAGGGAAGAATCATATAGTGATTTAAACCCAGAGGGACGTTGGAGAAAATTTACATATGAAGACTTTATAGCAAGAGACAAAACTTCACTTGATATAACATGGCTAAAAGATAAGTCTTTAGCTGATCTTGATAACCTACCAGATCCTGATGTTTTAGCATTGGAAATTATAGAAAACATTGAATCAGGTTTAGATAGCTTCAAAAATAATTAAGGCAAAGATTCTGAAACGAGTATGTAACTAAATACATTTACAAAGTTCGTTTTTCCCATCTGTAGAAATTCTTGTAGGTGCGCTAATCGAGCTTTTCTATACTTATGGGGTTTTAGGATAGTTTCTCTCCAGTCTAAAATCTCTGGCTTCTTTATTATAAACTACTTCAATTTTATCAGTAGTTATGTTTTTCAAAAGAATTCCGGAAGCCTGCTCTCCGCAATGCAGCCTGTACATTTTACCCGCTATTTTTACAACAGCCATCTCGGTTGTTGCAGCTTTTATATTTCCAAAATAAGTAATCTCCGGCCAGGCTATACTTTGGTCAGGCAAGTCTGTCGGAGTCTTTTTGGTAGTTACGGTACGACGAACCGACGGAGTAGACGGGACTTGGGGTTTCCGTTGTCCGATTAGCTTCCCCATGAACGGATCCCGCTCAGGGAGCCGAAGCTCAAATGTATCACGTTTCACAAGCAATGATAGAGGCTTTGCATTTATATCCTGTTCCGATACGTTTCTATCCGCCGGTAGGTTGTTTTTAATAAACCGGTAGCCGGCGGTGCCCCACAGCCCGAGTACTGCAAGTATCAGCAAAAAATTCAGTTTCTTTTTCATCACTGTATCACAATTTTATAAGCGGATGTAAAGCTCCCCGCATTACCAGCCTGGTCGGTAGCTTTTACACGCCAGTAATAAGTTCCTGCGGTTGCAAATGTGTACTGGTAATCGGCTGTTGCACGCGTTGCTGTATGCATTACTGTAGAAAAGTTCTGGGTTGAAGAAAGCTGGAAGGTATACGAAAGCGGCGAGTTAACGGTCCCGTTTTCGGCCGGTGCCTCCCATTCAAAAGCAACTTCAGCGCCGTCATTATAAGTAGCATTGTTGGCAGGTGAAACAAGCGACGCCTGATTTGGGGCAACTCGGTCTACATAAAACGTACGGGTTGTAAATGCTGTTTCGGTGGTCGCGTTTACAGCCTTAACTTTCCAGGTATACTGGGCATCATCCATAGTAATTCCGGACGGCGTATAGGAACTGCCCGTAATGCTGTTTTGCGAATGAACAATTGCCCCCGCCTTAACAAGCTGGAAATTATAACTTTGTGCCGCAGCAACGGGTTCCCATGAATATGAAAATGAAGTTCCGGAAGTATACAAGCCATTAGCCGGGGTTAAAAGCTGTACCTGCTGGTTTGTCAGGTTATCGGTTTGTATCATCGTAAATGTGGCAGGGAAAGTATATGCTGTCTCATAAGCAAAATTTTCGCCACGTACCCGCCACTGATATGTGCCGGGGCTAAGGCTACAGGTGAACCTGTTTTGGCTCACCAACGAATCTACAACCATATTTTGCGAGGTGCCATATACCTGTACCCGATAGTTATCTGCACCATTTATCTCGCTCCATTGAAAATTGGCTACATTGCTCTCTATTTGCTGGCCCGGTTGCGGGTACTGAATTGAAACTACCGAATCTGAGATATCTTTTTCTAAAATATCATCGCAACTGTAAACGGTAACCAGAATAAATAGAGATGCAAAAATGCTATTTATTG
>JAGKWW010000002.1 GCA_021151665.1 Flavobacteriaceae bacterium
AACCACCTGCCACGCCGTAGCGCTGCTTGGGTTGGTCCAGTTCAGGTTTGCCGATGTTGCTGTAACGTTTGTGGTGGCCTGGCCTACCGGCTGGGCACAGTTTACCTGTTGTACAATAAGGGTATACGGTGTGCTTTGTGTGGTACCCGAGGTAGATATCGCAATATAATACGTCTGCCCACTTGTAACGGCAAAGCTTGGGATGTTTACCGGTGTAGTAGCACTACCGGTTCCACCTGCGGCGCAGCTCGAGCCAACGTTGGCACAGCTGGTGTAAACAAACATACCGGAGTTGGCGCCGTTGCCGGTCATGCTGATGCTGATATTGCCGGTAAAGGTTGCTGTGTACGAGTAGAATACATCATCGCCGTTCAGGAAGCTGCCTGTTGTACCACAGCCTGAAGTTCCGGGTGCGCCGTTATAATCATCGCCGTAGTTGGATGTATTATCTGTGGTCGAGTAAGGAAGCGATGTAATAAATTTTGGTGCCTGGCAGGTTGCCCCAGGGGCGAGGGTGCCAAAAGGGTAAGGGCCTACCCAGTTGCTCACATTACTATCGGTACAGTAAGCCCGCACATAATACCGGTAGTCGGTATCAGGCTGAAGCCCTGTGGCGGTATACGAGGGTGTGGCACTGGTAAATACCGTGCCCGTGCCCGTTGGCGCCGCACTAGCCAGTATAATTTCGATCTCAAACTTGGTGGCGCCGCTTGGGTTGCCCCAGCTGAGGGTAGCCCCGTCAAGGGTAGGGTTGCTGGTTATAAGGCTAGTAGGGTCAAGGCATTTTGATACTACCTGTACATCATCAACCAGCCAACGGTCGCCATTATCGGCCAGCATTACAAACGCTACATAGGCCTGGCTGCCTACTGCAGCTACGCTGGTAGGGATATCTACCGTAATAGGAGCATATTCTGTCTGCGAAAGGTTGATCTCACTTTCAGACCATTGCTTGATTACTGTGTAGTTGCCAAGGGCTGCCTGTGTTGCATTGAGGGAAAGCCTCAGCTGGTAGATACTTCCCTGGTCGCCACCCTGTGTGAGGCGTGACCAGAATTTTACCTGTGCATTCACAGGTACGTTAAACTGTGGGGTAATGAGCCAGTCTTCCGGCAGGCCGGTCGGCACATTCTCGCGGTTCAGGTACGCTGCATACGTCCCGGTGTGTGCCGGCTGGGCGGTAGAACCGTTGCTTTTCGCCCAGCTCACATTTGTTCCTATGCCGTTGTCATAAACTCCCCATCCCGTAGGAGGGAAGGCCCCCTCAAAACTTTCGAGGGGCAACTGAGCAAAAGCGCTCAGCGAAGACAACACCATGAAAAACATCAGAGTAATTTTTTTCATAGAATTTATAGTTTACGGTAAAAATTTAATCTTCAAATTTAAAAAAATATAAAACATAGTTAACATCCATTTAAAAATTAACAGAAAAAAGACATGTAGAGGCACTTTTATTGCGTAAAATGGGCAGTTTTTATTTTGTATTTTTGGGAAATTAAAACATCTGACATGCTCGAGAAAGAAAAAATTGAATTTGAAAAAACGGTAATTGCGGGCATCATAACCCAATCACAAAATGAGGAAAAGCTGGCAGAGTACCTTGATGAATTGGAGTTTCTAACATATACTGCAGGAGGGGAAGTGATCAGGCGCTTTTCCCAGAGGCTGGACCGGCCTAATCCCAAGACCTTTTTGGGAACCGGAAAGATCGAGGAGATCAAGCTTTTTGTTAATGAAAATGATGTTAAGACCGTAATTTTTGACGACGAGCTTACTCCCGCGCAGCAAAAAAACCTTCAGCGCGAGCTGGAAGTGAAGGTGCTGGACCGTACTAACCTTATCCTGGATATTTTTGCCCAGCGTGCCGAAACGTCCTATGCCCGCACACAGGTAGAGCTGGCACAGTACCAATACCTGCTACCACGCCTTACCGGTATGTGGACCCACCTTGAAAGACAAAGAGGTGGTATAGGGATGCGTGGCCCCGGTGAAACTGAAATTGAAACCGACCGCCGCATTGTGCGCGACCGTATTGCGCTACTTAAAGAAAAGATACGCACGATAGACAAACAAATGTCGGTGCAGCGGGGCAACCGCGGTGCTATGGTGCGCGTAGCCCTTGTAGGATATACCAATGTGGGTAAGTCGACCCTTATGAATGTAATCAGTAAGAGTGAAGTATTTGTAGAGAATAAGCTTTTTGCTACTCTTGATACTACAGTACGAAAAGTAGTGATCAAAAACCTCCCTTTCCTGCTATCGGACACCGTAGGGTTCATACGCAAGCTCCCAACCCAATTGGTTGAGTCATTTAAAAGTACGCTGGATGAAGTTCGTGAGGCCGACCTGCTGCTGCATGTTGTGGATATTTCGCACGCTGATTTTGAAGACCACATCGCTTCGGTAAACCAGATCCTTCAGGATATCGGGAGTATTGAAAAACCGACTATCATGGTGTTTAATAAAATCGATGCCTATCGCCCGCAGACTATAGATGCTGACGACCTGTTTACAGAGAAAACGCCGAAGCATAATACACTCGAAGAGTGGAAAGCTACGTGGATGCACAATGTAGGGGAGAAGAACGCCTTGTTTATCTCGGCCACCAACAAGGAGAATTTTGAAGAGTTCAGGGAAAAGGTTTATGAAGCGGTTCGCCAGATACACATCACCCGGTTCCCGTATAACAATTTCCTTTATCCTGATTACAAGGAAAACAACGCCGAGGAAAAAGAATAACGGTAATTACAAGCATAAAAAAAACGGGGCACTGCCCCGTTTTTATTTATAAGATAATGCAATGATTATTGCGCTACAACTTTTACGTTGTCAATTTCCCATGTACGGGCAGCAGCAGTTGTAGAAGTGTATTTAAACGCTACACGGGCATTGTTGCTTCCAGCAAGCTCATTTACCATCACAGAGCCTGAAGATACAAAAACGTATCCCTCTTCTGTAAGGTCCAGGTTAACCATTGATGTTATATCTGTCCATGTTGCTGTTGAAGGTGCTCCGGTTGTATAGTTTGTTGAGATATATACTTTTATCAGATCACCGGCAAACCTTGATGTATTCCTGAATGAAAGGGTAGCAGAAGTTTTTCCTGTAAGATCGATAGCAGGCGAGATCAGCCAGTCTTCATTTGCAAAGTTACCATTTTGGTAACCCGACATTTTAGCAGATGGAGCTGGGTCGCCATTAGCCGTGTCAAGCTGCCATGTTTGTGTTCCTGTTACGCTGTACTTAACCCAGTTTGGCCATGTTGTAGCAGAGAAAGTTTCGAAGAAAGCCGGTACAAGCCTTGGGTTGTTCAGTTTCACATCGTCTTCTGTCCTGGCCATGAATTGGTAATCGCTTCCAAATTTGGTAAGTACTCCACGTACGCTTCCGTTTCCTGGAGCTACCGGACTTCCAGCAAAGTTTGCGTAAGAGCTGGTCCTGAATATGATCGTATTACCATCAGCATCTACAAGGTTATGGTTGGTAGCGCCACCAAGATCAAGTGCAGAGTCATAATAGTTTGTAGTGATAGCATTATCAGCAAACTGTACGTTGTCAATTTCTATAAGCGTATTCAGGTTTGCGTCATTCTTCGCCTGAGTAAGGGTCATGTGCCTAACCAGTTGCTCCTCATCTACCACAGTACAAGAACGGTGCAGCAGGTTGGTAATCTGAGTATCAGGAACGCGTCCTACCTGTGCACTTCCGTTAGAAGGGTTTACATAGATAGCACCAATCCTTAGCGATCCGTTGTAAATGTCGGTGTAAGAACCTGCAAGGGTAATATAAACTTTACGGCCCGGCTCAAAGTTAATGAAAGTAGAGTTTGCATCTACAGGAACGCTGAAACCGAATGAACCGTTTAGTGTCTGGAAAGAGATCGATTTAAAGAAGTTTCCGCCTTCGTCACTTGACGTTACATAAGCTTCTATTACATCGGCGCCGTTGGCTGGAGAATCTTCATAAGCGGCAACCACTGTAGACGCAGGAACCATCTGCGGAGTCATATTCACTGTGTAAGAAGGCTCAGTACAGGCCAGGCTGTTCACCGGAACGCTGTAATCGTCATCATTCACACACCCGGTTAGCGCAGCGGCTGCAATAGCCAACGCTAAAAACGATGATTTGTAAATCTGGGTTTTCATAGTATAGATTTTTTTTGTTTTAGAAATTGATATAAACGTTCACAAAATAGTTGCGGCCGTAGCCATAGAAATACTTAGGGGCAAACGAAGGCGTTCCGCTTGATACGTCCTGGTTAAGCTGGCGGTAGTTAGCGTTCCTTGCCTGCTCAAATCCGCCGGTTTTATAAGACTGGTCGAAAATGTTGTACACGCTCGCAAAGAAACCAAGGGTGCTCTTGCCTATCCTCCATGATTTACCACCCTGAAGGTTTACCAGGAAGAAATCATTGAATTTTTCCTGCTTAAGCAGTTGCCTTGCCCTTTCTTCTGTCGCTTCGGGATAAGGGAAGTTGCTAAGGTCTTCAGAGTTCTGGAAGAAGTTCTCTGTACGTAGTAACGCAGAAATATCCATATAATTGCTTGCCAGGTAGTTAGCATTGGTGCCAATCCACCAGTAGTGTGGGTCGCGGTACTCGATAGCCAGTGAGTAAGCCTGTTGCGGCATACCCGGAAGCTTGTAGTTTTTAAGCGACGCAGGGCCAAAGTTTACGATAGGCCCGCTTGCCACCGCATTACCGTTTGCATCAAGGAAATCGGCGTACGCATCGTTATTGATCGTTACGTTAGGGTTGTTGTCATACGTATATTGTCCGTAAGTAGCCGCACCGGTAACTTTAATTGTAGAGGTAAGATTGTACTCGATACCCAATTCTACACCCATCTGTTTCTTGTCGATGTTGGTAACCGTTTCTGCTACGAAAGCATTCGCGTCAGAAGACTCTCCTTCAAAGATACCTTCACCAAAGAAGAATGAGGTTTCGGTAGAGTTCATGATCTTAGAGTAGAAACCTGTAAGGCGTGCTTTAATTTTCGGAGCCCTGATGATGTAACTTGCATCCGCACCGGCAATACGCTCGCTCGAGATACCATCTACTACATAGTTGTTTAACCTTGCGTTAGGGAAGGTGTTCCTTAGCGTTGGGGCCATCGTCATGAAAAGGCCGTTCACGCTGAACATGTGCCTTCCTGTAAGCTTGTAGGTAAGGCCGCCTTTAAAGCCGAAGTTTTCAAACACTACTTTCTGGCTTTTGCCGAAAGAGTTGTTGGCATAGATACCGTTCCTGTAAAGTCCTTCGCGCTGGTACTCAGATCTTGAGAAGCTTTGAGAAACGTAGAAATCAAACTTGCTGTAATTGAACTTGAACTGCGTGAAACCGTCATAACGGTCAGCCAGCATGTTGTAGTTGTAGCCGTACGTGTCGCCTTCGCCTACAAGCCTGCCCGGGTTGTTAAGGTCAGACTGGCTCTGGTTGCCCTGGTAGAAGTTATCAATGTCTTTGAAGTAAGCACCACCAAGAAGATCCAGAAGATTTTGGAAGTTGTGCGATTTTACCCTCCTGAAGGTAGCGCCACCATTCATGGTAATGTTGTCGCTAAGCTGTGCATGGAGGATAGAGTTTGCAGTCCAGGTCTTGTCATCTGTCCTGTCTTCGTATAATACATATTTAGCCTGCGCAGCCTCACGGCCTATCTCATTGCCCGCAGCATCGGTAACAGCGCGTGTATTAGCAAGATACATCTGGTTCCAGTTTACTTGCGGGTTGGCAAGGAAAGAGGAAAGGTGCTCTGCAGCCAGCTGTTGGTTAAGCGGTGAATCACCTACATAAAGTCCTCCTATACCGCCCGGCATATAAGCACTGTCAGGTGCAAGGGTCTGGTCGTTCAGGTACTGCGAAGTGTAATAGCTTGGCAGGTTTCTGTAGTAAGTAGGGTCCGGGTTTGGTGTTCCCTGATAGTCTATCCTGGTGTTTCCGATCGAACCAAACTGGTAAGAAACGTTAGTGTTCAGGTTGATTTTTGGGTTGATCTTCCAGTAGTGGCTAAGGATAAAGATAGGCTCCTCTACATCTTTGTCGCGAGAGTTCCTTTTCTTGCCATCCTGCCATCCCCAGTAGGAGTTGTATTTTTCGCCAAGAAGATTGGTTACCTCTTGTGTGTTAGGGGAGTTTTTTCCCCTGCTGTTTTGCGCGTAGATACTGGTAAAGTTAAGGCTGTGGTTACGGCCGAAACGTTTTTCAAGGCTTGCAAAGAAAGAGTTGGCGCTGTAGTCAGTGCCTTCAAAATAACCTTCCTGTGCAAAACGCCTTGAGGCAGAGATTACATAAGCAAATCCATTGGCATCAAGCCCGGAAGCATGTGTAGCCATAGCCCTCCAGCTGTAGTTGGTATTGGTACCTGCAAACGATACCCTTGTGCCCGGCCTGTAGATTGAAGCGCGGGTATTGATTTCCTGTGTTCCCAGAAGGCTTCCGAAGGTATAATCTGAAGGTGCAGAACCCATGGTGAATTCCTGATTCCGGGTCGCGTCATTAAGGCCACCCCAGTTGCTCCAGTTTGGCCTGCCGTCGTAAAGCTTGTTCATCGGGATACCGTTGATCATGGTTACGCCGTAAGCGTTGTCAAGGCCACGTATCCTGAAACGCGCCTGGCCCCAGTTGAAGGCAGCTGTCTGCTGGAATACATCGCGTGATGCCTGAAGAAGGCCTGCGGTGTTTTCAGAACCGCTGTTGTCGTCACCCAGGTCGTTCTCTGTCAGGGTAATAAGGCTCAGCTGCTGTTCAGACGTAATGTCTTCTTCGAGTATCACAACCCCAAGGTCAAGCGGTTGCCCGGCAACTACCTGAATACTGAATGTCTGCGATACAAAGCCGGTGCTCGAAACAACGATCGCCTCGTTGCCTGCGGGCACTGCATCAAACACAAAAACACCTGCCGCATTGGTAATCGCGGTCTGGGTTGTGCTCTGTAAAGTGGCCACAACGTTTTGTAATGGCTGCTGGGTTTTGGAATCTACCACCTTACCCTGCACCGTGGCGGTTTGCTGTGCCCAGGCACAAACCACTTGCATTACGAATAAGAAACTGAATAAAATTCTTTTCATAAATAAATATAAATTAATTCTTTACGCCGATTAAGTTAAAAAAAACTTAACGGGCGCAAATGTACATCTTTTAATAATATTATTTACTTTTGGCACCGGAATTGTTATAAAACTTCACGTTAAATTAATATCCTTTTATGATCAGAAAGACTGCAGTGCTGTTTTTTGCGATGTTTGCAATATTCAGCGCCAATGCACAAGAAAAGAAATTCAAGGTGCACACCATTGCGTTCTACAACCTTGAGAACCTCTTTGACACCATCAATGACCCCAAGATCAACGATGAAGAGTACCTGCCCAGCAGCGCATCGCACTGGACCCTTGCAAAGTACAAACAAAAGCTGAATAATCTTGCCCGTGTTATTTCGCAATTGGGCACCAGCGACAAGAACGCCAACAGCCCTGTAGTGCTTGGCGTAGCCGAAATTGAAAACCGCCGCGTACTGGAAGATCTTATCAAACAGCCGGAACTTGTTGGAAAAGATTACGGTATCGTGCATTTCGACTCACCCGATAAAAGGGGGGTAGATACGGGCTTCCTTTACCAGAAAAAATATTTTAAGCCGACAAGCTATAAGGCCTACACCTTGATGATCAGCGCTAATACCGAGCCGGCAAAAAAGGAAGAGAATGAGGAAAAAACGGATGATAAGACCGCTGCCGACCATACGGGGCGCATTTATACCCGGGATCAGTTGCTGGTAACCGGCCTTCTGGATGGCGAAGAAATAAGCTTTATCGTGAACCACTGGCCGTCGCGCGCCGGAGGTGAGAAGCGGAGCAGCCCTTATCGTGAGGCAGCAGCGGCGCTTAACAAAAAGATAATTGATTCGCTGTATAAAGTTAATCCGAACGCCAAGGTGATTACCATGGGCGACCTTAACGATGGGCCGTACAACAACAGTATCAAAAAAGTACTCGGCGCGAAGGGCCATAGAGAAGACGTAAAAGAAGGCGGGCTTTTTAACCCTATGGAGCAAATGGCAAAAGACGGAATGGGTACGCTTGCCTACCGCGATGCATGGGATATTTTTGACCAGATGATCATGACAGAGCCGCTTATCCGTAAAGATTTTACAAGCTTCCGTTATTGGAGAGCCGGGATTTACAATAAATCCTTTATGACTCAGCAAACCGGGCAGTACAAAGGCTATCCTTTGCGAAACTCACCCGCAGAGCCCGGCTATAGCGACCACTTTCCGGTATACGTTTACCTGATAAAGCAGATGTAATTAAAGTTTCAAGTTTCGGTTTTTATAACTCTAAACTTTGAACCCTGAACTCAAAAATAAAAGCCCCATTTTTTGGAGGCTTTATTTTTGTATCTTTAGGTCACAAATTGATTACTTATGGCTATTACCAAACCGTTCAACCTGAACAAATGGATCGATGAAAACCGCCACCTGCTAAAGCCGCCGGTGGGTAATAAAAACATCTATCGCGAATCAGATGACTATATTGTAATGGTGGTGGCCGGCCCCAACGCCCGGAAAGACTATCATTTTAACGAAACGGAAGAGTTGTTTTATCAGCTGGAAGGTTCGATAAAAGTGATTGTTCAGGACGAGGGTGAGCGTAAGGAAATGGAATTAAATGCCGGTGATATGTACCTGCATCCGGGCAAGGTGCCTCATTCCCCCGTGCGGGGCGAAAACTCGATAGGCCTTGTAGTGGAAAGAAAAAGGGCAGGCCGCGGCTTTACCGATGGGCTGCTCTGGCATTGCGACAATTGCAACAATAAGCTATACGAAGTATATTTTGAGCTGCACGATATAGAGCAGGACTTCCTGCCGCATTACCGCCACTTTTATAACTCGGAAGACCTGCGTACCTGCAAAAAGTGTGGCACCGTAATGGAAGCCGATCCAAAATATACCGGAAATAAATAATATCTAAACTTTTGGTGCTACCTTTGCACCGCAAATAAATTCATTCATGGACGATTCGCATCCCGATAGTAAAGAACATTTAGTAACCGGATAAGGAATTGCCGCTGCACGTCCTTATCCAAAAGGACTGCATTACAATGATTACATTCTACACAAACGGCAACGGGCTGGAAGTTGCCGCGAGCCACTCCCAAAGCATCTGGGTGAGCGCTATACAGCCAACCCCTTCAGAAATAAATTACCTGCTTAACGAGCTGCAGATACCGCAGGCATTCTTCAATGATATTGAGGACATGGACGAGCGCCCGCGCATCGAGACCGAAAACGGGTGGACGCTTATCATCGTACGCATTCCTTATCGCACCCAGGACGACAAGCTGCCATACAGCACTGCCCCTTTAGGCCTGATGTTTGGCCATGGTAAATTTGTGTCGCTTTGCTTTGCACAAAACCACATGCTTGCCGATTTCATCGCCTATACCCAGCGCAAGCAAATCACTGTTTCAGGCGATTATGACCTGGTTTTAAAGCTGTTGCTTTCTTCGAGCGTGTGGTACCAGAAATACCTGAAGCAGATCAACCAGCGCATTAAAGTGGCCGAAGACAGTCTTGAAGAATCTATCCGAAATGAAGACTTACAGGCGTTGTTACAACTTGAAAAGTGCCTGGTGTATTTCATCACCTCGTTGAAAGGGAATGACCTGCTGTTCTATCGCATTAAAAACCTAAAAGTACACAGTCCTAATTTTGACCCGGACCTGGTAGAAGATGTAGATATCGAACTTAAGCAGGCACAGGACAGCGCCAACATTTACAGCAACATCCTTTCCGGCATGATGGATGCCTACGCCTCGGTGATCTCCAATAACCTGAACGTGATCATGAAACGGCTCACCAGTATTTCCATTATCCTGATGATCCCAACGTTTATTGCAAGTGTTTACGGAATGAATGTGCCCAACTCCCTCCAGGATAATCCGTATGGGCTTTGGATCGTGCTGCTGCTGTCACTCGTAATTTCGGCAATTAGCGTTTACCTGTTCAGGAGAAAGAAGCTGTTTTAATATTTTGCAGTAAAACGCGGGCATGGCGCAACTAATTTGAGGAATTTGCATTAAAGCAGAATTAATACTGCCAAAATCACCACTTTACCAATTTTCCCTATATTTGTAGGATATAACATTAATTAGCATAATAGTTACAAAATGGCAACACTTACAGACCAGTTTGGTATTCGCGAAGCGCTTTCGCAATTGGGTATCAAAGACCTTAACGACGGTACATCTACCGGAAGCAACAGCTTTGCCAACGGTAAAACGATAGAATCCTATTCACCCGTAGACGGCTCACTTATAGCGAGCGTAAAAGCATCTACAAAAGAAGACTACCAGGCCGCGATGGCCAAAGCCGAAGAAGCTTTTAAAGCATGGAGGCTGGTGCCTGCACCTAAGCGTGGCGAAATCGTTCGCCAGATGGGTGAGGAGCTTCGCAAATTTAAGCAGCCATTGGGCCAGCTTGTATCGTATGAAATGGGTAAAAGCCTTCAGGAAGGCCTTGGCGAGGTTCAGGAAATGATAGACATCTGTGATTTTGCCGTAGGCTTGTCGCGCCAGCTGTACGGACTTACGATGCACAGCGAAAGGCCGATGCACCGCATGTACGAGCAATGGCACCCAATGGGTATTGTAGGCATCATTTCGGCATTCAACTTCCCGGTAGCGGTATGGAGCTGGAACTCTATGCTAGCTTGGGTTTGCGGCGACGTTTGCATCTGGAAGCCAAGCTCTAAAACCCCGCTTTGTGCTGTAGCCTGCCAGAATATTATTAAAACTGTATTGGAGAGAAATAACGTGCCCGAAGGTGTAAGCTGCCTTGTGGTGGGTAACGAAAGCGGTGACCTTATCAATAACGATAAGCGTATTCCGTTGGTATCATTCACAGGTTCTACGCGCATTGGCCGCCACGTATCAAAAACTGTGGCCGAGCGTTTTGGTAAAACCATTCTTGAGCTGGGTGGTAACAATGCCATCATTGTATCAGAACATGCCGATATCAACATGGTGCTTGTAGGCGCTGTATTTGGGGCGGTAGGTACTGCCGGACAGCGTTGTACTACAACCCGCAGGCTGATCGTTCACGAAAGCGTGTATGACAAAACCCTTGAGGTATTGAAGAGCGCTTACGGCCAGCTGAGCATCGGCAACCCGTTAGACAGCAACAACCACGTAGGCCCGCTTATTGATAAAGGTGCCGTACAGGATTACCTGAATGCAATAGAGAAAGCGAAGCAGGAAGGTGGAAAAATCGTTGTTGAAGGCGGCGTGGTTGAAGGCGAAGGCTACGAGAGCGGCTGCTATGTGAAGCCGTGCATCATCGAGGCCGAAAATCATTTCCACATTGTACAGGAAGAAACATTTGCCCCGATACTTTACGTAATGAAGTACAGTACTATCCAGGAAGCTATTGATATGCAGAATGGCGTGCCACAAGGGCTATCCTCTTCAATCTTTACCAACAACATGCGCGAGATGGAACTGTTCCTTTCTCAGGCAGGCTCTGACTGTGGAATTGCGAATGTGAACATTGGTACTTCAGGTGCAGAGATCGGCGGTGCGTTTGGTGGCGAAAAAGAAACAGGTGGCGGCCGCGAGAGTGGTTCCGACTCATGGAAAGCTTACATGCGCAGGCAGACCAACACTATCAACTACGGCTCCGAATTGCCATTGGCACAGGGTATCCGATTTGACTTGTAGTCTAACTGATTATATAAAACAGAAAGCAGCCCTTAGAGGCTGCTTTTTTATTTTATCCAGAGGCTGTCGGTAAAATAGTGGCGACAGTCTTTAAAGTTATGCTTAACGGTAAAGCCGGTATTGATCGCCAGTGCCTCTATTTCATCCGATGTATATTTTTTTGAAAGCTCGGTCCAAACCAGTTCATCTTTCTCAAAGGTAAACGTATGGTTCAGCGTTACGCTATGAACATGTTGCTGCTTCAGGCTTATAAGGTAGCTGTTCACTTCACCTGTAGCGGGGCTGTAGTCGCAGTAAAACTCAAACTGGTCTGGCTTGATGTCGGCGTCCAGTTCAGCATTGATGCGATGGAGCAGGTTCAGGTTAAAAGCGCGCGTAATGCCATGCGGGTCGTCATAGGCTTTTTGTATTGTGCGCGGATTTTTTTGCAGGTCGATGCCCATCAGCAGCATATCGCCTTTCTGCATACTGGCGTTCAGGCGGGTAAGTAACTCCATTGCCTCAACGGCAGTATAGTTTCCGATGTTCCCGCCAAGGAAAAGGTAAAGACAAGGTTTTCCTTCTTCTGCAAGTTTTTCCATTACCGAGAAATAATCGGCTATCTGCGGCTTCATTTCAATTCCGGGCAAGGCATTCCCGACATTCGCAGTAATGGTTGTTATGGCTTCCGCTGAAATATCAACGGGGATGTAAGTGAAGTTGGCATCATGAGCCGTAAAAGCAGTAAGCAGCTGGATGGTTTTAAGGCCGTCACCGCAACCCAGTTCCACAATATTGAATGCGTCTGTAAAAGGCAGTTGTTCAAGTATGTGTGCCGACTGCCGCGAAAGTATTTCAAATTCGCAGGCGGTAGGGTAGTATTCCGGCATTTTCATGATCTGCATAAAGATGCGGCTGCCATTGTCGTCATAAAAATATTTCGAAGGGATATGTTTTTGATCTGCAGACAATCCGGTTAGTATGTCTTCGGCAAAAGGCGTGAGTAGTGTTGTTGTGTTCATAGCATTTGTTTTTTAGCAAGGCGGATGCCGGTGTATTGCCAGCGTTCGCCCGGGTAGAAGAAATTGCGGTAAGTAGGCCGGCTATGGCCCGCAGCCGTTGCGCATGATGCCCCGCGAAGCACCATCTGGCTGATCATAAATTTTCCGTTGTATTCGCCCACAGCACCCTCCGGGCGATGGAAGCCGGGGTAGGGAAGGTAAGCGCTGCCTGTCCATTCCCAACGGGTGCCCCAATTAAAGTGAACGGACGCCGCTTCCCATTCCTGCTCCGTAGGCAGGCGCATGCCTTTCCATTCGGCAAATGCAGCCGCCTCGTAATAGCTGATGTGTGTTACCGGAGCGTTGGGATTGATCTCCTGTAAGCCCGAAAGAGTAAAATGTTTTCGTTCGTCCTGAAGCCAGTACATTGGCCCGGTAATGTTATTAGCCTTCACCCATGCCCAGCCTTCGTCCAGCCAGAGGTTGAAGTTGGTATAGCCGCCATCGGCCATAAACTCTATGTATTCGGCATTGGTTGCCAAACGGCCGTTTAGTTCATATTCATGCAGGAAAACTTTATGCCTGCCCAACTCGTTATCAAAGCAAAAGGCATCGCCGCTGTGCCCTATCTCATAGATGCCTTCAGGCATAATGATAGGGTCGCCCGGTGCAACTTCATCCTGCTCCCAATTGTTATCGTCAGAATAAACGGGATAGGTAGGGTTGCTGCCGAGTATGTATTTGATATCAGTATAAAGCAATTCCTGGTGCTGTTGTTCGTGGTTGATGCCAAGATGAACCAACCCCTCAACTTCCTTTTTCTGAAGCTGCATGAGCAGGTCCATGTGCATATCTACATACCGGCGGTACTCCATTACGTCGTTTATGCCGGGGCGTGTTATAGCCCCGCGTTCGTGCCGGAGCACGCGTTTTCCAACGTTGTTGTAATAGCTGTTGAAGAGAAATGAGAAATCAGCATGGAATGGCTTATAGCCCTCCAGATGCTTGGTAAGGATGAACTCTTCAAAAAACCACGTGGTATGTGCAAGGTGCCATTTGGGCGGGCTCACAAATGCAGCCGGCTGCGCTACAAAATCTTCGGTTTGTAATACAGCAGTAATAGCTTCGGTATATTTGCGCACGCGGTGGTACTCCTCGATAAGGCTCATGATAGTGGTTCTTGCCTTACCAAGTTACAAAGAAAGTTTTCCGGCTATATTTTTTGTAGCCGTTTTAACCTAAAAATAACAGTCGTTCAGGAAGTTAGAAACGGTACCCAATGCCCAGGCCGGCATTTACTTCTACGGCAGCAAACCGGTCGTTTACTTCGGTACTGAAGTTGCGGCCAATGTTCACATACGGAGAAATGGTAAACTGGTCGCGCAGCACCCACTTATAACCCACGCCAAGGCCCACAACAGCAGCGTTCATATCGGTAGTAACCTTGATGCCATCTTTGATCTCTTCATGGTCGCCAAAGCGGTATTTAAAGAAAGGGGAGAAGTAATAACCCGAACCGCCTTCGTTTAGCAGGTAAAAGTTATACGATAGCGCCACACTGCTGGTGTTGAATTTCTTATCGCCTTTCTCTTCGTAGTAAGAAAAACGGTCGTTGATAAAAACCTCCACGCCTACTGATTGCCCCGTATCAATGAACCGCTCATAGCCGACCTCTACCGAAGCCCGCATGATGGTATTCAGGATATTGACTTTAACTTCGTTCTTATTTTGTGCCTGTGCGCCGATGCCGAAAAGCACTGCGGCCAATAGGGTAAGTTTCTTCATGGTGGTTGGTATTGGTAAGGTAAAGATAGCTATTTTACGGATTCAACTCCCTTATTGCCTTTGCGGGAATCCATCCCTGGGTATCGTCTGCTAATTGTATTTTCTTCCAGTTGTCAAGCTTATCAAGCACATTTACCCTGGTGCCTTCATGCAGTAGGAAGGCATCATCTGCATTCGCATTGGGTTCCGCTTTTACAGAGATCACTTCGTCGAAAACAATGGCAGGGTGCTGTGCTGATTGCGACGCCCCTATATATACGGCAGCAAATATACTGAGTACGATTCCTGCGAGCATTACCATCATGCTTCCGAAAAAGATCCTTTTGAGTAACGTTGTTGCCGAAAAATAATACCCTACAAATCCGCCCAGGAACAGGAAAGCGCAGGCAACGGCGCCCCATGCCCACGAATCATAATGATAAGAGCTGGTAAACCGGTTTAGGAACTGTCCAAATCCTGCCTTTGGTGCGGGCTTAATGTGATCTGCGGTCATTTTATTCGCATAGGCAAGGTTTACCTTGGCATCGCGATAATTGGGATTTAACAGCAACGCCTTTTCGTAATTATAGATGGCCGGCGCTACCTTATCCAGTTTATAATACGCGTTGCCAAGATTGTAGTACAATTCGGGCGACTCTTTTTTCTCTGCGAGTATCGCTTCGTAGGCAGTTGCGGCCTCTGTATAGGTACCTTTACGGTACAGGTCATTTGCTTGCGCAAACTTTGACTGAGCAAACGCAACCTGCGATAAAAGTGTTAGTATATAGATTAGATTTTTCATATTAAAGAACACCGTTTATTACTCGTCTAATTCCGTTTTTAATTAAAAGCGTGTTGAAATTTATAAGCAGTCCAAGTTTGCAACCTGACAGCTTTAAGTATGTAAGTAGCTGCGCTAGATGAACATCATTTAATTCGTCAACAGCTTTGACTTCTATTATAAACTTTCCTTCGACCATTATATCAAGCCGATAACCAATGTCTAACTTCACTTCTTCATAAATCAATGGAAGTGGCTTTTGCTTCTCAATATAAAGTCCTGCTTTCCAAAGTTCGTAACATAGACATTCGCAATAAGCACTTTCAAGCAGCCCTGGGCCTAAGGCCTGGTGAACCTTTAGCGAAGCATTGAACACAATTTTAGCTATTTCGTTTTCTGTCATCGGTTATGTTTAACCACAAAGTTCACTAAGAACCACAATGTTCACAAGGCGTTCGGTGCTAGATTTAGTGTACTTTGTGTGACCTTGTGCCCCTTGTGGTTTTGCCCCCAGTAATGTTGCCTTGTGTTTCAATAATTACATCTGCTTTTCCAATGCCGTTATCACATTTACCGCCGTGTCATAATCTTTCTGCATCGCCGAATCCGATGACGGTGCATATCGGGCAAATTCGCAGCTGTTCATCAATGCTATAAAGTCATCAACTGTTTCCTGCCTGGCATTTCGCGAAAGCAGTAATTCCTGTATCCGCTCCTTGCTCATTTCCGACGTTTCTATATTGAGTTTGGCTTTCAGGAAGTTATGCAGCGCCCGCTCCAATGCAATATAGAACGGCTCTTTGTTGCCCAATTGCTTTTTCGCATCGCCCAGATATTTGCGTGCGAGTTTATTGCTCTGGCGCATCCTGTTGCCAACCACGTCACGGTCCATTGCCTCTTTTTTCCGGCGGAACGCAATAATCAACGGGATCATCAGGAAAGGTGCAGCTATAAGAGCGTAGAACAGAGCGGAGCCGAAGAATGGCGCTTTATCCATGGGTTGCAGCTTTGTTTCCAGCGCTATGAATCCGAACGATTCTGTTATCTTACTGTCATCTTTAGCCATTGCAGTAGCCTCACCCGCCGGCTGCCCGGCGCCCTGCTGAACATTCAACATAATGTCGTCTGTTGTGATAGTTTTGTATTTCCCGGTCGCGGGATTGAAATACGAGAAGCTCATGCCCTTAATGGGATATTTTCCTTTAGTAGAAGGCACGATCGTATAGGTGTCCGAAATTGAACCTTCCATTCCGGTAAGCGGTGTAGTTACGTTTTCCTTATGCTCAGGATCGTACATTTCGAGTGCAGCAGGCACTTGTGGCTTAGGCAGTGTGAACAGCTTCAGGTTGCCCTTGCCAGCAACTGATACGGTAAGCTGAAGTGATTCCCCTGTTTTCAGGCTTGTTTTGCTTGGAGTAACCTTAAAGGTCAGGTCGCCCACAGCACCGGTAAAGTCTGACGGTTTGCCGGCTTCAGGCAACGGTTTTACATTGATGAATTTCTTTCCGGCTGAAACCACTTTACTCGACGGCGCATATTCAGCACGGCCAAAAAAGTCATGCCTGCCGGTTGGAGCCTCCATTTCAATGTTTAGTGAAAGCGGCTCAATTTCCAGCCTGCCGCTTTTTTGCGGATACAGCACCGTTTTACGCAGCACTACATAACGATACGTCTGGCCCTCATACTGGCCCTGCTGTACGACCAGATTCTTGATGTCGATGCTCTGGCTCCAGAAGTCGTTATACTTGGGGCTTGCGGTTTCGCGGAAATTAGTAACGCTGGTGGTCGGGCTCACATAGAGTTTGTATACCGCGGTTACCGGTTCGTTTACGTACGGATTTGTCTTAGATATTTCTGCAACAAGGTGCACACCGTCGCCTTTGGGAGGCGCCTGCTGCTCTTGCTGCGCGAAAGGATCGTAAGGATTATACGGATTGTAACTGTTGTTTTGCTGTGGTTGTGCCACCGCATTGCCCACCGTTACCTTAAAAGGCGAAGTCTTGTACGTTTTGCCATCTATATCTACCGTAGCCTGGCCAACGGTAAATGTTCCCTTGGCTGTGGGCGTTAGAACGTAAGTGTAAGCCTTGCTAAAACTGTGCTTGCCGTTTATCCACGAGTTGCTGATCATCTGGCTGGGCCCGGAAACCTTGAAGCCCTGAAAATTCGGCGGATTGAAATTATCCCCGTCTGCGCTCATGGTAAACTCCACGCGCAGCTTTTCATTGATGCCCAGCGATGTCTTGCTGGGTACCGCCTTAAATTCTACCTGGGCGAAAGCGCCCTGCAGTGTCAGTAAAAGTATGATGAGGTACTTTTTCATTTTTCCTTCGTTTACTGAGTTAACAATTAGTACGGCTGTCCCGCAAAATGTTACCAGTCTTTTTCCGGCCTTTTTGGCTGGCCCTGCGCTTTTTGCGCATTGATCTTATCCTGTATTTTCTTTTCTTCGTTATTCATGGCATCGAGCAGGTTATCCATACGCTGCTTGCTCGGGCTTGCGCCGGCAGGGTTATCCTTCCCTTTGTTGTCCTGCCCGCCTTTGTCTTTCTGGTCTTGCCCGCCGGACTTATCCTTTTTATCTTCGCCATTCTCCCCTTGGTCCTTCTTGTCCCCCTTGCCGCCGTTCTTGTCTTTCTGGTCGTTGCCATTGCTGCCCTCATTCTTATCCTTCGGATCCTGGCTCTTATTGTCTTTCTTATCTTTATCCTTGTCTTTCGGCTGCTTTTGCGGCGGTGGTGGTGGATTGTCTTTCAGGAATTGTTTGGCCAGAGCAAAGTTATAGCGTGTCTGCTCATCCATGGGGTTATTACGCAGCGCATTTTTATAGGCTTCTACTGCACCCTGGTAATTTTTCTCTCTCATAAGGCTGTTGCCGAGGTTGTGGTAGGCCATGTGCTTTTGCTGTTTGGTCTTTGCCATTTCTATCGACCGTGCATAGGCGAACGCGGCCTCAGAAGCCTGCTTTTGCCGGTATATGGCGTTGCCGAGGTTATAGGATGATACACCGCTTCCTGTCCGTGACGCAGATATCCGATAATCGGCTTCAGCCTCCCGATAATCTTTACTTACAAACTTTTCATTGCCTTCGGGCAGGGCCTTGTCTTTTTCCTGCGAAAAAGCAAGGGCCGAAAACAAAAGCAATAGTAGGATGATGCGTTCTCTCATGATTCTTTTTCATTAAACAGGTTGAGCCTCCGTATCCAGGCTGTACGTCTTTCAAGCACGAAAATATCAAGGAGCAACAATAGGAGTGCGGCACCCAAAAACCACTGGAACTGGCTTTCGTAGGTAGCCACCTGTTTTGATTCGAACTCCGTTTTCTCGATATTTTCCAGCGCGTTCTTGATGTAATCCGAAACTTCCCGTGTACTGCCTCCATACACATAGCCGCCTTTGGTGGCCTGTGCAATAGTTTTCAGTTCCGCAGGATACATTTTCGTAATCACGGTTTCGCCGTTCTGGTCTTTTTTATAACCCTGAACAACGCCGTTGCGCTTCAGCGGGATTGGACCGCCTTTCTCGGTACCCACACCGATGGTTATGATCTTGATACCTTTCTCTTTGGCTTCGCGGGCAGCTTCCTGGCTGCCTTCGCCGTGGTCTTCACCATCGGTCACCATGATCAGGAGCTTGCTTGTTTGCGGGTCGTCGTAAAAATTCTCCGCAAGTACTATCGCATCGCTTAGCGCTGTTCCCTGCGAGGAAACCATATCGGTATTCATATTCTGCAGGAACATCTTGGCTACGCTGTAATCGGTTGTAATGGGCAGTACGGGGTAAGCGCTCCCTGCGTAGCCGATGATGCCAATCCTGTCGGTGCCCAGCTGGTTGATGATCTGCGAAACGATCTGCTTCGCTTTTTCAAGGCGGCTTGGGGCAATGTCTTCGGCCAGCATACTTTTAGAAACGTCTATTGCAAAGACAATATCAATACCCTCGCGTTTTACCGTTTCCATTTTGGTGCCTACTTTCGGATTAACCAGTCCAAGTACTATTCCCGTAATGGCAAGGCATGCGATAACGAGTTTTATGGCTGGTTTGCTCACCGAACGTTCCGGAGCAAGGCGCTTTACCAATACAGTGTTGCCAAACTCGCGCTGCTTTTTGCGCTGCCACCAGAGGTTAAGCAGGAACAAAAGCACCAGCACCGGGATGATGCCCAGCAGGTAAAAATATTTTGGGTCGTCTAACTCGTACATACTATATAAAGCTTCTGAAGAGGGTTTTCCGGGCCAGCAACTCTATCGCCAGCAGTCCAAGCGCAGCCAGCGCAAATGGGCGGAACTTCTCGTCATAGTTATAATACTTGGTCTCTTCTATTTCGGTAGTTTCCAACTTATTGATCTCGTTATAAATAGCCTGTAGCCTGCTGGTACTTGTAGCACGGAAATATTTTCCATCGGTAGTCTTAGCAATCGATTTCATCAGTTCCTGGTCTATTTCTACCGGCATCATTTGGTACAGTAATTTACCGTCGGGCGACTTCGCGTACGGTGACAGCGCATTTCCGTTAGTTCCTATCCCGATGGTATATACCTTGATGTTATACTCTTTCGCCATTTCGGCCGCCATGCGCGGGTCAATGAATCCCGAGTTGTTTACACCGTCGGTTAGTAAGATAATGATGCGGCTTTTTGCTTTGCTGTCCTTCAAACGGTTGATAGCCGTCGCGAGGCCAACGCCGATACCCGTACCGTCCCTTAGCACAAGGTCATCATACCGCACTGACTTGATTGCTTCCTTTACAAGCTCCTTATCACTGGTAACGGGCGTTTTGGTATAGCTTTCACCGGCATACACCACCAGGCCGATCCGGTCATTAGGCCGGTCATCCACAAATTTCGAGGCAACATTTTTTAATGCCTCCAGGCGGTTGGGCTTCAGGTCTTTCGCGAGCATACTGCCCGATACGTCCATTGCCATAACGATGTCAATACCTTTTGTTGTACGCACCTTGCTGTTCACATCCACACTTTGCGGGCGCGCCAATGCCACAATGATGAAGCTAATGGCCAGAAGCCGCAAAATAAATAATACCGGTTTTAGTTTGCCAAGTAGCGATGGCGCGGCTTTAAATCCGTTGATCGTACTTATCTTAAGGGTGGCCGTCTGTTGCCTGCGCTTCCAGATGTACCACCCGATTGCAGGGATAAGCAACGTAAAGAGCCAGAAGAAACCGGGATTTACAAATGATACTTTTTCCATATTACTTGTTGAGGTTTCTTAGTTCGATACTATTCTTAACACGCTCCAGTATTTGCGAAGCATACTCATCGCCTTCGCGGTGCAGTACCACAACTTGTTGAAGGCCATTTTGTTGCTTAAAGAGGTAGAGCTCATAGTAGGCGCGTACCGGCTGCTTTGTCAGCGGATGAGGCAGTGTCATCGTCCCGTAAGAGCGGATACCCTGTATGCCCTGTGGTGTTGAGAATTCCTCAGTCTTTAGCAGGATATTTTTGGCACCCTGAGCCTCCCATGTTTTCACAACACCATCTACACCGGCCTGAAGGTTGATGTCAATCTGCTGCTTATAGCTCACCGTGGATACTACGATGTAGAAATCGTCAAACAGCGTTCCTTCCACAAACATATTCATGTCCTTTATCATGGCCATCGCATCTTTCGGCAACAGCTTAGAGGCATCCTGGCGCTTGAGCACCTGTGGTGTTTCTATAGTAACACCCGGGAATCCGTATTCGCTTTTTACCCACTGGCCCTCAAGGAGCTCTTTTGTCGGATATCCGAAGAAATTAGCCTGCAGGTAATCTTTTGCTGTATAATAGCCGATACCCAGAAGCAATACCAGTCCGCCGGCTATTGATGAAAACAATATGATTTGTTTGCGTTTCTTCGCTTTCTTGCGGCGCTGCGCTTCTTCCCATGCGCGGGTATGAAGGTCGTCATCTTCTTTTTCTTCTGGTATACTGCGGTCAATAACTACAATGGTTTTCTCGATGCGCGATCGGTCTTCTGCTATTTCAAAATCAAGCGGTTTGCTTTTCGCGAATTTCACCATGTCAGCATTGCGCAGTACTTTTTCCAGCTGCTCAAAAGTTTCCTGGTTCAATGCCATTTTCCTTTTTCGTACCGCAAGACGCATAGCCTCGATTAACTCTCCGGTTGTACTTTCCATAGCCGGGATATGTATTGCTTCCTCAATATACATCCGTGCAATATCGGCCATCTCGCTGTAATATTCTTTAACCGCACCGCGCTCCAGCAATTGCTTCTTCTCAAGGTTTTGCAACTGGCTCGTCGCTTTTTCTATAGGCGATATAAAAACTTCCGGAACTTTTTTAGGCTGTGCCTTTCTCTTTTTCAGGTACCACCAGATTCCGTAGCCAATTCCCGCCAGGGCAGCGATTACCAAGACCCATATCCACCACGTACTGTTGCTTTTAGCGTACAGCACCGGCTTAATGTCATACATCTTCTGCTTCAGCGTATCTACCTTTACATCGGCAACTTCCAGTTTCAAAGAATCGGTCTGCACCGTCTGGTTATTGATTACTACAGGCAATCTCGGAATTACATAGCGCCCGGAGTCGAATTGGGTGAGGCCATATTTTTTAATGAGCTCATACAATGCGCCTTTTTTGATGGTGTCTACCGGGTAGGATTCCAATACTTCCAGCCTCCCGAAATTTTTTCCTTCGGGGAAATTAACGCGGGCAGTAGAATCTACAATTGCCTTTAAAGTGAGGTTGGCCTGTGAGCCTATCTTTATTTTGGCAGAATCTATACTGGCCTGTACCTTCTTTTGCTGTGCAAAGCCGAAGCTCACCACAAAGAGCAGCAGGATGGTATATAATTTTGTCCGTTTCATCTGTTTCATCTGGTTTACTTATGCGCGGGCCTTAAAGTAGCCGAGCAGTTTCGTTACATACGATTCGTCTACGCGTGTGCTTACCGTGCCGGCGCCGCAGCGGCTAAAGATATCCTTAAAATAGCGCACCGTTTCCTGGTAATGTTTTTCATATTCCAGGCGCACTTTTTTAGAGCCGGTGTTCACCAGAAGCGTTTCGCCGGTTTCGGCATCCGTCATGTTTACCAGCCCAAGATCAGGCAGCTGCTCTTCACGCGGGTCAAACACCCGTATTCCCGTGACATCATGCCTTTTGGCCGCGATTTTTAAAGTATGTTCGTAGCCTGATGCCATAAAATCGGAGATCAGGAACACGATCGCTTTCTTTTTCTGCACACCGCTCAGGAACTTTAACGCCTGGGCAATGTCTGTCTTTTGGCTTTTCGGCTTAAACTCGATCAGTTCACGGATGATGCGCAGCACGTGCGACTTTCCTTTCTTAGGCGGAATGTAAAGTTCTATCTGGTCCGAAAACAGGATGAGGCCGATCTTATCATTATTCTGCGTAGCCGAAAAAGCCATGGTCGCGGCGATCTCGGTAACAATATCTTTTTTGAATTCGTTTTGTGTCCCAAAGCTTTCAGACCCACTCACATCTACCATCAGCATCATGGTAAGCTCGCGCTCCTCCTCAAAAACCTTGATGTAGGGCTCGTTGTAGCGCGCTGTCACGTTCCAGTCTATAGCTCTTACATCATCACCAAACTGGTACTGGCGCACCTCACTGAAGGTCATACCCCTGCCCTTGAAAGAGGTGTGGTATTCCCCCGAAAATATGTGGTCGCTCAGCCGCCGGGTCTTGATCTCTATCTTGCGGACTTTCTTTAAAATGTCTTTTGTTTCCATAACGAGTCGTAAAGTCTAAAGTTTATAAAGTCATAAAGTCGGCCGTCGGCGTTGGACTTTATGACATTCGACATTAGGACTGTTTACGGCACCTCTACCTCGTTCACGATCTTGTTAATGATGTCCATCGAGGTGATGTTTTCGGCTTCGGCTTCGTACGTGATACCTATCCTGTGGCGCAATACATCGTGCACAACTGCGCGTACGTCTTCAGGGATTACAAAGCCGCGGCGTTTGATGAAAGCGTAACACTTAGCAGCGGTGGCCAGGTTGATTGATCCCCTTGGTGACGAACCGAAACTGATAAGCGGTTTCAGCTTTTCAAGCTTGTACTGTTCCGGGTATCGGGTTGCAAAAATCAGGTCGAGGATATACTTCTCAATTTTCTCATCCATATACACTTCTCTCACAGCTTCCTGCGCACGGATGATCTGCTCGAGTGAGACTACCTGGTTTACTTTCTCGAAAGAGCCTTTCAGGTTCTGACGGATCACCATGCGCTCGTCTTCAATCTTCGGATAATCGATTACTGCCTTTAGCATAAAACGGTCTACCTGCGCTTCAGGCAGCGGGTAAGTACCTTCCTGCTCTACCGGGTTTTGTGTGGCCATTACCAGGAATGGCTTTTGCAATTTAAAAGTTTCATCGCCAATGGTTACCTGCTTTTCCTGCATCGCTTCGAGCAGTGCCGACTGTACTTTGGCGGGCGCCCGGTTGATCTCGTCTGCCAAAACGAAGTTCGCGAAAATGGGGCCTTTTTTTATGGTGAATTCGTTCTGCTTAATGTTATAGATCATGGTTCCTACCACATCGGCAGGAAGAAGGTCTGGCGTAAATTGTATACGGCTGAAACTGCCGTGAACTGCCTGTGAAAGTGTGTTGATGGCAAGCGTTTTGGCAAGCCCTGGTACGCCCTCCAGCAGGATATGGCCCTGGCCCAAAAGCCCGATGAGCAATCGCTCTATCATGTACTTTTGGCCCACGATGACCTTGTTCATTTCCATGGTGAGCAGGTCTACAAAGGCGCTTTCCCTTTCAATTTTCTCGTTGATTGCCCTGATGTCTAAAGCAGCAGTATTTCCTTCCATAAAATTTCAGTTTTGGAGTGTGAATTTAGTAAGCATTTTTAACATAACAAATTCGTTGCCGAAATTCGTGCTATACATGTTAATGACTTGTTAATCTAACATTATCATTTGCCGTGTAACCACAGTATGGCAATTGTTTTTTAAATTAGCAACACTTCCGTAAAAGTGGCGGCACAAGCTATTACAACGGTATTGTTAAATTTTACGTATACACAAGGATCATTTTTTAGGCGAACGCCAAAACAACCACGATGAAAACACAACTCTCTCCCATTATTGCGGGTGCCATGAACTGGGGCGTGTGGAGCCGCAGCATGACAACTGACGAAATGGCAACCCTGATGCAAGAGTGTCTCGATTTCGGAATTACCACTTTTGACCACGCCGATATTTACGGCGGCTACACTACCGAGGCCGAATTTGGCGCTGCCTATTGCCGCAGCAAGATAAAACGCGAAAGCATACAGATCATTTCGAAATGTGGTATACAGCACATTACCGGAAACCGGCCTAACAAGGTAAAGCATTATGATTACTCTAAAGATTATATTATAAAGTCGGCCGAAGGATCGCTTAAACACTTGTGTACCGATTACCTTGATATCCTGCTGCTGCACCGCCCCAGCCCACTAATGCATCCTGATGAGGTGGCGGAAGCTATTGAAAGACTGAAAGCTGACGGAAAGATACGTGACTTTGGGATTTCGAATTTCACTAACAGCCAGGCCGACCTGATCCGTTCCCGGACTGAAGTGTGCTGCAACCAGATCGAGTTCTCTGCCACAACCTTTGAACCCATGTTGGATGGCAGCCTTGACTATATGCTGCTACACAACATTAAACCTCTGGCGTGGAGCCCGATTGGGTGCGTCTTCAAAGAGGATACTGCGCAAACACAAAGGCTCAAAGCCCTGCTCATGGAACTCGTTGTAAAATATGAGGTTACTGCTGATGTGATCTTGTTGGCTTGGATCATGCGCCACCCTGCCGGTATCATTCCCGTTTCCGGCTCTACGAATCCGGAGCGGCTCAAGAACCAGATAAAAGCCAAAGACCTCACCCTCGACCTGGAAGACTGGTTTGCCATCTGGACCGAAAGCATGGGCGAAAAAGTGCCGTAGGCCCCCTAACCCCCAAAATGGGGAAATCTAAAATCTAAGTTCTAAAATCTGAAATCTCAACAAATGAAAACAGCTTTGATAACCGGGGCAACAAGCGGCATAGGCCGGGCCACGGCTCGGTATTTTGCCAAAAACCATTTTCGCCTGGTGCTTTGTGGTCGCCGCGACGACAGGCTTGCCCAACTGCAGGATGAGCTCGCTACCCTGACAATGGTACACACCCTGAACTTCGATGTGCGCAGCCGCCGTTCTACCGACGAGGCTATCGCATCGATACCCGACGAATTTAAGAACATTGATATCCTGGTAAACAATGCCGGCAACGCCCATGGGCTCGACCCGATACAGACCGGCGATGTAGCCGACTGGGACATGATGATCGACATCAACGTTAAGGGATTGCTATACGTTTCGCAGGCCGTTATCCCGGGAATGGTAGAGCGCTGCAGTGGACATATTATCAATATAGGGTCTATTGCAGGCAAAGAAGTATACCCTAACGGAAATGTCTACTGTGCTACGAAGCATGCCGTCGATGCTCTCAACCAGGGCATGCGCATGGATCTGAACCAATACGGAATCCGCGTGGGCGCTATCAATCCCGGTATGGTAGCTACCGAGTTCAGCGAAGTTCGCTTTAAAGGCGATACCGAAAGGGCAGAGGGCGTTTATAAAGGATTCGAACCGCTAAAGCCGGAAGATATTGCCGATATCATCACGTTCGTAGTAACCCGTCCTTATCATGTCAATATCGCCGACCTGATGGTGCTTCCCACCGCGCAGGCGAGCGCGACGATTGTGAAGAAAGAATAGCCATGATCAACAAGCGCCTGCTCATAAAGAACCTGCTTGCTCACAACGATGAGAGCAGTTTTTATGACAAAAAGCGCCAGTTGAACCTGCATACCAAAGAGGGCAAAGCCAAATTCGTAAAGCATATCTGCGCGTTGTCTAATTCCAATCCGGGCAACAATTCTTATATTGTAGTGGGCGTAGAAGACCATGACAACGAAATTGTGGGAACAGACTTTTATGACGACAGCCGCATTCAGAACCTTGTAAATGCTTACCTGGAAAACCCGCCGCGGATACAGTACGAGAATGTGCCGTTCCCCAGCTTGCCGAAAGATAAAGTGGTCGGCCTGGTAACCATCCGGCCAAAGAGCCAGGCTTCATTCTTTAAAAAAGCAATTTATACTATCCCGGCAGGGAGTGTATTTTTCAGGCGCGGAAGCAATTCGATTCCGGTTGAGCACGAACTCCAGCCACCTACTTACAGTAACACCTCAACAGTAATAGACATTGAGAATGGATCCCGCAACAGTATAGCACACACGCTTGAAGGAGTGATCGATTTCCTGAACAACCGGCACAAGGATATGGCATCGGGTTACAAAGTGTTCAAGGAACTTTTTGTAGTATGCTGGGCGGGTAACAAGAAGGTCGTAAAAGGAAACACTTATTATTCGAGGGTAGACATCGAGCTGATCAATGAGCAGGTAAAGCTATTCTATTCCGCATTGGATGAAGTAAGCATCGATTATACCGAAGATACATTTTCTATTGTAGAGTATGTGGCCCTTGGGCTTAACGATAAGACCAGCTACTATCCGCTGGAAAAAGTGAGCATCCACTTCCAGGAAAACGGGTATTACAAAATGGAATCGGAATTGTTGTTCGATCCGCCACAGTATAACCGCCCCATGATGCATCATATTTATAACGCCAACTTAGCGTTGCTTACAAAACTTGAAAAAGGGCAGCCGCTTAGCGAGCGGGAACAACGCGATTTACAGAACCTTCCGCATACGCTGATGATATGTTACCTGAATGGGTTTACTGATGCTAAACAAAAATTGGCCGATGCCAAGCCGCTGCTAAAGGCGTTTCCCCTGCCATCGGTTTATATTTCGTTTAAAGAGGCTATGCGCGTTCTACGCAAAATGAAATACTCATAGTTAGAAGGCCGTGCAAGCAATGTCATCCTATGTTTGTAGATAAGAAAATCAAATAAGATTTATTAAATTTCAATAGAAGAAGGGAAAGAAAAAACCGAGTTCTGTCATTGGTCTTGCAAGGCTGTTCGCAATGCTGGTTCCTCTCCCTTTCTGCTTTACAACTTGAACAGTTCATTAGGTTTAGAGCCTGTAAGTAGGATTGATAAGTCTAAAGCAGTTTCTTCTATTTACTTATCTCAAAGACAAAACTATGGAAAAATCATTTAATTATGTGGGAATTGACATCAGCAAACTGACTTTTGATGTTGCAATTAATTGTTCTGGACAATATGTTCATCACAAGTTTAGTAATGACTTAAAAGGCTTTAAGCAGTTTATTAAATTGCTGGGTACTGAACATTTTTGTGTAATGGAAGCCAGTGGGCCTTATTATCTTAAGCTTGCCTTTTATCTTTCAGACCAAGGTATTGCTTTAAGTGTCGTTAATCCTTTAGTGATAAGGAGGTTCTCCCAAATGCGTATGCTTCGTGCTAAAACGGATAAGAAAGATGCCGCAATGATTGCTGAATATGGAAAGAATCAAACCCCTGAATTATGGACTAAAGAAACTGATTATATTTTGGAATTAAAGCAAATGCAGGCTTATTGCGAGCAACTTAATAAAAACAGAACTGGATTACTAAGACAGCTGCAAGCTTTTGAAGTGAACCCGGTTCAGAATAAAGCTGTGCTTAACAGTTCATCACAACAAGTAAAAACAATAGAAAAGCAGCTTGCTTTTATTGAAAAAGAAATGCTTGCTATTATACAACAACATCACCAGGAGCAGTATGACCAATTAAGAACTGTACCTGGAATTGGACCTAAAACAGCTCTGGCTTTAATTGTTTTAAGCGGTGGCTTTAGCAAATTTGATAATGCTAAACAGTTATGTTCTTATATAGGCTTATCGCCAAGAATATACGAATCAGGGACTAGTGTAAAAGGACGATCCAGGATATGTAAAATGGGGATGAGTCGTATCCGGGCAATGCTCTACGTGTGCGCTTGGTCGGCCAAAAAAATAAATAAAGCCTGCCGTGAAATTTTTGACAGGCTTGTCGAAAAGGGTAAAGCCAAAAAACTTGCTCTCATAGCTGTGGCAAATAAACTACTTAGGCAAGCTTTTGCTATTGCTACCAAAAAATTATATTACACAGAAAATAACTTAAATTTATCTTGCATATAAACACAGTTCATTCTGAACGTAGCCTGCGGAGTGAAGAATCTTAGATGTAAAAAAATAAAAGATTCTTCCTTCGTCAGAATGACAGATGCTTTTGGTGGTACCTTTACTTCTTCACCACCCTAAAAGTCGATGTCCCCTTTTCTGTGGTGATTTTCGCCAGGTACATCCCCGGCGCCAACGCTGAGGTATCTACGATATTTACATTCGCGCTATTGATGCAAAGCCTTCCGTTAAGGTCATATATCGCAGCCTGAAGCACCGTTTCGCCTGTTGTTTGAATTGCCAGCCTTTCGGTTACAGGATTCGGATATACCTTCACAGACCCGCCGTCGAATTCGCCTGTTCCCATTGCTTCCTGCACGGTTGTGGTGGCAGTATTGGTAATGATCGGCGCATTGAAATCGAAATAAATATTTGCCTGGTTATTGATAACCGACCCTAAGGTCACGCTTGCTGCCGGCTTGATCATGTAGGTTACAAAACCGTGGCTTGCAGGTTCATTAATGCTGCTGGCCGGAAGGTTGATATCGTTGAATTTAAACGTCACCAAATTGCCACTACGGGTTGTCACAAAATTATGACTGGCAGTAATCGGCCTGAAAGTATTCCAGTCCAGCGTTGGCTGAAGCGTATTTTCAAGGCGGATATTTACGGCATCGGCGGTACCTGTATTCTGAAAACGGATAGTATAAGTCAGGTAATCACCGGTTTGCGATGGAAGGATTGTAGCACCCTGGTGTACGGTAATATCGTTAGGGTCATAGGAGTTTACCGTGGTCTGGTTCAGCGTGTAGCTGTCATTGGCAGGGTTGCCGTCGGGCTGCGGCGGTTGTACGATAGCGGCATTGAACGTCAGTACTTCCCCGCCAATGTTCACCGGAGGCTGCATGATGTTGAAATGCAGGTCAATTTCAGTAGTTGAATAAGGGCTCAGTGTCGGAAGTGCAAATGATAACGAACCGGGTGCGGTAGCCGGACTGATTGACGCTCCGCCAAACGTCATTCTTGAACTATTATAAGATAACGATACACTTGCCCCGGAAACAGCCTGGCTTCCGTTGTTGTGTACAATGACCTTATAGACAGCGGCAAAGCCAGGACGGGCAGGGCTTACGGGTATCATCTCTAATGTCATATCCGCAGTAGTTTGGGGTTGTGACATACATATTGTAGCGGGTTGAAACATAGGGGTCGTCTGTAAGATGTTTACTGTTGTTGCTGCTACTGCAGGAAATCCGGTTGGAGAGAGAACCTGGAGAGATACAGTAGGGTTGCCCGCAGGTAAACCCGCGATGTAAAATACGCCTTGAGAATCTGTGTAGCCAGTACTCACATAGGCATTATTCACAGACGCAATTATGGGAATGCCGGCAAGATGCAAAGTTGTATCACAAGTTGTGTCCCCATTTGTATCATACATTACGGTGCCCCGGATGCCGCGAGTAGTACTAAATATGAGGGATTCTGAAAATGGACCGCCTCCAAAGTAGCAATTTCCATTGCAAAGCGCTTGTACACTGACCCTATAAACAACATTTGGTTCTACGGTTGTTGCGCCAGAGGTACCGGCTACCACCATCGAACAGGGATCATAAACTGCATCTTCGTACGGCAGGCTTTCTAGAAGAATAAGTGATTTAGTCGCAGATGCTATTTCTGTCCAGCTGAAAATGACTGTTGTGGGATTCCAAACTGCCACAGAAAGATTAGTCGGCGCAGGGCAATCCCCCGTTATGTTTACGAAATCAATATTCCAGCTGTCACCGTTATCGTTAATCATTACAAAGGCCACATAGGCCTGACTACCGGGTGAAGCGATAGTGGGGCTAATGGGTATCGTTACTGTATTACGGTATAGTTGATTGGGGTTAATTTCGGTTTCGGTGTACTCAGCTAATACAGTATAGTTGCCTAAAGCAGACTGGGTGGCATTCGTTGAAATTCTAACCTGTACGATGCTGCCTTGGTCGCCGTTCTGAAAAAATTTAGAGTTAAATACGATTTTGGCATTATTTGGAACGGTGAATTGTGGAGTAACAAGCCAGTCTTCTGCAAGGCCTTGTGCAACGTCTTCACCGTTAATTTTGGCGGAACCATTGCCGTAATCATCCTCAAATAATTGGGAAGCAAAACCCCAACTCTGAGTTGTGCCGATTCCATTATTGTAAACACCCCAACCAGACGGAGGAAAGCTAGCAAAACTTTCAGTAAGATATTGCGCAAATGAATTTAAGCTTACCAAGCAAAACAGTAAAAGGTAGTAATTTTTCATAGGTTGGTTTAATGTTGTAAATGTAAGAGAACCGATTTACTTCTTCACCACCCTAAAAGTTGATGTCCCCTTTTCTGTGGTGATTTTTGCCAGGTACATCCCCGGCACCAGCGCTGAGGTATCTACGATATTTACATTCGCGCTATTGATGCAAAGCCTTCCGTTAAGGTCATACACCGCAGCCTGAAGCACAGTTTCGCCCGCGGTTTGGATAGCCAGCCTGTCGGTCACAGGATTCGGATATACCTTCACAGACCCGCCGTCGAATTCGCCTGTTCCCATTGCTTCCTGCACGGTAGTGGTGGCAGTATTGGTAACAATCGGCGCATTGAAATCGAAATAAATATTTGCCTGGTTATTGATAACCGACCCGATGCCCACACTCGCCGCCGGCTTGATCATATAAGTCACAAAACCATGGCTTGCCGGTTCGTTGACACTGCTTGCCGGAAGGTGGATATCGTTGAATTTAAACGTCACCAGATCACCATTACGCGTGGTCGCGAAGCTATGGCTCGCTGTTACGGGCCTGAAAGTACTCCAGTCTAAAGTAGGCTCCAAAGTGTTCTCAAGGCGGATGTTTAGGGCATCGGCGGTACCTGTATTCTGAAAACGGATAGTATAAGTCAGGTAATCTCCGGTTTGCGATGGAAGGATTGTAGCGCCCTGGTGTACAGTAATATCGTTAGGGTCATACGAGTTTACCGTGGTTTGGTTCATCGTGTAGCTGTCATTGGCAGGGTTGCCGTCGGGCTGCGGTTGTACGATAGTGGCATTGAACGTCAGTACTTCCCCGCCAATGTTTACCGGAGGCTGCATGATGTTGAAATGCACGTCAATTTCAGTAGTTGAATAAGGGCTCAGTGTCGGAAGTGGAAACGATAACGGGCCGGGTGCGGTAGCCGGACTGATTGAAGCTCCGCCAAACATCATTCTTGAACTATTATAAGATAACGTTACACTTGCACCTGAAACAGCCTGGTTTCCGTTGTTGCGCACAAGGAGTTTGTAGTGTGCTTCGAAGCCCGGGCGGGCAATGGAGACAGGGATCAGCTCTGTTGCAAGGTCGTTCACAATTTGCGGCTGCGGCAGGCAAATGGTAACAGGCTGAAGTGTAGGCCCGGCAGGGTCTATTGTTACAGTCACTGGGGCAACAGCGGGGAATCCTGCCGGAGGAACGGCCTGCAATGAGACTGTTGTTGTTCCTGCGGGTAATCCGTACATATAAAACTTGCCGATCGAATTTGTATATGCGGTTGTCAATAATACATTATTAGCATAAGCCTGTACCGGTATTCCGGAAAGCTGTAAAGAGCTGTCGCACACACTGTCACCGTTACTGTCGTAGGTTATTGTTCCTTCTATACCGGGAGTACTTCCAAAAGTAACAGGTGTAGAGCAGGGACTTGGTAAGAATGGATTACCGCCGCATATAGCACGCACACAAACCTGATAGGTAGTTCCGGGAGAAAGGCCGGATAAAGTATAAGAGGTTGAACTTACAGGTACTCCCGGCATTTCCATGCCTATCAGGCCTCCGTTTACAGGCATGACGTTAACTTCCCAAGACGTTGCGTTGCCAGTTTCTGTCCATGATAGTGTTGCAGTAGTTGCAGTAATATTGCTCACCGCGATATTGGTTGGTGCGGGGCAGGCGCTTAAAACCTGGACGTGGTCTATAGACCAGCGGTCGGCGTTATCGCCCAACATTACGAAGGCTACATAGGCCTGGCTGCCTGCAGGTGCAAAGGCGCTGGGAATATCAACCACTATAGTTCGGTTTTCTGTTTGTACCGGGTTTATTTCAAGTTCTGTCCATTGCTGTAAAACAGAGTAAGACCCTAAAGCCGACTGAGAAGCCCCGGTATAAATGCGTACCTCATAAACGCTGCCCTGGTCGCCAGCCTGGGTAAGCCTGGAGCAAAAACTTATCTGGCCGTTTGCAGGCACTGTGAACTGTGGTGTTATAAGCCAATCTTCAGGCATGCCTGCCTCTACGTTTTCACGTTCCAAAAATGCCGATTTCATCCCGTGGCAGGTTTGCATGGCAGGGCCGGTTAGCGCCTGTCCCCATGTTTTGGTTGTGCCAATTCCGTTGTCGTAAATGCCCCAGCCCGGCGGGGGCCACGCGCCTTCAAAACTTTCAGGCAGCAATTGGGCAAAGGAAGGAATTGTTAGAAGTAAGTACAGTAGTAAGTAAATTTTTTTCATAAGTTGGCGATTAAGAGTTTAAAGTTAAGATTTTTATAATTTCTCAGGTAAGATAAACTCTATTAAATTTTTTTCGGTTCTTTATCTTTACCCAATATTCTATTTTTCATGAGCAGGACACTTGTTATAGGCGACATCCATGGTGCGCTAAAAGCATTACAGCAAATACTCGAACGGGCGGCGGTAACATCTGCCGACAGGCTCATTTTCCTGGGTGATTTTGTGGACGGATGGGGACAGTCTCCCGAAGTGGTCGACTTCCTGATACAGTTAAAGAGCTCGCACCAATGCATTTTTATGCGTGGCAATCACGACGACCTCCTGCTTTCGTGGTTAAAGACGGGCGAATATACCGAAGAGTGGTTTACCCACGGAGGACAGCTCACCACCGAGAAATATAGCGAGGTATCGGAAGAAAAAAAGCAGCTGCATATATTGTTCTTGGAAAGCCTTCGCGATTATTATCTCGACGATGATAACCGCCTTTTTGTCCACGCAGGGTTTACCAACCTCAATGGCGTTAAGAATGAATACTACAGCCGGATGTTCTATTGGGAGCGAACCCTTTGGGAAACTGCGCTGGCTCTGGACAAGTCGATAGGTCACAACCATCCGTTATACCCTAAACGATTTACGCTCTACAAAGAAATCTTTATAGGGCACACACCCGTTACCCGGATTGGCAAAACGGTTCCCGTAAACATGGCTAACGTTTGGAATGTAGATACCGGCGCAGCTTTCAAGGGCCCGCTGACGATCATGGATGCCGATACTAAAGAATTCTGGCAGAGCGACTTGGTCTATACGCTGTATCCGGACGAAGACGGAAGAAACAAGCGCGGTTAAACGTCTTTGTTGAATAATTCTTTCAGTACAGGGAAGATGCTGTCAGAAACTTTTACCAAAGGGTAAAAGAATGCCGACTTTTGCAGGGTTTCTTCTTTTGCAAAAATGTGCGAGCCGTTGATCTTTACGAAGAAATGGAGCAAAATGCTCAGGATCAGCGCCATTTTAATACCCCCGAACAGCGCTCCCAGAAGCCGTACGATAATGCCCAGCCCCGCCGCGTCGGTAATGCGGTTAAGCACTTTGGCGAGCAGCGAAACACCGATAAGCACTGCAAAGAAAGTAATGAAGAATGCAGCAAGTGCTCCGTGTCCGGTAAAAGTCCCTATAAGGTTGGCGAGCTTAACCGCTACAAAAATGGCAAACAGCAATGAAAGCGTGCCTGCCAGTTCTTTAAAAAGCCCGCGCTGAAAACCCTTAACAACCCCGTAAGCCAGGAGTCCGCCGAGTATGATATCCATCAATGTCATAGCGCAAAGGTAGGAGTAAACCGCATTCCTGCCAACAGCTAATCATTTACTCACTATCTTTGCCGCAAATTGCTACTATGTCAAGAGACGAAAAACTAAAAGAACGCTGGGAACAGCTTGTAACGATACTTTCCGACAGGTTTGCCGACGGCGACCAGCTCGACCTCGATGCCATCATTTACCTGATCGGTGTACAGGAGTTGGGCCAGTTTAACCGGAAATTTAAAAAAGATGAGAAGGTAAACTTGATGCATATTGCTATCTGCCGCCTGTTGGAACCCTATGGCTATTACGCCTTCGACTTTTTTGATGAGGAAGGCTGGCCGCATTATAGCGTGAAAGAACAGCTTCCGGCGCTTAAAGCCGGCGAGCAGGCCATTTTAATGAAAGGTGCCATCGTAGATTATTTCCTGGAAAGGGGAGTAATACAATAAAAAAAGAAAACCTGCGCAAACCAACTAAAGCGCAGGTTTTCCGGAAAAACAAATTGCAGGAGGCGGCAATTTGCAGTAACAGCATTAACAAACTAATTTCAAATTTAACGATGCAAAACAGGGGGCTGTTACAATTATACTAACGCTGTGTTCTAACTAATATTTGCTTTGTGAGGCCAATGCCCGAAATGTAGCGGTAAACCTAATTTATTGCAACCCCGGCAACATAATATGGCAGCAGACAATTTTAAAATACCTAAATTTGCAGACCTTATTTGATTACCAATGATAGACAAGATTAAAGGGCATATTGCCGAAGCAGAAGCATTTAGTACGCAGAACAAAGAGGAACTTGAGGCTTTCCGGATTAAATTCCTGGGCAAGAAAGGGATACTAAATGATTTTTTTGCTGAGTTTAAGAATGTACCGAACGACCAGAAGAAAGAATTCGGGCAGGTGATCAATGCGTTGAAGAAAGCTGCTGAAGACAAAGTAGCCGATATTCAGCAGGCCATGGAAAACAAAGAGGAGAGCAAAGGCGTGTACGGCGACCTTTCGCGCCCTGGCGAACCGTTTCAGGTGGGTTCCCGCCATCCGATATCTATCGTAAAGAACCAGATCATCGATATCTTTTCAACTATTGGCTTCAACGTGAGCGAAGGCCCCGAAATTGAGGATGACTGGCATAACTTTACAGCGCTCAACCTGCCGGAGTACCACCCGGCACGCGATATGCAGGATACCTTCTTCATCCAGACCAACCCCGATGTGCTGTTACGTACACACACCTCTTCGGTGCAGGTACGGTATATGGAAGAGAACAAGCCGCCCATCCGTACGATTTCGCCCGGGCGTGTGTACCGCAACGAGGCAATTTCGTCGCGTTCGCTGTGCACCTTCCACCAGGTAGAAGGCCTTTACATTGATAAAGACGTTTCGTTTGCCGACCTGAAGCAGACACTTCAATATTTCACTAAAGAGATGTTTGGCAAGAGCAAGATAAGGCTTCGCCCATCGTACTTTCCATTTACAGAGCCAAGTGCAGAAGTAGATGTGTACTGGGGACTGAAGACAGAGGTAGACTACCGCATTACCAAAGGGACCGGCTGGCTCGAGATCATGGGCTGTGGTATGATTGACCCCAATGTCCTTAAGAACTGTAACATTGACCCGACAAAATACAACGGTTTTGCTTTTGGTATGGGCATCGAGCGTATCGCACTACTCATGTACCAGATAGGCGACATCCGTATGTTCTATGAAAACGACGTTCGTTTCCTTGAGCAGTTTAAATCGAGTATTTAAAAAAAATAAGCCACGAGATTATTCGTGGCTTATTTTTTACTTCACCCTTTTTAGCAAATATCTGTCCTGAGGCGCACCTTTTTCAGGATCGCCAAACTTGTCCAGCTTTTTAAGCATGCCATTATCTACCAAAAACTTCAGGTGATCGCCTTCGGCATCGAGGGTAACGGTACTTTTGCTCCTGTCAAAATGATAGGAACCATTGTAAATATTTGGCTTGTCGTCTAACCCTAACGCCTGAGACGACAGCGTATAGCTGCTGTCCGCACGCACTTCAATCTGCGTTTCCAGGCCGCTGCATCCGCTATAGCATGGCAGTACCCCCGCATATTTTCCCATCCATGAAGCAGGTTCTTCTTTTGCCGTTACAGCCACAGGAGCCGGCGCTACAGGAGGGACTTCGGTTACAGGGTTGTTTTGCGCATCTGCCGGTTTTTCGCCATCTTTGCATCCGCCCAGCGCCAAAAGACCAAGGCATAACAATTGCATAATTTTCATAAAGAATTGTTTTAATGTCACTAAGGTAGCCTATGCCGGCTGCAAAATGTATTAAAGAAATGAGAAAAGATATCACGATACCCAAAGTAGAAAATGTATATGTAGCCGCCCTACAGGAGTGGAATGACGACTTTATGGAGAACACATGGTATGCCTACCTGGTGAATGATAGTGCGGAAAAACTGGAAATGGCCATTGTAGTATCCTCGGCATCGGGGGAGATAGATGGGGAGATGCGCAAAACAGGCAACATGCGCCATGCGTTTGCCGAAGTATTGCCTGACACAGCCGTAAAGATCGAGATGATCGACGAGAGCGTATTGCAATTATCCAATAGTTTTATGGTGACCTTCTTTAAAGGAAGTACACTTTACGACAGGAACTTCGTGTTCCGCGCCGGGGCTATTTCAAAAGAAAATGCCGAAGAAGTACCTGTAATCTTTAAGGATGGGGTGTTGGCGAAGTAACCTCTACTTCATTTAGCCTGATATATCCTTTGTCGGCCATTCTTTTAATCGCCTTGTAATCAGTTGCATCTTTCGACATGAAAAAGCTGTAAAGCTCAAATTCTTTATCGGTCATATTGCCAAGAGCATATTCTTTTTTCAGGATCTTACCGATTGGTTTGCGCTTCTCATACGGCATATCTACAAAATGTTCTATAAAGCTGCTATATTCTTTTCCCGGGGCGTATTTCACCCACATAACCATAAGTGTCCAGTATATTTTTAGCAAGCAGGTAATTGGCTTTATTGATAGCTTCGCGTAACTCCTGCCAATTTTTTGGCTTTCCTTGCAGATGTGTTTGAATATCTATCGAAGGAATGGGATTGTTGGCCAACAAAGTATCTGCATAGAACTTTTCGAATACACGGTCTGCTTTAAGCCGGTCGATATATGTCATAGAGTACCCCTTTTGTTTAACCTGATACAGGTAATGCATGAAAAAAAGTTGATCGCGTATTAGATCTTTGTCACGCTGCAGTAGGGAGTCTTTGCTTGTCTGACCGATGAGAGTAAAGGGCAATAACAGAAATAGTAATAGTGCTTTCATAATCTTACTTGTCATTCGTTTTCGTCACATCTTTTGAAGACACTTTAAAAAAACCTTTCTCCGCCATTTTGTTGATCGATCTTTCATCAGTAGCATTTTTGGACATGAGAAAGCCAAAGAGTTCATATTCCCGGTCTGTCATTCGCCCGAGCTTATACTCGCCTTTCAATATTTTTCCTATCGGCCGGCGGTCTTCGTACGACATGTTTGCAAATTGCTCAATCAACGTTCCGCCCCGGGGCTCACCAAGTCGCTTTGTGCTTAGATAGCCATACGTTTTGAGGATGTCAAAAGCCATCTCATAATTAGCATTGGCAATTGCGTCTGAAAGTTCTTTCCAGTTCTTTGGCCTGGCTTTAAGATGCGATGCAATATTCATCGATGGCACGGGATTCTTTGCGATGAGCGTGTCATTATAAAACTGCTCAAATACCCGGTCCGATTTCAGCCGTTGCATATACCCCATGCACTGGCCCCTTAACCCGTACGGCCGCAGGTAGTCCATAAACTTTAGTTTTGCGATGATAATCTCGCGGTCGCGCTGCAAGAGGGAGTCTTTATCTGCCTGGGCTGCTGCCACTATCGGCAATAATAGCAGGAGAAAAAGTAATTTCTTCATTGGTAAGCAGTGTTGGTAAGCCAAAGATAATTAATTTGCGCTGCAAACAACACTACGCCTTCTCATGAAAAAAGTCTACCTGCTGGCGCTGCTGGCAGCATTAAACGCAACCGCACAGCAAAGCTTCTCAAAATTCGTTAATCCCTTTATCGGCACCGGCGGTCATGGGCATACTTTTCCGGGTGCGACAGTGCCTTTCGGTATGGTGCAGCTCAGCCCCGACACCCGGATAGATGGCAGTTGGGACGGATGCAGCGGCTACCATTATAGCGACAACGTTATCTACGGATTTTCACATACCCACCTTAACGGCACCGGCGTATCAGATTTTGGCGATATCATGCTGATGCCAACCATGAGCACACCATCGTTGAATAATAAGGATTATTTATCGCCGTTCTCGCACGCCAATGAGAAGGCTTCGGCAGGATATTATTCAGTTAAGCTTGATGATGATAGCATCCTCGCCGAGCTTACCGCCACCCCGCGCGTGGGTATGCATCGCTATACTTTTAGCAAAAAAGGGCAGGCGAATATTATCCTCGACCTGAACCACCGTGACAAACTACTGATGGGCGAGGTGCGCCTTATCAACAGCAAAACCATCGAAGTACTGAGGCGCAGTGAGGCCTGGGCGCGCGACCAATATGTCTACGCCCGTATTGAGTTCAGCAAACCGGTAAAGGTGACTGCCGTAAACAATAACGCGTTTGCACCCGCTAAAGTTACCGATACGGTTTTTGCGGGATCGATGTTGGCATTAAGCTTTAGCGCCGATGTAAAAAAAGGCGAACAGCTGCTGGTTAAGGTAGCGCTTTCGCCTACCGGGTACGAAGGTGCTGCAAAGAACATGGCCGCCGAACTTCCTAAGTGGGATTTTGATAAAACGCGGAAGGCTGCCGCTGCGCTTTGGGAAAAGGAACTCAGCAAAATCGACATCACAACTCAGGATAAAGAAAAACAAACAATCTTTTACACTGCCTTGTACCATACCATGATGCAGCCGAACATTGCTATGGATGTTGACGGCATGTACCGTGGGCGAGACAACCAGCTGCATAAAGCGGAAGGGTTCGACTATTATTCGGTATTCTCGCTGTGGGATACGTTTCGCGCAGCCCACCCGCTCTACACCCTGATCGATAAAAAGCGTACTGCTGATTTCATCAATACCTTTATAAAACAATACGAGCAGGGTGGCAGGCTGCCGGTATGGGAACTGGCGTCGAACGAAACCGACTGCATGATAGGTTACCACTCGGTTTCTGTAATGGCCGACGCGATGGCCAAAGGCATTAAAGGATTCGATTATGAAAAAGCTTTCGAGGCCGCAAAGCATAGCGCCATGCTCGATATTTTCGGGCTGGATGCCTACAAAGTAAGTAGCTACATAAGCATCGATGATGAGCACGAAAGCGTTTCTAAAACCGTGGAATACGCTTACGACGACTGGTGCATTGCCCAAATGGCAAAACTGCTCGGTAAGACGGCAGATTACGATGAGTTCATGATGAGGTCGCAAAACTGGAAAAACCTCTTTGACCCTTCTACCGGCCACATGCGCCCACGAAAAAACGGCGGATGGGATAAGCCCTTCGACGCGCGTGAGGTGAACAACAATTACACAGAGGGCAACAGCTGGCAGTATACCTTTTTTGTGCCCCACGATATCGGGGGCCTTGCCGATAGCTATGGCGGCCAGGAGCAATTTGAGGCAAAGCTCGACGAGATGTTTTCTTCGCCTTCGGCAACAACCGGACGGGAACAGGTAGACATAACAGGGCTGGTAGGACAGTATGCGCACGGCAATGAACCCAGCCATCATATGGCATACCTGTACAATTATGCCGGAAGGCCTGAAAAGACAAAAGAGAAAGTGCATTACATGCTCGACAATTTTTATAAGAATGCACCCGACGGGCTGATAGGAAACGAAGACTGTGGGCAGATGAGTGCCTGGTACGTACTAAGTAGTATGGGGATGTATGCCGTATGCCCCGGCATGCCGGGCTGGGACCTTACCGAGCCTTATTTTGATTTTGTGAAGGTACGTTTCGATGATGGAAAATATGGGAACGTTTCTAAAGCCGGTACCGATGAAGAGCGCAGTAATTTTGGCTTTCCTTCCCTTTATGGCAAAACCTTCAGGGAATCTTCGGGGGTGCTGATTCCCGTTCCGGTTATAGACGCACCGGCCAAATCGTTTAAGGAGAAAATGACGGTGAGTTTACAGCCTTTGACTGATGGAGGCGAGCTATGGTACCGGGTGAGCGGCGCGTCATCGGCGACAAAAGAACTTGGTTTCCGTAAATATGCCGGTCCGTTTGAAATCAATGAATCGTGTGCCGTTGAAGCCTACGTGGACAACTTTGGGGAGAAAAGCAAATCTTCTTTAGCCCATTTCGTTAAAAAACCCAACAATTATAGCATAGATATCAGGGCGCAGTACAACCGCCAGTACCATGCGGGCGGACCCGAAGGGCTTATTGACGGTATCCTGGGCAGTGAAAACTGGCGCAAGGGCGACTGGCAGGGATATCAGGGCCAGGACTTTGAAGCTGTGGTCGACCTGCAGAAGCCGATGAAGCTGACTGAAGTTTCAGCCCGTTTCCTGCAAGACTCACGTTCATGGATACTTATGCCCACAAAGGTGGAGTATTACACCTCTTTCGATAATAAAACTTTTACTTTGGCGGCGACTGTTTTAACCGATACCGACCCGCGGACCGACAAAACGATTATAAAAGATTTCACGGCCAACCTGAACATGCAGAATGCGCGATATGTGAAGGTAAAAGCTTATAACTTCGGAAGGTTGCCGCAATGGCATCAGGGAGCAGGGGGAGAGGCCTTTATTTTTATAGATGAGATAACGGTGAAATAATCCCTATTTCTCTCTGACAGGAAACATAAAAGAAGCGATCACTGAAATAAGAAGTACGCCTCCTACCACCGCCAATGATACAGGCGACGAGATATGAAAAAATGGGTTGACAAGCATTTTCAGGCCGATGAATGCGAGGATAATGGCGAGCCCATAATGCAGGCGGCTAAACATGTGCATAAAATTGGCCAGCAGAAAATATAGCGCCCTTAGCCCGAGTATGGCAAAGATATTTGAGGTATAAAGGATAAAAGGGTCGTTGGGCGCGATCGCAAAAATGGCCGGGATGGAGTCAACTGCGAAAATAAGGTCGGTAAATTCGATAACTGCAACGACTACCAGCAAAGGTGTGGCAATTTTTTTCCCATCGACCTTAATAAAAAACTTACCGCCTTCAAAGTTCTTGGTTACTTTAAAGAACCGGTGTACAATCCTTGCGCCGGGGCTTTTTGAGAAGTCTTTATCTTCGTCTTTATCATCATGGGCTTTCCATGAATTGTAACCCGCATAGACAAGGAAAAATCCGAAAAGTGACAGTACCGCGTTTATCTTTACCGTTTCGCCGAAAAGCGTAACAGGCGGCAGGTAGGTCATATTGATGAGCTCTACACCTGTAAAGATAAATATCGCCCGGAAAAGCAACGCCCCTATAATGCCCCAAAACAGCACCTTATGGTGCAGCCGCTTGGGCACGTTGAAGTAATCGAAAACCAGGATGAACACAAAGAGGTTATCCACAGAAAGCGCTTTCTCTATCCAGTAGGCGCTCTGGAACTGTGTAAATTGTGTAAACCCGAGGTAGTAATAAATTACCCCGCTAAAGGCCATCGAAAGGCTTATCCAGACGATAGACCACGTAAGCGCTTCCCGGTTCGATACCACATGGCTGTGCCTGTTGAAAACCCCCAGGTCCAGCAACAGCATGATCACGACAACAATCGAGAATACGGCCAGTATGCCGGGGTGGTTTATCAGGTGGTCCATGGGCGGGTTTTTTACATTAGTCCAGCTTTTCGGTCAGTTTTTTAAATACGCTTTTTGCATCCTTGCTTTCATACAGTATACTGTAAACAGCATCGATGATGGGAGTCTTCGCCCCGTAATCCTTATTTAGCTTGTGCGCGCTTTTCACGGCGTAATATCCTTCGGCAACCATGCTCATTTCCATCATTGCTGATTTAACGGTATACCCTTTCCCTATCATATTGCCAAACATTCTGTTCCTTGAAAAAACAGAGTATCCGGTTACCAGAAGGTCGCCCAAATAGGCCGAGTTGTTGATGTTGCGCTTCATCTTATGCACCTTGCGGATAAATTTCTTCATCTCGCGTATCGAGTTGCTCATCAGCAGTGCCTGGAAGTTGTCGCCATAGCCAAGGCCATGGGCAATACCTGCAGCAATCGCGTATATATTTTTAAGCATTGCGGCATACTCGGTGCCTACAATATCATCCGATATTTTGGTTTTGATGTAGTGGCTGTTGAGGTTTTTGCCCATCACGCGTGCCTTTTTCTGGTCGCCGCAGGCAATGGTAAGGTAAGACAGGCGCTCGAGGGCGACCTCTTCGGCATGGCAGGGCCCTGTAATAACACCAATATTGTCATAAGGTATATTGTATTCCTGGTGGAAGTGCTGGCCTACGATCAGGCTGGTTTCCGGAACGATACCCTTTATCGCAGAAAAGATTACCTTGTCATCCAGGCTTACTGTCAGGTTTTTAAGCTCGGCGCTAAGGAAAGCCGACGGAATAGCAAAAATAATATAGTCGGCATAGCTCACCGCTTCGTTGATGTCGGTGGTAAGCTTGAGTTTTTTCGTGTCAAATTCTACAGAGCTCAGGTAATTCGGGTTGTGGCGCTGCTGCATCAAATGCTCTATCGCATTCTCGTTGCGCATGTACCATGCAATCTCCGGCAAGTTATGGCACAGCATCTTGGCAATGGCCGTGGCCCAGCTTCCGCCGCCTATTACTGCGAATTTTGGAGAGTCGTTCATTTTGGCTAATGTAATTTCAAAACTCCAAAATTACTCTTTTTTTATCAGCAGGGGAAAGCCTTTAATTTTTTAAGCAGATATAAATAAATGTTAATTCTGCAATTTATTGCAATATCGTCAGCTATCTGCCGTTATTGTTTTGAATTTGTTTATAATACGATTACAACAGGTTAGTTAAATTTTTTGTTTTTGGTGTTTAAAAGGCGCTTAGGTTTTAACCGGGGCGCCTTTTATTTTAGTAGCTCATCTCTACGATTTCTTTAACTTTATCCAGTGTAATATTCTGGCGTTCGCCGAGGCCTTTCCAGCCGCGCTTCTCAAATCGTTCGGTAATAATGGCAGCAGTTTTCGCGTAATCATCTGTATAATTCGCGAGCTTGGTGTCCATACCCATCGTATGGAAAAACTGTACCGTTTTCTCTATCGCCTGTGATGCCACATTATCGTTATCTCCGCTTAGGCCCCACACCCTACGGCCATACTGCGCCAGTTTATCTTTTTTGGTTTCGAACATCACACGGTACAGGTTTGGCCCAATGACGGCAAGCGTGCGCGCGTGGTCTATTTCAAACAGTGCGGTTAGCTCATGGCCTATCATGTGGGTAGCCCAGTCGGTTGGTACGCCTTTTTGTATGAGCCCGTTAAGCGCCATGGTGCAGCACCACATAAAGTTTGAGGCAAGTTTATAATCTGCCGGATTCTGTACCACTTTTGGCCCGATCTCAATTAGCGTCTGTAGTATGCCTTCCGAGATACGGTCCTGTAACAAAGCGTCGGCAGGATACGTGAGGTATTGCTCCATTACGTGTGTGAAAGCATCAACCACGCCATTTTGCAACTGCCGTTGGGGTAAGGATGCAACAACGGTGGGGTCGCATATTGAGAACGCCGGAAACACGCCGGGCCCGCCGAAGCTTAGCTTCTCCTGCGTGGCGTTAATTGTTACTACCGAACCCGAATTCATTTCGCTGCCGGTAGCGGGAAGTGTCAAAACCGTTCCGAAAGGTATGGTATTCTTTTCGATGCGGATGCGCTTTTGAAGGATATCGATCGGGTTACCGTCAAATCTGGCCGCTGCCGAAATAAACTTCACGCCGTCAATTACCGAGCCGCCCCCTACAGCCAGCAGGAACGTTATCTCTTTTTCGCGGACAACATCCACCGCCTTCCCCAGGGTTTCGAAACGCGGGTTGGGTTCGATGCCGCCAAATTCGGTAATGTCATATCCCGATAGTGCCCTGGTCACCTGGTCATGGATACCGTTTTTAAAGATGCTTCCGCCGCCGTAGGCAAGCAGTATTTTAGAACCGGCAGGGATAAGCTTTGGCAGTTTCGCGATCTGGCCTTTTCCAAATATCAGGTTGACAGGATTATAAAGTTCGAAGTTGAGCATGATATTTTCTATTTAGTGTAGTAGTAAAATTACAAAATGCCGCGTCTGCGGCATTCGGATTGTTATAGTTTAACGTTTGTAGAACAAATTATGGTCGATATACCCCCATACCTTTTGCGGAAGCATGGGCCGCACATTCTTTCCGGCTTTAATGTTATCGCGGATAAAAGTTGACGAAAGCTCGATAACCGGCGCTCCAGTGCGGTGGATACGCGGATGGGTCAGCAGTGAGGGGTCAGCCACTTCGGTGTTAATCCGCGGATAAACAAAAATGTCGTGGTGCTGCAGTATTACCTCATAGTTTTTCCATTTGTGAAAAGAGTTGAGGTTGTCTTCTCCCATAATCAGCGCAAACTCGTGCGTGGGGAATTTTTCCCGCAAATGCTCCAGCGTATGTACAGTGTAATTCGGCTGTGGGAGGCGAAATTCCACATCGCTGGGTTTTAGCTTTACGTAATCTTCTGTTGCAAGATGAACCATCTGCAGCCGGTGATGATCGTCCAGCAGTGTACTTTTCTTTTTGTGTGGATTATGGGGCGTTACTACAAGCCACACCTGATCCAGCCCGCCATGCTCTGCCATGTGGTTGGCGATGATTAGGTGCCCAACGTGTAAGGGGTTGAAGGTTCCGAAGTATAGCCCTACTTTCATATTATTTCAGATAAATGGTGCCATGCTTTGCAGCCGATTCCCGCAGGTGCTGGATTTGCGCTGCCGAAGCCCGGGTTATGTGGAATTCTTCCCCGAAACTATTTTCTGCGTTCATTTGCTGCCCTTCCCGTGCAATATAATCGGAGGTGTGCATCAGGAAACGGGCAGGGTTGCCGGCATATACAGTGTTATCCGGTACATCTTTCGTCACAACCGACCCGGCCCCAATGATCACATCATTTCCAACGGTGACTCCAGGTAGAATAATGCTTCCCGCACCAATGAAGACCCTGTTGCCAATGGCTGTATTCTTTACCTTGGTATGCTCCAAAAACCACCAGATGCTGGCGTCGTGTGCAAGGATGTGGACATTGTGTGCCAGGCTCACGTTGTCGCCTATGGTAATATGTGCGCAATGCGACCCATCGATGATGCAGCCGCCCTGCATGATAAAGTTGTCGCCAACTTTCAGTCCTTTTTGTTTCAGCTTCTCAATTACATACCGCTGGTCCATCCCCAGCAGGCGCCGGAGCAAAGACTGGATGTAATGGATGAGCCGTTTTTTCATGGGGATTATTTCGCAATGAATTCTTTTACCAGGCGGTATGCCTCCTCCTTGGCGGTATCGAGGTCGTAATTTTTGATAATCGTATCAAACTGCGGCGCCGTAGCCAGTTCTACGGATGCTTTGGCAATACGCATATTGATCTTGTCATCACTTTCGGTACTGCGGTTCTTAAGGCGTATCTTGAGTTCATCGATGCTTGGCGGCTTTACAAAAACTGCCAGCGTTTCTTCGGGAAATTTCTTTTTGATGCGAAGGCCGCCGGCTACATCGATGTCAAAAATGACATTCTTTCCCTGCGCCCAGATGCGTTCGAGTTCGCTTTTCAGCGTGCCGTAAAAGTTGTCGCGGTACACTTCTTCCCACTCTACAAAATCTTCGGCTTTGATGTGCTTCTTAAATTCGTCAAGCGACATGAAGTAATAGTCTTTACCGTGCTGCTCTTCGCCGCGTGGCGAACGCGTAGCTGCCGATATCGAAAATTCAAGGTCGAGTTCCGGCTGTGCCAGCAGGTGCCGTACGATAGTGGTTTTTCCCGAGCCCGAAGGCGCCGAGAATACAATGAGTTTGCCTTTGGCCATGTTGTGTTGTAGTTATTAGTTCCGTGTTCGGGGTTCCGTGTTCATAACCCGAACACGAAACCCGAAACCTGAAACTATAATATATTAAGAACCTGTTCTTTTATCTTTTCGAGTTCGTCCTTCATCTGCACCACAAGCTTCTGCATTTGTGCATGATTGGATTTTGAACCCATGGTATTGATCTCGCGGCCCATTTCCTGAGTGATGAAGCCCAGCTTGCGGCCATTGGCCTCTTTGCCGGCGAGCGTTTCTATAAAGTAATTGAGGTGGTTTTCCAGGCGCACCTTTTCCTCTGTAATGTCCATTTTTTCAAGGTAATATATGAGTTCCTGCTCAAAACGGTTCTCGTCTACGTTTACCTTTAACTCTTCAATGGCGGCGTGCAGCCTGTTCTTTACATTCTGTATGCGCTCTCCGTCCAGCACTACGGTTTCATTCATCAACGAAAGGATATTGGCAATACGCACCAGAAATTCCTTTTCCAGCGCTACGCCTTCCGTCACGCGGAAACTCTGGATGTTGTTCAGCGCTTCTTCTATCACGCCCTGAATTTGTGCCCAGTCGTTTTCATCGATCTCTTCGCGCTCTGTCTTCAGGGCATCGGGCATGCGCACGGCCATTTTCAGCAGTTCGGTAAAATCACCGTCTACCACTTCCCTTAGCTGTGAAATATAGGCTTTTACTATCGGCACATTTACTTTGGCCGATGTTTCTTCGCCGGTCACCTCTATAAAAAGGGAGAAGTCGATCTTGCCGCGTTCCAGCCGTTGCGCTATCTGGTTGCGAAGGCCCAGCTCCATTTCGCGGAACGCCGAAGGCATACGCACATTCAGGTCAAGCCCTTTGCTGTTAAGCGATTTGATCTCTACGGTAATCTTTTTGTTGGGTAGCTGAAGCGAAGCTTTCCCGAAACCCGTCATGGACTGTATCATGCAAAAAATTTAAAGGAGCAAAGGTAATAAAAAGATAGGTGCGTGCGCGAGGTTTTGCACCGTGCAATTCGCTGGTAAGCTATTCTTTTGACTGCTGAACAGCCGCTGCTTTGGCAGGCTTGGTGACAAGGTAAACCCCTCCGAATATCAGCAATGCCGAGAATGCCTTTACCGGATCGATGCTGTCTTTGCCCAACGCCACAGAGAATACGGTTGCAAAAAGCGGCTGCAAATAAATGAATACAGCTACGGTGGTTGGCTTTAGCTCTTTCATGCTCAAGAGGTTCAGCAAATAAGTGAGGAAGGTTGAGATCACGACAACGAAGGCGACTTTAGCCGCAATGTCTAAAGGCATCGCATCCCATGCAATGGCTGACACATCATTCCACCCAAAAGGCAGCACCATCAGAAAGCCAAACAGGTAAATCCATTTCACAAACGCGAACGCATTGTATTTCTGCATCAGCTTTTTAACCAGGATAAGATAAAGTCCATAGGAAACGGCATTCACAAAAACAAGGAAGTTGCCCCACAGCGCGTTCTCGCCGGTATTGACTGTTTTTCCGTATAGGATCAGAAGTACCGTACCGCCCAGCCCAAGCAGGATACCAAGGGCTTTCATGCTTTGGATCTTTTCGCGCATAATAATGGCCGAGAGGATCAGCACGATCATGGGTGTGGTTACCATCAGTACCGATGCCATGATGGGAGAGGTGAGGCTCAAACCCTTGAAGAACGTAAGCATGTTAAATGCGATACCAAAGAACGCTGCGGCAATGACTCTCGGGAAGTCGGCACGCTGTACTTTTTCTTTTGTTACAAAAAGTGCGGCCAGCCAAAACAAAATGACCGATCCACCAACCCGCAAAACGATAAACCCAAAGGGTTTTACAAATGCCGGCATCACATCTTTAGCAATCGTGAATGTGACCCCGTAGATGATGGAAACCATTGTGGCTGCCAGCAGTGCAAGTGACCGCTTATCCATTTTGAAGGTGGGCAATGGCGCTTTCCACTACTGCTTTGCTGTTCCCGATAAAAATATGTTCGCCGTCCACAATCACCGGGCGGCTGAGGAAAGTATAATGCTCCAGGATCAGGTTGCGGTAATCGTCTTCGGTTAGCGCCTTGTCTTTCAGCCCGCGCTCTTTATACAGTGTTGCCTTTCGGCTAAACAAGGCTTCGTAGCTTCCGGCAAGTCGGTGCATTTCATTAAGCTGGTCCGGGGTAATGCGTTCCTGCTTAATGTCCTGCAGGATAAAGCCTTCGGTATTGGGAAGGGATTTCAGTATACGCCTGCAGGTATCGCAGGTCTTCAGGTGGAAGATGGTTTTCATTGATTTTGGAATGAAGCGCAAAGGTATCTATTTCAGCCAAAGCAAACAACGACTGGTAGTCGTGGTGCAAGCGAAAAGATTTCCTACTTTTATCAAAATTTCAATACCGATGGAAAACGAATTTGGCGTATGGCGCAACAGCAGGAGGCTGATGCTGCAATTCCTGGACAATTACACTTTGGAGCAATTGAATAAGGTGCCTGAAGGCTTCAATAACAACCTGATCTGGAATATTGCGCATGTTGTAGTTTCGCAACAACTGCTTGTGCATAAACTGGCAGGGCACGAGGTAATGGTGAGCGATGAAATGATCGCGGCCTACCGGAAAGGTACCAAGCCAACGCGCGATGTAAACGACGAAGAGGTTGCACAAATTAAAGCACTGCTGTTCTCAACAATAGACAAAACGATTGCCGATTACAACGTCGGTGCTTTTACCACATTCCACGAATACACTTCTGAGTTTGGTTTTACCATGAAAAGTGTTGAGGATGCCATTGCATTCAACAATTTCCATGAAGGCACACACTTAGGCATGATGATAGGCCTGCGCCGTTTCCTTTAGTTATTTAATCTTTAGGAATTTGTCCGCTTCGCTGTACGGGATAAGTAATTCTTTCTGCTGTTCGGCATAGGAAGCAATTTCGTAAGCATTGTAATACAGCGTGATGCCTTCTTTGCTGAAGAAGATATTCTGCGGGAGGGCAAACCTGTCTTTCTCGAACATCAGGCCGGTGCTGTTGATATTCTTGCCCGCCGGGATTTTAAATTTCTGCCGGAACTTCTTTTCGGCGAACGCCGTAAAGCCTTTGATGTCGTTTATAATATCGGGGTACTTAAGTGTCTTTCCTGTCTTCGCATCAATGAGCAGTGAGCGGTTGCCTTCATAACCGTGCGCACCACCGGTAAACAGGTAGTTGTTTATCTTCAGGTTGATGATATTGTCGCTTTGGTATACCACCGAAGTATTGATCGTCGCCTCCCAGGCACGGTCGGCCTCCTCAGGGTATTTTTTGGCCAGGTCATCATAGGATTTGATGAAAAGGTTCATCAGTTCTTTATAATCCCTCGCATTGGTAGGCTTTTCACCGAAATAAATGATGCTTCGTGCAATGCGGAATTCCGCGGCATTAATGCTGTCTGCGACACCGGGCGCCCCGCTTACAGCGCCTGCGGTTTTAATCGATACCTTGCTGCACCCGGCTTTGCAAACCGAACTTTTCCCGGTGTAAACCTCGGGCCTGAAGGTAAGGGCAGCGTTGTTTTCAGAAGGTGCCTCAATGGTAGTTTCCTGCTGCGCGCTATCCGGTTCTTCGGCTTCCGGAATTACTTTTTTCTCGTCTTTACATCCGGCAAGCACCAGCACGGCAGCCAGCCAAAAGAATCTGTGTTTCATGGCTTGTGTTATTGTTTGTTTAAAAGGCGGTAAGCGGCGATATGGTATTTCAAATTCGAGTAAATTTGCAACAATAATATTTTTAAGTCAATCAAAATATATGAAATTTAACACAAAAACCATACACGGTGGCCAACACCACGACCCAAGCACCGGAGCAGTAATGCCTCCTGTTTACAATACTTCGACATTTGTACAAAGCAGCCCCGGCGTGCACAGTGGCTACGAATACAGCCGCGCCTCCAATCCTACGCGTACGGCTTTAGAAGAATCGCTTGCAAGCATCGAGAACGGTGCGCGCGGACTGGCCTTTTCATCGGGCCTCGCTGCCACCGACTGCGTGCTCAGGATGCTGAAAGCTGGTGATGAGGTAATCGCGATGGATGACCTTTATGGTGGCACGTACCGGATGTTTACAAGGGTTTACAAAGAATCGGGCATTAAATTCCACTTTGTGGATATGAACGATATGGAGAAGTTCCGTTCTCTCTTCAATGAAAATACGAAGCTGGTGTGGATGGAAACCCCTACCAACCCGCTGATGAAACTGGCCGATATTGCTGAGGTTGCTAAGATCGCGAAAGAAAAAAACGTACTTTTCGCGGTAGATAACACTTTTGCTACGCCTTACCTGCAAAGGCCGCTCGAGCTTGGCGCCGACATCGTAATGCACTCGGCTACCAAATATCTGGGCGGGCATAGCGATGTGATTGCAGGGGCATTGGTAATTAAAGATGCAGAGCTGGGTGAAAAGCTGCACTTCCTGCAATTTGCCACGGGTGCAACACTTGGCCCGAATGACAGCTACCTTGTGCTTCGCGGTATCAAGACACTCCACTTGCGTGTGCAACGCCATTGCGAGAACGGTGAAAAGGTTGCGCAGTACCTTGCCACTAACCCGAAAGTAAAAACGGTTTTCTATCCGGGGCTTGCCAGCCACCCGAACCATGAGATAGCTGCAAAACAGATGAAAGGCGGTTTTGGCGGCATGGTGTCGTTTAACTTCGCTTCAGGCAAAAAAGAAGATGCGATAAAATTCCTTGAGAACCTGAAGGTATTTACCCTGGCGGAATCTCTGGGAGGTGTAGAATCTCTGGCCAACCATCCGGCGTTGATGACGCATGCCTCGATACCCGAAGACAAGCGCAGGGAGATAGGCATTAGCGACGACCTGGTGCGCCTTAGCGTAGGGATAGAAGACGTAGACGACCTGATTGCCGATATAGAGCAGGCGCTTGCATAATTATCTACGTTAATGCTTCGCAGTTTATGAGTTTATACTTTCGTCGCATTTAGGTTGATACCGCGCTTTGATGAGGTTATGTTCATTATATGGCGGTCAATATATGCAACCAGTTAAACCCTAAGCTTGTAAACAGATAAACCAAAAACAAAAAACCGTATTTTTGTTAAAAAAAGGAACAAATATCTATATTTGCACGACCTAACGAAAACGTTTTCTTAAACAACCAAAAACTAATAGTATGAGCGGAAGCCTACAGTCTTTTATGGACGCCGTTTCTAAAAGAAACTCCAACGAACCTGAGTTTCTACAGGCAGTACACGAAGTTGCCGAAACCGTAATACCCTTCATTGAAAAGAACCCGAAATATCAGGGCAAAATGCTGCTGGAGCGCATGGCAGAGCCCGAGCGCGTGATCATGTTCCGCGTTACGTGGATAGATGACAAAGGCGAAACCCAGGTAAACCGGGGTTACAGGATACAGATGAACTCTGCGATAGGGCCATACAAAGGAGGCCTCCGTTTTCACCCATCGGTAAACCTGAGCATCCTTAAGTTCCTTGCCTTTGAGCAAACGTTCAAGAACAGCCTTACTACCCTGCCAATGGGCGGCGGTAAAGGCGGCTCTGATTTTGACCCTAAAGGAAAGTCGGATAACGAGATCATGAAATTCTGCCAGGCCTTTATGACCGAGCTAAGCAAGCACATCGGCGCAGATACCGATGTACCTGCTGGAGATATTGGTGTAGGCGGCCGCGAGGTGGGCTATATGTTTGGCCAGTACAAAAGGCTTCGTAATGAGTTTACCGGTGTACTTACAGGAAAAGGCATCAGTTTTGGCGGATCGCTTATCCGCCCGGAAGCAACCGGATACGGCTGTGTATATTTTGCACAGAGCATGCTGGGTACCCGCGGTCAAAGCTTTGAAGGTAAAACTGTGGTTGTTTCCGGATCGGGCAACGTGGCGCAGTATGCTGCCGAAAAAGCAATGCAGCTTGGCGGTAAGGTAGTTACCTTCTCCGATTCTTCAGGATACATCTATGACGAGGCAGGCATTGATGCCGAAAAGCTGGCGCATGTGATGGAAATCAAGAACGTGAATTACGGCAGGATCAGTGACTACATAAAAAAATACCCTGACGCTAAATTTGTAGCAGGCGGAAAGCCTTGGGAAGTAAAATGCGACATCGCGCTGCCATGTGCTACCCAGAACGAGCTGAACGGCGATGAGGCAAAACAGCTGCTGGCTAATGGCTGTATCTGTGTGGCAGAAGGCGCCAACATGCCAAGCACACCGGAGGCAGTGATCGCGTTCCAGGAAGCTAAGATACTTTTTGCACCGGGCAAGGCTTCTAACGCAGGTGGTGTGGCAACATCAGGACTTGAAATGTCGCAGAACTCCCTTCGCCTTAGCTGGACGAGGGAAGAGGTAGACGAGAGGCTTAAGGCTATCATGGCCAACATCCACCAGGCGTGCCTTACTTTTGGTACCGAAGGCGATGGCTATATCGACTATGTAAAAGGCGCAAACATTGCCGGATTTGTAAAAGTGGCCGATGCCATGCTTGCACAAGGCGTTGTTTAAAAATTATATTTATCATGCTAAGCCTCCGCGTTGCGGGGGCTTTTTTATTTGGCGGCATACAAAAAACACGTTATTTCCGTTTTAGGTATATTTGCCTGTAAATTGCTGTTGATGAAAAAGCTGTTCGTATTATTTTTACTATTCCCTTTGTTCTATTCTAATGCGCAGGGCAATGAGCTCTGGGCCAGCTATTTTTCATACAACAACATCCAGGACATGTCAGAGTCGGGTACGCGTGTATTTGCCGCCGCCGAAGTTGCGATGTTCTCAAAAAACCTCGCCAGCAACGAGCTGAAAACCATTACCTCTGTAGATGGCCTCAAGGCTGAAACCATTACGGCCATCCATCACAGTAGCGCGTACAATAAGACCCTGGTAGGAAATGACAATGGGCTCCTGATCGTAATCAAAAGTGACGGAAGCATTCTTAACGTTATCGATATCATTCAGGAAACTACGGTACAGCCCAGCCTGAAGCGCATCAACCATATTTTCGAGAATGATGGTAAAGCATATATTTCAACGGACTTTGGGATTGCGGTTTTCAATCTTTCTAACAACGAATTTGGCGACACCTATTACATGGGGCCGGGCGGCGCTAATGTCAGAGTGTTTCAGACTGCGGTGCTTGACGGGCGTATTTATGCGGCAACAGCGGCCAACGGCATACGGTCGGCCAGCCTGAATAATGCCAACCTGAATGACTTTAACCAATGGACAGAAGATACCCCCGGCGGTTGGGACGGGGTAGTGGCTATCAATAATACATTATACGCCGCCGCGGGAGGGGGAACGCTTTATCGCCGCCAGAATGGTACTTACAATTTTGCGGCGCAAATGCCTTCGCGTATAACAGACCTTCGCGCAGCCAATGGCTACATGCTTGTAACATGCTCTTCGAGGATCAATGTTTACAACCCATCGGGCCAGCAGGTAATACAGATCAACCTGATACCTAACGCCGATATCCCGGTAACCTTTACAGCGGCAACGGTAGTTAATGAAAGCGTTTTTGTAGGTACGGTAGAACGTGGTGTGTATAGCGCGCCACTTGCCAATACGTCGTTTTTCGAAAAAATAACACCGGACGGCCCCGTTCGCAGTAAAGTTTTTTCGCTCGAAAAAACTACAAAGTATCTTTGGGCTGTGTATGGCGATTACAACGGAAACTATAATCCATACCCGTTAGAGCAATTCGGTATCAGCCGCTTTTCGGAAGCCGGATGGGAAACAATACCTAATGATGAGCTTTCTAACGCCAGCTCAATTTCTGATATTGAAGCAAATCCATTCAATGAAAAGCAGGTATATGCAGGGTCTTACCATAACGGGCTCCTCAGGATTACAGATGGCACACCGGAGCCTATCTTTGACCAGACAAACACTGGTCCGTCCGGCTTGCAGTCACTGGTACTGTCTAACGATGGTGCCTACCGTAGTGTGCGCATCAACAGCCTCACTTTTGATGGGTCAGGTAATTTATGGATGACCAATGCCATGGTAGATAAGCCACTTAAGGTCTTGAAAAGCAACAATACCTGGGCCAGTTACAGCTTTGCCGACGTAATACCCGATGTGGGTAATGAAAGCTACGGCAAGATGGTGATAGACCGCAACGGTACAAAATGGATACCCAGTATCCGTAATGGGATGGTGGCCTTCAACGAGGCGTATGATAATAAATTCATTCTGATTAATGGCGAAGATGCCGGCATGCCGAGCCCATTTGCCCGCAGTGTAGCAATTGATAATAACAATCAGGTGTGGATAGGTACAGAGCGTGGGTTGCGTATCGTGCAATCTGCCGACAGTTTTCTTAGCGAAACAACGCTTACCGCCAGATCGATCATTATCCTGGAAGATGGGCTTGCGCAGGAACTGATGTACGAACAATCGGTAATGGATATTGCAGTTGATGGCGCCAATAACAAATGGCTGGGTACAGCAAGCTCGGGTGCATTCCTGGTATCACCCGACGGTCAGTCGACACTGTATCATTTTACCAAGCAAAACTCACCCCTGCCCAGCAATAACATTATTGATATTGAAATAGATCCGGTAAACGGCGATGTTTATTTTGCTACAGATAAAGGCCTGGTCGCTTTCAAAGGTACTTCTACCAAAGCATCGGATGATTTGAGCAACGTATATGTGTTTCCCAATCCTGTACGACCAGGGTTTGACGGCGATGTAAATATCAGCGGGCTCACGGATAATGCCAATGTAAAGATTACCGATATCGAAGGAAACCTTGTTTATGAGGCGACTTCGGAGGGCGGCACCATACTCTGGAATACCAAGGCCTTTGGCAAGCACAAGGTAGCTTCGGGCGTGTATATGATATTTATTTCCAGCGAAGACGGCCTTCTTACCAAGGTGAAGAAAGTAATGATCATCCGTTAGGCTGTGCTGATAAAAACCAGAGCCATAGTGATCTCTGCCCTGCGCTACCAGGAAAAAAGCCTGGTGGTAAAGTGCTTTACGCGGGAAGCGGGACTAAAATCGTACTTTATCCGCGATGCCTTTAGCAATAAAAAATCGGCCCAGAAGATAGCCTACTTCCAACCCCTGAACCTGCTCGAGATAGAGGCTACCCACAAGAACAAGGGCAACCTCGAGTACCTGAAAGAAATACGCCTGGCAAGCCCTTACCTTACCATCAACACTAATGTCGTGAAATCGTCGCTGGCCGTTTTCCTTTCGGAGGTATTGCACCATTGCATAAGGGAAGAGGAAAAGAATGACAGCCTCTATACGTTTCTGGAAACCGCCCTGCTGTGGCTTGATACGCATGATGAGGTAGCCGATTTTCACCTGGTGCTGCTTATGGAGGTTACCAAATTCCTTGGCTTTTATCCGGATAACGGGAATACCTCCTGCGAATTCTTCGAAATGACCGACGGCGTTTTTACGCAATTCCAGTCGCTTACCTGCCTTTCAGCCGAAGAGACTCAACTACTGCGAAGGCTGATGGCATTGCGGCTTGATACCGGGCTACGTAATTTCAGCGTAGGCGAACGCCAGTCGCTCCTGAAAATAATGATGGATTATTATGCCTTTCACCTCGACGGTTTCCGACGGCCTAAATCGGCAGAGGTGCTGCGGGAAGTATTTGGATAAATACATGTTATTTTTTAGCGCACGGTTCGCAGACTGTCTTTAAGGCAAGCCCCTTTGCAGTAGCCACTACTTCGTGCTTCCCGTCCTTTTCTTTTTTCAGTACCTTCAATATAAAGCTGTAAATACTGGCAGGATCATTATGGAATGCCTCTGCGCTGTATTCATGCCCGCCTCCGCAGTACGACATAAGGTGGGCGTTAGGTGTCAGCGTTTTAATATGGTTGAAAATAGAATAGGACCCGAAAAGCATCAGCCAGCCGGGAGAGCCGGTAGGGCAGTAGTGATGTGCTGCAGTGCCGTATGGAACGACGGTATCGCAGCTGCCATGAAACAGCATTGTCGGAATAATATTGTCCTGCGTAATCAGGTTAAGGTCGATGATGGCGCCCGCGCCCGAGACAAGGCCGGCATACTTGAAGCCCTGAGGGAGTTGCCGGGGATAGAGACTCATCCGCTTTTGATCCCAATACGCTGCGTGAAGAACGGTTTCTGCACCGGCGCTGCTTCCTGATATAAATATTTTGGATGTGTCGATATTGTATTCCTCAGAATGGTCGATAAAAAACAGTGTGGCCTGCCAAAGGTCGCTTATGGCAAGTTGTATGGCTTTTATCTTTTCGGTCAGGATACCATCGCAACTAAAGCTTTTTCCTTTCATGTACAGGGTATAGCTAATGGCCGCCGATGCAATACCCTTTCCTGCAAGATAGCGGCAAATATCGTGGTCCGACTGCCTTTCGCCACCGGAAAAGCCTCCGCCATGCACATGAATGAAAAGCGGTGTTGTGCCTTTTACATTTTTCGGCAGGAACAGGTCGAGTTCCAGCTTTGTACTGTCATTGGTAAAGTAGGTCAGCGTTTTAAATTCCTGTGCGGAAACTACGGTGCAGGTAAAAAGCCATACTGATAGTAAGATGTATTTCATAGGTGCGGGTTAGTTGGCCAAAGGTAGTACAACTGTAAATTCTGTGCCCTTACCGGGCTCGCTTACCACACCGATATAGCCTCCATGGTTTTCAATGATTTTTTTGCACAGTGCAAGGCCTATGCCTGTCCCGGTATTCTCGGTGAGCCTTTTGAAGATCTTGAAAACCTGTTCGGCATAGTGCTGTTCAAAGCCGATGCCGTTATCCGTAACCAAAATAAGGGTGTATGCTTTTCCGTCTGCTGTCAGCCCATACTGAAGAGGTTCGTTGCCAAACAGGGTACGGGCATGAATGGTAATGGCGGGCTCTGATCGCGAGAATTTGATTGCGTTACCAATAAGGTTCCCGAACAGCTGGTGCATCTGTACCGGTACGGCTTGCACTATCGGGAGCGCTGTGGCAGTTAGTTGTACCTTCTTTTCGCGCAACAGGATGTCATAATCTTCCCGGATATTTCGCAGCACCTCATTCAGGTCTACGGGTTCAAAAAGTTCATCGGCAGCCGTGATCTGGCTGTATTTAAGCACATCTTTTATAAGGCTCGACATGCGCTGTGCAGAATTGGCAATTTTGTTGAGATGGCGGGTAGCAGTTTCTTTATCATCGAGGCTGTTCCCGAGCATTTCGGTAAATATCTGTATCTTCCTGAGTGGCTCCTGTAGGTCGTGCGACGCGATATAGGCAAACTCTTCCAGCTGCTTGTTCCGGCTCTCTATATCGCGCATGTAGTGTTGTATCCGGTCTTCGGATAGCTTCCGTTCCGTAAGGTCACGGGTTACTTTGCTAAAGCCTATCACCTTATTTTCTTCGTCATGCAAAGCAGTTATCACCACCGATCCCCAGAACATGGTGCCATCTTTTCGCACCCGCCAACCCTCGTGCATAGCCCGTCCATTAGTGCGTGCTTCGTTTATCAGCCGCTCGGGAAGCTGTGCCGCCCTGTCACTGTCCTGATAGAAAAGCCTGAAGTTCCGCCCGAGTATCTCACTTTCAGTATAACCCTTAATGTGTTCTGCCCCAAGGTTCCAGTTCTGTATATTTCCGTCGGTATCCAACAGTAAGATAGCATAGTCGCGTACTTCTGCGATCATTTTATGGTATCGCTCTTCGCTCTCGCGCAATGGGCTTTGGTTGGGTGAGGGCTGTTTAGTGTTCTCCATAAGTTTGTCTGTTCAGGTTTTATGACGCAATAAGGTACGGGAGTGGTTCCCCTTTCAGGAGATTGTGGAGGATTTCTGTGAGTTTTGCGAGGCTGTTCGGCTTCACAAGGTAATGTTCGGCGCCCAATTTCATCAGTTCATCTACATCCCGTGAGTGCGAGGAAGTGGTGTATACGATCGCAGGCACATCTTTTAGCATGGGCCGCTTTTTAATTTCCTGCAGGCACTCCCGGCCCGACATATAAGGCATGTTCAGGTCGATAAAGATGTAATCGGGGACCGTGCCTGTAGTTAAGGCTTCCAGCGCTTCCTGCCCGTTCTTTGCCGCATAGTAAACAGCTTCTTGATGGGCGCTTTCAAGTGCGAGGGCAAAAATCTCCCTGTCGTCCTGGTCATCGTCTATCAGATAAACGTTTTTTCTCATCGTATACAGATTAAACAACTGTTAAACAAATATAAAACCGTTAATTATTAAAGTGCTGTTAAAGCCGCTCTTTTATGAAATTCTGATAATTGTGCGCTTTCCCCCTTTTCATAAAAAAAATCGTTACTTTCGCAAATCGATTTTTTTAGCACACAAAATGAGTAAGAAGTTTACTGAATATAAGGGACTTGACCTGCCTGCCGTGGCGGGTGAAGTACTTGATAAATGGAAAAAAGAACAGGTATTTGAAAAAAGCGTAACTACCCGCGAGGGCAAGCCGCAATATGTATTTTACGAGGGCCCGCCATCGGCCAACGGATTGCCCGGCATCCATCACGTGATGGCTCGCGCTATTAAGGATATTTTCTGCCGTTACCAGACCCAGAAAGGGTACCAGGTAAAACGAAAGGCAGGCTGGGATACGCACGGGCTTCCGGTAGAACTGGGCACCGAAAAGGAATTGGGCATTACCAAAGAAGATATCGGAACAAAAATATCGGTTGAAGAATATAATGAGGCGTGCAAACGCACCGTGATGCGCTATACCGATGTGTGGAACGACCTTACCGAAAAAATGGGCTATTGGGTAGATATGGAAGACCCGTATGTAACCTATAAGCCGAAATATATGGAAACCGTATGGTGGCTGCTGAAGCAGATCTATGATAAAGGACTGCTATATAAAGGCTACACCATACAGCCGTACTCGCCAAAATCGGGTACAGGGTTATCGTCGCACGAAGTGAACCAGCCGGGTGCCTACCGCGACGTGACCGACACCACGATCGTGGCGCAGTTTAAAGCAATAAGCGATTCGCTGCCGGAATTCCTAAAAGGCTATGGCGCGATCGATATCCTCGCCTGGACCACCACACCCTGGACACTGCCAAGCAACACCGCGCTTACTGTAGGGCCTAACATTGATTATGTTTTGGTACGGACTTATAACCAATACACTTTCAAAGAGGTGAATGTTGTATTGGCAAAAAACTTGGTTGGCAAACAATTTGGAAAAAACTATTTTGAGTCGGCGGAAGAGGAGGATTTTACAAACTTTAAAGAAGGCGATAAGAAAATACCTTTCAGGGTAATGGCGGAAGCGAAAGGCTCAGCCCTTGTTGGCATCCGCTACGAACAACTATTACCTTATGTCCTGCCCTACCAAAACCCTGAGAATGCTTTCCGCATAATCGCAGGCGACTTTGTAACCACCGAAGATGGTACCGGTATCGTGCATACCGCGCCTACCTTTGGTGCCGATGATGCTAAAGTCGCGAAGGAAGCGCAGCCGGAAGTGCCACCAATGTTGGTGCTTGATGCTAATGGCAATCCGGCTCCGCTGGTAGACCTTCAGGGTAAGTTCATTGCACAGCTCGGCAGCCTCGAAAATCCGAACGGCAAGCCGCTGGAGCTTGCCGGCAAATACGTAAAGAACGAATACTACGATAAAGGCACGGCGCCCGAGCGTTCTGCCGATGTGGAGATATCCATCTACCTCAAGGAAAACAACAAAGCCTTTAAGGTAGAAAAGTACGTGCACAGCTACCCGCACTCGTGGCGTACTGATGAGCCTTTGCTGTACTATCCGCTTGACAGTTGGTTCATTAGAATGACTGATGTGAAAGAGCGCATGTTTGAGCTGAACGATACCATTAACTGGAAGCCTAAGGCTACGGGCGAAGGGCGCTTTGGCAATTGGCTGAAGAATGCCAACGACTGGAACCTGTCGCGTTCACGCTACTGGGGCATCCCACTCCCGATATGGCGTACTGAAGACAAATCGGAAGAGATGATCATCGGTTCGGTAGAGGAGCTTTACAACGAAATTGAAAAAGCGATTGCCGCAGGCCTTATGACGGAAAATCCGTATAGAGGTTTCGAGGCCGGCAACATGAGCGAAGAGAACTATGACATGGTAGACTTGCACAAGAACGTGGTGGACCGTATTACACTCGTTTCGCCATCGGGCAAGCCGATGAACCGCGAAGCCGACCTGATCGATGTTTGGTTCGACAGCGGCGCCATGCCGTATGCGCAGTGGCATTATCCGTTTGAAAACAAAGACCTGATCGATAATAATAAAGCTTTCCCGGCCGACTTTATTGCCGAGGGGGTAGACCAGACCCGTGGCTGGTTCTATACGCTGCATGCTATCGCGACGCTTGTGTTTGATAACGTTGCTTACAAGAATGTGGTGAGCAATGGCCTTGTGCTCGATAAGAACGGACAGAAAATGAGCAAGCGCTTGGGCAATGCAGTAGACCCGTTTACCACGCTTGCCGAGTATGGCCCGGATGCTACGCGCTGGTACATGATAAGCAATGCCAACCCGTGGGATAACCTCAAATTTGACATAGAAGGGGTGGCCGAGGTGCGACGCAAGTTCTTCGGGACGCTCTATAATACCTACTCTTTCTTCGCGCTGTATGCAAATATTGACGGATTCTCGTACGCTGAGCCTGAAGTACCACTGAATGAGCGCCCAGAAATAGACCGCTGGATACTATCTGAGCTCAATACGCTCATTAAAGATGTAGACAGCTTCTATGCCGATTATGAGCCTACGCGCGCTGCACGTGCGATATCAGATTTTGTTCAGGAAAACCTAAGCAACTGGTACGTGCGCCTGTGCCGCCGCCGCTTCTGGAAAGGCGAATATGCGCAGGATAAAATTGCTGCCTACCAGACGCTTTACACCTGCCTGGTAACAGTAGCTAAGCTCGCAGCGCCAATTGCACCATTCTATATGGACAGGCTTTATACAGATTTAACAAAGGCTTCACAAGCGGAAAGTTTCGAAAGCGTACATTTGGCCGATTTCCCTGCATACGCTGATAACTTTGTTGATAAATCGCTGGAAAGCAGGATGCAGAAGGCCCAGACGATATCATCGTTAGTGCTTTCGCTCCGCAAGAAGGAGATGATCAAGGTGCGCCAGCCGCTGCAAAAGGTAATGATTCCGGTACTTGACGCCAATCAAAAGGCTGAAATTGAAGCTGTAGCCGAACTGATAAAAGCTGAGGTAAACGTAAAGGAAGTAGCGCTCCTCGATGATGCTTCGGGTGTTCTGGTAAAGCAGATAAAACCGAATTTTAAAGCACTCGGCCCAAGGTTTGGAAAAGACATGGGTCTGATAGCCAAAGAGATACAATTATTTGGTCAGGAACAGATCGCAGCGATAGAGAAATTGGGAAGCCTTGACGTGTTAATTTCCGGAAAAAGTGTTACTTTAACATCTGAAGACGTAGAGATATCGTCGCAGGATATACCGGGATGGCTCGTAGCCAACGCCAACGGGATAACAGTGGCGCTGGATATTACGATTACTGACGAACTGAGGAAAGAAGGTATTGCCCGTGAGCTGGTGAACAGGATCCAGAATATCCGTAAAGACAGCGGCCTCGAGGTTACCGACCGTATCAAGATCAGCCTTCAGGACAATGCAGTGCTGGAAGATGCTGTAAAGGCGAATGAGGCCTACATAAAGTCGGAGACGCTTACTGACGAGCTTACGTTTAGCCCGGCAGTAGAAAATGGTACAGAAATTGAGTTTGATGATATAACAACCCTAATATTAATTTCAAAATAGAATTGAAAATGGTAGATGAGCAAATTAGGTACTCTGACGCAGACCTGGCAGAGTTCAAGGAGTTAATTACTAAGAAGATAGAGAAAGCTAAAGCCGACCTGGAACTGATACGCAGCGCTTATATGAACGACCTTAATAACGGTACAGACGATACATCGCCAACCTTTAAGGCATTTGAAGAGGGAAGCGAAACCATGTCTAAGGAAGCGAACTCACAACTGGCCATCCGTCAGGAGAAGTTTATCCGCGACCTGAAGAACGCGCTTATCCGTATCGAGAACAAAACATATGGCATTTGCAAAGTAACAGGCAAGCTGATTGGTAAAGAGCGCCTGAAGCTGGTTCCGCATGCTACGATGAGCATCGAGGCGAAGAACATGCAGCGTTAATCTTTTCGCAAAATATTTGAAAACGCTCCGTACAGGGGCGTTTTTTATTTTACTATTTACTTATTTTTGCGCTAAATTTTTAAGGATGTCCCTAAAGAAAGCCTATATCATTGTTGTCCTGGTGCTGCTCATAGACCAGATTTCCAAGATCTATGTAAAAACCCATTTTATCGAAGGGGAATGGTTCCGGGTGCTGGGTATGGACTGGTTCCGTATCCACTTTATCGAAAATGAAGGGATGGCCTGGGGCGCAGAGATACCGGGTTCATACGGCAAGGTTATCCTTACACTATTTCGCATTATTGCAGTAGCCGGAATTGGTTGGTGGCTGCACGATTCGGTTAAGAAACATCTTTCACCTTACCTTATTATATCCATTGCCCTGATACTGGCAGGCGCATTCGGAAATATCATTGACTCGGTTTTTTACGGGGTGATTTTCGACCATAGCCATGGCCATATTGCTACTCTGTTTTCTGATAAACCTTACGGAACACTGTTGCATGGCAAAGTGGTAGATATGCTGTACTTCCCGATGTGGAGCGGCACACTGCCATCATGGATCCCCATCTGGGGCGGAAAATACTTTACCTTCTTTAATGCGATATTCAATATTGCCGATGCGGCTATATCTGTCGGCGTCGCGATATTGGTGATCTTCAACAAAAAAGCATTTGCGAAGCAGTAGTTGCGAAACGGTTTATGGTTTATGGTTGATTTGTTTATTGTTTATGGTGTCTGGATGCGTATCACCATATATAAACTTCTCAGCCTATAAACTTATAAACACTTAAAGGTGTTACACAATAGTCCAGCTTAACATCTTTGGTAGTGGTTTCTATGGGCTCCTCTTCGGCTTCAAAAACAGACAGCCCTACTTTTACCACATCTTCGTGGCATTCGCTGAGAAAGCGGTCATAAAACCCTTTCCCGTAGCCAAGACGGTTTCCCTTGTGGTCGAAGGCCAGTAATGGCACAAATACTACTTCTATCTTTTTGGGCGGAACCTCGATTCCATCCACCGGTTCGGGTATGCCGTAGCTATTGAGCTTAAGTTTGGTGTTATCTGTCAGCAGGTAATGCGTCATGCTAAAATCTTCGAAATCAGATTTCGCCACAACAATTTCTTTATCCTTTCCGCTCAGTATATGCAGTATAGGATCGGTATGGATTTCCTTTTGCTGCTCAATAGTCAGGAACAGGTGGTAGTATGTTTTATCCCAGATTGGCAAATGCAGGAGCCGATTGGCCACGGCCAGGCTTTGCGCTTCCACATCGGCGGGTGTAAGCTTTTTGCGAAGCGCCTTGTATTTTGCTCGTAATTCTTGCTTGGTCATATGCAAATATAATCGCTATCAGGGAACCCCAAACTCTAAACCCGAAACTTCTACCCCTCCAGCTTCTTTGTAATATGAAAAATGGCATCGCCCTGATAGACGATAGGGGCATCGTTGCTGTTGATGATATAGCCGCGGTTGGGCGCCTTTACCTTCTGCTCGAATTTGCCGAACGGGTCGGTAATACAGGCAATGACTTCGCCCTTTTCCACAAGCTGTCCGGGAGCGGTGTAGTTTTGTAACAGGCCCGAATGTTGTGCGCGTATCCAGCCCGATGCTTCGATATACACCGGTGGGGCAGGTGCGGGCTTTACATTCTTCTTGTGGTTCAGCATGCCCAGGTGGTGCAGGAAACGCTTGGCACCACGCACTGCCTCCTGGGTAACTTCAGCATCAATGTCGAGTGACTTTCCGCCTTCAAACAGCAGCATCTTTACACCCATTCTGGCACACGCCGAGCGGAATGACCCTTTGATGTTTTTTGAATAGAGTGTGAATGGCGCATTAAAAACATCGGAGAGTTTTCGGAGTTCAGCGTCCTTCGGCACAATACGTATCTGCGGCGCGTTGAAGCGGCTTGCGCCTCCGGCATGAAAGTCGACACAATAATCTACCTTCGGAATAATTTCTTCCAATAAATGCCATGCAAACCGGGCGGCCAGCGACCCGCGTTTCGACCCGGGAAATACCCGGTTAAGATCGCGCCCGTCGGGAAACTCCCTGCTTTTGTTCACGAAACCGAAAATATTGATTACCGGAATGCAGATGATGGTGCCGCGTTCGGGCTTGTTTATCTTCCGGACAATGATCTGGCGCACCGTTTCCACACCGTTGATCTCATCCCCATGAAGGCCGGCGGTAAACAATACCACCGGGCCATCTTCTTTGGCACGTTCTACAATGATCGGAATCTTGAGCTTACTCATGGTGTGCAGCCGCGCAATCTCCATATTGATGGTCTTTCCTTCGCCGGGCAAAATAGTTTCGCCGAGTATTGTGATATGTTTTTGGGCCATAGGCTTGTAGCAAAACGGTAAATTTAACGATAAGTCTTAAAACAGGCGTAACACAAACCGTCTTTTATCGTTATACCTTGCAATTGTCTTACCTTTGCAGCATGCAGACGCCATTAGAATTACAGATACAAACCCTGCCGGACAGCCCGGGGGTGTACCAGTATTTTGACAAAGACGAAAAGCTACTGTATGTAGGCAAGGCGAAGAATTTGAAGAAGCGCGTCATGTCGTACTTCAACAAGGCGCACGACAGCGGCCGTATACGTGTGATGGTGCGTAAAATTGTAGCTATCAAGCACATTGTGGTGCCTACAGAAAGCGAGGCGCTGCTTCTCGAGAATAACCTGATCAAGAAGCTGCAGCCGCGATACAATGTCATGCTCAAGGATGACAAAACGTATCCGTGGATATGCATCAAGAAAGAGCCTTTTCCCCGTGTATTTTCTACCCGTAGAGTGATCAAGGATGGGTCGGAGTACTTCGGGCCCTATACCTCGTTTAAAACCGTGTATACGCTGCTCGACCTCATCAAGGAATTGTATCCGCTGCGCACCTGCAATTACGACCTTAGCCCGGCCAACGTCCGTTCGGGCAAATACAAAGTTTGCCTGGAGTACCATATCGGGAATTGTAAAGGGCCGTGCGAGCAGCATGAATCTTTCGAGGCCTACCACGAGCATGTGGATATGATACGCCAGATTCTGAAAGGCAATTTTAAGGAGAGCCTTAAAGAGTTCAAAGCACTGATGCAGGAACTGGCTATGGATATGCGTTTTGAGGAAGCCCAGAAGATCAAAGAGAAAATAGAGATATTAGAAAACTACCAGGCACGCAGTACGGTATTTAACCCGCGCATTACCAACCTCGACGTTTTCAGTATCATTAGTGATGAAAGCATGGCCTATGTCAACTTCATCCAGGTGTCGCATGGCGCCATCATACGGTCGCACACCATGGAGATCAAGAAGAAACTTGATGAGCCCGATGAGGAATTGCTGGAGATAGCGGTGGTTGAGCTGCGCGAGCGCTTTGACCTCCGCTCAAAAGAAGTATTGGCATCGCATCCGGTAGACCTGGGCGAAGGCATAAATGTAACCGTGCCTAAGCTGGGCGACAAAAAACAGATACTGGACCTGAGCGAGCGCAATGCGCGTTTCTTCAGGATGGACCAGCTCAAGCAAATCAAGATCGTCGATCCCGACAGGCACACCAACCGTATCATGGCGCAGATGAAAAAAGACCTTCGCCTGCCCGAGGAGCCTCGCCATATCGAGTGTTTTGACAACAGTAACATACAGGGCACCAACCCCGTTTCGGCGTGTGTGGTGTTTAAAGACGGAAAGCCCAGCAAAAAAGATTACCGGCACTTCAATATAAAAACAGTAGAAGGCCCAAATGACTTTGCCTCGATGGAAGAAGTTGTTTTCCGCCGCTACCGGAGGCTGCTGGAAGAAAACGAGCCATTGCCGCAGCTTATCATCATCGATGGCGGTAAGGGGCAATTATCTTCGGCGTTAAAAAGCCTGGAGCAACTCGGTCTTCGTGGGAAAATTACTATATTGGGCATTGCCAAAAGGCTGGAAGAAATCTTCTACCCGGGAGACAGTGTTCCGCTCTACCTGGATAAGAAATCGGAAACGCTGAAAGTGATTCAGCACCTTCGTAACGAGGCGCACCGGTTCGGGATTACACACCATCGCGACAAGAGGAGCAAAGGCGCGCTGCAAACCTCGGTAGAATCGATACCCGGCATTGGGGAGAAGACCATGGTTGCTCTGCTGAAAGAATTTAAATCGGTAAAAAGAATGGCTGCCGCGCCCGAGGAAGCCATTGCAAAAGTAGTAGGGCCGGCCAAAGCTAAAAAAATAAAAGAGTTTTACAGCTCGAAGACCAACTGACAAACACATGAAAAAGATCTTTTTCCTGGCAATATGCCTCATGGCGCTTACCTCTGCCCTTGCCCAGGAACAAAGTCCTGCCAAGCCAAAGATTGGGGTTGTATTGAGTGGCGGCGGCGCCAAAGGGCTTGCCCATATCGGCGTGTTTAAGGTGCTCGAAGAAGCCGGGGTAGAAGTTTCTTACATAGGAGGTACCAGTATGGGCGCCATCGTAGGAGGGCTATATGCTGCGGGTTATTCGGCTAAGGAGCTGGATTCTATCTTTAACTCCCTTGATTCTGATGCGCTAATCCAGGATTATACGCCCCGTGCATCCAAGAATTTCTTTGAAAAGCGCAATGACGAGATGTATGCCCTTTCGCTGCCTTTTGATAAGTTTCGCCTCGGCATTCCTACAGCGCTTTCTAAAGGGTTGTATAATTACACGACCGTGAACCGCCTTACCAGCAATGTTAGGTATACACGTGATTTCAATTGCCTTCCCATTCCTTTCGTATGTATTGCAACCGATATAGAAACAGGAGAAGAAGTGGTGCTGGATCGTGGTGTGCTTGCCGATGCCATATTGGCGAGCGGAGCATTTCCGTCATTATACTACCCGGTAGAGATAGATGGCCGCCTTTTAATTGACGGGGGTGTCACTAATAACTATCCGATAGAGCAGGTAAAGGCGATGGGAGCCGATATTATCATTGGCGTCGATGTGCAGGACGGCCTTAAAGACCGTAGCCAGATCAAGGGGGCGTCGGGCATTTTGGTACAGATCAATAATTACCAGATGATCGGCAAGATGGAGCAGAAGCGCAAGGAGACCGATATTTACATCAAGCCGGATATTTCTAATTACAGCGTAATCTCGTTTGACCAGGGCCGCCAGATTATCGATGAGGGCGAGAAGGCCGCGCGAATGATACTAGAGAAGCTCAAAGAACTGGGCATCGGCAAACCTCTTGAGAAAGTGCCGGTTGCAATACCCGATTCGCTAACAGTCGGCTACATCAGCATCAAGGGGCTGAAGAATTACAACCGGTCGTATGTAATCGGAAAGCTTAACTTTAAGCCCGGAACCCGCATTACCTATAATAAATTCAACCAGGGCATCAGTAACCTCAATGCCACCCAGAACTTCAACAGCATCTCGTATGATTTTGAAGAGGGGCACGGCAGCGATGTACTCAATATGAGGTTGAGCGAAAACCCTGTGACGCGCTATGTGAAATTCGGGCTCCACTACGATGGGCTTTATAAGAGTGGCGTTTTAGTAAACTTCACCCAGAAAAAGCTGTTCCTTCGCAACGATGTGGCATCGGTCGACATTATACTTGGGGACAATTTCCGGTATCTTTTCAATTATTTTATCGACAACGGCTTTCATATCAGCTACGGTTTTCGCTCCTCCTTTCACGGCTTCAACCGTAATGTACCAACGGAATTTGACTCGGGTACCCTGCTGGGCGAACTCGGAGTCAACTCGGTAAATGTAGATTACTCCGACCTGACAAACCAGGCGTACATCCAGACGATCTTCGCGCAAAAATTCATGCTTGGCGCAGGAGCGGAGCTGAAACACTTAAAGATAAAGTCGGAAACAATCGGCAATGGCGAACTGGTAGTGTTTGATGACAGCAATTATTTTTCGCTGTACAGTTACCTGCGTTTCGACTCTTATGACAAGCGTTATTTTCCGACAGAGGGATGGTATTTTGATGGTGAAGCCAAATGGTACATGTATTCCAGTGACTACAATCAGGATTTTGGGAAGTACAGCATACTCAAGGCTGAAGGCGGCACCGCGAAGCGGCTGGCAAAGCACTTTACGGTGGAAGTCCAGGCGGAAACCGGGCTTACCATTGGCGACGATGCCATTAGTGTATTCGACTTTATAATGGGAGGTTATGGCTTTTATTCGATCAATAATTTTCGGCCGTTCTTCGGCTATGATTTTATAAGCCTCTCGGGCAACAGCTACATTAAAGGCGCGGTGACCTTTGATTATGAAATCTTCAAAAAGCACCACCTGAATGCTACCGCCAATTATGCCAACATTGGGAACTGGCTGTATGATGAGGGCGATATTCTTTCCATTCCAAAATACAGCGGGTACTCTGTGGGTTACGGTATGGAAACGATTATCGGGCCTATTGAAATAAAGCACAGCTGGAGCCCCGAAACGCATAACCACTATACCTGGTTTAATGTCGGGTTTACCTTTTAGGTAAACACTTCACGTCTTATTTTCTTTGTGCATCGCTACTGGTTCAACCACAAGGCCCACAAAGATTTCACGATGAACACAATCAGCTTCGAGAAATTAACTTTGTTATAACCTTGGGGAATCTTTGCGCCTCCTTTGTGAATCTTTGCGAAAATTTTAACCGCCGCTTTGAACATTCACAACCTCCCTGAAGTAATGCGAAAAGAACGGGACTGAAATTTCAGATGTTGCTTCTTTTTCGGCATTACTATTATAAAATCGTTATAGTTTTGCTAAAAAACCTATATTTGGGAACTTGAATTAAAATTATATTTATGTCAGTCTGGAGAGTAAAGCCTGTTTCTGCCTTTGAGGCAGACATGAAAAAAAGCGAATTGAAAAGAGTGCTTGGCAAATGGAGCCTTACCGCTATTGGTATTGGCGCCATCATTGGCGGTGGTATCTTTGTACTTACGGGTACCGGTGCCTTCAACCATGCCGGCCCCGCGCTTGCTATTTCGTTTATCATTGCAGGTATAGCATGCGTATTTGCAGCACTTTGTTATTCTGAATTTTCATCGATCCTTCCGGTAGAGGGCTCTGCCTATGCTTATGCTTACGGAACCGTGGGGGAAATATTTGCCTGGATCATCGGCTGGGGATTGATACTTGAGTACGCCATGGGTTCTATGACGGTCGCCGTTTCCTGGTCAGGCTATTTTAATAAGATGCTCAAGATGTTCCATATACAGCTCCCGGAGTATCTCACTACCGATCCTGCCAGCTACACCGGCGAAGGCTTTTCGATGAACCTTCCGGCTTTCCTTATCGTACTTTTGGTAATCGGGATATTGGTGCGCGGTACATCGGGCGCAGCCAAAGCCAATAACTTTATAGTTATCCTGAAAGTTTGCGCCGTTATATTCGTTATCGTGGCCGGGCTCTTCTTCATAAACACAGCAAACTGGTCACCTTTCATCCCGGAGGCTAAAACCATTCTGGTAGATAATAAGCCTCATGAAGCCTACGGTATCGGCGGGGTTATCTCCGGTGCAGCAGCCATCTTCTTTGCCTATGTAGGCTTTGATGCCGTATCTACACAAGCAGGCGAGGCAATTAATCCGAAAAAAGACGTTCCCTTCGCCATCATTGTTTCGTTGTTGGTGTGTACAGTATTGTATATTCTGGTTTCGTTGGTACTTACCGGTATGATGAACTACCAGGACTTCGACCCGAAAGGTGCTTATCCTGAAGCTATTAAAGCTCCCGTGGCCTATGCGTTTGACATTGCAGGACAGGCGTGGGCAGGCTATATCATTACAATTGCCGCTACGGTTGGCCTTATTTCGGTACTTATGGTCATGATCATGGGCCAGTCGCGTATCTTCCTGGGTATGTCTAAAGACGGGCTTATCTCCCCGATATTCTCTAAGATTCACCCGATTTCGGGTACGCCAAGGCATAACCTGATGATATTGGGCGCTTTCATTTCTATCGTGGCAGCCTTTACCCCGATAAGCAGCCTTGCCGATATGACCAGCTTTGGTACGCTTTTCGCATTTACGATGGTGTGTATTGCGGTATGGATCCTTCGTGTGAAGCAACCCCAGCTGGAGCGCACCTTTAAGGTGCCTGCGCTTCCGGTAATCGCGGTTTGCGGGATTGCCATCAATACGTACCTGATGATCAACCTGAGCGTGAACGCACAGCTGTTGTCGCTTTCATGGCTTGTGGTCGGGGTGCTGGTGTACCTTTCGTACGGCAAGCGCATGAGCAAGCTCAATCAACCTCCTTCAGACAATTTATAAGATCAAAATATATCCCGCAGTATTCCTGCGGGATTTTTGTTATAATCTCATTTTTTGCCAAAAAACGATTTCGTAATTTAAAAAATTCCGATATTTGTTACTATGAATACGCAATGGCAGGGTTTATTAAGTTACCTGAAATTCCTCATGAAACGCAATCCGGAATGAGGCAGCGGCACCATGCCGTTTATTGTATAACTTTAATTTAAACATTATGCCAATATATCATAAAGTGGGAAGCATCCCGCAAAAACGCCATACCATTTTCGAAAAGCCGAATGGAGGCATCTATTATGAGCAGCTTTTCGGCACAGAAGGTTTTCATGGCCATTCGTCGTTGCTGTATCAGGTGCACCGCCCTACGCAGGTTAAGGAGATATTGCGAAGCTATTCGGTAGAACCGGAGATTGCCATCGATAAGAATATCAAGTCATTATTATTGCAAGGGTTTCAGGTAGCGCCGCAGGACGATTTCTTAGATAGCCGCAAAGATATGCTCGTAAACCGCGACTGCATTATCGGGCTGGCTGCGCCGAGGAAATCGCTGCGTACTTATTTCTATAAAAATGCCGATGCCGATGAGATGATCTTCGTCCACAAAGGTACAGGCACCCTCCGCACCATGATGGGCAACATCCCGTTTGAATACGGCGATTACCTGATCATACCGCGGGGCATCATTTACCAAATCGATTTTGATACCGAAGACAACCGCCTTTTCTATGTAGAATCGGTGGCGCCTATGTATACGCCAAAGCGTTATAAAAATGCCAGCGGCCAGTTGTTGGAACATTCGCCGTTTTGCGAGCGTGACTTTAAGCTGCCGCAGGAATTGGAAACCTACGATGAAAAAGGAGACTTCCTTATAAAAGTGAAAAAGGAAGGCATGATGCACGAAATGGTGTACGCCACGCACCCGTTTGACGTAATTGGGTGGGATGGTTACAACTTCCCTTATGCTTTTAGCATCCATAATTTTGAGCCGATAACAGGGCGCGTTCATCAGCCGCCTCCGGTACACCAGACATTCGAAACCTCTACATTCGTAGTATGTTCCTTCTGTCCGAGGCTGTACGACTATCACCCGAAAGCAATTCCGGCGCCATATAACCACAGCAACATCGACAGTGATGAGGTACTGTATTATGTAGACGGTGACTTCATGAGCCGCAACAACATAGAGCAGGGGCACATTACGCTCCACCCTAAAGGAATTCCGCATGGGCCTGCACCCGGCGCTACCGAGCGCAGTATCGGCAAAACCGAAACGGTAGAGCTTGCCGTTATGGTAGATACCTTCAGGCCGTTGATGGTGACCAAGAATGCCATGGCTATAGATGACGGCCAGTACTACAAATCCTGGGTAGAGTAAAACACACAACTGCTGACGCGATGTCAGTTAATAAAAGCATAAATAAAATGAGTAAAGAAGTTAAAAGCGTAGAGTACGGCTTAGAAAAAATATTTGAGGGCGCGCAGGATTTCCTTCCGCTTCTCGGCACAGACTATGTAGAATTTTATGTGGGTAACGCCAAGCAGGCGGCTCACTATTATAAGACAGCCTTCGGATTCCAGTCACTGGCGTATGCAGGCCTTGAAACCGGTTTGCGCGACCGTGCGAGCTACGTGCTTGTGCAGGATAAGATAAGGATCGTGCTTACTACACCGCTCAAGGAAGATTCGCCGCTGAATGACCATATCGTAAAACATGGAGATGCGGTAAAAATCGTCGCTCTTTGGGTGGAAGATGCCCGCAAATCGTTTGAAGAAACGGTAAGCCGGGGCGCGAAGCCATTTATGGAGCCAACAGTTGAAACCGACGAGTTTGGCGAGGTGGTGCGCGCGGGTATTTATACGTATGGCGAAACGGTGCATATGTTTGTAGAGCGTAAAAACTACAGCGGGCCGTTTCTTCCGGGCTATAAAGAGTGGAAGAGCGACTACAATCCATCATCTGTCGGGCTTAAATATGTAGACCACATGGTGGGCAACGTGGGCTGGAACGAAATGAATACCTGGGTTAAGTGGTATGAAGACGTAATGGGTTTTGTAAACTTCCTTTCGTTTGATGATAAGCAGATCAATACCGAGTACTCGGCGCTGATGAGCAAGGTAATGTCTAATGGCAACGGACGCATCAAGTTCCCGATCAACGAGCCGGCAGAGGGAATTAAGAAATCACAGATAGAAGAATATCTCGACTTTTACGGAGGCCCTGGCGTACAGCATATCGCTATTGCTACTGATGACATTGTGACTACAGTGTCTGAAATGAAAACCCGTGGTGTAGAGTTCCTAAGCAGACCACCGCGCGCTTACTACGAAGACGTACCCCGCCGCCTTGGCAGCCACATGAGCATTATGAAAGAAGATATTGCTGTGCTGGAAAGCCTCGGAATCATGGTGGATGCTGATGAGGAAGGGTATCTTCTTCAGATCTTCACTAAGCCGGTTGAAGACAGACCGACACTATTCTACGAAATAATACAGAGAATGGGTGCGCGTGGCTTTGGCGCCGGCAACTTTAAAGCGCTGTTTGAGAGCATAGAACGCGAACAGGCTTTGAGAGGAACATTATAAAGTGTATCAAAAATTAAACAATCATCAAAAAACAGTCTTTTTGAGATATAAATTTTGCGGATAATGTGTTAAAGTCGATTTTACTGATATAATTTGACAGCAAAGTCGTCTACATTTGCACTCGCAAAAATGAGGGACTGCATATCCTTTGTTTTCGCAGGTAAAAATTTTCATAATTTATAGTTTTTGGTTGGTTAATAGCATAAAAACCCGGTCGTTATTTTGACTGGGTTTTTTTGTTTAGTATTTTTGGAACAGAAATTGCTTTTCTGGTTGTAACACCAAAAATTAAAACAGTGCTATGAAAAAACTATTTAGTTTGATAATGTTGTTGGCAGCCATAAAGGGAATTCCGCAAAACTCTTTCGGAACCGGTGAGTATTTTAAATTCAGGATACATTACGGGCTGGTAAATGCAGGTTACGCAACACTGGAAGTGCAGGAAGCTGTTCGAAACAATAAAAAAGTACACCATGTTGTAGGCCGCGGCTATACTACCGGAATGACCAAGTTCTTTTTTAAGGTTGAAGATAACTACGAAAGCTATTTTGACAAAGTTACCGGAAAGCCTTACCAATATGTACGCAAGATAGATGAGGGCGGATATACCAAGAACCAGGAAGGCTTTTTTAACCAGGCGGCCAATACTGTAACTGTAAAGGACTATAAGAACAACAACCAGAAGACCATATCGGTAACAGAAGATGTCCAGGATATCGTTTCCACCTTTTATTATCTGCGTAACCACCCGAAGGTAGATAAGATGCAAGTGGGTGAGTCTATCATGGTCGACATGTTTTTTGACGACGAGATCACCAAATTTAAGCTCAAGTTCATTGGCAGGGAAAATATATCTACTAAATTTGGCACGGTGCCGGCCATGATCTTCCGGCCCTATGTTCAGGCAGGGAGGGTTTTTAAAGAAGAAGAAAGCCTTACCGTCTGGATATCAGATGATGAGAATAAATTGCCGCTGCGCATAAAAGCCAGCCTGGCAGTGGGATCGTTAAAAGCCGACCTGGAAGACTACCGGGGGCTGATACATCCCTTTAAACCGAAAAAGTAAATGGAGATAACCACCCCAATTGCTGAAAAGCTCAGGGAACTGGATGACAAATTCAGGGCGATAAACCAAAAGACCGAAACCCATCTGGAGGGGCTGCTGTGGAGCAAGCCCCTTACGTATTGGGATTATATACAAACCGATGCTTTGCTCAACCTTCAGGTGCAGCGTACAACGCTGCCCGATGAAATGGTGTTTATTATGTACCACCAGGTAAATGAGCTGCTGTTTAAAATGATCTTGTGGGAGGTAGAGCAGCTTTGCCATACCGATATGCCTTCAACCGAGTATTTTACTGAGAAACTGATGCGCATCAGCCGGTATTTTGATATGCTTACTGCATCGTTCACCATCATGAAAGACGGGATGGATGTAGAGCAGTATCTAAAGTTCCGTAATACGCTGACGCCGGCAAGCGGTTTCCAGAGTGCACAGTACAGGCTTATTGAGTTTGCATCTACAGACCTTATCAATCTGATAGATTACCGCTACCGGGCAACAATAGACCGCAACACGCCTTACGAACATGCGCTTGAGCACCTTTACTGGCAGGCCGCCGGTAAAGATTATCATACGGGCGAAAAGTCGTACCTGCTTAGCGAGTTTGAAAAGAAATACAAAACCGAGTTCCTTCGTTTCATGGAGGAGTACAATACCATTAATATCTGGCGCAAGTTTACCCAACTGCCTACCGATGCGCAGGCAGATGCAATGCTCATAAAGGCGATGAGGCATTATGACTATACGGTAAATGTTACCTGGGTAATGGGGCATTACAATACAGCGGTAAAATATATTGAGAGCAGCACAGGCCCGCAGGAAGCGACCGGCGGCAGTGACTGGAAGAAGTACATGCACCCGAAATACCAGCGCAGGATATTTTTCCCTGAATTGTGGACAGAAGAGGAACTCCGTACATGGGGAGAAAATGTGTAATTATGAAATGCCCCGGATTTGAGATACCTTGCCTACATACTGCTGATATTTGCTGTAATTTCGTGTAAAAAAGATGCCCCCGCATCACAAAAGCCTGTTGCATCCAAGCCTAAGATCGTTAAGGAGTTCGGATTTATACTGAATGACTTTAAGGTGGTTCACGATACCATTGCACAGGGCGATACGTTTGGAAAGATACTGGGAGAGGAAGGCTATGATGCTTCCGGCATCCATAACATTACCGAAAAAATAAAAGACTCTTTTGACCTGAGGGATATCAGGGTGGGTAAGCCCTTTACGTTGCTCAAACAAAAAAATGCTCCAAATAAGCTTCAGGTATTTATCTACCAACCCGATAACATGAGTTATTACGTGGTAGACCTTCGCGATTCGGTAAAGGTGCACAAAACTGTACGGCCGCTTACTATCAAACGGCGTGTAATTGCTGCCGAGATTGAAGGGTCCCTTGCAGAAACTCTTGATAAAGCGGGTGCGTCGCCGGCATTGGCACATGAGCTTTCTGAAATTTACGCGTGGTCTATCGACTTCTTTAAGATACAAAAGGGCGACAGGTTTGCCGTGGCTGTCGATGAGAAATTCATCAGCGATACCATTTACGCAGGAATAGATAAAATAGAATCATCTTTCTTCGAATACAAGGGCAAGCGTATTTATGCCTTCCCGTTTAAGCAGGATCCCGATTCGCGCAAAATAGATTTCTATGACGAAGAAGGAAAAGTGCTGAAGAACATGTTCCTGAAGGCGCCGCTTAAATTCAGCCACATCAGCTCGCGCTTCTCCGCAAGGCGCTTCCATCCGGTGCAGATGCGCTGGAAGGCCCATAACGGAACCGACTATGCCGCTCCGCATGGCACCCCGATTATGACTACAGCCTCGGGCGTCGTTGAGCGAACAGGCTATACCGCGGGTAACGGCAATTTTGTAAAAGTGAAGCACAACCGTACCTATGCCACACAATACCTGCACATGAGCAAGATACTGGTGCGCCAGGGACAGCATGTTACGCAAGGCGATATCATTGGCAGGGTAGGCAGTACAGGCCTTGCAACAGGCCCCCACGTTTGCTACCGCTTCTGGAAGAATGGCGTACAAGTAGATGCGCTCCGGCAGAAGCTCCCCAATTCCGAGCCTATGGCGGCTAAGCATAAGCCCAGGTTCATCAAGTACATGACGCCACTGAAGCGGGAGCTTGACAGCATTTCGAACATCAAATTCAAATCATAAGATTCACCATGGCACTTCAATCAACCAATCCCTCGGGCACACAGGCGTGGCAGGCGCTGCGTGAGCATTTCAGCGAGATGCAATATGCCTCAATGAAAGAAATGTTTGCAGCCGACCCGCAGCGTGCACAAAAGTTTCACATCCGCTGGAATGATTTTCTTCTGGACTACAGTAAGAACATTGTAGATAAGCGAACGATGCTGCTGCTTACAGGGCTGGCTGAAGAAACGGGGCTTTCCGGCGCTATCAAAAGCTATTTTGGAGGCGATGCAATTAACCAAACCGAGAACAGGGCCGTGCTGCATACCGCGTTGCGTGCTCCGGAAAATGCGCAGGTGCTGGTAGACGGGCAGAATGTAATGCCGGAAGTATATGCCGTAAAAAGGAAGATAAAAGCTTTTACCGATGAAGTAATAAATGGTACCCGTACAGGCTATACCGGAAAACCATTCACCGATGTCGTGAATATCGGGATAGGCGGATCAGACCTTGGCCCGGCGATGGTGGTAGAAGCGCTGAAGTTTTACAAGAACCAGCTCAATGTCCGTTTTATATCGAACGTGGATGGCGACCATGTAATGGAAAGCCTGAAGGGCCTCGATCCGGAAACCACACTGTTTGTAATAGCGTCTAAAACATTTACCACGCAGGAAACACTCAGCAATGCCGAAACGGTACGTGAATGGTTCTTAAAAGGTGCAAAGCAGGAAGATGTTGCAAAACACTTCGTAGCGGTTTCAACCAATATAAAGAAGGTAACAGAGTTTGGTATCGATGAGGCCAACATCTTCCCGATGTGGGACTGGGTGGGCGGCCGTTTCTCACTTTGGAGCGCCGTGGGCCTTAGCATCGCATTAGCGGTAGGCTTCGATAATTTTGATAAGCTACTGAAGGGCGCGCATGATATGGACGAGCATTTCCGCACTGCGCCGTTTGAAGAGAACATACCGGTTGTGGCTGCACTGCTGAGCATCTGGTACAACAATTTCTTTGGGGCCGAAAGCGAAGCACTGATTCCGTACACGCAATACCTGCAAAAGCTGGCGCCTTACCTGCAGCAGGGTATCATGGAAAGCAATGGCAAAAGCGTAGGCCGCGATGGATATCCGGTAAATTACCAGACGGGAACTATCATTTGGGGAGAGCCGGGCACCAATTCGCAGCACGCTTTCTTCCAGCTGATACACCAGGGAACTAAACTTATCCCGACTGACTTCATTGGTTTCGTAAAGCCGCTGCATGGCAATACCGACCATCATAATAAACTGATGTCAAATTTCTTTGCCCAAACCGAGGCATTGCTTAATGGCAAAACGGAGGCACAGGTAAGGGCCGAGTTCGAAAAGCAGGGCATTGCCGGTGAACAGGCAGATTTCCTCGCTCCGTTTAAAGAGTTCAGGGGGAACAAGCCTACAAATACACTGTTGATAGACAAGCTAACACCGGAGTCGCTGGGTGCCTTAATCGCGCTCTACGAACATAAGATATTTGTGCAGGGCGTTATCTGGAATATATTTAGTTATGACCAGTGGGGTGTAGAGCTCGGAAAGCAACTCGCCAATTCTATTTTTGACGAGATAAACGGCGGTGAAAGCAAGCTTCACGACAGCTCTACTGCCTTCCTTCTGCAGAATTTTCAGGAACGTAAGTAATAAATTACAAGATATTTTTAGCCCTGTTGAAAACTTTTAACAGGGCTTTTTCATGCCCTGTATTTACAGGAAGAACCAATGTTTATTGGGTTGTTGAAAACTTGTTGATAACACGTTAATTAACAACTTAACAATTATTTAATGAAGCAATTATTATAAGTAATGCGTATATTTGCCTTCCTGACATTTTTGAAAACAATGTATCAAACCTTATTAGATCTTCATTCTTACATCGCTTTTGCAGTACTCGGCCTTTTGCTGATTGCCATCATTAATGCATTTGCGGGCCTTTCGGCAAAAAGGGCATTTAATGCCAACGACAGGAAGATCTCATTGATCGCATTGGCTTTTTCTCATACCCAAATGGTCATTGGGTTGGTTATGTTATTTATGTCGCCGTATATGGAAACCGCTAAGCAGTCGGGTATGGGCGCTATAATGAAAAACCCTGACCTCAGGCTTAAAGTAATCGAGCACCCGCTAATCAACATCATTGCTATTGTGCTGATCACTATCGGCTGGAGCAAGCATAAGAAAGAAATAAACGACACCAATAAATTTAAACGCATAGCTTATTTATATGCAATAGCATTTGTCCTACTCCTGAGCAGGATACCGTGGAGCCAGTGGCTCTCATAAATGTAAGTTGAACAGTGGCATGGAGTTTGGATAAACGAGTGCCGCCCTAAAAGTTATTTTATGACAAAAAACAGTATCACGATCTTTAGTTCCCTGGCTTTTTTATTATTCCTGGCAACCGGGTTTACAACAACAGGTACAGAAGTAATCACAAAAACAGAACCCGCTAAAGCGCTCGATACCCTCGAAACGGTAAAAACCGAGACAGCGAAAGAAGAAGTTGCCGAAGAAAGCGATGTTAAGCTTTATAAGGCGAACGTAATGGCCACTTATTATGCCGACAAGTTCAACGGCAGAAAAACTACAAGCGGCGAACGTTTCCACAACAGCAAATACACAGCAGCCCATATGAAGCTCCCGTTTGGAACTATGGTTCGTGTAACCAATGTATCCAATGGCAAATCGGTCGACGTAAAAGTAAATGACCGTGGGCCTTTTAGTAAAAAGCTTGAAATAGACCTTACCAAAAAGGCGTTTATGGAAATTGCTTCCAATAAAGGTTCAGGAAGTTTCAAGGTAAAGCTTGAAATCATTAACGAAAAGAAATAATCAAAAGCCCTCCCATTCCCGAGGGCTTTTCTTTTAACTATTTTTTAACGCCGACATCAGTTCGTTTAGTTCGGTAATTGCCGAACTATGTTTTATCTTTGCCGGAAATTATTTAAGATAATGTCCGATACGCAGAAAGAGAAAGAAGAACTGATAGAGATGTTCGGCGTTCATTTTGAGTCAACGTTCAACCTTCCGCCGTTGGCTTCCCGCATATTAGGTACGCTTATACTCGACGGCTGCCGCTCCGGTATTACTTTCGAAGAGCTGGTGGAACGTATGAATGCCAGTAAGAGCTCCGTGTCTACCAGCGTCAACCTGTTGCTTAAGCTCGGTAAGATCAAGTACTACACCATGTGCGGCGACCGCAAAAAGTACTTTAAGGCAGCGCCCTTTAGCGAGCGCCTGGGCAATTACATCAAGATCATCGAATTTGAAAAGGAAATGATAGAGCGTATGCTGGCCTATCGCGAGAAGACCGCGTCATGCAGCGCCGAGTTATGCAATCTGGAGAATACAAAGGCTTACAAGGAGCATGTGCTCGAAGTAGAACAATTGCTGCTGAAGAGCATCCAGCGCTTTAAAGAGATTGAACAAGGGAAATCAAGCTAAAATCACACAAATAATCAATCAAACAATGAAACAGAGATCATTATTGGCGGGACTCGTTGTCCTCGTCCTCGCGATATCCTGCGGAAAGAAAGAAGAGCAGGCGCCGCCAATGGGGCCAATGCCCTTCCCGGTACAGACTGTAGCACAGCAGGATGCCGTTATTTACCAGGAGTATACAGCTAACCTCGAAGGCCAGCAGAACGTAGAGATACGCCCTAAGGTAAACGGCTTTATACAGAAAATATTTGTAGATGAGGGGCAACAGGTGCGTAAAGGCCAATTGCTTTTCAAGCTGGAAACCCAAACCCTGAGCCAGGACGCCGCAGCTGCAAAAGCAAACGTATCGGCGGCGCAGGTAGAAGTAGACAGGCTCAAGCCTCTTGTAGAGCGTAATATCATCAGTAACGTACAACTGGAAACAGCGAAAGCCAAGCTTGCACAGGCAAAGGCTGCCTATAGCAGTGTAGCAGCCAATGTAGGCTACGGAACAATTACTTCGCCGGCAGACGGTGTAATTGGGAGTATTCCTTTTAGAGAAGGGGCGCTGGTAAGCAGCACCACCGAGATGCCGCTGACTACCGTGTCAGACAGCAGAAGGATGCGTGCTTACTTTACGATGAACGAAAAACAGCTGCTCGATTTCAGCCGGACGTTTAAGGGAGCAACCCTTCAGGATAAGCTGAAGAGCGTGCCTGCGGTTAGCCTGCTGCTGGTAGATGGCAGCGAGTACGAGCTTAAAGGCAAACTCGCCACGGTAAATGGCCTGGCCGATCCTACCACAGGCACCACGGAATTCCGCGCTGAATTTGATAACCCTGAGGCCGTCCTTCGCAGCGGCAGCAGCGGTGTGGTGCGTATTCCTGTACAGATGAAAGGAGCTATCCTGGTTCCGCAAAATGCCGTGATGGATATGCAGGGCAAGCAGATGATCTACGTGGTCAATAAGGATAACACAGTACAGTCGCGCATCATCCAGACACAGGTAGCATCGGGTACCCACTTTATAGTAACTGAGGGGCTGCAGCAAGGTGACGTAATTGTAACCGCAGGAGCCAACAAACTAAAAGACGGCCAGCAAATCGTGCCACAGCAGGAAGGCCAGCAGGCTGCCGCGCCACAAGGTACACCCGCTGCACAGCCGGCCGCCTCAACCAAAAAATAATTACACATGCTAAAGACTTTTATAGAAAGGCCGGTACTCTCTACCGTAATTTCGACATTAATAACCATTCTGGGCGTATTAGGCCTCATGGCGCTGCCGGTAGAGCAGTATCCTGAAATCGCCCCGCCCACCGTTCAGGTAAGCGCCACATACACCGGAGCAAATGCTGGTACCGTGCTTAATAGCGTGGTAATTCCGCTGGAAGAAGAGATCAATGGTGTTGAGGGCATGACCTATATGACCTCGACAGCTGCTAATGATGGCACAGCATCTATCAACGTATTCTTTGAGCTGGGCGTAAACCCCGATATCGCGGCGGTAAACGTTCAGAACCGGGTTTCGCGGGCTTCGAGCAAGCTGCCGCAGGCGGTAGTGCAAACGGGGGTTACCACTTTCAAGAGCCAGACCAGTGCGCTGATGTTCTTCTCGCTGTATTCTACCAATAAAGAATTTGACGGCACTTTCGTGCAGAACTATGCAAAGATCAACATCGTACCAAGGCTGCAGCGTGTAAAGGGTGTGGGCCAGGTAAACGTATTTGGTGGTAAAGACTACTCGATGCGTATCTGGATCGACCCCGAAAAAATGGCTGCGTATAACCTCACGCCAAAAGATATTCAGGCTGCGCTACAGGAACAGAATGTAGAAGCCGCTCCGGGTAAATTCGGGGAGAACGCCCAAGGTGTATATGAATATGTAATCAAGTACAAAGGGCGCCTTTCCAAAACAGAAGAGTACGAGAATATCGTAGTGAAAGCCACGGGCGGCGGGAATTTCCTCCGCCTGAAGGATGTCGCCAAGATAGAGCTCGGAGCCTTCAACTATGGGCAGAAGAACTTTGGTATGGGTAACGATGGTGTGGCTATCGGGGTATTCCAGACCTCGGGTTCTAACGCCAACGACATCATTGAAGAGGTAATGGCGATCATGAAGGAAAACGAAAAGAGCTTTCCTCCCGGCATAAAATATGTGGTGCCGTTCAATACAAAGGCATTTCTTGACGCGTCCATCCATAAAGTAGTGTCTACGTTGATAGAAGCATTCGTGCTGGTATTTATCGTAGTATTCCTATTCCTTCAGGATGTGCGTTCCACGCTTATCCCGGCCATCGCAGTACCGGTAGCTATTGTGGGTACGTTCTTCTTCCTGAATATTTTCGGGTTTTCTATTAACCTGCTGACGCTCTTTGCGCTCGTGCTCGCCATCGGTATTGTAGTAGATGATGCCATCGTGGTGGTAGAGGCGGTTCACGCCAAGCTCGATGAAGGGGCGGAGTCAGCCAAGGAAGCGACGCTATCAGCCATGAGAGAAATCACCGGTGCCATCGTTTCGATTACATTGGTTATGGCCGCGGTGTTTATCCCGGTTTCATTCCTTAAAGGTCCGTCAGGCGTATTCTATCAGCAGTTTGCCATAACGCTTGCCATCTCGATCCTGATATCGGCGGTAAATGCATTGACGCTAAGCCCTGCCCTTTGTGCCCTCTTGCTAAAACCGCACAAACAGGGTGAACATCATGAAAAGAAAAACTTTAAGACCCGGTTCTTTGACGCTTTTAATGCCGGCTTCGATTCCATGAACCGAAAATATACGAGGTCGCTTGGCTTCCTTGCCCGGAAAAAATGGATCACGGTTATCGCGCTTGTCGTCTTCTCAGGAATTACATATTTCCTGTTTACCACCACACCGTCTGGCTTTATTCCGAACGAGGACAGGGGTATCATCATGAGTGACCTTACCATGCCTCCGGGCACTACGCTGGAGCAGACACAGAAGGCGGTAAATGAGCTTGACGAGATATTGAAGAACCACCCGTTGGTAGAAGCGCGTATGAGTGTTGTGGGCTTTAGCCTCCTGAACCGTGTAAATGGCGGATCGTATGCTTTTACCATCATTAAGCTAAAAGACTGGGAGCACCGGAAGGAAAAGAACCAGAGCGTAGACGCAGTAGTCGGCGAACTGTTTGCCCGTACGGCAGCCTTTAAAGATGCCAAGCTGCTGTTCTTTACACCGCCGAGTGTGCAGGGCTTTGGTACGGCCGATGGTTTCGAATTCAAGCTTGAGGATAAAGGCGACGACGACTGGGCTACTGTGAGTAAAGTCAGCAATGAGTTCCTTGCCGAACTGGGCAAGCGCCCCGAGATACAGTATGCAATTACCAACTTTAACCCGAACTTCCCGCAATACCAAATGGATATTAACGTGGAACGCGCCAAGGATGCAGGTGTCTCGGTAAGCGATATTTTCAACACAATGCAGGGTTACTACGGAGGGTTGTATACCACCGACTTCAACAGGTTTGGTAAGCAGTTCCGCGTTATGATACAGGCGACGGCAGATAAGCGTGCCGACGAGCGTTCGGTAAACGACATCTACGTACGTAATGCCGGCGGACAGATGGTTGCCATCAGCCAGTTTATCGACTTTAAAAAGATATATGGGCCCGAAGCCGTTTCGAGATTCAACCTGCTGAAATCAGTCAACGTAAATGGTAAAGCCAACCCGGGTTACAGTTCGGGAGATGCAATTAAAGCGATCCAGGAAGTTGCGGCGCAGCATTTGCCAAAAACCTACACGTTCGAATTTTCGGGTATGACGCGCGAAGAGATCATTGCAGGCAACCAGGCCGCGGGTGTATTCCTGCTGAGCCTTGTGTTTGTGTACTTCCTTTTGAGTGCACAGTATGAGAGCTATGTGGTGCCACTATCAGTATTACTGTCGCTTCCCGTAGGTATTGCCGGAGCCATCGGCTTCGTGAAGCTGGCAGGCCTTGAGAATAACATCTACTTCCAGGTGGCGCTAATCATGCTTATCGGTTTGCTGGCAAAGAATGCCATCCTTATTGTGGAGTTTGCCATACAGCGACGGCGGCACGGCATGGGCCTTGTCGATTCGGCTATAGAAGGGGCGAGGGCACGTTTGAGGCCTATCCTTATGACTTCATTCGCATTCATCTTCGGTCTCTTACCCTTGGCTTTAGCCAGTGGGGTAGGGGCGGTAGGTAACCGTTCTATCGGTATGGGCGCTGTGGGTGGTATGCTTATCGGTACGCTCTTCGGCGTGTTTGTAGTGCCGGTGCTGTTCATCATCTTCCAGGGACTCCAGGAACGAATTTCGGGCAAGCCGAAAGAAGAAAAGGATATTGTAGTGTAATTAAGCAGACAACAAATGAGAACATCCTATAAAATCATTATAGCATTGGGAGCGGGCTTGCTTTTGCAGTCGTGCTTCACAGCAAAAACATACCAACGGCCCGATATAAAGGCCGAAAACCGATACCGCACCGAGATTGTGGCGCATGATAGCGCCTCTCTGGCAGATGTGTCGTGGGACAAACTGTTTACCGACCCGGTGTTGCAACAGCACATAAAAACCGGATTGCAACATAACTTCGATGTGCGCATTGCAATGCAGAATATCGCGGCATCGCAAGCCTACCTGAAGCAGGCGAAGTCGGCTTACCTGCCATCCTTAGCGGCAAATGCTACATGGACACACCAGGAGCTGGCAAAGAACAGCCAGTTCGGAGCATTCTTCAACGGTTCGCTTGATTCGTACCAGCTTAGTGCCAACTTATCCTGGGAGGCTGATATCTGGGGAAAGATCCGCAGCAATAAACGTGCTGCGAATGCCTCTTACCTGCAAACCATCGCTGCCAACCAGGCGGTAATGACGCAAGTGATCAGCAACATTGCGGCAACATACTACCAGTTGCTGTCATTGGATGCGCAACTAAAAGTGGCTGAGCAGACGCTTGGCAATCGCACCGAAAGTATTAGCGTGATACAAGCATTGAAAGATGCAGGCAATACCAATGAGGTGGGCGTAAAGCAGACAGAAGCCCAAAAGTATTCGACAGAGCTGATCGTAGCCGACCTGAAGAAGAACATCACCATTCAGGAAAATGCACTGAGCCTGTTGCTGGGCGAATCGCCCCGCGCTATAGAGCGTACCTCGTTGGAACAGCAGCAGCTCAATCCTGAAATCAAGTTGGGTTATTCGTCTTTATTGCTTCGTAATCGTCCCGATGTTATCGCGGCAGAATATGGGCTTATCAATGCGTTCGAACTGACTAATGTGGCCCGTAGCGCTTTTTACCCGTCACTTACCCTCACTGCTACCGGCGGCTTGCAGAGTATCGACCTTCAGAAATGGTTTAGCGCCAATTCGGTTTTCGCGAACATCGTAACCGGACTAGCACAGCCAATCTTTAACCAAAGGCAGATACGCACCCGCTACGAAGTGGCCAAAACACAGCAGGAGCAGGCCTATATCAGGTTTGAGCAGGCAGTTACGACAGCCTCACGTGAAGTATCTGATGCGTTGGCAAATTACAATAACGAAACAGGTAAGATAGCCATTCGTGAAAAGCAGGTGGACGCGCTTACTACGGCGGCATCTTACTCTGATGAGCTTTTGCAGTACGGTATGGTAAATTACCTCGAGGTGCTTACCGCCAAAGACAATGCGCTGAATGCCCAGCTTCAGCTTATTGATAACAAATACCAGCGTTTCCTTTCGGTAATCAACCTTTACCGCGCCCTTGGAGGCGGCTGGAAATAGTATAATTGGGAGCTTTCCGGATTATTTAGATTAATTGTTTGTTTTATGTTAGCCGCCCGCGCCATTTTGGTGCGGGCGGTTTTTTTTTTAACATTTAACGCAACCATTTATCGTTTTTAACATCTTTAACATAAATCGATACAATATTATCAGTTCTTAACCTTTGCTTAAATCCTGACTGTTACCGTAACAAACAAATATAACAGCGTTAATTTCGTAATAATAATATCTTAATAGTTTGTTAAAAATATTTTACATAGTCATATCGCTTATCACGTTTTCCGTAATGCGCGCGCAAAGCAATGTTTTTGATATTGCAAGGACAGGGACAGTTGTTGAGATGGAAAAACTTTATAGTGCGAATAAGAATATCGTGAATACTTCTGATGCTAATGGGAGTTCGCCACTTATCCTTGCTGCTTATCGCGGTAACCGGAACGTAGCGCTTTTTTTAGCAGAGCATGGCGCTAACCTAAACTATACTTCACCCCGCGGCACTGCCCTGATGGCGGCGGTAATGAATGGCGACGAGATTGTCCTGGAAAAATTATTAAAGCTTGGCGCAAATCCTAACCTGAAAGATAAGGATGGGAAGACAGCGCTGATACTGGCGGTGTTTTTTAATAAACCGGAGGTGGTTAAGATACTGCTAAGCCATGGCGCAGATAAAGATATCAGGGACAACGATGGCCTTTCAGCACTGGACTATGCAAAACTAGCACAGGATACACAAATGATCATTAAACTTTCAAATTAAACACAAAACATGAAACAGACACTACTCTTATTATTAGCACTTACTGCTTTGCCTGTATTAGGCCAGGTAAAATCTACCGGTACGGTTTCTATGGGGAGCAGCATGACGCTTAAGCTTGATCTCGATTCATCGACTTCAACTGTTACCTATACCATCACCGGCCCCTCTACAAAATGGTTTGCCATTGGGCTCAATGCCACGACAATGTCTACCAATACGCCAATTGATGTAGTATCATTTGGTACAGGCCTGCTGGATCGTTACCTGAACGGAGGGCATAATGCACCTACTACAGACACGACGAATAACCTTACCCTTGTTAGCAACAACGTTTCGGGCACCACGCGCACTATTGTGGTAACGAGGCCTTTTAGCACTGGCGACAGCAAAGACTTTACCTTTACCGGGTCAATGACTTCACTTAATGTGATATGGGCAGTAGGGCCATCTACCACCATTACTTCCGAGCACAGCACCTACGGTAGCAAATCACTAACGTTCACATTGGCGAACGATGAGTTTGCGCTCGAAGATAACCTGTTAGTCTATCCGGTGCCGGCAAAAAGTACGCTTACGCTTTCTAACCCAAAAAATCTTGAAATCAGTTCCGTGCGCATTTTTGATGGCAACGGCAGGATGGTTCGGGAACTTGGCAAACTCGCTACGGCTTCAGAAACCCAGATCGATGTAAATAGCCTAAGTGCAGGATATTATTTCCTTGAAATAACATCGGGCTCTCAAAAAACGGTAAAGAAATTTGAAAAAGGGTTATGAGTAAACTGAGGGCCCGATTACTGATTATTATCTGCATTGTGGCAGTATTGCTTTTTGGCGCCTATACCTACATCATGAAAGGTGGCGCCCGCGATGTAGCGTCGGAAGAAGCAGCCTTCTCGGTTACTGCCAGGGAAATTTGCAGCGAGTTTGCATCGGATGAAGCGGGCGCTACTAAAAAATACCTTGATAAGCCGATAGAACTTAAAGGCACAGTAAGCACCCTCGCTCCCGGAACCGTTGTGCTTGACGAAAAGGCAGTCTGCGTATTAAAGGACAGTACCGCCAGTGCTACTGCCGGCAAAGCAATTACGCTCAAGGGGAGGGTGGTAGGCTACGATAGCCTGATGGAAGAACTCAAGATAGACCAATGTACTATAACAAACCAATAATATGCAAAAACTAAAATTTGCCGCTTTCGCGCTGATGGCGCTTATGATCACGCCGGCCTTTGCACAGGACGACCTGTTGAAAGAGCTCGATACCCTTGCACCCGCCGATGCCGGTGTTGCCACAGCTACCTTTAAAGGATTGCAGATATGCAATATGCAGTCAACCAAAATGCCCGCAAAAAAAGAACTTTACGCCGTGATCTCCCATAGGTTTGGCGACCTTCAGTATGGGTTCAATAACTTTTTCGGAATGGATGAAGCCGTTACCAAGCTGGGAATGATCTATGGCGTTACCGACTGGCTTTCGCTTGCGGCATCGCGCCATACCTACAACAAGATATATGAGCTTACCGCCAAATACCGTCTTACCGGGCAGAAAGAAGGCGGCTGTCCTGTAACGATCGTTGGATACCACACCTGGGATATCAACTCTAAACTTACGGAAGAAGAATATCCGGGGCTGAAGTCGACCAATAGGTACGCATTCAGCAGCCAGCTGCATGTATCCAGAAAGCTTAATGAGTACGTGTCATTGCAACTGTCGCCTGTTTACGTGCACAAAAACCTTTATGAGCCGCAATTAGAAAACAAAGACCAGTTTTTGCTTGCAGCCGGCGGAAGGTGCAAAATATCGAAGCGCATGAGCATAAATATGGAATATGCGGCCAGGTTCAATACGCCCGAAACCGTGGTGTACAAAAATCCGCTTACAGTTGGGCTTGACATCGACACAGGGGGGCATATTTTCCAGTTGGTATTCTCTAACAGCCAGGCAATGAACGATGTGAACTATTTTACAAATGCGGCAGGTGACTGGAATACCCGCAGCATTTTCTTCGGATTTAATCTTTACAGGGTATTTTAATATTTAGATTATGAAAACACTATATAGTATTGCGCTGGGCCTTACAGCTTTATTCTTCATCTCGTGCGAGTCGGCTACCTACCAAGAAGTTTCTGTAGCAACGACCGACCCTACGTATAATGCCCATATAAAGCCCGTTATCGAGAATAACTGCGTTTCCTGCCACAATCCCGATTATGGGCAGGAACCATACCTGCTTACATATGAGGCAGTAAAAGATGAAACGCTTAATGGCGATTTGTTATGCCGCATCGACGACCAGTCCTGCGGAAGCGTGATGCCTACTACCGGAAGGATGCCCCAGGCAAAGATTGACTTAATAAGGTACTGGAAAGAAGACGGTTGTCCAGAAAATTAATATAAACTGCTATGAAAGAGTTATTTATAAGTCTGGCTATGCTTGCAGTATGCGCGGCATCGGCTCAAAAAATGACAACCCGTAACGGAATGGTAAAGTTCGAAGCTTCTGTTCCGGCTGTCGAAGAAATAAAAGGCGCCACGAAAACGGCATCGGGAGTGCTCAATTCTACTAATGGCGAGGTAGCTTTCTTAGTACTGGTAAAGTCGTTTAAGTTCAAGGTGCCATTGATGGAAGAGCATTTTAACGAGAACTATATGGAGAGCGATAAATATCCGAAGGCGACCTTCAAAGGCACCATTCGCGATTTCAATATGGCGAAGCTGACGGCCTCTCCGGTAGCCTATGATGCAGAGGGTACATTGGAAATCCACGGGGTAGTGAAAAAGGTAAAGCAGAAGATAATGCTCAGTAAAGATGGGGATAAGGTAAAGGCAGCCTTTACTATATCATTAAAACCGCAGGATTACAATATTGCGATACCATCACTGGTTAAGAGTAAAATTTCCGAAAATGTAAAGACAGAGGGCGAGTTTGTCCTCGAATAGCAGAGTTATAGTTTTGTGTAAAAGTGGAGGCGGGAGCGGTTTTATAAAAGCCGCTCCCCTTCTTTTTCGTACCATGCGTCAATGTGCAGGTCGGGCATGGTAGAAGCCATTACTGCAAGCTGGTCGCAGCGTTCGTTTTGCGGGTGGCTGTTGTGGCCTTTTACCCATTTAAAATCTACCTTATGCTTACGATAGACTTTTAGGAAACGCATCCAGAGGTCGGAATTCTTTTTGCCGGCAAAGCCCTTCTTTTCCCAGCCGAACACCCAGCCTTTGGCAACGGAATCTACCACATATTTTGAGTCGGAAACTACCAATACCGATGTTCCGGGATTTTTTAACTTTTCGAGGCCTACGATAACAGCCAGCAATTCCATTCGGTTATTGGTGGTAAGCCGGAAGCCTTCATAGAATTCCTTGCGATAACCCGTACCCACCAGTTCCAGTATAACGCCATACCCGCCGGGCCCGGGATTCCCCTTGGCAGCGCCATCAGTATACAGGTAAACGGTATGCATTCTTTAGACAGTTGGATTTTTAGACAGTTGGATTTTTAGACTATTAGACTTTTAGAAGAAGTGTACGTTTAGAAGTTTGGACATTTAGATGGTGCTCCAATATTTTAAATGTCTGGCAATCTAACTTCTCTAATGGTCCAATGATCTAACTTTCTAATAGTCCGGAAATAATTTCCGGAAAATGACGGTGTTCCAGCTCCAGTACCTTTGCAGCAATTTCTTCAGCCGTAGCACAGGCATCTACAGCGACCCGTTCCTGGAAGATGATATTTCCTTCGTCATAATTCTCATTTACGTAATGTATAGTGATACCCGACTCCGCTTCTTTGTTCTCCAGCACCGCCCGGTGCACATTGATTCCGTACATGCCTTTGCCGCCATATTTGGGCAGCAGGGCGGGATGGATGTTTACCACTTTGCCGGGGTAGGCCGCAATGATATCGGGTGGAAACTTCCATAGAAAGCCGGCAAGCACTATAACAGATGGATTAAATTCCTTTAGCTGTTCAAGCACTTTGCCGCCGTTGAGTTCATCCCGCGTAAAGATTATGGCAGGCACATTGTAGTCAATTGCTTTTTGAATGACACCGGCACCCGGGTTGTTCGTAAAAACAGCATTTACAGCAATAGCGTTATGTCCCGAAAAGTACTCCATGATGCGGGCGGCATTCGAGCCTCCGCCCGAAGCGAAGATGACGATATTCTTCATGTTTTGCGGCGTTTTTGGTGTACAAAAGAACAAATAATAGCCCGGAATATAACAGACTTTTTACTTTTTTATAAAATTAATTTTCTACTTTAGTGGCACATTTTTTTGGGAAAACATGGTTTTAAAATAAAGTTTTTTATTTTTGCCATTCAATTTAAATTCTAAAATTAAAGATTATGTCAGACATTGCATCACGAGTTAAAGCGATTATCGTAGACAAATTAGGTGTTGACGAGAACGAAGTGGTATCAGAAGCAAGCTTCACTAACGATCTAGGAGCAGACTCTCTGGACACTGTTGAGCTTATCATGGAGTTTGAGAAGGAATTTGATATTCAGATCCCGGATGATCAGGCTGAAAACATCGCTACGGTTGGTCAGGCTATTTCTTACATAGAAGAAGCAAAGAAATAATAAATAATAGTACATCCATGTAGCCAGAATGCATGGATGTTATTATTTATTGCCCTCCCTGTTCGGGAAAAAACCACGTGAAGGCTCTATAAAATAGATCAATCATATAAAAACATACCATGCCCATGTTTTCTTTACATTTGAAGAAGAAATGCATGGGTATTTTTTATAATTTAGGACCTATAAAATTCAATTTATGAAATTAAGGCGAGTTGTAGTAACGGGATTAGGAGCGCTCACGCCCATCGGCAATACGGTAGAAGAGTACTGGAACGGCCTTATAAACGGTGTAAGCGGCGCTGCCCCGATAACCTACTTTGATACTACCAACTTTAAAACAAAGTTTGCCTGTGAGGTAAAGAATTTCAATGTAGAAGATTTTATAGAAAGAAAAGAAGCAAGGAAGATGGACCGCTATGCGCAGTACGCCCTTGTTTCTACCGATGAAGCGGTAAAAGATGCCAATTTTGACTTTGATAAACTGGATAAGGACCGTGTAGGCGTTATCTGGGGTTCCGGTATTGGCGGGCTTGAAACTTTTCAGGAAGAGGTGATGAACTTTGCTGCAGGAAACGGCACGCCAAAATTCAATCCGTTCTTTATCCCGAAAATGATCGCCGACATCGCCGGCGGCCATATCTCGATAAAATACGGGTTCCGCGGGCCTAACTTTACAACAGTTTCTGCCTGCGCTTCATCTACCAATGCACTTATAGATGCGTTCAACTATATCCGCCTGGGCCATGCCGATGTAATGGTGACCGGGGGTAGCGAGGCTGCAGTAACAATAGCCGGTATGGGCGGATTTAACGCCATGCATGCGCTTTCTACCCGTAATGACGACCCGAAAACCGCCAGCCGCCCGATGGACAAAGACCGTGAAGGCTTTGTGCTTGGTGAAGGAGCGGGATCGCTGATACTTGAAGAGTATGAGCATGCCGTGGCAAGAGGGGCGAGGATCTATTGCGAAATTGGCGGTGGCGGTATGAGCGCCGATGCACACCATATCACAGCGCCGCACCCTGAAGGGCTTGGAGCCAAAAATGTAATGATAAACTGCCTTCGTGATGCCGGGCTTACCGCTCAGGATGTAGACGGGGTGAATATGCACGGAACTTCTACGCCTCTTGGTGATATCGCAGAATCTAAAGCGATAACCGAGGTGTTTGGCGACCATGCTTATACATTGAACCTGAATTCTACCAAATCTATGACCGGGCACCTTTTGGGCGCTGCCGGCGCCATAGAGGCGATAGCGTCGATATTATCTATAGTGCACGGTATAGTGCCGCCAACCATCAATCACTTTACGGATGATGAAAATATAGACCCAAGGCTCAATTTTACTTTCAACAAAGCCCAGAAAAGGGATATGAAAGTAGTGATGAGCAACACCTTCGGTTTTGGTGGCCACAACGCCTGTGTACTCGTGAAAAAACTTGAAATGTAATCAGCTGTATGGCTCTTTTCAAAAAAATATTTTCCAAACCATCCCGTCTTTCTCCGGAAGACGGGATTTTTTTTAACAAGCTTAAAGCCATGCTTGGGTTTGATCCGGTAGAGCTTGAGCATTACCGCAGGGCGTTTACGCACAGGTCCTCTAATAAGCTTGATGCCAACGGCCACCCCATAAATTATGAGCGGCTCGAATTTTTGGGTGATGCCATGCTGGGTTCTGTTATCGCTGCCCATCTTTTTAACGAAGTGCCAACGGGCGATGAAGGTTATCTTACCAAAATGCGCAGCAAGATAGTAAGCCGAGAGCACCTTAATGAGTTGGGGCGCGACCTCAACCTGATACAATGGGTGGAAAGTAAAGTATCTGTACAGCATTTTGGCGAAAATATCCACGGCAACCTTTTCGAGGCTCTCATAGGCGCCATCTACCTGGATAGAGGATTCGCGTATTGCGAAGAGTTCATCAGGCAGAAAGTGATTGTGCCTTACGTGAACATTACAAGGCTCGAAGGTAAGGTAATTAGCTATAAAAGCCTTGTTATAGAGTGGTGCCAAAAGGAGAAAAAGCCTTTTCACTATGAAGTGTATGAGGATAACGGTAACGAAGGGCAGAAATATTTCGGCGTAAAGCTAAAGATAGAAGGCAAAATTGTAGCCCGCGCCAGGGCGACTTCCAAGAAGAAAGCTGAGGAGAAAGCGTCACAACGCGCATTTTTCGCATTTCAGGAAAAAATTAACAAAAAGTAAATGAAGTAGAGGCAATGCTATATCGTTTTCGTAATTAATTTATCGTAAAGTTAAAATATCCGTTATTTTTTGTAGTTATTAACTCGTATCTTTACGGCTTATCTGAGTAAGAAATGGCAATCCATAAATTACAGCTCGATGATTTTTTGTCAGTTGATTATGAACTGGTTGCTATCCATACTTCACTCGAAGACCACCGCCTTGCCTACCTCATGAACAGGGTGTTGGGGATCCGCCTCGAAAAATGTTGGAAAGATGTTTCGCTGAGAGGAAAGCAGGGCGACAGTACTTTTGCGAGGTTTATTTACGAAGATCCGGAGAGTGAAACCGTGTGGAATCTTTTGCAAAATAAAAGCCTTGCAACAGATAATTCGGGAGAGGGCGGATCGTTGTTTGATAGCAGCGACTTTTCATCAACAGCTTTCCTTTTGCCCGAGTTCAAAAAAACGGACTATATACTGAAGGTGGAAAACACACCTTCTTTTTTTGCGCCAGAGATTGTGACAGAAAACCTGATGGGGATAAAGCACGTCTCTACTGCTTATAAAATTGACCATCATAGATTAAAGTCGAAAAATAATTTAATTTTTTAAAGAATGCCGACAACAAAGAAGACAAAGATAGTAGCCACGCTCGGCCCGGCCTGCAGTAGTAAGGAAGTAATCAAGGACATGATAGATGCCGGGGTAAATGTATTCCGTATCAACTTCTCGCACGCCGATTATACCGATGTAAAGGAGCGTATCGATATTATCAGGGAATTAAACGACGAGTACGGATACAACACTGCAATACTGGCCGACCTTCAGGGGCCGAAGCTTCGGGTAGGTGTGATGAAAGAGGATGTGGTTGTGGCCAAAGACGACATTATTACCTTTACTACTGCCGAAGATGTGTTGGGTACTGCCGAAAGGGTGTACATGAATTATAAGGAATTTCCGAACGATGTTAACCCCGGCGAGCGCATTTTGCTTGACGACGGTAAACTCATCTTTGAAGTACTGGATACCGACCGTATTACCGAAGTAAAAGCTAAAGTAATACAGGGTGGGCCGCTTAAGTCTAAAAAAGGGGTAAACCTGCCGAATACCAAAGTATCGCTGCCGGCCCTTACCCAGAAAGACATTAAAGATGCCATATTTGCCATTGGCGAACAGGTTGACTGGATAGCACTGTCCTTTGTGCGTACGCCGAAAGACCTTGAAGAACTTCAGGACCTTATTAACGAGCATTCTGACCATAAGATTCCGATTATAGCTAAAATAGAAAAACCGGAAGCGGTAGAGAACATTGATAAGATAGTGGCATTTTGTGACGGGCTGATGGTAGCCCGTGGCGACCTGGGTGTGGAAGTGCCTGCGCAGGAAGTTCCGCTGATCCAGAAAAAGCTGGTAAACCGCGCCAAAACTGCCCGTATCCCGGTTATCATTGCTACCCAGATGATGGAAACCATGATAACGAGCCTTACGCCAACACGCGCTGAGGTGAATGACGTAGCCAACTCGGTTATGGATGGCGCCGATGCCGTAATGCTTTCCGGTGAAACTTCGGTGGGTAACTATCCGGTACAGGTTATCGAGAAGATGACCCAGATCATTGAAGCTGTGGAAGACTCACCGCTGATCACTGTCCCGCAAAATGTTCCGCAGGTGCGCACCAAGCGTTTCATTACCAAATCGATATGCTACCACGCGGCGCAAATGGCGAACGTGATCAAGGCAAGCGCTATCAGCACGCTTACCAATAGCGGCTATACCGCCTTCCAGATATCTGCATGGAGGCCTAATGCACAGATTTTGGTATTCACTTCAAACAAGAAGATACTTACCCAGATGAGCCTGCTTTGGGGCGTTAACTGTTTTTACTACGATAAATTCCTGAGTACCGACGAAACTGTAGAAGATATCAATGAGATAGCGAAACAGAAAGGATTTGTGTCTAAAGGTGATATCCTTATCAATCTTGCAGCAATGCCTGTTATAGATAAAGGGATGGTAAATACCCTGAGGGTTTCGGAGATAGATAAATAAAATCATTCTTTACAGCAGCATAAATAAGCCATCCTTTACGGGTGGCTTATTATTTGCTATACTTTACTATATTTGGAAAAAACTAACAAACATGAAATTCGAATCTAAAAACCCCTTCCTGGGAAACAAAGCTTTCGCTAAAACTGTTACAGTTTATGATGCCGATGGCAATCCGATAGCCGTAACGGGTGATGATGTGATGACTGTAAAAGGCACCATTAACAAGAGTATGCTGCTGTTTGGTATTTTGGTTGCCAGCGCAATCCTTAGTGTGTACCTTATCATCTTTGCCGGGATGAATCCGATAGTATTGGGTATCGGCGGGGGCGTTGCGGGCTTTATAACAGTTCTCGTATCGGGCTTTAAACCGGAGCTTACGCGATATATGGCTCCAGGCTATTCTGTTTTCAAAGGCCTCTTTGTCGGGGCTATTTCCCTTATTATGGAAATGATGTATCCCGGAGTAGTACTTCAGGCGGTATGCGGTACCCTGGTTACCTTTGCCGTTTGCTTCCTGCTGTACCGTTTTGGTGTGGTAAAAGTAAACCAGCAATTCAGGTCGGTAGTGATTGCGGCCACTTTGGCAGTATTTACCTATTATATAATCTCATTGCTGCTTCACTGGACAATTGGTTTCCAGCCCATACATTGGGGGAACTCCCTGATGAGTATCGGTATCAGCATTTTCGTGATCATCCTGGCGGCGCTTAATCTTTTCCTGGATTTTGATATGATAGAGAAGGGTGCGTCACGCGGCCTGCCCAAGTACATGGAATGGTTTGGCGCCATGGGTCTTATGGTGACGCTGGTATGGCTTTATGTAGAATTCTTAAGGCTGTTTGCCAAACTTTCAAGCAGGGATTAACTTTGCTAATAATACATTTAGAGCCGCTCAGCAATGAGCGGCTTTTTTTGTTATTTTTCTGTTGCTTTAGCTTCGGACATCGGACTTCCGGCCTCCAACTTCTAAAAATCAAACTTCAGCTGTACTGCAATGGGTTTGTTAGGCTTTCCGGTATCGGTATCGGTATTGAGATTGGAAAGCGATATCCCCAGTAGTCGTACGGAGTCTTTCGGGCGTTCCTGATAAAGCAATTCCCGCACCGCTTCCATGATCAGGCTTTTGTCAGAGACAAAATAGAGAAGGGTTTTACTGCGGGTCTGCACCGTGAAATCGCTATACTTGATCTTGAGGGTAATGGTTTTGCCTGCAATCTTTTTCTTCTTGAGCCTGCGGTCAAGCTCCTCGGCAATATCGCTGAGCTTTTCTTCCATGAAAACTTCAGATACCAGGTTTTCTCCAAACGTATGTTCGGTGCCCACAGATTTGACGATACGGTCGGGCTTCACTTCGCTGTTATGGATGCCGCGAACCACATAATAGTAATAACTCCCCGACTTCCCGAAATGCTCAGACAGGTATTCTTCTGTTTTAGCTTTCAGGTCGCGCCCGGTAAAAATGCCCAACTGGTACATTTTCTCCTCAGTGACCTTTCCCACGCCATAAAACTTCCCGATAGGCAGCTCTTCCAGGAATTGCAGCACCTCATGCGGATTAACGGTTTTCTGGCCGTTCGGTTTATTATAATCACTGGCTACTTTGGCAATAAATTTATTGATCGAAATTCCGGCCGATGCTGTAAGGCCGGTTTCCTCTAAGATACGTTGACGGATTTCTGAGGCTATGAGCGTGGCACTGGGATTGCCCTTCTTGTTTACCGTGACATCCAGGTAGGCCTCATCCAGCGAAAGCGGCTCTACCTTGTCGGTATAGTCGAGGAATATCTTCCGGATGCGCTGTGAGATTTCGCGGTACCGGTCAAATCGGGGTTTTACGAAGATGATGTGCGGGCATTTCTTTTTAGCCAGGTAGCCGCTCATTGCACTTCGCACGCCAAACTTCCGGGCCTCATAGCTGGCTGCAGATACCACACCGCGCCGCTCACTGCCGCCTACCGCCACAGCCTTTCCGCGCAGCTCGGGATTATCCAGCTGCTCTACAGAAGCGTAAAAGGCATCCATATCTATATGAATGATCTTGCGTTGCAGGGGTGGAGTTTCCATACTGTAAAAATACAATAATGGCGGCTAAGATTGTTTTCTTCGGAACGACGGAAAAAAGAAGGATCCCGGCCGGTGCTTAAAGTAGGCCCAGATAGAGCTGGCAATGGGGCGAAGCTCTGAAATCGGGATTCGGCGGGAGCGGAAAGCCAGCATCAGCGAAAGCCCGAAGCTTACCGCAAAGTTGACAAGCCCGATCACGCCGATGCCAATAATGCCCCAAACCAGCATTTCGTCAGCTACATTGAAATTTGCGCCAAACAACCCAAGCGCAAGATTTCCGCTGGCAAAGGTGATGTGCCGGATGTCCAGGTTCAGGCCGAGGAAAACGCCCACCGACGCGGTTGAGCCCATAAAGACCCCGAACCAAAAGTTGGAAACGATGCCCGCCCATCGATGCTCATACCACCGGGCCAGTTTCGCCGTGCGGGTTTTGCCGAAAGTTTTCTTGAGTGCAGGATGCTCCTTTATACGATAATAAATGTTGGCATGCTTGTCGCGGTTAGCAACACTCCCGGCAATAATGCCCGATAGGAACAGGAAAACCCCTGCTATAGCAGCATGAAATATCGATGGAGAGCTCACGGGGCTAATATCGTTTATCAGTGGATACCATTTCGTAAGGGCTGCATTGTAGTGGAACAGCTCATCGATGCCCCAGATAAGCAATAGCGCCACTGGGAAAGCGACGAGCACATTGCCCGCAAACGCGATGAATTGCGACCGGAATACCCGGGCAAAGAATTCGGCGAAGACTAAGTGCTTGTCGCTTTCTTTCGCATCATTGTTTCGCCTTCCGTTTTCCAGGGCGCGTACCAGTGCCGAAGCGGTCATTGCCGGCTGTTTGGTAGCAAGCGTACATCCGGTCAGGTAAATGGCAATAAACCCAAGCGAATAGTTCATGCTATATAAAAACGCATGAAGAAAGTCGCTCGTGTGTATCTTTCCCAGGAACAATTTAATAATGCACATCACGGCTACTATAGCGCCGCCACCTGACGCGGCCCAAAACATCCGGAAATACTCGCGCCGGTTTTGCGTGATGTAATGTTCACCCGTATTGGCGGTGTGCTGCGTAATTTCATAAGAGAGCAACTGGGTACTGTCATTCACGAGTCCGCGCACGTTATTCTTCTGACAGTTGTAGGCAATAAGGTCGAGTGACAAATTGATGCTGTTGTGTCTTGCATCGGCAGGTTCATCGAGCACCAACAGGGGCAAGAGCGTTGCCAGGCGGCTGAGCTGCTGCCGGATACGCAGCAGGTTCTGGTTTACCCGCAGGGAGATACCGTACTTCGCACTGTTTTTAAACGCAGTGTCTACAAAGTCACGGCACTGTTTATGCAGAAGCATCAGCTGCCGGTAGCCAAGGTCCTTCGGGGCAATGAAGTTACGGCGCTCTTCCAGCAGCTTCTCAGAGAGTAGCCGGAATTCCCTTTGTATTTCCAGGAACGGGCTCTCGAGGTTCTCATATTCCGGAACCATTTGCAACACCTGCGTTTCCAGTGCGCGCCCGGTAATCCGGTGGATGAGGACTTCTATCGAAAAAAGCAGTTCGGCAAGGGGGCTTCTTGACTGGGCCGACGCATAAATATGCCGGAAATTAAGCAGTGAGAATAGCTCGTCCAGTTGGCTGTAAGGAATGCGGTCCAGCCATACAGGGTCGTTTTTCAGGAAGAACACCTGGTTAAGAATGTATTCCAGCGTGTCCTGTTGCGGCTGATCGGGGATCAGTTTTGCGGTAAGCCGTTTGCGCACTTCGTAAAAGAAATCGGCATCTGCCAAAATCCCGGCATCGGTGAGTATTTTGCTGAATTTTTTATTTTTTAGAAGCCCTTTTACATAGAGTGCGAGCCCCATACAGTAGCGCTCGTTGCCACGAAGTAATTCCAGCAATTCTTCGATGTCTACCGTCAGCACGGTGTCCGGATACCTTGGCCGGATAAAGTCCACCAACTCTGCCAGCAGGTCGGTTTCCTCGGCTTTATATTCCCATAGGTTATTTTCGCCAAAATTAAGGCTGAAAAAATCAGGCAGGGTAACTGTGGGCCGTGTCTTTCGGAATTTCATAGGAGGTAAAAATACAAACACCCCGGCGTTTACCGAAACACATGCTCTATTTTAATACATCGTTGGCAAATGTTTCGTGGGTATCCCTTGCCTTTTGCCCGAGCCTTGCGTACCTTGCTGTCACTTTTTAAATTTTGATGATGACCGAAACCGAACGTAAATTCCTTGTGTTACGTGATGATTATAAAGCCGCGGCTACCGAAAAATTTGATATTGCGCAAGGCTACCTGAGCTCGCACCCCGAACGCACCGTTCGTGTCCGTATTAAAGGTAATAAAGGTTTTCTGACCATTAAAGGCAAAGGCAATGAGAGCGGAACTACGCGAATGGAGTGGGAAAAGGAAATTTCACTGGACGAGGCGAAGCTTTTGCTCCCGCTTTGCGAGAAAGGCGCGATAGAAAAAACACGCTATGAAATTCCGTACGGCAATCACGTATACGAAGTAGATGAATTTTACGGAGATAATGCCGGACTGGTCATCGCAGAGATCGAACTGGAAGATGAAAACGAAGCTTTCGAAAAACCCGATTGGCTTGGTGAAGAAGTTACCGGCGACGAACGGTATTACAATGCTTACCTGAGCAGGCATCCTTACAACGAATGGAAAGACCGATAACATACGATGTGATCATCATAGGTGGCGGGCCTATCGGCATGGCGTGTGGTATCGAAGCGCAGCGCCGTGGCTTGTCGTATCTTATTATTGAAAAAGGGGCATTGGTAAACAGCCTCTATAACTACCCGTTGTATATGACCTTCTTTTCTACGGCTGAGCGCCTGGAGATTGGCAATATTCCGTTCAATTGTATCGCACCAAAGCCCGGCCGTCAGGAAGCGCTGGAGTATTACCGGAACATCCACAGGCATTTTAATCTGAATATCCATCTGTATGAACGCGTAGCATCGGTACGAAAGGACACCAAGATGTTCAGCGTAGAAACATCGAAAGCGACGTACACTTCAAAGAATGTGGTAATTGCTACCGGTTTCTATGATATTCCGGTATACATCAATGTACCGGGTGAAAACTTACCGAAAGTCCATCATTACTATAAGGAAGCCCATGAGCATGCCTTTCGCAAAGTACTCGTTATAGGCGCTAACAATTCGTCCGTGGATGCTGCGCTGGAATGCTGGCATAAGGGTGCTGAAGTGACTATGGTAATTCGCAAAGGCGATATTAACGGCAGAGTAAAATACTGGATAAAGCCGGACATTGAGAACCGGATTGCCGAGGGCAGTATTAAGGCTTATTTTTATAGCGAAGTCACCGCTATCCGCGAAGGCGAGGTAGACATCCTGACACCGGATGGGCCTTTTACTATTGCCAACGATGTGGTGTTGGCGCTAACCGGCTATCGGCCCGACCTGGAGTTTTTACAGGCCGCGGGAATTAACATCCACGGACTCAATTGCGTGCCCGAGTATAATGCTGATACTATGGAAACCAACGTGCAAGGATTGTATCTTGCCGGTGTTGTATGCGGCGGGCTCGAAACGCACAAGTGGTTTATTGAGAATTCACGTGTACATGCAGAAATGATCATGGAAGATATTACGGGTTCCGGGTTGGGAGTTCGGGGTTAACGTGCGTTCTCGCAACCCCAAACCCCAAACCTAAAACAGCCTCAGCTGTTCTCCTTTTGTTCCGTCAAAAAGATGCGTGGCCAGTGGCGGAATTTCTTTCCCTTCAAAATACTTCTGCCGCGCAATGCGGAACGTAGTGTGTATCATTTCGGCAATGTTGCCTTCGCCCTTCCTGCGTTTAAAGAACTCTTTCTCACCAAGCTTGCCCCCATGCATCGATTCGATCTGGTGCAACACCTTAGCCGCCCTGTCGGGGTAATGCTCTTCTACCCATTCGCGGAAAACCGGTTCTACCGTATCGTTCAGCCGTACGAGCGTATAACCGAAACTAGAAGCACCACGTTCTGAAATCGCTTTTGCAATAGGTAGTATCTCCATGGTATTTAATCCCGGAATCATAGGTGCGATCATGATGTGTACGGGGATACCGTTCTGCGTGAGCGTTTCAATCGCCTTTAGTTTATTCTGTGCCGATGAGGTTCGCGGTTCCATCACCCGCCTCAGGTCTTCATTGATCGTAGGGATGCTCATCGCTACGCTGATCAGGTTCTTTTCTGCGAGAGGTACCAATATGTCCAGATCGCGTGTTACCAGTGCATTCTTGGTAAGTATCTGCACCGGGTGGCGATAGTCCAGGAATGTTTGCAGCAATTGGCGCGTGATCTGCAGCTTGCGTTCCACAGGTTGGTAACAGTCGGTATTTCCTGAAAGCAGAATAGGTTCAGGGATATAGGCGCGCTTTTTGAAGAACTGCTCCAACAATTGCGGCGCATTGCGTTTGGCTAATATGACGCGCTCAAAATCTACACCCGCACTGTAGCCCCAATACTCATGTGTAGGCCGGGCAAAGCAGTAGGCGCATCCGTGTTCGCAGCCCTGATACGGGTTCATGGAATATGCCATAGAAAGGTCGGGACTCTTTACCGGATTGACGATTGTCTTCGGGAATACATCGATTACCTGCGTTTTTGCAATTACTTCCTCGTAATCGTCATCATAAATGCTTTTTTCATACCGGTTCTTCTCGAAATGATTATGCACATTATGTACTGCACCCTGTCCTTTCTTTTTCCGCTCTTCCATCTCCCGCTTCTTTTAAGGCGCAAGATACGATATAAGATTATTTTCTAATAGGGTGTGGATTAAAATTTTATCACAATATGGGTTTTCGCATGCTTGTTTTGCCATAGCTAGGTTTGCCTGTCTTATGGCAATAATTTTCAGCGAAGTCTGGATTTTGAAATTCATTCCAGGTTTTCCACGCATAATAAGAGAACGGGCGTTCAGGATTATAAGGGATATGTTCACCAGTCCGGATACAGTATCCATGTTGTGGTGACATTTCTCGCCACGATTTTCTTGGTTCTTCTACATTTTCCCTAATAGGCTTTTGCAATGTTTCTGAATTAATTTCATCCTCAAAATCTGATAGCAGTTGTGGTTTGTACCTGCTTGACGAACGGCCATAAAAATAGGAAGTATGGTCTAAGAGTGTTTCTGATTTTATATATTCTTTTCCAAATCTTACAAGGAAACGCTTTTCTCTGTAAACCGGCCTTCTTACAAATATTGCATCGTTTTGATATGCAACTGCCTTGCAGAACTCCCAAGCAGAAAGGTCTGGGTTGCTTCCGAGTTGTGTAATAATATTTTGTTCTGAAAATATTCCAAATTCAATATTGTTTTTGAAAGAGTGATCATGAAAGTTTACCGAGGTGATTACTCCTTGCTTTTCATTTCCGTAATACTTTCCGTGTAGATTGGGCGCGTAAACTATTGAAATATTCGGAAATCTTTTAAAAAAGTCAAAATCGCCAATATTTAGACTTTTACTGACATTAGTTTCATTTTTTCCAAAAACAATTATGATATGTAAGTTGTCGTTATTTTCATGCCTAAGGAATAATTTTTTGAAAAAGTCATCAAGCCGGATGAATGGAGATACAATAAGTAAAGTTTCCTTAGCATCCCAAATTATATCCGTAATTTTTTCCTCAAGCAGTTCCCCGGTAACAAATTTGCTCATGTAATTTTTCTTCAAAAATACAAGTTATGAGAACTTTAACAAAATCTGATTCCTCTGTCAAAGACATAGTTTTCCAATAAATATTTATGCACTATCTTTGCCGCTTTCAATTTAAACCTGTTTATGAACAAATTACTTATTGTAGGAACAGTAGCTTTTGATGCTATCGAAACACCTTTTGGTAAAACGGACAAAATACTTGGCGGCGCCGGTACATACATCGGCCTTTCGGCCTCATATTTTAATGTAGACCAAGCTATTGTATCGGTAGTGGGCGAAGATTTTCCGCAAGAGTATATCGACCTTTTAAAGAACAGGAACATTGATGTTTCAGGACTTGAAGTGGTGCCCGGCGGAAAAACGTTTTTCTGGAGCGGACGCTACCATAACGACCTGAACTCCCGCGATACGCTCGAGACGCAGCTTAACGTGCTGGCCGACTTTAAGCCGGTGGTGCCTGAAGCCTACAAAGATGCTGATGTGGTGCTTCTGGGTAACCTGCACCCAATCATTCAGAGCAGTGTACTCGACCAAATGACGGCCAAGCCGAAACTAGTCGTGCTTGACACTATGAACTTCTGGATGGACTGTGCTTTGGCAGACTTATTGCAGGTAATGAAGCGCATTGATGTGATTACGATAAATGATGAAGAGGCACGCCAGCTGTCAGGCGAATATTCGCTGGTAAAGGCTGCTGCCAAAATACACGAGATGGGTCCTAAATATGTCGTGATCAAAAAGGGTGAACACGGAGCATTGCTGTTCCATGACAAAGAGGTGTTCTTTGCGCCTGCGCTTCCACTAGAAGATGTTTTTGACCCAACGGGTGCCGGAGATACTTTTGCAGGAGGCTTTGCGGGGTATATTACCCAAAGCGAGAACGTTTCGTTTGACAATATGAAGAATGCCATTATATACGGTTCTAACATGGCATCATTCTGTGTAGAAGAATTCGGTACACAGCGGATGGAGCGATTGACTAAGCCCGAAGTGCTGGAGCGCCTGAAGCAGTTTAAAGCGCTGACACAGTTCGACATCAAACTCGAAGAATAACTACGGGAGCCTCAATGCGGGGCTCTTTTTTATTATAACAACAACACAACACACAATGAGCGACGCTATTAAACACGAATGCGGTATCGCAATGCTCCGGCTTTTAAAACCGCTGGAGTATTACAAGGAAAAATACGGCTCGGCTTTCTACGGCATACAGAAAATGTACCTGCTGATGGAAAAGCAGCACAACCGCGGGCAGGATGGGGCAGGGCTTGCCAGCATCAAGTTCGACGTAAAACCCGGGCAGCGCTACATTAGCCGTATCCGTTCTAACCAGCCGCAGGCTATACAGGATATTTTTTCGCAGATCAATGAACGGATCAACGAAGAGATGGCGGCCCACCCGGAGTATCACGATAACGTTACGCTTCAAAAAGAGCAGATCCCTTATATTGGTGAAGTGTTCCTGGGTCACGTACGCTATGGGACCTTCGGTAAGAACAGTATTGAGAGCGTGCACCCGTTCCTTCGGCAAAATAACTGGATGCACCGTAACCTGATCGTAGCCGGTAACTTTAACCTGACCAACGTAAAGCAGCTTTTTGACAGTCTAGTCGAGTTAGGGCAGCACCCTAAAGAACTTGCCGATACCGTTACCGTAATGGAAAAGATAGGCCATTTTCTGGACGACGAGGTGGCCGAGCTCTACCAGGATTGCAAGAACGAGGGCTACACCAAGCAGGAAGCATCGGCGGTCATTTCAGAACGGCTGAATATTACGAGGATACTGAAACGAGCGTCCAAACAATGGGACGGCGGTTATGCTATGGCAGGATTATTTGGCCATGGCGATTCCTTCGTTTTCCGTGACCCGGCAGGTATACGCCCGGCCTATTGTTACCAGGACGATGAAATCGCAGTTGTGGCTTCAGAGCGCCCGGTAATACAGACCGTTTTTAATGTACCTTTCGACAAAGTGCATGAGCTCGATCCCGGTCACGCCATCATCATGAAAAAGGATGGAAGGATCACTGTTGAAGAGATCATTCCGTCGCCCTATAAACGTGCATGTTCTTTTGAGCGTATCTACTTTTCGCGCGGAAGCGATGCAGAGATCTACAAAGAACGCAAGGAATTGGGAAGACTGCTGTTCCCTGATGTGCTTGAGGCCATCGGTAATGATACAAAAAATACCGTTTTCTCCTATATCCCCAACACGGCAGAGACCTCATTTATAGGGATGGCCGAAGCTGCGCAGGATTACCTGAATGAGCATAAAAACCAGTACATACTGGATAACCGCAATACATTAACGCGCGATTCGCTGCATGAGCTGCTCTCGGAAAAGATACGCACAGAAAAAGTGGCCATTAAAGATGCTAAACTCCGCACCTTTATTACTGAGGACAGCAGCCGTGACGACCTGGTAGCGCACGTATATGATGTAACCTACGGCGTTATAAAACCTGAAGATAACCTCGTTATCATTGATGATAGTATAGTACGCGGAACAACGCTTAAAAAGAGCATCATCAGGATGATGGACAGGCTCAATCCGAAGCGTATCGTGATAGTGTCTTCAGCGCCACAGATACGCTACCCTGACTGTTATGGTATCGATATGGCCAAGCTCGAGGGGTTGGTAGCTTTCCGCGCTGCGATAGAGTTGTTGAAAGAAGCCGGTAAGGGGGAAGTCATTGAGAATGTTTACCGCCTTTGCAAAGCACAGGAAAATCTTCCCGATAGCCAGGTTGTAAACCATGTGACGGACATCTACGCGCCGTTTACCGATAAGGAAATTAGTGACAAGATAGCACAGATGCTAAGTAGCGAAGACATCAAGGCGGAAGTGAGGATTATATTCCAGACCGTAGACAATCTTCATAAAGCCTGCCCTAAAAACCTTGGTGACTGGTATTTTACAGGCAATTATCCTACGCCAGGGGGTAACAGGGTAGTAAACAAGGCTTTTATCAACTATTATGAGGGCAATGACGCGAGGGCTTACTAACCTGAATTCTTAAGAATGTTTTAAAAACAGGCGTGTCGTCGTGATTTTGTGTTTTTTATCTAAAAATTTTGTAGCGTACGTATAGTTGCGTTACATTTACCCAAAATAGCATTAGTAAATTAATTTTTACAGTATTTTTGGGGGCTAAAAAGGGAGGACAGGAAATGTTCTCCCTTTTTTTTATTTGGTCACCCACGCCCGTTAATACATTTGTTAAATATGCATTTCGTCGACAAAATCATAAATTCAACTGAAATACTTGTACGTATTTGGCTGGTATGCTTTGTAGAATTACTTTTACATCAAAATAGCATTAGTAAATTAATTTTTACAGTATTTTTGGGGGCTAAAAAGGGAGAACATGATCTGTTCTCCCTTTTTTTATTAAACCATTAGATAAAGTTCATTATTTTAAAATTTTTCCTTTCAACTTCTCAATTTTGCAGTTGAACGATTTTTTGTTGCATTTCGTCTGATTTTGTAATAACTGACTTGCATAGTATGACGTGTAGAATTACTTTTACACAGAATAGCATTAGTAAATTAATTTTTACAGTATTTTTGGGGGCTAAAAAGGGAGAACATGATGTGTTCTCCCTTTTTTTATTGGTGCCTTTTAAGATTGCAATAGTTCATTCCTTTATTATTTTTGCAATCGCGTATCAACAGCCAAAGAATTCCGCGCGTTTCTGAATGAAGATAATGTATAAAAATATCGAGGTGGGCTATAGCGATTCCGGTAAAGGGACGGCCGTAGTGCTTTTGCACGGCTTTCTTGAAAACCGGAGTATGTGGAAGGATTTCCAATACGCACTGGAAACCCGCAACCGTGTTATCACTATTGACTTGCCCGGGCATGGGGAATCAGGCTGCCTTGGTTACGTCCATACCATGGAAGATATGGCTGACGCGGTACACGCAGTACTTCACGAGTTAAGGGTACGCAAAGCAATCATCGTGGGGCATTCAATGGGCGGCTATGTTGCCCTTGCTTTCGCCGAGCTTTACCCGGATATGGTAAAAGGCATAGTTCTTCAGAATTCTACTTCACGGCCCGACAGCGAAGAGCGTAAGATAAACCGTGACCGGGCGATCAGGGCAGTAAAACAAAACTATATCAACTTTATAAAGCTTAGTATAGCCAATCTTTTTAGCGAAAATAATCGCGAACGCCTTGCCGCTGAGATCGATGCGGTTAAAGGTGAAGCGCTGAAAACCCCGTTGCAGGGCATTATCGCCGCTCTTGAAGGGATGATGGTTCGCAAAGACCGCGAGGTCCTGCTTCATTTTGCACCTTACCCGATGATGTTGGTTCTGGGAGAAAAAGACCCGGTGCTGGATTACACAGAGAATGCATCGCAGGTGGAGGGAACCAACGCGAAGCTGCTTTCATTTCCCGACGGCCACATGAGCCATATCGAAAACAGGGAAGAACTGTTGCAAGCCCTGAAGGGCTTTATGAAAAGCTGCTAGTTTGCAATAAAAAAAACAGCTTATCGCTGTTTCTTTTCTTTATCTGCTTTCATTTCATCCAGGCAGCATTTGTGATAGGTTGTCTGATATTCCGCTTCTGCTTTATCCATTACTTTTTGAGCACTGCTGCATTCAGTAGCAAACTTATCTTTAGAAATAGTGCCGGCTTTTAGTTTATCCGCTGCTTTTTCTACCGCATCGGCATAAACTTTCGTGGCTGCACTGCTGTGCTCTTTAAATTCTTTAGTGCATTTCGGGCATTTTCCTTCTTCGGCTGCGGTTTCTTCGGTTACGGGATTAAATGCAGTGAACGAAGACAGAATGCAAACAGCACCTAGAAACAGAATAGTTTTTTTCATGATAGTTGGTTTTTAAGTTGTTATGTAATAATACGAAAATATTTTACATATTCGATACTTCCCCTGTTTCTTACTGTAATTTTTCTTCGAATGGTTTTGCCGTATCAAAAATTTCCAGAATCAGCTTTGTTAATTCTGACTTGAAATCTCCCAAAACATCGGGAGTAATTGTTTCTGATACCGGCAGGCTTTTATCTATTGCATCTTTATAGCAGAAATTCATAAACCCATTGCGCATATTCTTAAACGAAATGATCCCGACTTCAATCTCCTTTCCTTCGGCGTGCGGCTCGTACATAAAAGCATACGTGAGCAGCTGGATCACCTTATCGTTTTTTATCTCCGCCGTAACATCGTTCCATGAGCGCAGGACCAGGTTGCCCTTTTCTACCTTCCCGGTTTTATAGTCTACAATCCGTATCCGGCCATTCCGCTCTTCAATGCGGTCTATATTTCCCGATATTTTTACCGCAAACGGAAGCTGTTCCTCCTCCAGCCAGCGTTCAAATTGTTTTTCCAAAGCCAGAATTTTTACTCCATCGCCCACAAGCAGCTGTGTTTTTTCGAGTTTAAGGAAATTGTGCACATTGCGTTTGGCTACTTCAAATGCCAAAAGGTTTCGCCCCTTTTTTATTTCGCCCTCTTTATAAACTGCGGTAAACTGCCTGTGCACCTCGTCATCCGCCAAGGCCGCCATGGCATCTATGTCGTGTAGCGCTAAATATTTGTTGAGGTATGGAGTATATAACTGCTCAAGAGCGCCGTGTATGATAGTGCCCAGGGTATTGAGCGCAATGCTTTCCTCAACTTCCTCGGTTTCGCGGATGCGCAGCACGCGCTGGTAGTAAAACTGTATGGGGTTGCGAATATATCCGGTTAGCGCCGAGGGCGAAAAACCTTTGCCTGTAGCTATTTCGCGAAGCCTGGCAATAACTTTTTCAGATTTTGGTACGAGCATGGGCACATAAGCCTTCTCGGGCAGGTGGGCATTATAGATGGTGCTGCTTAGAGTATGTGCCGGTTGTTTCTCTATTTCGAGCTGAGTAAGGAAACGGCTGCGTTCGCCGGCATCAAGCCCCTCGCTTTCTGTATTGTAAAGCAGGTAGATGTTTTTGGCCCGCATCAACAGGTGGTAAAAGTGATAGGTATAGATTGCGTCTTTTTCCTTATAAGTAGGCAGCCCGTGTTCCCGCTTTACATCATAAGGAATAAAGGAGTTCTGTGTTTTACCTGCCGGGAAACGTCCCTCGTTCATCGACGTAATTACAACATTTTCAAAATCCAGCACGCGGCTTTCCAGCACGCCCATCACCTGTAGGCCTGATAGCGGCTCTCCCTCAAAGGATACCTCGGCAAGATCGGCCACTTGTTTATACATCGCCTGCAGTACGCTTATCTTTTCCATTTCCGGATGCGAGGCGTGGTAAGAGATCAGCTTATTGATTACTTTAAAAACGGAGTATAGAAAAGCCTTGTTCACTTTTTCTTCCTCGGTTTCGCTTCCCATTAGCGATTTGAGCGTTAGCAGTAGTTCCGACAGCCGTTTTAAGACTGTTCCGCCGCCGCCATCCCACCGGTCAAACAAAAGCCTGAAAAAAGGAGATGAATCGGGCTGAAGCGTTTCCAGCCTTGAATGGGAGAGGAAGGTAATATTATTCCGGTTTATCGTTTCTACAAGATCTGCAGCGTTAGCATACGGCGCCACCAGTGGATGCGTAAGCACATCCAGCATTTCACGATAGTACAGGGTGTAATGCTTTTCGCTACGGCCCAGTGCATTTGTGTGCATCCGGAAGAGTTTTTGTACAAGTATCTGTACCGGGTTATTACGGCTGCTGTAACCCATGGTAATATTAAGGCTGCCTACGTTTGCAGGGAGGCTGTAAAGCACGGGTATCAGTAGGTTCTCATCCCCGAGTACAAGGGCCGTCTTGTCAAGCGTTTGGCCGGAATCCTGTATCTGCCCAATGATGTGGCCCGCAATCTTTGCCTGACCTACAGTTTTGGGAGTGCCGATGATCTGTATGTTCTTTTCTTTGGAAAATTCATCAACGATCCATTCAAACCCCTGGCGGTACTGTTTCCACTCCTGTTTAAACCCCCTTATAAAAAGCCCTGCATCATGGTAAGGGTCTTCTAGGAAGGTGCGGTCTATATCCCAGTACACTTCTGCCTGCCCCGTAGCCATAAGGTGCTGAAATATCTTTTCTTCTGCCTTATTCAGGGCATTGAAGCCCGCGAATATGATCTTCTCCTTTTTAAAAGCTTCGGAAAAGTGATTGATATTATTGATTGCTTCACGGTAGATAAGCCCTTGGTAGCCCGCGCCTTTTTGCAGCAGCCTTTCGTAAAGCTTATGGTAATACACAGGCATCAGTTCCCAAAACTCCAGATAGTTTTTAATCATCGGTGTCTGCGCTTCCGCGTCTACAGCCCAGTGATTTATTTCTTCGATATCTTTCAGGTAGGAGAACACGAGTTTCGGCTCGAGCAGGTAGCGGTCAATCTCGTTGAAGTCCTGGAGCAGCGTTTTGCCCCAATTGGCGAACATTTCAAAATCTTGCCTCTTTTCTATCGGGGTAACTTCCACATAAACATTATATAACTCAAACAGCAGTTCGATGTTATCTGTAGCGCGGATACCCGCCATGTCCTGCACAAAGTCTTCTATACTGATGATCTGTGGGGCAAATGCAGTGCGGTCCAGTTGCTTCCGTATTGCTTCGATAAGGAAAATGCGGGCCCTTTTATTTGGCAATACGATTACAAGCCCGGGTAGTTTGCTGCCGTGTATAGCTACTATCTGGTTGGCAAGCCTTTCAAGAAATGTTTGCTGGATCATGGTATAAAAATAAAAAAAAACGCCCCCGTTACGGGAGCGTTCCTTTATTATTTTGTAGTAAGTACTACTCAGTTTTGATAAGCTTAACTTCTACCCTGCGGTTTTGAGCTTTTCCTTTTGCAGTCTTGTTAGATGCAATTGGCTTAGTCTCACCGAAACCTGTTGAAGTCAACCTGTCAGCAGCGATTCCGTTCTCAACAAGGAAACCTTTTACAGCTGCAGCCCTGTTCTCAGATAGTGTCTGGTTAAGAGCGTTGCTTCCGTCGCTGTCAGTGTGTCCTTCGATGCTGAACCTTGCTTGTGGATATTCTTTGAAGATAGCCAGCATAGAGTTAAGTACAGGCATTGTTTCTTCTTTGAAAGTAGCTTTTCCACTGTTGAACAGGATAGTCCTTGCATACTCGTTAAGACGCTTCATAACTTCTTCAGTTACTTCAGGACATCCGCGGTTTGCAGCAGTACCTTTTACTGATGGGCAAAGATCGTCTTTGTCAAGAACTCCGTCACCATCTGTATCCGGCCATGGGCAACCACCGTTTTCACGTGGGCCTGCTACCTGAGGACACTTATCATCTTTATCAGCGATACCGTCTGAGTCACCGTCAGGACAACCTTGTAGGTTCTTAAGGCCTGCAACTTCAGGACATGCATCGTCTTTGTCAGCTATACCGTCGCCGTCAGTGTCAGGGCATCCCTGGAACTCCTGAAGACCGGCTTGCTCAGGACATGCGTCATCTTTATCCGGAATACCGTCACCATCTGTGTCAGGACATCCCTGGAACTGCTTAAGACCTGGTATTTCAGGACAAGCATCGTCTTTATCGTAGATGCCGTCTTTATCAGTGTCTTTACCGCCAAATTTGAAAGTAAGACCTGCAAAATGCTGAAGGTGCTGTGGCACGTTAGCATCCATTTTGTCTTCAAATGTATGTTTGTAAGTAGACTGAAGTGTAAGAGCTACATTTTCTGAGAACCAGAAGTTGAAGCCAAGGCCACCATTCAGTGTACCATTACCCTGCTCATCGATCCAGGTATAACCTCCGCCCAAGTGTAGGTAAGGGTCAAACCATTTAGATCCGAGGATGTTAAGGAAGCTGTACTTGATCATACCATCTACAGCGTAGTAAGTAAGGTCGCCAGGGTTGCTTACTTCATATTGGTTAGCTGTTCCCGGAATGCGGCTTACCATTTTGTCGATTTTATTTACCGACCCGGTAATACCGAAAGAGAAGTTATCTCCAACGTACCTTGATACATTAAGGTAAGAAACAGATGGAAGGATGTTCCAGTTATCCTTAGCGTTGAAGTACTCACTAAACTTGTCTGAAAAGGTAGAAGCCTGACCGATTCTCGTATCCACGGCATTCACACCAAAGGAGATAGCCCATGGATTGTTGTCGTCCTGCGCCTGAGCGTTAAGCCCGGCAGCTAACAAAACAGCAACAAATAGCTTGTTAAGATGTTTCATACTTTTTTAATTTAATTACATATAGGTTATATTACTGACAAAGTTATGCTGTTCAAACCATTCAGCAAAACGATTTATTAAAAATTATCTTACTATATCTCCTAAATTGTAGTTAAATTACGGTTAATGACTTGCCAACCTCTGTAAACGAGGCTATTGCCTTGTCCAGATGCTCTTTAGTATGGGCTGCCGAAAGCTGTACGCGGATGCGCGCTTTACCCTTTGGAACTACAGGGAAAAAGAAGCCGATCACATATATTCCTTTTTTCAGGAGCTCGTCTGCCATTACCTGCGAAAGCTTGGCATCGTACAGCATTACCGGCACAATGGCAGAATCGCCGTCTATAATGTCAAAGCCTGCTTTCTTCATTCCTTCTTTAAAATAATTTGTGTTCCACTCCAGCTTGTCGCGCAGTGCGGTGTCCTTTTTCAGGAGTTCGAACACTTTTAATGATGCACCCACAATAGACGGCGCCAGCGAGTTAGAGAAAAGGTACGGCCTGGAGCGCTGCCTGAGTATTTCGATGATCTCTTTTTTGGCAGTAGTGTACCCGCCCATCGCCCCGCCAAGGGCTTTGCCGAGGGTTCCGGTAATAATATCTACGCGGCCCATTACGCCCTTGGCCTCAAGGGTGCCTTTGCCGGTAGCGCCAATGAAGCCTGCGGCATGGCATTCGTCTACCATGACCATGGCATCATATTTATCGGCGAGGTCACATATCTTATCAAGCGATGCCACAATGCCGTCCATAGAGAAAACCCCGTCGGTTACGATAAGCTTGAAACGATGGCCTGCCTCGGTGGCTTTTATAAGTTGCTCTTCCAGTTCCTGCATATTGTTGTTTTCATACCGGTAGCGTGCCGCTTTACAAAGGCGTACTCCATCGATGATAGAAGCGTGGTTCAGGCTGTCGCTGATAATGCAGTCTTCCTCACCCAGCAGCGGCTCAAATACCCCGCCGTTTGCATCAAAGGCAGCAGCGTACAGTATCGTATCCTCGGTACCGTAGAAATCTGCTATAGCTTTTTCAAGTTGCTTATGAATATCCTGCGTTCCGCAAATAAAGCGTACCGACGACATCCCGAACCCGTGGGTATCCAGTGCATCTTTGGCCGCCTGCACCACTTCGGGATGCGAGGATAGCCCAAGATAATTGTTGGCGCAGAAGTTAAGCACTTTCTGGCCCGACTCCAGCGTGATCTCTGCATCCTGTGGTGATGCAATGATACGCTCTTTCTTGTAAAGCCCGTTTTCTTTTATCGATTCCAGCTCGGCGGCCAGATGTTCCCTGATTTTTCCGTACATGGTAGTTATTGTAGTTTATTTGTTGTTTTTAATTTACAGCTTCATTACCTCGATACCTTCTCCTATATATACCAGTGCTTTTTCAGCTACGCGAAGGCCAAGCTGTTCCAGCGCCCGCTGGTAATCGGCAAGCTGTTTTTCGTATTTTGGCAGATGTGCCCCGGTCTTGTAATCGAGCAGCCAGGCGGTGTCACCTTTAATGGTTACCCTGTCGGGTTTTAGTGTTCCCGCCGTATGGTGAATAATGCTTTGTTCTTTGTAGATGATCGCGTTTTCCGAAAAGTGTGCGGCCAGCATCGGGTGGCCTGTTACTTCTTTTAGCATGTATTCTACATCGGGCGCCTGCTCACTCGTGATGAGCCCGCTCTCCACAGCCCGCATTAAAGCGATGGGGATATCGTTAGGATGGTCTACAAACGACAGTACCTCGTGCATCACATTGCCAAATTCGATAGCCTCCAATTGGGTTGTGCCCCACATTAGCGATTCGCGCTGTGCAATCTTTACGCCGCGCGTATCAAAATGCTCTTTAACTACTTCAATCTGACCTGATGGCGCTGCAGGGTGTGAAGGCGCAGAAATCCGCTGCGCACAGCCAAAGCTGAACGCGTCTTTGAGGTTGTCGTATATCCCCTGTTCCTGAAGGAAGCCGATAAAGTACGATGACATGTTAGAAGGCAAATCGCCTGTCCGGTTAAAATTCTTTGCCGATATAATATACAGCTGCTCTTCTGCGCGGGTAAGCGCTACATATAATATATTGATGTTGTCCAGCAACTCCTCCTGTGCTTTGGCATTGTAAAGCTCAGCAGCTTTTTCGCCGTATTGCGAAACCTCTTTCCGGCTATCGATTAGCGCCTTCTGCAAGCCCAGGGAATCGTCGTCAAATTCGAGCCAGAGTTTGTCGCGGCGGGCGCGGGCGTAATCTTCTTCGGCAAAAGGAAAAATAACGACCGGGAACTCCAGTCCCTTCGATTTATGGATCGTCATGATGCGCACGGCATTACTGCCCTCTGGCGAAGGTATGCTAAAGCGCGAGCCGTTGTTGTCCCAGTATTCAAGGAAATCGCTGATGCCTGCCTGCGTACGGATGTCGCGTTCCAGCACCAGGTCCAGGAAGTACTGCACATAACTTTGGTTGGCTTTATTTTTCAGGAAAGCATCGATGATACGCTCTACCGCTTCATACAGCGACTTTCGGCGGCATTCACCAAAGGATATTGTGATGCCCTTCGTGGCCAGCCATTCTTCGAGTGCTGTTTCTGTGGGCTGGGCCATTCCATCGGCAATAAAATCATGCGTGGCATCACCTGATCCGAGGCTAGTCGAAGCGTAATATAAAAAATGTGCCTTAGCCTCGGCATTACCATTGTTTTTTAGATAGCGCAACAGGCTGATGATCAATTTTACTTCGGAAGCATTCTCAATGAGTAGTGTTTCCGAAGATAATATAGGTATAGAGTTTTCTGTGAGGTAAGCTGCCAAAAGCACACCCGGCTGGCGCTTGCGGGTAAGCAGCACGATATCTGAATAGGAGTAGCCCTGTGCCAACACCTTATTAATAGTAGCGAGTGTTGCTTTCAGGTATTGGTCGTTGCGGCTCTCCGGTTCGCCCTCCTCAATTTGCTCCTGTTCGGGCAAAAATAATATTTCTACGTAACCGCCGGTTTTGTCGTTGCATTCCTGAAAACTGTTGTCACGGTAGAGCGTTGCGTAATCTTCATCGCTAAATTCCGACGCCAGCCTTGCGAAAAACGCATTATTGAATTGTATTACAGTATCAAAGCTTCGGTAGTTGCGCTCGAGGTTCTTCAATGCCCTGTCGGGGTTAGAGAAGGGGTTGTGCCCTTTGCCCAGCCCTATGAACTGTTCGGCCCTGCCGCCACGCCACCGGTAGATGGACTGCTTGGGGTCGCCCACGATCATTAATGAACCGCGTTGCTGCTGCAGGTCTTCCGAAGCGAGCGCATTATCGATGAGCGGTATCAGGTTTTGCCATTGCATGACAGATGTGTCCTGAAATTCGTCGATGAAGAAATGGCGGTAACGCTCACCCAGCCTTTCATAAATAAAAGGGGCGGGCTGGTTTTGTATCTCTTTATGGATAATGGCGTTGAATTCGGATATGGAGAGCACATTCTGCTCCTGCTGTATCCTGTCCAGCTCCTGCCCGATAGAGTTGAGCAGCGATAATGGGGTAATATTTTTTAAAAATGCCTCGTAAAAATCGTGCTTACGCAGGTTTTCATAGGCTTTGGATAGCAACGGAAGGATTTCACCCAATAACCCTTCGATCAAAGGCCGGTTGGCGGTCTTGTTGATGCCGACATCTTCCGGTTTTTCAAAGCGGTATTTGCAGGCGCGCGCATCTGTGTCGCGTATAAATTCGATATGGCTGGTAAAGGTGCCGCGTGTAAATGACTTGGCATCCACTCCGTTGTCCTCCAATATCCCGAGCATCTGCGCTCCAAGTGAATGATTTTGCTCCTTAAAACTCTTTACTTCCTGCCGAAGCTTTTCGCGGATAAAAAGAAATTCTTCTATTGATTTACCACTGAGTTGCCCTATCTCGAGCCGGTTGTTCTCGTTGGTTAGCAGCTTTCCGGTTTCGAATAATTCGTACGTTACATCCCAACTCTTGTCGTTGTCTGTTTTATCCAACGAAAAATCGACAAGCAGCGACGTAAGCACTTCATTATCGCCTGCTTTTGCAATCACGGCATCTACCGCCTCGCGAAGCAGGGCATCCGTTTCCAGCGATACGTCAAAACTTACCGGAAGGTTCAGGTCGTGGGCAAAGGCACGAATCACTTTGTGTGTAAACCTGTCGATTGTAGAAATATCAAAAGCAGCGTAGTTATGGATGATATGCTTTACAATAGCCTTCGATTTTTCTTTGATAGTGGCGGGGGAGAGGCCTGTTTCTCTCGCTATTTCTTTGAGAAGGGATTCGGCTTTGGCCCCCGGTTCATCTTTGCAAAAATCGGAAAGGGCACCTAAAATACGTGTTTTCATTTCCTCTACCGCCTTATTGGTGAACGTAATGGCCAGTATGCGGCGATACGTGTCGGGATTCGGCGCCGTAAGCAGGATGATAAGGTACTCCCTTACCAGCATATACGTTTTGCCCGACCCGGCGGAGGCGTTATAGAGTGAAAAAGCAGTTTTAGGCATAGCACAAATATAATTAAAGACAGCGGGTGGAAACAATTTATCTTTTAATTTCAGGAGGGTTTGCCTGAGGGCAGATTTCAGCGGGAAATTTAAAGTTGCACCTGCGGTTTTGTAAATAATCCTGCCGCCTGTTTTTTATCAAGGCTAAAATCCCTAAATTTGGTATCCAATTTTTAATCAACTTTAAACCGATCTATATCATGGCTTTTGAACTACCAAAACTTCCTTACGCCTACGATGCGTTGGAGCCCCATATCGATGCACGTACGATGGAGATACACCACACCAAGCATCACAATGCCTATACGACTAACCTAAACGCTGCAATTGCGGGAACCGACCTGGAAGGAAAAACAATAGAAAATATCCTGATCAACCTTGATATGGGCAATGCGCCTGTGCGCAATAACGGTGGCGGCTACTACAACCATAATCTTTTCTGGCAGATACTTTCGCCAAAAGGCGGGGGCGAGCCGACAGGCGAGCTTGAAGATGCTATAGAAAAAGCATTCGGCTCGTTCGCTGAGTTCAAGGCACGTTTTGCCAAAGCTGCTGCAACACAGTTTGGCTCGGGCTGGGCATGGCTTTGCGTACAGAAAGGCGGGAAACTCGAAATTTGCGCTACCCCAAACCAGGATAACCCGTTAATGCCGGAGATTGGCTGCGGAGGCACGCCAATCCTTGGGCTTGACGTTTGGGAGCATGCCTATTACCTGAACTACCAGAACCGCAGGCCTGATTATATCGAGGCGTTCTTCAATGTGGTAAATTGGGAAGAAGTAGCAAGGCGCTACGCCAACGAAAAATAAGAAGCTTTTGCTTAAACAAAAATAAAGCCTGTCGTTTTAGACAGGCTTTATTTTTTGGTTTCAGGTTTCGGGTTTCAAGTTTGGTGTCAGGCTCAAACCATGAACCCTAAACCCCTAACCCCGAATTATGAATTCATTATCTCCTCAATTTCTTCAACGGTTATCGGGATGTTTGCCATCAGGTTCCGCGGTGCTCCCGTCGGCTGTACCACTACGTCATCTTCTATGCGTATGCCAAAGCCTTCTTCGGGGATATAGATGCCTGGCTCTACTGTAAATACCATATTAGCCTGCATCGGTTCGTGCAGTAGCCCGTAATCGTGGGTATCGAGGCCCAAATGGTGCGAGGTGCCGTGCATAAAATACTTTTTATAAGCAGGCCACGCCGGGTCTTCATTCTGCACATCGGCGCGGTCTAGCAGCCCAAGCTCCAAAAGTTCGCTGGTCATAATCTTGCCTACCTCCACGTGGTATTCTTTCCATAGCGTACCCGGAATTAGCATTTTCGTGGCCTCATTCTTCACCTTAAGCACAGCATTGTAAACGGCTTTCTGCCTTTCGGTATATTGGCCCGAAACAGGGATGGTACGTGTCAGGTCGCTCGAGTAGTTGGCATACTCCGCAGCTACGTCCAGCAGCAGCAGGTCGCCGGCTTTACATTCTTTATTGTTCTCTACATAATGCAGCACATTGGCATTATTGCCCGAAGCGATAATAGGCCCATAGGCAAACCCTTTCGAGCGGTTGCGTACAAACTCGTGAATGAGTTCCGCTTCAACTTCATATTCCATCACGCCCGGCTTCACAAATTTCAGCAGGCGGCGGAAGCCTTTCTCGGTAATATCACAAGCTTTTTGTATCAGTGCGATCTCTTCCTGTTCTTTTACAGAACGCAGGCGCTGCAGTATCGGGTTGCTCTTGGCCACCTGGTGGGCCGGGTATTTTTCTTTCCACCATTTGATAAAGCGGTCTTCGCGCGTTTCGGTTTCTACCGCCGCCCGATAGTGCTCATTAGTATTTACGTAGATTGTGTCACAGTATGTCATGATCTCGAACAGCACTTTGTGAAAGTCCTTCAGCCAGTGTACAGTTCTAATACCCGAAACTTCGTAAGCACGTTCTTTGGTTAGCTTTTCGCCTTCCCATACAGCGATATGCTCATTGGTTTCACGCAAAAAAAGCATCTCGCGCTGGTGCTCGTAAGGCGCATCTGGGCAAAGCAAAAGGATGCTCTCTTCCTGGTCTACGCCGCTCAGGTAAAAAATGTCGCGGTGCTGCTGGAACGCCATAGTGCTATCGGCAGAAATCGGGTAAATATCGTTGGAATTGAACACGGCAACGCTTTTCGGCTTCATGTAGGCCGTGAATTTCTTACGGTTCTTTATAAAAAGGTTGCGGTCTATCTGCTGGTATTTCATCTGGAATGGTTTAAGAATATCAAAAATAGAAAGAATAGTTTAAAACAACCATGATTGTCTTTACATTTGAATGGTAAACCTATTGTTATGAGAACCTCTTTGGTCTTGTTATTTATAACCGCACTTATTGCGGGCTGCAAAAAAAACCTTAATCCGGAACCTGCTTTTCAGGAACCGGCGCATGAGTTAGCCGAAGCTCCCTTTGTGGCTGATACTACATACGAACCAAAGGAAGCCGCTGCAGCAAATGTTGGCACGTTGGTGGATGACGGCGATACGCTGACGGTAATCAGTGCTTACACCAATGAAATCGCTTACAAGCAGGCAACGCGGACAGCGGAAGGTGCCAATAGCGTGATGCTCTACCGAGAGCAGGAGGTAAGGCTGGCAGGGCCGAAAGGCAGAGCTATAATCCGCAAAAGCGATTTTGAAAGGTATTTACCCAAAGAAGAATACGGTGGAGTGATACTTCAGGGGGTAGGCATAACATCGGCTGAGGGCAGTTCGCCGTGGCTAACGATATGGTTTTGCAAGCCGGACACCGATCTTTGTTATACTTATAAAGTTATTATAAAGCATCTTCAAATAGCTGCTGTAGAGGAAGTGCCTGATGAAGAAATATAATAACTTTTCAGTATGATTTTCGGATTTTTGGCAGGGATCATTTTAGCAGCGGTATATCTGTTGTTTTACCGATGGGCAGCCCGAAGTAAAAAAATGGAGCTCCCGGAGAAGTGGATGTTGGTTGCGGTGAGAATTCATTGGGTTGCGCTGACACTATCGTTATTGAGTTGGTGGCTCTATAGCGAGTGGCAGTATGTAGCGTTTGGATTTTGGTTTCCCAGAATTGCTGTAATCGCAATGTTGATTACAGGCACGCTGGTTTATCCGTTTTACCACGCCGGCTGGAAAAATAAAGCTGCAAGGATTTATTTCATGCTTTTTTCATGGTGGCCGTTTCTTGCGGCGTTACTATTGTTGGTGCCTATGCTCGGATTAGTTATTGTTCTGTCTGTAGTCGCTAATCTTACTGGAACTGGGGATGTATTGTACGAAGATAAGCATGTTGTCGTCCGAACGGTTTTTACAGGCGTGCTGGATAACGGCGATACGGAAGTGTGGCAGAAGAAAGGCGTACTTTATCAAAGAGTTGCAAATGATACGTATGATTATGGACAGGTACAGGATGTTAAGGTAACTTACAAAGATCGCAAAGCACTTGTCATACTTTTTGAGGAAGACGATAACAATATGGTCACGCTTGATACGGTAGAAGTGCCCGTACAAATGAAAAACGAGAACCGCTAATAGTGCTGATCAATTTTGGGGGATTAGCTATATTTACACATATAATCCCATTCTGTAAAACATGAAGCTTTCTACCCTGGTGCCTTTTCTCCTGTTTTGTTTTTTCGCGAATGCGCAGGAAAAACCGGCCTATAAATTATACGATCAAAACGGTAAAAGATCAGATTACGGCACCCTGCTGAAAGCCGCCGGGAAAGCAGATGTTGTATTTTTCGGCGAACTTCATGACAACCCGGTGGTGCACTGGCTGCAACTGGAGCTTGCCAAAGACCTCGCTGCAAGGAAACAATTGATCCTTGGCGCCGAGATGTTTGAAGCCGACAACCAGGAAGCTCTCGACAAGTATCTTGCTGGGGATATCAGCCAGAAAGGGCTTGACACGCTGGCAAGGCTTTGGACGAACTATAAAACCGACTACAAGCCGCTGATCGATCTTGCGAAAGAGAAACATTTTAAGTTCATTGCCACCAACATCCCGCGCCGGTATGCCAGTATGGTCTACAAAAAAGGGCTCGAATCGCTCCAGTCGCTCCCTGATGCCGAGAAAGCCTGGATTGCCCCACAACCTATAGCGTATGACGGCGGTCTTCCGGGCTACAAGGCAATGCTCGAAATGGCCGGCGGGCATGGAGGTGACAATCTTCCGAAAGCGCAGGCAGTGAAGGACGCGACCATGGCGTGGTTTATCTCAAAAAACCTGATGGACGGTACCGTGTTTGTCCACTTCAACGGAAGCTACCATAGCGATAACCGGGAAGGGATATTGTGGTATCTGAAACGGCTGAACCCGGGCCTGAAAATTGTCACTATCGCATCGGCAGAGCAGGCGGATGTGGCAGTCCCTTCGAAAGAAAATATTGGCAAAGGCGATTTTATCCTGATCGTTGATGAAGATATGGCCAAAACCCATTGACCTCAAATTTAAAGACTGTTGTTGTTTTTTAAGAGTTTCAGTTCTAAAAAAATGATTATCGTATTTTTTTGAGCCGTATTATTGAAAAATCCGTCACTTTAAACTGATTATAAATTACAGCGCAAAGGTTGTAGCTAATGGCTTTTAGCAGTATTTTTGTTTGGATTTTTTTAAAACTTACTTATATTATACAACAACTATGGCAAAATCTGCATTCTTAAAGTCATCGCTTGCAAAAAAGTACTGGATGGCCCTGACAGGTTTATTTCTCTGCCTGTTCTTAGTCGGGCACCTTATCGGTAACTTACAGCTTATTTTTGCAGACGCACTGCAGTTTAACCTCTATGCGCTGTTCATGACCACCAACCCGGCGGTTAAAATCCTGTCTTACCTTACATATGCCTCTATCCTTTTCCATGCGATAGATGGTATTGTGCTTACTGTACAAAACCAAAAGGCAAGGCCTGTAAAATATGCCAACAACAAGCCTGAAACCAATACCATCTGGGCCTCACGCAACATGGCGGTGCTGGGTACCATTATCCTGATCTTCATTGTTACGCACATGGTGAATTTCTGGGCAGTAATGCACTTTAAGAAAGATATGCCTTTGCAAACTATTACAGTAAAGTCGCAGATGCCGGGCATGCCCGATCAGGAGCTTTATGTAACAACCGGTACCGGCGCAGGCAAGTACCTTCCTGTACAGCAGGTAGACGGCAAGAGCCTTATAAAAGAAGGTAATAAGTTTTACGCGGTTATCAATGAGCAACCTAATACACAGGTAAAGGGCAGCGAGCCGGCAGGCCAGAAAGTTATTTTTGCCGAAGGGTACAAAGACCTTCATAAAATTACTGTTGCTTTCTTTAAAGATGCAAAGTACGGGCTTATAGCTACAATACTATATGTACTGGCGATGGTGGCGCTTGGTTTCCACCTGTATCACGGTTTCGGCAGTGCATTCCAGTCGCTTGGAGCAAACAACCCTAAGTACAACGGCATCACCAAGAATTTTGGTAAGGCATTTGCCATCATTGTACCGCTTCTGTTTGCCATCATTCCTATATTTATTCATTTCTTTCTAAAAGCTAATTAATCATGGCATTAGATTCTAAAATACCAAACGGCCCGGTTGCATCCAAGTGGACCGATTATAAAGACCATATCAACCTGGTAAACCCTGCCAACAAACGTAACATTGATGTTATCGTTGTAGGTACCGGCCTTGCAGGAGGCTCTGCCGCCGCTACGCTTGCCGAGTTGGGCTACAACGTAAAGGCTTTCTGTTTCCAGGATTCACCACGCCGTGCGCACTCTATTGCAGCACAGGGTGGTATCAACGCCGCCAAGAACTACATGGGCGATGGCGACTCTACTTTCAGGCTTTTCTATGATACTGTAAAAGGTGGCGACTACCGTGCCCGCGAGGCAAACGTGTACCGCCTTGCCGAGGTATCTGCAAATATTATTGACCAGTGTGTTGCCCAGGGTGTGCCGTTGGCACGCGAATACGGCGGTATGTTGGATAACCGCTCTTTTGGTGGTACACTTGTGTCCCGTACCTTTTATGCAAAAGGACAAACAGGCCAGCAATTGCTGCTTGGTGCTTATTCGGCAATGAACCGCCAGATAGGCCGCGGAAAGATACAGATGTACAACCGTCACGAGATGCTCGACTTGGTTATTGTAAACGGTAAGGCGCGCGGCATCATCGCCCGTAACCTTATTACCGGAGAGCTGGAAAGGCATTCTGCCCACGCTGTAGTAATTGCATCGGGAGGTTACGGAAACGTGTTCTTCCTTTCTACCAATGCGATGGGAAGTAACGCTACCGCTGCATGGAAAATACACAAAAAGGGAGCTTATTTTGCTAACCCTTGCTACACACAAATTCACCCTACCTGTATCCCGGTTTCGGGCGACCACCAGAGTAAACTTACCCTGATGTCGGAGTCGCTTCGTAACGACGGCCGCATTTGGGTGCCTAAGAAGCTGGAAGATGCCCAGGCTATCCGCGAAGGAAGGCTTAAGCCTACCCAGCTTGCCGAAGAGGACAGGGATTACTACCTGGAGCGCAGGTACCCTTCATTCGGTAACCTTGTGCCGCGTGACGTAGCGTCGCGTGCTGCTAAGGAAAGGTGTGATGCAGGTTTCGGAGTAAACAAAACTGGCGAGGCTGTTTACCTTGACTTTGCTTCGGCAATTATGCGTTACGGTAAAGAGCAGGCGAAGATAAAAGGCCTTAATGCCGAAGATGCCGCGTTGGTAAAACAATTGGGTACGGCTGTTATCGAAGAGAAATACGGCAACCTTTTCCAGATGTATGAAAAGATCGTAGACGAGAACCCGTATGAAACCCCGATGATGATATACCCTGCCGTTCACTACACCATGGGCGGTGTTTGGGTAGACTATAATCTCATGACCACAATCGAAGGCTGCTACGCTATCGGTGAGGCTAACTTCTCAGACCACGGCGCCAACAGGCTTGGTGCTTCGGCGCTGATGCAGGGGCTTGCAGACGGTTACTTTGTACTTCCGTACACGATAGGCGACTATCTTTCTAAAGATATCCGCACCGGCAGGATCTCTACCGATCTTCCGGAGTTTGTGGAGGCAGAGAACAATGTTCGTACACAGCTTGAAAGGTTTATGAACAACAATGGTAAGCACACGGTTGACCACTTCCATAAAAAGCTTGGTAAGATTATGTGGGATAAAGTAGGTATGGCCCGTAATGCACAGGGGCTTACCGAGGCTATCGCCGAGATTGCCGCGCTTCGCGAAGAATTCTACCGCGATGTGAAAGTGCCGGGCGATATGTACAGCTTTAACCAGGAACTTGAAAAAGCCATGCGTGTGGCCGACTTCCTTGAACTTGGCGAGCTATTTGCAAAAGATGCGTTGCACCGTAACGAGTCTTGTGGCGGGCACTTCCGTGAAGAGTACCAGACTGAGGATGGAGAGGCACAGCGTGATGACGTGAATTTTGCCTATGTTGCGGCATGGGAGTACAAAGGCAATCCAAGCGATGCTGTACTGCACAAAGAGCAGCTGACATTTGATAACGTGAAACTGGTGCAAAGGAGTTACAAATAGTGAGAATAGCCAAAAGCCAAAAAGCCACAAGCAAACATGGGCGAAATAAAAGATTACCGTGACTTGCTTATCTGGCAAAAGGGGATAGAACTTGTCAAGCGCATTTATAAAAGTTTTGACAATTTCCCAAAAGATGAAGTTTTTGGTTTACAAAATCAGATGAAACGGGCGGCGGTTTCTGTTCCTTCTAATATCGCTGAAGGATGGGGGCGAAGCTCGACTCAAAATTATATACAGTTTCTCAGGATTGCGAGAGGATCGTTATATGAGTTGGAGACCCAGCTTATAATCGCCAAGGAACTAGGATTTATCGATGAAAACAAATACTCTGATATTGCAGGGTTAATAACTGAAGAAAGTAAAATGTTAAACGCCTTCATCAGGTCACTTGGAAGCTAACTTTTGGCTAGTGGCTTTTGGCTAATAAACTTTAAACGAAATGAATCTCAAACTAAAAATATGGCGTCAGAAAAACGCCAAGGATGCAGGGAAAATGGTTGACTACAACATCAGCGATGTTTCCCCGGATATGTCTTTCCTTGAAATGCTCGACGTACTAAACGAAGAGCTGAACAATAAAGGAGAAGACCCTGTTGCTTTTGACCACGACTGCCGTGAAGGTATTTGCGGTATGTGTTCGCTGTTCATCAATGGCGAGGCACACGGGCCGGACCGTGGCGTGACTACCTGCCAGCTGCACATGAGGAAGTTTAAGGATGGCGATACAATTTACATCGAGCCGTTCCGCGCCAAAGCGTTCCCGGTAATTAAAGACCTTGTGGTAGACCGCAGCTCTTTTGACCGCATTCAGCAGGCAGGAGGGTTTATTTCGGTAAACACTTCGGGCAACACACAGGATGCCAATGCTATTCCTATCCGTAAGCACGATGCTGACCGTTCGTTTGACGCGGCTACGTGTATCGGCTGCGGTGCTTGCGTAGCCAGCTGTAAAAATGCCTCAGCGATGCTTTTTGTATCGGCTAAGGTATCTCAGTTTGCCCTGTTGCCGCAAGGTAAAGTAGAAGCTACTGAGCGTGTGCTTAACATGGTTCAGAAGATGGATGAAGAAGGATTTGGTAACTGTACCAATACCGGTGCCTGCGAAGTAGAGTGCCCTAAAGGTATTTCGCTTGAAAACATAGCACGCATGAACAGGGAGTACCTGTTTGCCAGTATGAAGTAGAAGTTATTCATTTTATTGGATATATAAAAAAAGCGCATCAACCGATGCGCTTTTTTTATGCTTCTGCCTGTACCGGCGGTTCAGCTTCCCGGGCCACTTTTTCAAGATAAGCCACGAAGTTATCCTCGTGCGCCACATTGAGCTTCTTCCGCACCCTGTAACGTGCGTTCTCTACCCCGCGCAGGGAAATGTTCAGCAGAGGGCTTATCTCCTTGTTTGTAAGGTCCATTTTCACAAAGGCACACAGGCGGAGTTCACGTTTGGTAAGCGTGGGATTCAGTTTTTTAAGTTTCTCGAAAAAGTTATGGTGGACCTTCTCAAAATTAACGTCAAAAACTTCCATATAGTCGTCGCCTATCTTGTGCTGGTTGAGTTTCTGGAAGATCTCGAATATCTTTTTGCGTGACTCCTCGTTCTTCGAATACTCCCGCAATTCTTTCAGGTCGGAAGTGATCTCGCCAAAAATCTCCTTTTTCTTCAATAGTAGCATAGTATAGTTCGCCAGCTCTTTACTTTTCATCAGCACATCTTCCTCAAGGTGTTGCTTGTCTTGCGTAATCTGCTCTTTATCACGCTGAAGCCTTAAACGCTCCACTTCCATCTCCAGCATTCTCTTTGTGCGCTGTTCTTCCTCCCTTGCGCGCCTGTGCTGCCGTTCTACACGCTTGCTTATTAATTTCAGGGCAAGGACAACTAATAGTGCTGATAACAGCCCATAGGCAATATATGCAGCGTTGGTTTGATACCATTTGGGTAAGATCGTGAAATAATAAACCGCTTCCTTTGCGGTTACGCCTGCTGTGTTGCGGCTTTTAACTTTGAAGGTATAAGTGCCGGGCCGAAGGTGGGTATATTCCTTATAAGGCAGCGTTTGCCAGGCCGACCAGTTCTTGTCGACATTCTCAAGCATATAGCTATACTGTATCCCTGTGCCGTGGTTCATTTTGGGTGCCGCAAACTCAAAACGCAAGATATCGGTTTGATTGGGTAATACCTGCGGCTCCGACTTGCTGCTGGCGGGAGGAAGGTTTTGTATTTCCTGATCCTGAGAATAGGATATTCCGCTGATAAGAGTTGCAACGCCTTTATCAGCTTTGCGCGTGCTCAACGAATATAAATAAAGACCTGAGGTGGTACCGAACAGCACTTTATCAGGTGACAGCACGGTAATGGCTTCCATACCCCGATTAAACATCCCTTTAAGGTTCAGGAAAAGTTCTTTCTGAAGTGCAGGTTTCTTTTCTGTAGTATAAAAGTAGCCCGCCTCGTCATCCTGCACAAACCATGTTTTCCGGCCCGCCTGCAAAAGCTTCCGCGTATTTTTTTCGGGATCCAGGATCCGGTTCAGTTCTTTGTGCGGCACAAATCTGTTCTGTGCCGCATTATAGCTGTAAATGCCCGTATTGGTGGTAAACACCACATCACCCTGCCATCTTGCTACATTCACGTTGAATGCAGACTGCAGCCCGTTTCGGTTAGTGTAATGGTCTACAGATGTTATACGTGAGTAGTCAGAATCCACCCGGATGCGAAATACCCCTTTGTAGCCATGGCAAATCCAGTAAACACCGGGCTCAGTGGCAGGCATTATATCACGCGAAGATTCGTTGAACCCCGTGAGCTTATTGCCGAGGATCCATTGGCCGTCCTCTTTCCGGAGAAGGTACAGGCCGTTATAATGTGAGGCGAGGTAATAGCCTTTTTTATCTTTAATCGGGGTAATTTTCCAAAAGCCGGAAATGTTTCCAATCTTTTTTGCTTCCAATCCTAAAATCTGATAAAGGCCTGTGTCATGGGAGGCAATTACGTCGCCTTCCGCCGACTGTACTGCCCAGGCCTGCCCGTGAATGCCTTCTGTTTTTGTAAAATTTCGCGCCGAAGAGGGGTTTGATGGGTTAAACAAGGATACGTATATGCCCTGGTTGGTAGCGAGATACAGGCAGTTATTAGTTGCCAGCGCATCGTATACAGAAGCCTTGCTGAACAAATGGCTGTAAGGAGATTGCAGGTCGATGTATGACAGGCCGTTGTTTTGCATCACCCAGATGTTGTTGCTGGCGTTTCGGTACAGCTTATGCACTACAGTTTCGGGAAGGCCCAGTAGCAGTGCGGGCGTTTCTAACAGCTTGCCCTCTGTACTGGCGAGCAGTATCTTAGAACTAAGAGTTCCTATCAGGAGTACCCCCTTATATTTCAGGGCGCTGGTTACCTGGTCTGCCTGGCGCCCGGTGAAGATATTTCCGCTCAGCGTCAGTTTTCCCGAACCGGCTTCGCCGTTATAAACGTTGCCTGTTTTTGTAATGATAACCACTTTATTATTATCACTTCCCGGCACGATACTGAATATTTCCTCATTGTTGTACTGATCTGCGGGAAATGCCATAGTAAGGTCCTGCCCCGACGCCCCAAGGCTCATAATACCGTGGTTGCTATCCTGAATAAAATAGCGGCTTCCTGCCATGCCGGAATAGATATAGGATGTATTTGCCGGAATGTGTGTGGCTGTCTTTCCTGATATGATGACGAGTTCTGTAAAAGTCCTGCAAAGCACCTTGTTCCCTACTACCTGAATGTCCCAGATATTTTCGAGGTTATGGCTTTGTAGCTGCAGATCTTCCATCATCGAACGATAAACGTAACGTCCTTTGCCATCTTTCTTCACGACACCGATCTCGTTATATCCCCCCGCGTAGACTGTTCCCGCCGAATTTACCGCAAGGCTGCGCACCGAAGAATTGTTTGGGAGGTTCAGCTTATGCCAATGCTCGCCATCATGGATTATAACACCGTCATTATTCCCGAAGAACATAATACCTTCAGGATTTTCGCATGCCGACCAAAATTGCGGGTCTGCGTTAAAATCCTTCTTCTCGAAGCCGGTTATTTTTCCGGTAATCGGAAACTGTACATCCTGCGACCAGACTTGCGGGACAACTAAAATTGTGGATAGGGCAAAGAAAAGCGTTCGAAGTATCGTGTTAGGGATATCCATCGTAGTAAAAGGGATGAAAATAGAACTTAATAGCACCCATAAAAGTAGAGTAATTTTTGAATATTGAGAACTTTTTGCCAAGTTTTTTTATCTAATAAATATTTGGTATATAATGTTTTAAAAAAATAAATGAAGTGTTTAAGTGGTTTAAGTAGCCTTTCGGTGTAACCAAAGCGAAATCGATTTTTCTTTTGGTTTTTTCCTTAATTATAATTTGGCGCAACAAAAACAAACCTACAACGATTTCGGTACGCAGGCGGAAGTCATCTTCATAAGCGAACCGTTATTATTTATTAACTCTAACTAACAATCTATGCGATTTAAAAACTACTTGGTTTTAATGTTCCTGTTCCTTACAACAGTTACGTTTGCGCAGTCCGGCACTGTATCGGGTACTGTAACTGATGGCAGCGGAATGACTTTACCGGGCGTAAACGTTATGGTAAAAGGATCGGGTGCGGCGGTATCTACCGACATCGACGGTAAGTATACTGTTGCTGCAGCAACCGGAGACACCCTTGTGTTTTCATTTATCGGCTATGCCTCACAAGAGGTTGCTGTTTCAGGAAGCACGTTGAATGTGCAACTTAAAGAAGATACTACCCAACTTGATGAAGTGGTAGTAGTAGGCTACGGTACACAGCGTAAAAAAGATATTACGGGCGCTGTGGCGACTATCAGCGGTGAGAAATTTGAAAACCGCCCCACCAACCAATTGAGCAATCTTATACAGGGCCAAACCGCCGGTGTACAGGTGAGCTCTGTAGGTGGTAAGCCGGGCGGTGGGTTTAATATCCGCATCAGGGGAACAAGTTCTATAGGTGCATCAAGCGAGCCTATTTATGTGATCGATGGTGTGGTGACAACCGACACGCGCTCACTAAACCCTGCTGATATCGAAACTATTTCAATACTTAAAGATGCCTCGTCGGCCGCCATCTACGGATCGCAAGGTGCAAATGGTGTAGTATTGATTACGACGAAGCAAGGCAAGAGCGAGAAACCCGTTATTAGCTACGAGACCTATGTAGGCTTCCAGTCGGTATGGAAAAAAATGGATGTGCTGAATGCTGCACAGTACCGCGACCTGATGACGGAAATGGGCTATAATACAGACTGGACACAGTACACGGCAGATACAAACTGGCAGGACGAAGTTTTCAGGACGGGAGTTTCAAACAGCCACCAACTTTCCGTTTCCGGCAAAAGCAACAATACCTCATATTACCTTTCCGGTAACTTCCTGAAACAGGATGGCGCTGTGCGCAGTTCAGAAATGGATCGCAAGTCATTTAAGGCGAGTGTTACTCAACAGGCTACCAGCTGGCTGAAACTGGGCACCAATGTAAACTATGTAGATTACCACGATGTGGATGTTACAGACAATACGGCAACAAACAGCGGCGGTGTAATCCTCGGAGTACTCAATACGCCACAAAATATCGGAATTTTCCGTGACAATGGAACCTACACAAGCAACCCTTTCCAGGATTGGGAAAACCCGATCTCGAGTACTGACGCAGCACAACGCGGTTACCGCAACCAAAGGCTGTTTGGTAACGTATTTACCGAAATAGAGTTTATCAAAGGGCTTACTTTCCGTAGTAACCTGGGTATTGACTATAGCAATGCTACCAGCGACTACTTCCTTGATCCGTACACTACCAGCTACGGGCGCGCAATGAAAGGGATCGGCCGTTATCAGACGTGGCTTACAAACTATCATATCTGGGATAACACGATTAACTACAAGCTAGTGCTGGATAAGCACAATATTGAAGCTGTTGCGGGTACTGTTTATCAGGAAAGGATGTGGGAAAACAGCAGTATAGAGCGCCGTAACTTTGCCGGCGCAGGGGTTACAACTCCTAATGCCGGTGCTCAGATTGTTACCGCCGACGCGACAAAATCAAAGAAAATCAATGAGTCGTTCCTGGCAAGGATTAACTATGCATTTGATGATAAGTACCTTTTCACAGCCAACTTCAGGGCAGATGGAAGCAGCAGTTTCGGGCCTAATGAGAAATGGGGTTATTTCCCTTCGTTTTCTGCCGGATGGAGAATCTCGCAGGAGCAGTTCATGCAGGGAATCGAGGCGATAAGCGATTTAAAATTCCGTGCGGGCTGGGGCCTTGTAGGTAACGATAATACCGGCACTTATGCTTGGGCAGGTGGTGTAGCATTAGGAAGTAACTATCCTATTGGGGGAGTTGCTCAACCGGGTAACTATCCGCGTTCAATTCAAAACGAAGATCTTAAATGGGAAGCTACCGAGCAGAGTAATTTCGGTATTGACCTGGCGCTGTTTAAAAACCGTATCCGTATTAGCGCCGATTACTACCGCAAGCTGAGCCATGACTTGCTGCTGCCGGTACAGATTCCGCGCACTACCGGGTTTGACAGGACAGATATAAATGCAGGTTCTGTGAAAAACGTAGGTTTTGAGTTCAACCTTAATACAGTAAACTTCGACGGTGATTTCCGCTGGACTACTGACTTCAATATCTCTACCAATAAAAACACGGTAGTAGGCAGGCCAGCCATTGGGGCAATTCTACGGTTACGAATGGGGTGGTGTAGATCCGGCAACGGGTGACGCTTACTATATTGACGCGAACGGACAGCCAACCTTCACTCCCGGTGATGCTGACAAAAAGGTTATCGGCGATGCCAATCCTGACTTTATCTACGGCTTTACCAACAACTTCAGCTACAAAAATGTGTACCTGAATGTATTCTTCCAGGGTGTGCAGGGCAACGACATGTTCAATGCTTCACGTATTGATACGGAGAGTATGATCGATGCCAAGAACCAGACAACCGCGGTACTTGACCGTTGGCAGCAGCCAGGTGATGTAACCGATATTCCAAGGTCACTTCAGGGCGATATCCGCAACTCAAGGCTATCGAGCCGCTATGTGGAAGACGGGTCATACCTACGGCTGAAAGCAATAACGCTGGGTTATACCTTCCCTAAAAACCTCACCGACAGGCTAAGCCTTGCATCATTAAGCATCTATGGTACCGGCGAGAACCTGCTGACCTTTACCAAATATTCAGGATTTGACCCTGAGGTAAATTTCGGAGGAACAAGCAATACCAACATAGGTATCGATTACGGAACTTATCCGCAAACAAGGAACATTATATTCGGAATCAAAGCTTCACTTTAATAAAATGACTATGAAAAATATAAATAAGAATATTGTCGCTGCGATTTTACTGTCGGGATTACTACTCGGCTCATGCAGCCAGGAGCTCGACCAGGTGCCGATCTCTGAACTGACGCAGGACAATGCCTACCTTAGTGGCGACCAGCTCGAATCTGCCCTTACAGGTGTTTATGAGTCTTTCCAGGGGAATGACTACTACGTATGGGATCACGTGCTTTTTTCTGACGTACGCTCAGACAACCACTACGCCGGAGGGGACAACCCCGAAATATTCCAATTGGACCGCCTCAATGTCGAAACTACCAACGGGCGGGTCTTCAATGCCTGGTCGGCTATTTATAACGCTATTGCCAAAGCCAATACCGTAATTGCCCGTGCCCCGGGGGTACAGTCGCAGATTACCGAAGAGCGCCGCGCCCAGATAGTTGGCGAGGCACATTTCTTACGAGCTTACCACTACTTTACGCTTGCGCGCCTTTTTGGCGGGGTGCCTATCCTTACTGCGCCGGTAACGTCTACAGATCCTTCTCAGCTAAGGCCTTCACGTGCAACCGAGCAGGAAGTGTATGACCAGATCATTGCCGACCTGGAGTTTGCTGCAAACGCATTGCCATACAACTACGGTTCTGATAATTCCGTGAACAAAGCTCGCGCTACCAAGGGAGCTTGCTATGCATTACTGGCTAAAGCTTATGCGCAACAACCATCGCCCAACTGGGGCCAGGTGGTAAACTACGCCAACCTCGTGATGGCGCCCGAGGCAGGCTACGACCTTATGGGCAGCTACGACCAGCTTTTTGACGGTTCGCACTATAATAACCAGGAATCGATACTTGAAGTACAGTACCTTGGCGGCAACGAAGGCTCATGGGGCCCGCAGATGCACCTTCCGCCAAGCATCAGCGGCGATACCTGGAGGAAGTTCGTAACGCCTTCTCACGACCTGGTAGACGCTTTTGATTCTGAAGGGGATAATATCCGTAAGAATGCCACCATCCTTTTTGAGAACGTAGGCTGGAACGATGAATTCTGGGGTAACGCTTCAGGAAGCTCTGTGCCGTTTTCTTATAAATGGAGGCATGCAAGCGGATGGGCCAGTGCAGACCATATTTACCTGCTGCGCCTTGCAGATATCATTCTGCTTAAAGCGGAAGCTCATAACAATCTGGGCCAGATAAGCGAAGCCGCTGCCGAAGTAAACAAGATAAGGAACAGGGTAAGCCTGCCAAGCCTTACTGCCGCTCAAATGGCAAATCAGGCAACAATGAAGGCCGTTATTCTTAAAGAGAGGAGACTCGAGCTGGCTCAGGAAGCCATGCGTTGGGACGACCTTGTTAGAAATGATGTGGTTGTAGAAACCATGAACGCTGTTGATGATGTTGACCTGCGTGACGGACAGCCGGTGAATTACAATATGCAGCCGTATGAGGCATTCCTGCCTATACCTTCTAACGAAAGGAACCTTAACCCGAACCTTACCCAAAATCCGGGCTATAATTAATACCATATAATTGTTTGCTATGAAGAAGGCTTGTTCAATATTTGGCTTAATCGCCATGTCAGTGCTCATCTCGTGTTCGGGTAGTGACAACAGTTCCGGTACTACGCCTCCACCATCAGGCACCGATAATCAGGGACAGGTTATCGGTACCGCCCGCGTGTGGGTAACCACCGGAAACAGGGCAAAACTTTTTGTTGAACAGCCTTCGGCAAACATTTACGATAATGCCAACAGCAGCTATGCTTCGGTTACAGTAGATTTCGGCCAGCAATTTCAGGAGATAGACGGTTTTGGCGCAGCCCTTACGGGATCGTCTGCTTACGTGATCAACCATATGGGTAATGCACAAAAGCAGGCGTTGCTAAAAGACCTTTTTGATCCTGCCGATGGCATTGGCCTTAGCTACCTGCGCCTAACGATGGGCGCTTCAGATTTTTCACTTAACAGCTTTACTTATAACGACCTCGCCTCTGGGCAGACCGATGCCGCGTTGGCACAGTTCTCGATCTCGCCAGATGAGCAGGATGTGATACCCGTAATGCAGGCACTGCAGCAATATGCTCCCAGTATTAATGTATTGGCAAGCCCGTGGAGTGCACCCGCCTGGATGAAGGAAGGCGGCAGCCTGAACGGGGGCAGCCTTAAGCCCGAATGGTATGATGCCTATGGAAATTATTTTGTAAGGTACATACAGGCTTATGCAGCCCATAATATAAATATTAAAGCGGTAACCGTTCAAAATGAGCCACTGCACGAAACTACAGGTTACCCTAGTATGGGTATGACCCCGGCAGCGCAGGCGTCATTTATCAAATCGAGCCTTGGGCCAAAATTTCAGACAGCAGGCATTAACACGAAGATCATTGCTTACGATCATAATTTCGATCGTCCCGATTATCCGATGGCCGTACTTAGCGACCCTCAGGCGTATCAATACATAGACGGCTCGGCGTTTCATGCCTATGCCGGCAATGTATCGGCGATGAACCAGGTGCACGCTGCTTATCCCGATAAGAACCTTTATTTCACAGAAGTTTCGGGTGGCGAATGGAGCACAGACTTCGCGAGCAACCTCGAGTGGAATATGGAAAACATATTTATCGGCACCACAAGGAACTGGTCAAAATCGGTACTGTTATGGAATCTTGCCCTTAACAGCAATCATGGGCCTATTAACGGTGGCTGTACAGATTGCCGTGGCGTGGTTACCATAGACAATGCAGGGCAGGTAACAAAGAACGTAGAATATTATTCACTCGCGCATTTTTCAAAATTCGTTCGTCCGGGAGCAAAAAGGGTTTATACTTCAGAGTTTGACAGTTCGCTCGGGCTGAAGAACGTTGCCTTCATCAACACAGACGGTAAAAAAGTGCTCGTGTTAGTTAACAAGTCCGACTCCGGCAGAAATGTCTCAATAAAAGTCGGAAACACTAAAATAAATTATACCATAGAAGCGCACGCTTTGGCAACGCTGGTATGGCAATAATATCATCAATCAAAAAATCAAAGAATAACGGTGGCTTAGCGCGCCGTACTAAGAATATGCATTCACACACAAAAAAAAATATTTTGGGAATTTCTGCTGCACTAATGCTCGCCGTCCTGGCAGGCTGCGGCGGGGCGCCCAAAACAAATAGCGCGGCGGCAGAAGCCTATGTAACTATGCCGGATAAGTCGATGCTCCTTCAAAGGCAGGGCTTGATGTCATCATCTGTTGCCGATGCTACAATCAATATCAATACGGGTACTCGTTACCAGGTAATGGATGGTTTCGGCTTTACCCTTACCGGCGGAAGCGCCCTGCACATCAGCCGGATGACCCCGGCTGCTCGTAAACAGCTGCTTGAAGAACTTTACGGAAATGGCCCGTCATCGATCGGGGTAAGTTATATCCGTATAAGTGTAGGCGCTTCCGATCTTGATGAGAAGGTCTTTTCGTATAACGACCTTCCTGCGGGGCAAACGGATATGGCATTGGCGAAATTCGACCTGGGGTATGATAAGCAATACCTGATACCGGTGCTGCAGCAAATCCTGAAGATCAATCCGTCTGTCAAAATACTGGCCAGCCCATGGTCGCCACCGGTCTGGATGAAAGACAACGGCGATGTGCGCGGTGGGAGCCTACAGCCGAAGTATTATGGCGTATATGCCGATTACCTGGTAAAGTATATACAGGAAATGAAAAAGAACGGCATAACAATAGATGCGATGACTATACAGAATGAGCCGCTGCATCCCGGTAATACCCCAAGCCTTTTTATGCCTGCGGATGCACAACGTGATTTCATAAAGAACAACTTAGGTCCGGCATTTGAACGCAATGGTATTTCAACTAAGATAATTATTTACGATCATAACGCCGACCGCCCGGATTATCCTATTTCGATCCTTGACGACCCACAGGCCAAAAAGTATATTGATGGCTCTGCGTTTCATTTGTACGGGGGCGAGGTGGACGCCATATCAAAGGTGCATAATGCCCACCCCGACAAGAACCTGTACTTTACGGAGCAATGGGTAGGGGCTCCCGGCGACTTTGCGAAAGAGCTTAGCTGGCATATCGAAAACCTTATTATTGGTGCGCCGCGCAACTGGTGCAAAACAGTGTTGGAATGGAATCTGGCTGCAGACGAAAACCAGGATCCGCATACCGACAGGGGCGGGTGCGACCGGTGTCTTGGCGCAGTAACTATTACCGGTGACAAGGTAACCCGTGAGCCTGCGTATTACATCATTGCACAGGCGTCTAAGTTTGTTCCTCCCGGTTCTGTGAGAGTGGAGTCTGATATGCCGGCAGGGATTCCTAATGTTGCCTATGTGACGCCAGCAGGAAAAACGGTGGTGGTATTGCAAAACACAAGCGCCACCGACAAAAATGTGATGCTTAAAAAAGGCGGCCCCGGCAACGTTGTATGGCTTAAGGCAGGTGCTGTTGCTACCGTAGTGATGTAGCGTGAAAGAGCATCGTGCTGAAAGTGATTAGAAGATAACGATGCTACTGCATTGTAGTTTAGTGAAGGGTTGGTGGCGGCCAACCCTCTCTGGTGCGGCGGCCTTTTCCCTATTTAGCAGAGTTAAAAACTCTACTGATTCGGGTAAAGGGTCACTCACCGCTTCAAAACGTTAGCTATGAGGCCTGCGCGTAGGAAAAGTCTTGGTATGCTTTCTTCATATACGAGTGATTTTTATTGTTATTATACACGTTAAGTTTAGGTTAGTTACTTTGAGCCGGTTTTTTTAAGCCGGCTTTTTTTGTTAAAAAATATCACTATTTTTGTAGAAACACATGCAAACCTAATGATGAAAATTACCCTTGTCCAGTCCCCGATTGAATGGGAGGATGCAGAGGCCAACTTAAAGAATTTCTCGGCATTGCTGGCAGGAGTCAAAGAAACCACAGACCTTGTGGTGCTTCCCGAAATGTTTACCACCGGATTTACCATGAACCCTGCACCTGTAGCCGAAACTATGGATGGCCCGGGTGTAGCATGGATGAAAGCAACGGCTATGGACATGAATGTAGCTGTAGCAGGCAGCCTTGTTATTACCGAAAACGGGAAATATTATAACCGGCTAATATTCATGTGCCCCGACGGAACATTTCATACTTACGATAAGAGGCATCTTTTCTCTCATGCCGGTGAAAGCAATCAGTACACTGCCGGTAAAGACAAGGTAATAGTTGATTACAAGGACTGGAAGATATGCCTGCAGGTCTGTTATGATCTGCGTTTTCCCGTTTTCTCAAGGAACACTTCCCACTACGACCTGTTGCTTTATGTGGCTAACTGGCCCTCATCGCGGATATTTGCCTGGGACACACTCATAAAAGCACGCGCAATAGAGAATGTTTCGTTTGGAGTAGGAGTGAACCGGGTGGGCACTGATGCGTCCGGACAGGAATATCCGGGGCATTCTAAAGTTGTAGACCATCTCGGGCAGGCGATCTTAGAATGCGGCGATGCTAAAGGGGCTTTTACCGTAACGATGAACAGGAAAGCTTTGAAAGAATTCCGGATAAAGTTTGATGTGCTAAACGATATGGATTCGTTCGTGCTTACGGAGTAAATGTTTCCTCTACATCCCAATTGGCGCGGACATCGATTGGCTTCTCATTCATTTTAGGGTAATAAATTATTTCTTCGGCCTGCCGCTTTTCAAGGAAGTTCCCGCTATCCCATTCGCCATTTTTGTTGTCATCATAGATAAGGCGCAGCCTGTATTGATTGGGCTCGATGGCATCAAAATTTATTTCGGTTTCTTTTTCAGAATAGAACGAGGCCTTAACATCGCCCTTTTCGTCAGTTAGCTGGAGTATAAAAGGAAAAGTTTTCGGGTTGGGAACTTTTACCCGCATATTACCGTAATCCATTAAAGCGCGGGTGGTCAGTGTATATTTCAGGGTATCATTTTGTTTGCCGTAAAAGTCGGTCAGCGCACCTGGCAGCAACATGACGCGGTAGGTTTCATTTTCGCCCTTATCAAATTTAAGTTCCAGCTTCTGGTCCAGTTCGTTATAAAGATGCTTGAAGGCCACGGTAGTAGAATCTTTGCGTATGATACTGATGCGGGAAGTATCGATAGCAGTAAGCGGGGTTGAAGTATTGAGTGTAAAAATATCGCGAAAGTTTATTGCACCCTTCTGCATGGCCGTTACAGTAAGCGAATCGATCGCTTTCATTTCTTTAATTTTTACAGTGTAATCAAACTTTTGGCTGCCGTGCCGTGCTGCTATCTGAAGCGAATCAGCTTTGAGGCCCGCCGGAAGCCATATCTGGAGCGAGTCCTTTTGCGACAGGCGCGTAAGCATGGTTTTTAGCGTTTCATTGCCTTTTTTAACTGTGACGTTAGCATCTTTGGGTTTGCCTTCAAAAGCCATTAGCAACCTGTTGCTGCTTTCCTGGGTGGGGCGTGAGAATTTCACCGGCAGCTCTTCCTGAAACAGCTCAAGCTGAAACAAGGTGTCGTTCGGCACGGTTATAGGATCTTTTAAAAAAGCGATCTTATCCAGTTTCGGGTCGTACTTATAATTGTTGTTGCCATCTTTCAGCGCAAAGATGTGATATTTGCCCGCTTTGAGGTTTTCGAGCGAGAACTGGGTGAGGCTGTCCAGCGTATTAGTAACATACCGGGGCTTTTCTTTGTAAACGGTTGAATCATTGTAAGCCTCATTCGCCTCGTACAACATCACTGTTACAAAATTATCCGGCTTACGGTTATAAGCATCCTTGATAACGCCATTTAGCGCCAGGCTGTCAATGTAGCTCCCGGTAGAAAAAACGAACTTAAATTGCGAATAAGGATTGCCTTCGTTATTATCAGTAATGCTCTGCCCAAAATTAAAGCTGTAAGTAGTATCCGGCTTAAGGGTGTCCTTAATCTTTATGTTGATGTAACGGCTGGCATTTCCGTTTGGCGTCACATCGGGCACAACAGCCATTGGCGGGGAAACGATGAGCTGCTTATTAAGGTCCTTGATCTTGATGTATTCGCTGAAGTTAATGCGTATCTCTTTGCCGGTGAAGCCAGTCGACATATTTTCGGGTGTGCTGCTTACGATGACAGGCGGAATGGTGTCTTTGGCACCGCCGGTTATAGTACCGCGTTTTGCACAGCCCGTAAGTGCAGCAGCCACAGCGGCAACAAGAAAAAACCTTTTAAAAAGCATAGCGTTTCTTTAGCACACAAAATAACGAATTAAATTCCTTAAGCGTATGGCGATGTGCAAATTTGTTAGTGGGCAAATGCCATAGTGACAACGCTGAGCCGTGCACCGGGTAAGGTAAGCAATACGCGTCCGCAGGCCTCCAGGGTGGCGCCGGTTGTCATTACATCATCTACCAGCAAAAAATGCCGGCTCATTAAGTCCTCCCCGGCGTCTATGGAAAAAGCATCCTCTACAGAAGCGGCGCGCTCGGTACGGTTCTTCTTTGTCTGTGTTTTAGTATTTCCGGTCTTCAACAGCAGCGTGTCCCGGTATGGTACGCCGAGCCCGTTTGCAAGCGCCCTGCCAAACGTTTTGGCCTGGTTGTAACCCCGGCGGCGCAGCCTCTTTTTATGCAGCGGCACAGGTATCACATCGGTAACTGATTGCAGCGCTGCCACCTGCTGAAGATCGTGCGCATACATCTGGCCCAGCATTGTGCCCACATCCTGCCGTTTCTGGTATTTAAGGTTGTGGATAAGGCCCTGGACGACACCTTTTTTATGAAAATAAAGTAACGACGAAGCGTGCTCGAGCGGTAGTCTTCCGTAAAATTTTTTGAAAGCTTCATTGTCGGGGTTGAGGTGGTGCAGCGTAAACGGAAGGTCATGCCGGCATTGTATACAGGCAGTCAGTTCGCTGTCGCTAAGCGGATCGCCGCAGCCGGCGCAGGCCATGGGGTAAAAAAGATTGATGAGATTTTTGAGCATTTCATTTAGTTGATAGGCGAAATGTAGCGAATTTTTGCCAATTTTTCTGCTCAAATTCGGGAGGTATATGTAATGCCTTTCATATTTTTGCACCATGGCAAAACAAGAAGACCTTTTTAAGAACGTGCTGTCGCACGCCAAGGAGTACGGGTTTGTATTCCAGTCCAGTGAAATATATGACGGCCTGAGCGCTGTTTACGATTACGGCCAGAACGGGGCCGAATTAAAAAAGAACATCCGCGAGTACTGGTGGAAAAGCATGGTGCAGATGCACGAGAATATCGTTGGTATTGATGCGGCCATCTTCATGCACCCGACAACGTGGAAAGCTTCGGGACACGTAGATGCTTTCAACGACCCCCTCATTGACAATAAAGATTCTAAAAAACGCTACCGCGCCGATGTGCTGATAGAGGATTATGCCGAAAAGCTGAACCAGAAAGCACAAAAGGAGATCGATAAAGCACGCGCACGTTTTGGCGATGCTTTTGATGAGGAGCAGTTTGTAAATACGAATGCGCGCGTTATGGAATATAAGGCGAAGCAGAAACAGATACTGGAGCGTATGGCGCGTTCGCTGGAAACAGAGAACCTGGCCGACGTAAAGGCGCTTATTGAAGAGCTCGAGATAGCCGACCCTGATACCGGTTCTAAAAACTGGACAGAAGTACGTCAGTTCAACCTGATGTTCGGCACCAAGCTGGGCGCCGAGGCTGCCCATGCAATGGACCTGTACCTGCGCCCGGAAACTGCACAGGGTATTTTTGTGAACTTCCTGAACGTGCAGAAAACCGGCCGGATGAAGATTCCGTTTGGTATTGCGCAGACAGGTAAGGCTTTCCGTAACGAGATCGTGGCAAGGCAGTTCATCTTCCGCATGCGCGAATTTGAACAGATGGAAATGCAATTCTTTGTTCGTCCCGGCGAAGAAATGAAATGGTACGAATACTGGAAGGAAACCCGACTGAAGTGGCACAAGTCGCTTGGGCTGGGTGAGGGCAAATACCGTTTCCATGACCATGAGAAGCTGGCGCACTATGCCAATGCAGCTGCGGATATCGAGTTTGACTTCCCGTTCGGATTCAAAGAGCTGGAAGGTATCCACTCGCGCACCGACTTCGACCTTAAGGCGCATGAACAATTCTCCGGTAAAAAGCTGCAGTATTTTGACGCTGAACTAAACGAAAACTATACACCTTATGTGGTGGAAACTTCTGTAGGCCTTGACAGGATGTTCCTGGCAGTGTTCTCTTCGTCGCTGAAAGAAGAAACCCTCGAGGATGGTTCGACCCGCACGGTGCTAAGCCTTCCGTCAGTACTTGCCCCTACAAAAGCCGCTGTTCTTCCATTGGTTAAAAAGGACGGGCTTCCGGAACTGGCACGCGAGATCATCGAAGACCTGAAGTGGGACTTCAATGTAGCGTACGATGAGAAAGATGCCGTGGGCCGCCGCTACCGCCGCCAGGATGCGCTGGGCACGCCGTTCTGTATCACAGTAGACCACCAGACGCTGGACGACAAAACGGTAACCATCCGCCACCGCGACACCATGGCGCAGGACCGGGTAAAAATATCCGATCTGAGAAATATCATCAACGAAGAAGTTTCGGTAAGGAACTGGCTGATGAAGATGAAGTAAAATAAAAGGCTCCTGAACGGGAGCCTTTTTTGTTCTTATTATCCAGTTTACAAATAAGCGATTGAGACTGACTACTCCCCACTCATCCCATTCCATCCCCTTGCCTTTAGCGGAATCTTGGTATTGGCGCGGGTGATGAGGTGGACGCCTTCGCTTTCCTGCGTCATGTGGCCAATCACGGTAAAATTAGGGTTGCCCTTTAGCTTATCGTAATCCTCCATTTTAATGGTAAAAAGCAACTCATAATCTTCGCCGCCATTAATGGCTACGGTGGTAATATCAATGTTGAATTCCTCGCAGGCGCCGATTAATTGTGGGTCGCCCGGAATCTTCTCTTCGTATAAATTACATCCCGTACCGCTCTGCTTACACAGGTGAATGATCTCGCTCGAAAGGCCATCACTAACATCGATCATTGCAGTAGGCTGTATGCCCAGTTCTTTTAACGTGTTGCGGACATCCACCCGAGCTTCCGGCTTGAGCTGGCGTTCGATCAGGTAGGTGTAGGCATCAAGGTCGGGTTGGTTGTTAGGGTTAACCTGGAATACCTGCTTTTCGCGCTCCAAGACCTGCAGCCCCATATAGGCTGCACCCACGTCGCCGGTTACCACAAGCAGGTCGGTACTGCCTGCGCCGTTGCGGTACGTGATCTCATCAGCTTCCGCTTCACCCAGTGCGGTAATGCTTAGCAGCATTCCCTTCTGTGAAGACGTTGTGTCGCCTCCAATAATATCAACGCTATATACTTTAGCCGCAAGGCGTATTCCCTCGTACAATTCTTCCAGTGCCTCCAACGGAAAACGGTTAGACACCGCAATCGACACCGTGATATGTGTAGGCTTGGCGTTCATCGCGCAGATGTCGCTCACGTTCACAACCACAGCCTTGTAGCCCAGGTGCTTCAGTGGCATATAGGCCAGGTCGAAGTGCACGCCCTCCACCAGCATATCGGTAGAAACCACTACTTTCTTGTCCTTAAAGTCGAGCACGGCAGCATCGTCGCCGATACCTTTAAGGGTCGACGGCTGTGTGAGTTCTACGCTTTTGGTAAGGTGGTCGATAAGGCCGAATTCGCCAAGAGAGGCGAGGCTGGTGCGGGACTGGTCTTTGTTTTCGAAGTTCAAGGGTAGTGGAATTTGGTGGTGTAAAGATATAATTTTTTAGGGAGCCGACCTCACCCCCGGCCCCTCTCCGAAGGAGAGGGGGGGCAACTCCAGGTAGTCCTGCAAGATGCTTAACCTAATGGTCATTACTTCTGTTGTCATTCTGAACGTAATGCAGTGGAGTGAAGAATTTTAGGGATGCTTCCTTCGTCAGCATGACAAAAATATGCACTAACTTTATCCTGCTGACATACCGTTGTCACAACGCGCTTTTACCTTTGCTGTATAATCACTAAATCATCAGTTATGGAGGCAACATCAATCATGAAAAAAGAGCAATTACTAAAGCACTGGCAGGGGCACCGCGGCCTGACGCGCCGCGTGATCGAAAAATTCCCGGAAAAGGATTTCTTCGAATTCAGCATTGGAGGGATGCGCCCGATGAGCGAACTCACCTCAGAGCTGCTATCCATTGGAGCGCCGGGGCTAAAGGCGATTGCGGAGAACAATACCGCCACGCCGCACTATCACCCGACATTTACAACCAAAGCCGAGTACCTTGCACAGTGGGACACGGATACCGAAACCATCAACCAGTATTGGCCGCAGGTGGGCGAGGAGCGTTTTGGCGAGATGTTCAACCTGTTTGGGCAGTACAACTTCCCGGTCTTGTGGAACATCATGTACTTTATTGATAACGAGATACACCACCGCGGGCAGGGCTATGTGTACCTGCGGGCGCTGGGCATAGAGCCGCCGGCGTTCTGGGACAGGCCGTAAAACAACAAACCCCTGCAAGCTATTGCGGGGGTTTTATCATAATGGTAGAATAGTTGGCTTAGTCAATTTGTATGCTGGCGATGGCTTTTTCCATAGCATGTTCCTGCACGCCGGGTATCTTCAGGCCTTCGGCGCGGAAAGCGGTAAGGTCGGTCATGCCCAGAAAGCCCAGGAATGCCTGCAGGTAGGGTACCACAAAGTCATTCGCTTTCATAGGCCCTTCTGAGTAAATTCCGCCCGAAGCCATGGCAATATACACCTTCTTCCCGGTAACAAGCCCCACAGGCCGGCCATCTTCGCCATATCCAAACGTTACGCCCGGCTTAGTGATATGGTCAATCCAGGCTTTCAGAGTAGAGGGGATCGTGAAGTTATACAGCGGTGCACCAATGACGATGATGTCGGCGGCCATAAGCTGTTGGATGAAGTCGGCGGCAAATTGTACCGACTGTGCGTCCTCTTGGCTGAGGGTATTGGCCGGGGCAAAAAGCTTAGGCAGCGATTGCGGGTTAAGATGCGGAATCTCCCGCTGTGCGAGGTCAAGCAGCTCGACGGTACTGCCGGGGTATTTTGCCTGAATTTTCTCAATGATCTTTCCGGCGAGCCTGATGCTGTACGAGGCATCGCCCAGGATGCTTGAACTGATGTGTAGTATACGTTTCATAAAATTGCGTGTTTGTGGCAGGGTTTGTTACTCCTGATTTCACCACAAAGCTACGTGCCGCGCACATGCAAAACCCCAAGGTTACCTGTAGGGAAGCAGTTACTTTTAGGGAAGTGCGTATCTTTGCAGCTATGAAAGCAACTGAAGATGAAGTCTTTGTTTCGAAGGAAGCGTGTGCCGGCTCTATGCGGAACATCCTTGACGCCATGTATGTGCTGAACGGAAAGTGGAAGATACCGCTCATACTCTGCCTTACGCAATCGCCACGCAGGTTTAACGAGCTGCGGAACGAGATGAATGGCATTTCGCCCAAAGTACTGGCCAATGAGCTGCGCGACCTGGAACTGAACGAGTTCATTATCCGCACCGTGTATCCTACAACTCCCGAAACTATTATGTACGAAGCCACCGACTATAGCCGGTCACTCCGCAATGTAATGCATGAGCTCAGCTCGTGGGGAGCGCTGCACCGCGAACGTATTAAAGCCAGTATGAGGAAATGATTGCGGACAAACAATAAAGCAAAAGCCTCCAAACGGAGGCTTTGTTATTTTACCGGCTTTGTTTTCTTTACAACCGTTTTAGTCGCGTAGTTAGGGTTGAGCAGATACCCTTTCCGGTCTTTGTACTTTACCTTTTTGTATTTGCCGTTGCCGGCCATCATCACGGGGGTGTTGCCGGGAATGGTGGCGATCTTCTCATCGGTGCTGCGGCTCTTGTACACCGGCGTTTCATCAACAATAATGGCCTCTTTATAGTTGGCGCACGAAAACACCAGCGGAGCCAATACGAGTAATGCTAACTTTTTCATTTTGATGCGTTTTGGTTGTTGCTATTAAAATTACGCAACCGCTATCATGGTATAAAAAAGTTTAATAAAAGTTTGGGGTTTAGAACCTGCGTTAGTTTTCAGAAATAATATCTACTGGACAAAGTAAAACAGAAGTAATTAATTTAAATGCGATTAGTATTGTTGCGGCGTTATTACCCAAATTAAATAGCAATAAACTCTTTTTGTTGATTTTGGATTTGTTTCGATTTCGAATAATGTAGGTAATTATCGGGTGAAGCACAGTTTTTACTGCATATAATTAATTCATTTCCAACCTTTGTCTTATTAGCGAAATAATTAAATTCGAAAATGTTTTTGTTGACCTCCTTGTATATTTGATGAATTAGCGGATGATCATCATAAGAAACAATCCAACGCGACTTTAATTTTTTTTGAAGAAAGCTTGATAGGTGGAGGTGATCGTCCGCTTTGTAAAATAAGTTATAAAGACCCTCGCCTTGTTCTACATATGGAGGATCCAAGTAAAACAAGATTTCGTTGGAGTCTGGATTTCGTCGGTTCAGTTGTCTTAAAAAGTCAACGGCGTTCATATTATATAGTTCAATCCTATCTCTGTACAACGCTATTTTTTTTATTTTCGATATCAAATCTTCCTTGTTAAATCTAGCGTCTAGTTTCCAATTTCCTTGTTGATTGTTGCCGCCAATCGCTCCCGCCTTTAATATTCCAGATCGGTTGCTTCTATTTAAAAAGAAAGTTGTGAACCCAATTTCAACATCCGTTAATTCTTCGCGTAGATTTTTATTTTGTAAAATTTCGTGTCGATATTTCCATTCATTTATATCAATTTTGCACGACTCGATTAATTCTACTAATTCGTCAGTATGGAAAAGTATAGCCTTCCAAAATTTATAAATCATTTCATCTTTATCGTTTAAATGGATTTTATAAACATTTTCTAACATCAAGAGCTTTAAAGCGGCACCTGCACCTCCTGCAAAAGCCTCCGCATATTCACCGTCAACAATATTGTTGACCTCAAGTGTTTTTCTAAGAAAATCGTATAAGGAAGTTTTCCCGCCAGGGTATCTCAAAGGACTATAATTCATGATTTTATCTGTTGAACTAGGTATTCTAGTAGAGGATACATTTGAGTCCACACACGTTGCAATTCCTCAGCGTCTGACGTGTAATACTCATTATGCACCAAAAGATTGAAGTCATTATGGCCAAGTAGTTTAGTATCATTTCTTAAATAGCCTTGAAGTGCTTGCTTTAATTTGTCATCGTCAATTAAAGTTGCCGACGTTGAAATATGTGATAGCATGAATTTTAACGATGGAATAAAACCGGAGCGGTCAAGACTGTCATTTATCCCCACGGCTTTCCTGAGCTTTGCCTCATCAAGTTTGTCAGTGTCTATTTCTAATTTATTTAATTCCTTTTTTATCTTGTTAAATTTCTTGTCGTTTTCGTCTCGTAGCTTATTTATATTTTCATCTTTAATCGAGTCGAGACCGCTCAATTTACGAAGAAATTGGTATGCGAGCATGTCCAAATAACTCCTAAATAAAACGGATACAGCGTTAGGATGACGTTTAAGGTTTAACGACTTAATCTCATAAAATATTTCATCAATTCTTGAAATTCCCGTGTCCAGGTAGCAGGTCGCGGTCATCAAGCACGTAGTACTCTTTCGGATTCGCGGTTTTTTTTCAGGTTTTTCATTGTTTTCGTCTACGGGCGTAACATCTTCGGCAGGATATTCGTCGTTATACTTTCGGTCAGGCTTAATTGATTCGTCAAATTCACCGGATTTTACGAGTTTTTCGAAATACCGTTTCTTGTCAGCATCAGTATTTAACTTTCGGGAGTTTATTTCGCCGTTTATAACGTCTTTAGCGATACGCTCCATTCTTTTTTCGAATTCTTCTTTAGGCAATTTCTTGACGATTCCAAAGTTTTTTTCGTCGAATTCGAATCCCATAAATTCAAGTCCTTCTTTGGATTGATACGCTCTCTCCAAATTTGTTATACTAAACTTATTTTCATCTAGCATAGCAAATTTGACGTCATCATCAAGTTCTATGGAACATAATACC
>JAGKWW010000044.1 GCA_021151665.1 Flavobacteriaceae bacterium
CCTGAATAATGTTTTCGTTTTTCACGTAGATCTCAAATCCGCCGCTGCCGGTATAGCCCGTTGCAGAAATGATCACGTCGGGCACGCCTGCAAAATCGGCCACCTCAAAGTGATAGTATTTTATTGCAGAAAGGTCAACCGACGTAAGCGATTGCATAGCCTCTGCTGCTTTCGGACCCTGTATGGCAAGCAGCGAATAGCTGTCGCTCATGTTACGCATGTCTGCACCCATATCGTTGTGCTGTGAAATCCAGTTCCAGTCCTTTTCAATGTTGCTCGCATTTACCACGAGCATATATTCCTCTTCGCCCATGCGGTACACAATAAGGTCGTCTACAATACCGCCGTCGTTATTTGGCAGGCAAGAGTATTGTGCACGTCCGATGGTAAGGGCAGAGGCGTCGTTAGAAGTTACTTTCTGTATCAGGTCGAGCGCTTTAGGCCCGCTCAGGAAGAACTCTCCCATGTGCGATACGTCAAAAACCCCAACGCCGTTGCGCACGGTTTCGTGTTCTATGTTTACCCCTTCATATTGTACAGGCATGTTATAGCCGGCAAAAGGCACCATCTTGGCGCCAAGGCTTTCGTGAATGTGCGTAAGCGCAGTATTTTTCATTTAGCGTAGTATGAGTTTGTTTGCCCGCTAAATTATTGAAAAAAACGCAGTGGAAAGCACTATAAAATAAGAATTATTTGGGCGTGTGCAGGCACCGGGCTGTCCGCTGTATCTGCCCTCGTCCCTCGGGCAGGATGCCGCTTCCATCCCTCACGCAGGCAAGTGCTATTTTAAATGATGAATTATAAATTTTGAATTAGCTATTCGCAAAGATTCACAAAGAAGCCGCCAAGATTCACAAAGATAGGCTTGATTTCTCTCATCTCGCTCCCTCTCCTTCGGAGAGGGGCCGGGGGTGACGCCTGAAAAGGTTGAACCCGAAATCGCGATTACTTCATCGAATTAGCCAGCCCCTTGAAAAATTGTATTGCCCCGAAAATAATTGCGCCCCACGCCACAAAGTAGCGCCCGCCCCCATTGCTCGCGGCAGAATAGGTCGCCACAGTGATCACAGTACCGCCAACGCACCACAGCGCCCCATACAGCATATCCTTATTTGCCCGTTTTTTACGTGCTTCTTCTATTTGTACCTCAAGGTTGGATATCACTATTTCTGCACTTGCCTCATCAAGGCCCCTTTCCATCAGGGCTGTTTTTACTTGGTAGTTATTCTGGTCGCGGTGCACCATTAGGTTGGCTGCATAGGTATAAACATCTTCGGCAGCTTTTTGTTCTTCGGCGGTAAATTCGCTCATGTTGTAATTTTTTTAAGTGAACCGCTAAAATATAAAAATTTCTTTAACAGTTATTTAATCTTTAATTTCGGCAGCATCCGCTGCTTTGTCCCCGTTTCATATTTATTTCCCTTAAATTTACTGTACAAAACCCTTACGCCGATAATGAAACTATTTGACACCGCCGCCATAAGAAAAGCCGATGAGGTTACCACACAAAATCAAAACATAACCTCCTTTCAGCTCATGGAGCGTGCGGCCCGCGAAGTGTTCCTTTGGCTGAAAAAAACGTTTCCCGATAAAGAAACTGTGTTTCATGTCTTCTGCGGGCAGGGCAACAATGGCGGCGACGGCTACCTTATAGCAGCACTGCTAAAGGGCGACGGCTATATCACATTCCTTAATCCCGTTTACACTTCCGGTACCCCATCACCCGATAATGTGGTGGCAAGCCGGGTAGTAGAGGGTAAAGAGCTGCACCCATCGGTCGAGATATCTTCTTTCGGCAAAGGTAAGGCAGTAGTAATCGACGCCATATTCGGCATCGGCCTGAACCGTGAGCCGGCTAAAGAGGTAGCGGCGGTCATCGAAATGATAAACAACAGCGGAGCCGCCGTGGTAAGCATCGATGTGCCTTCGGGTATGTTTATGGGAAGGCCCGCGGCAACCTGCGTACGCAGCAATTACGTGCTCACCTTCCAGTTTCCGAAGCTGGCGTTTTATATGCCTTGTTATTATGAAGTAACCGGCCAGGTTGTAATCATAGATATCGGGCTCGACAAAGAATACCTGCAGCATACGCCGTCAGAGTATGTACTGACCACGCCCGAAGATGCATTTCGCCTCTACCGCAAGCCGTCACCTTACGCCCACAAGGGAACTCGGGGGCACGCACTGATCATCGGCGGAAGCCATGGCAAAGTGGGCGCTGCCATACTGTCGTCAAAGGCCGCGCTACTATCGGGTTGCGGACTTGTAACGGCTTACATCCCCGAGTGCGGCTACAACGCCATGCAGTCAACTTTTCCCGAGGCGATGGCGCTTACCAGCGGCGACAGGTATATAACGGATATCAGCTTCGACATACAGCCGGCAGCCATAGCAATAGGGCCGGGGATGGGCCAGTCTCCCGACACCCAGGCCGCACTGCGCGACTTTTTAAACCTGCAGCAAATGCCACTCGTCATCGATGCCGATGCGCTGAATATTCTTTCCTATCACAAGGAAATGATCCCACTGCTTCCTGCCGGCTCGGTTATAACGCCGCACCCCAAAGAACTGCAGCGGCTTATTGGCGATTATGCCGACGATTTTGAAAAGCTGGAAAAGGTAAAGTCGTTCTCAAAAGAGTACGACCTTGTAGTGGTTGCTAAAAATGCACGCACTATGGTGGTGTACCATGACATGGTGTACATTAATCCTACAGGCAACGCCGCACTGGCCACCGGGGGTAGCGGCGACGTGCTTACCGGGATGATTGCGGGGCTTTGTGCGCAGGGTTACGGACCTGTAAACGCAGCAGTATTCGCAGTTTACCTTCATGGCCTCGCCGCAGATATCGGGGTCAAGGAAACCGGCCCGCACTCGTTTATCGCTTCCGATATCCTTAAATACATGGGGCGCGCCTACATCGATATAGCTTCTTTTTGCTGATGACCGAAAATGTCGCAAAAACCTTGTTTTTTAACCAATGTTTATGGAATTTTGGGGCGCAATAATTATACTTAAATGGAAACCGTACATTACATCAGCAGCGATATACTTTCACTCGAAATAGTAAATGAAATCCTGCTGCAGGATAAAAAGCTCGCGCTCTCTGAAGAAGCCCGCGTAAACATCGAAAAATGCAGGGCCTATCTTGATGATAAGATGAAGGAGAACGAAAGCCCCATATACGGTATCAACACAGGTTTCGGTTCGCTGTACAATGTAAAAATATCCAATGAAAATCTTTCGCAGCTTCAGGAAAATCTCGTAAAATCACACGCTTGCGGCACGGGTGACCTTGTTCCCGAGGCCATCGTAAAGATTATGCTGCTCCTCAAGATACAATCGCTAAGCTATGGCAACTCCGGCGTGCAGCTGCAAACGGTAGAAAGGCTTATCGATTTTTATAATAACGACATCCTTCCGGTTATCTATACACAGGGGTCTCTTGGCGCTTCGGGCGACCTTGCCCCGTTGGCACACCTTTCGCTGCCACTGATAGGTGAGGGCGAAGTTTTTGCCGATGGCTTCCGCCAGCCGGCGAAAAAAGTGCTGGAGAAATTCGGATGGGAACCCATCGTCCTGAAATCGAAAGAGGGGCTTGCGCTGCTTAACGGTACACAGTTTATGAGCGCTTACGGTGTTTATGTGCTGCTTAAGTCGGTAAAGCTATGCTACCTGGCCGATGTGATAGGAGCCGTTTCACTGGAAGGGTTCGACGGACGTATCGAGCCGTTTAACGAACTGATACACATCGTGCGTCCCCACAAAGGGCAGATCGTTACCGCCAGGCGTTTCCAGGAACTGCTGGAGGACAGCGAGATCATCGCGCAACCGAAAAAGCACGTGCAGGATCCGTATTCCTTCCGCTGCATCCCGCAGGTGCACGGCGCCACGAAAGACACGATAGATTACGTGAAAAAAGTGTTCCGCACCGAGATCAACTCCGTTACCGATAACCCCAATATTTTTATAGACGAAGACTGCATCATTTCGGGAGGCAACTTCCACGGGCAGCCGCTCGCGCTTACGCTCGATTTTCTGGGAATCGCTTTAGCCGAACTGGGCAGCATTTCCGAAAGGCGTACCTATCAGCTTATTTCCGGCCTTCGCGGACTGCCGCCATTTTTGGTGAGCAACCCGGGGCTTAACTCCGGATTCATGATACCGCAATATACTGCCGCCAGCATTGTAAGCCAGAACAAGCAGCTTGCTACGCCGGCGAGCGTAGACAGCATCGTATCGTCTAACGGGCAGGAAGACCATGTGAGCATGGGCGCCAATGCGGCTACAAAGGCGTTGAAGATCGTAGACAACCTGGAGCGCATCCTGGCCATCGAGCTGATGAACGCCTCGCAGGCCATTGAATTCCGCAGGCCGCTGAAATCGTCTGAATTTATAGAGATGTTCCTGAAATCGTATCGTGAGGAAGTGCCTTTGGTAGAAAATGACAGGATACTGCATTATGATATAGAGAACTCGATCGCCTTTTTGCAGAACCTGCAGCTTGACGAAAGCGTATCAGAATAACAAAAAATCCCATCACAACGATGGGATTTTTTTATCTGTATTTGTCGTTCAGGCCGCGGCCTTCGAATATTAATGGGATTATCTTTTCCAGGCGGGAGAGCTTTGTCTTTTCCTGTTTGGCAGTGGCAATGGCTTCGCAAAATTCCTTCTGCTTGTACAGGCTGAACTTTTCAAACGCTACTTTCAGGCCGGTGTCGGCGTCCAGTTTTTCCTGTAAAAGCCCAGGAATCTCCATTGCTTTTTTTTCCGGCTTTATGGCAAGGCCCGCTTCTTCAATGGCTATGGCTTCCATAATATATTCGCGCACCAGTTTTTCATCTATCTGGCTTTTGTGAGTAAACCGCCACTGCCGCAAAGATTTGGTACTTTCTTCATTGGCATTGATCAGTAGCCCGCGTTCGTCTTTCAGGAAAACACCCTTGTAAAACCAAAGCGTAAAGAAGTTGCTAAACCCGCCAATGCCCACAACATTTTTACCGTTGTAGGTGTATACGGGGCCGCCCCATTTGGTTGTCTCAACCAGCGGCGTGGTGTTCAGGATGCTTTTAAGTATCTCGATCTCCTCCGGCCACAGGTGCGACTTATCCCAGCTTCGTTTCTCCTTTTTTTCCATATTTGCCAGAGGCGGTTATCTCTGCGATTTTTACAATAACCTCTACCGCTTTCTGCATGCTCTCTACCGGGACATACTCATACTTGCCGTGGAAGTTATGGCCTCCGGCAAAAATGTTAGGGCAAGGCAGCCCCATGTAAGAAAGCTGGCAACCATCGGTTCCGCCGCGTATCGGCTTGATAAGCGGTTCGATGTCAAGCTGCTTCATTGCATCTTCCGCAATATCGATAATATGAAAAACCGGCTCAACTTTTTCTTTCATGTTGTAGTACTGGTCTTTCACTTCCGCTATCGCCACATCGCCGCCAAATTGCTGGCTATATTCTTTATTAATCTCGGCGGCAATTTGCAATACAAGGTCTTTGCGCGCTTCAAATTTATCTTTGTCGTGGTCGCGGATAATAAGCTGCACCACCGATTCTTCTATACTGCCTGTAAGCCCCGTAACATGGAAGAACCCTTCGTAGCCACTGGTACGCTCCGGCACTTCGCCTTCGGGCAGCATCGACATGAATTTATTAGCCAGCAGCATAGAGTTGATCATTTTGCCTTTGGCATAACCCGGATGCACACTCTTACCTTTAAAAGTAATTTTGGCACCGGCCGCGTTGAAGTTTTCATATTCAAGCTCGCCTATCTGGCTGCCATCCATAGTGTATGCCCAGTCAGCGCCGAATTTTGCTACGTCAAATTTATGTGCACCACGGCCTATTTCTTCATCAGGGGTAAAGCCTACCCTAATCTTACCGTGCTTGATTTCAGGGTGCTGTATAAGGTATTCCATAGCCGTCATGATCTCGGTTATACCAGCCTTGTCATCAGCGCCCAGCAGGGTAGTGCCATCGGTAGTAATAAGTGTCTGTCCTTTGTATAAAAGAAGATCTTTAAAATAAGATGGAGAAAGTACGATGTTCTGTTCAGCATTCAGTACAATATCACCGCCATCATAATTATTTATGATCTGGGGCTTTACATTCGCTCCTGTAAAATCAGGCGTTGTATCAAAGTGCGATACAAATCCGATCACGGGCACTTCGTGTTCAACGTTTGATGGGAGCGTAGCCATGATGTAGGCATTTTCATCTATAGTTACTTCTTCCATGCCGATTGCCTTCAGCTCTTCTACCAGCTTGTTGGCAAGGTCCCATTGTTTGGCAGTACTTGGTGTCGTATCAGAATTCGGGTCAGATTCGGTATCCACCGTTACATAGCTGATAAAGCGGTCTATAATGTGTTGCATTTGCAGTATTGTTAAAGTGTCGCCCAAAAATACGACAAATTATCAAACCTGATACGGCAGCAGTACAGTAAAGGTTGTCCCTTCTCCGGGATAAGAATCGGCGCTGATAAACCCATGGTGCTGCTCTACGATCTTCTTGCAGATGCTGAGCCCGATACCGGTTCCGCTATATTCGTCTTTGCCGTGCAGCCTCTGGAATAGCTTGAATATCTGCTGCTTATACTTCTCGTCAAACCCGATGCCGTTGTCTGCAAAGGTGATTTCCAGGTATTTATCGCTTAAATTTTCCGGGTGGTGGCCATTTATTTCGAAGCCGCTCACGAGACGGTGCGAGATCGTTATCTTCGGATTGTCGCTGCTGTACTTTATCGCGTTGCCCAAAAGGTTAGAGAAAAGCTGGTTCATCTGGAGCGGATTGCTGTGAAGCACAGGTAACGTAGTATGGGTTATCGCGATGTTCTTTTCAGTAATGTCAAGCTCATAATCGCTGATTACCTCGTTTAATATCTTATCAAGGTCGGTGGGCTGGAGGTCGCGCGCGCCATGCGAAAGCCTGCTGTAGGCCAGTACAGCCTGTATCAGCTGCGCCATGCGTTGGGCCGAAGAATCTATTTTGTTAAGATAAAACTCGTAGTTGGCGTCGCTTCCCCGGTCTTTGATGAGGTTGATAAAGGTGCGTATCTTGCGCAGCGGCTCCTGAAGGTCATGGCTGGCCACATAATTAAAAGATTCAAGCTCTTTGTTAGACTGCTCCAGCTCTAAATTTTTACTTGCGAGCAGTTTGTTGGAATTGTGCAGGCGCTCTGTGCGGTCATTTACCATGGCCTCGAGCTTTTCAGAAAACACCTTCTGTTCATGTATATCAGTAACAGTGCCCACCCACTGTACAATCGCGCCATTTTCGTCACGTAGCGCAACAGCCCTCGAAAGGTGCCAGCGGTAGGCGCCATCGCTTGCGCGCCGCATTGGTACTGAGATATTAAATTCACCGCCGGTATTTATACTATGCATCCACTTATCATATACTTCCTGAAGCATATCGGGGTGTATAACAGGCTGCCAGCCGAAGCCTGCGGCTTCTTCGGGGGTAAGGCCGGTATAATTGTAAAAACGCTGGTTGTAAAAAATAAGCTCGCCACGTTCGTTGGCACGGTAGGCCATGTGGGGCATTGTTTCCAGGATGATGCGCAGGTCTTCCTCGTTTTGCTCTTTTGCCTTTCGTGCAAAATACGCCTCGGATACATCATCTACCAAAGCTATTACACCCACGATATTGTCTTCCTCCATCAGGGGCTGGTAGGTAGAGCTGAAATAATGCACCTCCTGCTTTCCGGCTTTTTCAAGTAAGAACGGCAGCTCGGTGTGTATGTGTGTGCGCCCTGTGCGGAAAACTTCCTTCAGGTTGCGTTCTATAGCGCTTCCTTTTATGCCGGCCAGCACATCCGGAAACTGTTGTCCAAGAATGTTTTTTCGGTCCAGCCACAGCATTTTCAGGTACCTGTCATTCACTTCATCTATGACCAGGTTCTCCCCACGAAAGATGATGATGCCAATGGGCGCCTGCCGGATAAGATTGCGGAATTTGCGTTCGTTTTCCTCGATTCGTTTCCGGGCCTGTACCTCGTGGGTAATATCCTGCGCAAGTATCATCACGCCCGATGCCGCGGCGCCTTCCTCAAAAAGCGGCTGCATGGTAAACTTAAGATATATGCGCTGTTTTTTGCCGTCGCGAAAACGTTCCATCGCGCGTTCCTCTTCAGAATAGGGTATTCCCGTAAGCAGAACCTGCCGCATCAATGCTATGTCGTGGTCGCTTGTCAGATCGGCAAGCGCTTCGGGCAGCGGCCTGTTATGAAGCTCTTCCGCCGTTTTATTAAGCAGCTCCAGCATACAATCGTTTGCCAGCTCTATTATCAGATTTTCGCCGCGAAGTATTGTAATAGCCACCGGCGCTTTAACGAACAGGTTGCGGAATTGCGAGCGGAGGAGGTTTCGGGTCTTGGTGATCTTTATCTGCGACTGTATGCGCGCCATCAGCTCCTTGGCCGAAAATGGCTTTACCAGGTAATCATCGGCACCTGTTTCGTACCCTTTAATGCGTGACTCTTCGCCCGCGCGTGCCGTTAGCAATATGATCGGGAGGACTGCTGTGTCCGGTTTCTTTTTTAATTCTTTTACGAGTGTGATACCGTCCATAACGGGCATCATTATATCGCTTAAAACCAGCGCTATGTTATGCGTTTCGATCTTTTTCAGCGCAACTGCACCATTTTCGGCGGTAACGATGTGGTATTTTTTTTCGAGCAGCGACTGCAGGTGCCTCCGCATATCGGGGTTGTCGTCTACTATCAGCAGGGTATCGGCATCGTCGGGAGCGGTTGATTTGATGTCGTTGTCAGCGGGCAACCTTTCTGAAATGATCATATCTTCGGGCAGCTCTGTTACGCTGATATCGCCCGGCGTGCCCTCGAAAACCTGTTCGGCAGGAAGGTGTTTTTTACCGAAGGGAATAAGTACGGTGAAGGTACTTCCGCGGCCCTCGATACTTTCTACGCTGATTGCCCCGCCATGCTGCATTACAAATTCGCGTATCATAGAAAGCCCTATCCCGCTTCCTTCAAAGCTGCGTCCTTCTGAGTTCAATATCCGGTAAAAACGTGTAAAGATGCGTGGCAGCTCTTTTTCGGGGATTCCCGATCCGGTGTCCGACACGCGCAGCGCCAGGTTGCGCCCTTCATCGGCAATGGTAATCGTGATGCTGCCTTTCAGCGTATATTTAAATGCATTGGACAACAGGTTGAAAACAATCTTTTCCCACATCTGCCGGTCGGCATATACAGGGTTGGACAGCTTCTCGGTTTCTATAATCAGCTTCATGCCAGCACGTTCTATCATGCTCCTGAAGTTGGCCGCAAGGTTTCGGGTGTAGCCCGCAATGTCTATGGGTACGAATTTGGCCTTCATACGCCCGCTTTCTATCAGGCTGAAATCAAGTAACGTATTCACTAACCGCAAAAGCCTTATGGCGTTTCGATGGGTAGTTTCTACCTTCTCCATCGCATCATAAGTAAGTGAGTGGTTTTCCTGGAGTTCTTCCAACGGGCCCAGCATCAGGGTAAGCGGGGTGCGGAACTCGTGGCTTATATTACTGAAAAACACCGTCTTTGCCCGGTCTATCTCTGCAAGCATCTCGAGCCTTTTGCGCTCATTCTCTATCGCTGTTGCATTTTGTATGGCGGTGGCTATCTGGCCGGCGGCCATTTCGAAAAATGTATTGTAGTCGGCATCGAGCCTGCGCGTGGGGTTGAGTCCGCAAACCAGCAGCCCGGCCGTTTTATTGTTGGAAATCAGCGGAAGCACTATAGCCTGGGTAACGGGTTGTCCGGCCATACCTTTGGGGTAGGTACCATCTTCCGGTAGTGGTAAAACTACAGGTGTGCCCGACTTTACTATTGCAGCAAGCCCCGGTGCATCATCGGCAGGGAATGAGTCCGGAAAAAGCGACGTATCCTGGGTAAGGCCAACCCTTTGCTCTATCACCATTGTATGCCCGTCGTTGTCGCACAGGTAAATCAGGGCAAAGGGTATGTCGTGCGGGTTCTGGCCGAGGGTGGCAATAGCAGTGGCGCAGGCTGCAGGCAGTGTTTTTTCTATAAGCGCCTTAGCCGATAGTTCCGTCAGGGTCTGGTTGCGGCGCTCGTTAAGTATCTTATCGGTAGTTTCAAGGTTAGGGCAGAAGAGGCCTCCAACGGCGCCCGACTCATCGATAACGGCGCTATACGAAAACGAATAATAAACCTCTTCCAGAAAATTACCACGCTTCATAAAAAGCTGCGCGTCACTCACGCTGGAACCTTTACCCTCAGAAAACACGAGGTCGGAAAGCGGCCCGCAATAGTCCCATATCTCTTCCCAAACTACTCCGGCGGGCTTGCCCAGTGCCCACGGATGTTTTTCCTTGCCAAGTACATCTATATATGCGTCATTGTAAAGGAAGGTATTGTGCGGGCCCCAGCCTACCCAAACGGGATTCTTACAATTGAGCATGAGGTTGACAGTGGTTCGCAGGCTTTGCGACCAGGTATCGATAGGCCCCAGTGGCGAATCGGCCCAGTTATAGTTTCGGATCATTTCACCAAGCTCACCCTCGGCAGAAAGGAAGTCCGGCATTTTATCAGCTTTATTAACCATGGGGTGGGGGAATAATCAGTTGGTACTCAAATATACAAATTATTCGGGTAACCACGCGTAAAGTTACTCCGAATCGTCTACCTGCAAAATGTGCAGTACCCTATGGATAATCGGCGCAAAGAACACTCCGGTTATGCTGAGGAAAGCTACGCCGCTATACAGCGCGTAAAGCGATGAAAATATCTTTGCGGCATCATCTTCCAGCATTATAACGGGGCCCATACCTGTAAGTATCATACTGGCCATGTGAAAACTGTCTACCCAGCCCAAGTGACCATAGTAGCGATAGCCGATAATACCGATGCCTACCGAAAACACGATCAGGCTAAAGGCAAAAAGGCTGTACCGGGCAACCCTCTTGTAGAAGGTAGACAGCGGTGCAACCTTTTGGTTCAATTTTTCCATACGCTAAAATAGCGGTTTTTTAATCACGGTACAACAGATGCGCCAGCCTATCATCACGGTTATACACATCATCAAAAAATGCAGCATTACCGTTTTCATCGGCAAATGCTGTAAAGTAGATGATGTACACGGGGATTTTCTTTTTAAGTGCAAAAGTGGTTTCCTTTTCGCCATGCATGGCTTCGTCTACCTGCTCCGGTGTCCAGTTCTTTTCTTTTTTGGTAAGGGCAATCGCCAGGTCCCGCGCACGTTCTACACGCACACACCCGTGGCTAAAAGCACGTTCATCTTTATTGAACAAGCTTTTGGCAGGCGTATCGTGAAGATAAATATTGTTAGAATTGGGGAACATGAATTTTACAAGACCCAGGGAGTTTTGTCCGCCCGGTTTTTGCCTGACGCGGTCGCCATCCCATTCCATGTTATGCTCTTCCAGGTAATTTGGGTTTTTCTCAATTCCCGGCTTTATCTCTTTTTCGAGTATACTTGGCGGAATATTCCAGTAGGGAGCAAATACAAGATAGCTCATCTGCCCGCTGAATACTACAGTCTTATTAAGTTCCTTGCCTACCACAACGTTAGATATAAGGGCGAGCTTTCCGTCTTTAATGTACCTTAGCCTATATGACGGAATGTTTACCGCAATATACTCATCTTTATGGTCTATGTCGGCAGGAACCCAACGGCAACGCTCCATATTTACGGTTATGGTTTTAATGCGCTGCTCCACCGGTATATTCAGTTCTTTGATCATATCGGCAGTAACAGGGCCTTTGTATTCCCTGAAATGTTTTTCTTCGTAAGCTTTCAGTGCATTAGTCAGCCCTGAATCAAAGTTTGTATCAATAGCGCCACTATAATAACCCTCTGCTGCAAGGCGCTTTTTAAGCTGCCCTACTGCGGCGTTGTTATCGCCTTCCTTTAGCGATTTAGTTCCCTCGGGCAGGTCTATTTTTGGCCAGCCGCCTTTTTTCTGTATGCCACGATATTTCTGGAGCGCTTTCTTCAGGTTAAAATACTGGCTGAACAACTCCTGCTCGCCCTTAAGCAGTTTAGGGTCCTGCATCAGGGTATCGAGATAGGCTACATAATCTACTTTTTCTCGCGGGAGGAACCAACCTGTCTGTCGGCTTTTGCTGGTATCCATACCTTCAAATACCTTTTTTGTGTAGAAGAAATACATCGAGCTGATAAGCAGTTCTGATTCCATATCGGGCCTTTCACCTCGGCCGCCGTTTTCAAACAGTTCATTTATTTTGGCGCGGTAAGGTATTTTAGACGGAAGCCCTTCGTCATCCAGCTGGTTCACGCGGTTATACAGCACCTCGGCAACCTCTATCAGGCCTTTTTTCTCGTGCCAGATGTAATGGTTGTGCTTGCGGTAAAGTTCTTTGATGTCGCCTTCATATTCCTTAAAATCCGGGTACTTTTTAAAGAAGGATGCATAGGCAGTGGTGTCGATGGCAATATCTTCGCCATTGTGTTCATGGGTGTCTGCGCTTTCCTTTTTACAGGATGCAGCCCCCAACAGCAACGTTAGCGCCGCAAGCCAGGTTAATGTCAGTCTTTTCATGGTCTCTCTTTTCATGGTTCAGGATTTTTAATAAAAATAATCAAAACGCCTGCTGTATGAAAAACTTTGCAAATATTTTAACCCCTTTTCTAAAAATAGTGATAAAGCCGATATGATTTTTATCATAGAAATATCTGCAACGGTAACCGAACTTAGCCGTTATTAATTTACCATTATGAAGATAGAGCAAATATATACCGGCTGCCTCGCGCACGCCGCCTATTATGTAGAAAGCGAAGGCGAAGCAGCGATATTCGACCCGCTACGCGAAGTGCAGCCTTACATCAACCGCGCTGCAAAGGATGGCGCTGTGATTAAATATGTGTTTGAAACCCACTTTCATGCCGACTTTGTAAGCGGGCACCTTGACCTTGCTGCCAAGACGGGCGCCAGTATTGTGTACGGGCCTACCGCAAAACCCGGTTTTGAAGCCGTTATTGCGGAAGACGGCCAGGTGTTTACCCTTGGCGGTTGCCAAATAAAAGCATTACACACGCCCGGGCATACTATGGAAAGCACGACTTATCTGTTGATAGATGAACACGGAAAGGAACACGGAATCATATCGGGTGATACGCTTTTTATCGGCGATGTAGGCCGGCCCGACCTCGCACAGCATGTGGTGGCCGACCTTACGCAGGATAAGCTGGCAAGGCTGCTGTTCCATTCACTGCGCGACAAGATCATGCCATTATCCGATGATCTTATCGTTTACCCGAACCATGGGGCGGGAAGCGCCTGCGGCAAGAACATGAGCAAAGAAACCACCGATACGCTCGGCCACCAGAAACTGGTAAATTATGCATTGAGGCCCGATATGACCGAAGACGAGTTTGTAAATGAGGTACTTACCGGACTTACCACGCCACCGGGTTATTTCCCGAAAAATGTACTGATGAACATCAAAGGTTATGACAGCCTCGAAAAGATAATGGCGAAAGCAAAACGCCCGCTAAACCCCGATGCCTTTGAGGAAGAAGCCAACGCCACCCGCGCTATGGTGCTTGATACCCGTAGTGCCGGTGAGTTTGCGAAAGCGCATATACCCAACAGCGTCAATATTGGCCTTGATGGAAGCTTTGCCAACTGGGTAGGCGAAATGGTAACGGACATTAATCAGGAGATATTACTGGTGTGCGAGCCCGGCAGGGAAGAGGAGGCTATGGTGCGGCTTTCCCGGGTGGGGTACGACCATACCATTGGCTACCTCAATCGTGGTTTTGATGCCTGGAAAAATGCCGGTAAAGAATGGGATACTATCGTAAGGATTACACCTGACGAATGTAAAACGAAATACAATGCCCACGCCATGGTGATCGATGTCCGCAAAAAGAGCGAATATAGCAGCCAGCACCTGGTGGGAGCCATCAATATCCCGCTGAATGAGATCTACTCGCATCTGGCTGAGATACCAAAAGACAAACCTTTTATACTGCACTGTGCGGCAGGCTACCGAAGTATGATCGCAGCCTCGATACTACAGCAACGGGGTTATGACAATTTCTGCGATGTGCAGGGCGGATTCGCGGCCATTACGGCAACAGGCGTGCCTACCTCAGAGTATGTGTGCCCATCAACGCTTTTGTAGTGCTATTTGCAGGAGAGCCTGTGCCCATGTCCCCCAAGGCATGGGCTTTCCGGTTTTATAGTTATTCTTTTATTATAAATTCTGAAGGGACGAAATCCGTTAGCCACACATTATTTTCCGAGCGGAAAAACAGGTGTTCGGCAGCGTGCATGTCTGAAGCCTTCACTCTCAATACCACCGGCTTGCCATAGCGAGCGCCAACCTGAGTCGCAGTTTCTATATTTTCACTAAGGTGCACGTGGTTCCTTTCCTTCTTTAGAATCCCATTTTCCATAATGGAGGCAACATTCCGTTCCGCTGTACCATGGTAAAGGAGTTCAGGTGGCGTTATGGGCGTAAGTTCCAGGTCAACGGAGATTGAGTGGCCCTGATTGGCACGTATCCGTCTGCCGTCTTCAGACAGTATAAACCGCTTTTTATCATTGAGTTCCACAACTTCGCGCAGATCTTCCGTAGAAATATCCAGTTTTTCCAGGAGAAGGGAGGTATCAGCCCAGCCTTCGGGGGTTAACCGGATACCAATAGTTTCAGGCTTATGCCGAAGTATAAGGCTTAAGAATTTGCTCGTTTTGTCGCGGTCTTTAGGAGACATGTTTCTTTGATTTAAGAATGTATTAATTGAGCTGTCTTGCATACCAAGCCTGATTTTCGTAACTTTAATAAAATCAATTTACAATGGATAGTTTCAATAACCTGATCAACGGAGACAAGCCGGTTCTTATCGATTTTTTTGCTACCTGGTGCGGGCCCTGCCAGATGCTTTCACCTATCGTAAAAGAAGTAAAAGACACCTTGGGCGACCGTGTGGCTGTTATCAAAGTAGATGTCGACAAAAACCAGGCACTTATGTCGCAACCGCAGTTCCAGGTGCGTGGGGTGCCTACGCTGATGCTTTTCCATAAAGGAAAGATGCTATGGCGACAATCAGGCGTTCTGCCGAAAGAACAGATCGTCAGCAGCGTGCTGGAGAGGATTAGGTAGCAGTGTTCAATATTTAGTGCACAGTATTCAGTGTTCAGTGTTCAGTGTTCAGTGTTCCGCGTCCAACATTCAGGCTCACTGACCTTCAGCACCTGACCACTGAACACAGATTACTGCCAACTCTGCTATTCAGGCTCCTGCTGGCTCAGGCAATGGAAACTGCCAAGCCCCCAGATGAGGTCGGTGCTGTCTATGCCAATCACTTCGCGGGTGCGGAAACAATCCTGCAGTATGGCCAACGCTTTGGCGTCATTTACATCATCGCGGAATGTGGGTACAATAACCGACCCATTCCCGATATAGAAGTTGGCGTATGATGCGGGCAGACGCTGGTCTTCATAAATAACCGCTTTCGGCATTGGCAGTTCGATAATATTGAGCTGCTTGCCGTCTTCCAGTCGCATTTTATGCAGTTCTTTCAGGTTTTCCTGAAGCAAATGATAGTTATCGTCGCTCTTATCGTGCTCAACAACAGTTACCACAGTATCTTCATTTACAAAGCGGGTAATATCATCAATGTGGCCGTCGGTGTCATCGCCTACAATACCATCACCCAGCCAGAGTACATTCTCTACTCCATAATATTCGATGAGGTACTCCTCGATCTGCTTTTGCGAAAGGTGCGGATTACGGTTTTGGTTCAGCAGGCATGCAGTAGTCGTAAGAACAGTCCCTTTCCCGTTGAAATCTACGCTGCCGCCCTCCATCACGATACCGGGATTGAATACCTTTAAGCCAAGCGCTTCGCCAATACGTGTAGGTATAACATCATCCAGGTCATACGGAGGGTATTTGTCGCCCCAGGCATTGTAACCCCAGTCGATTATCGCTTTCTCGCCCGTTTCGCGATTTACTACAAAAGCAGGTCCATGGTCGCGGCACCACGCATCATTGGTTGGGTGCATATACCACGAAATTTCACCCAGCCTTGCACCCGGAACGAGTGGGTAATGCAATTCCAGCTGTGCAATCGCGAACTGTTTCATAGCCTCATCACCCACATTGATACACACCTTCTGGTGGCGAGACACCTGAAGTATGAACTGGCAATACGGACTGTAAATGGTGTCCATTTTGCCTGGCCATGACGCCTCTTTGTGCGGCCATGAAAGCCACATCGCGCGTTGCGGCGCAAATTCGGCAGGAAAGGAAAATCCTAAGGAGCGAGGAGTCGGAAGTCCGAAGTCGGAAGTCCGATGATTGGTTACGTGATTATCGTTTACCATAGATTAAAGGCTATTGGAGATATATACAAGATGGTTACAGATGAGCAAACGTCAAAATTTTCTTTATAAATTCGAAAGCAGCACCGCCGTTTTTGTAGCTATCGGCTATAGTTATTAGGCTGCTGGTAGAACCTGCTCCATTAACTAAGATACTAGATACATTTTTCAACACCTTGGAAGCGCCACTTTTATTCTGGGTTTTAATTTGATTGAGTAAATTGTTTAAGGCATCTTTTAGTTCGTCAACATTGATTGAATCGATCGACTGTTTAATAATCCTTAGATCTTCATTTTGTATAGCTTCAACATTTAGAAAATCTTGACTGATACTTACATCAAAGAAATCGTCAACAAGCCTACTTTCATTTTGCGGAAAGTCATCATCCATTACTCTTTTTGCGGAGCACTTAAATCCAAAAAAAGTCTTATTATGTATATTAAATACAATAGCTGATCTTTTCTCCAAATAATTATATAGTATCTGGAATTGTCCTGGCGGGGGCATTGATACGATACCAGTAAATCCTACGGGTATAAATGGTTTATCTTTAAATTTAATTACATCAGGAATGTAATTCTGAGGTAGTAAAATAGAAATTACAGATCCATCCGGAACCCCGTAATCATCACAGAAAATTATTTGATCATCTGTTAAAATACATTTTGTTTCAGCGCCTGGTTTCCTGTCAATTATTCGTTTCTCTTCGAAAACCTCAAAGGGGAAGAAGTTTTTGTCTTTCTTATTTTTAGCACGATCAGTATGAAAAGTCCATTGTAAATAATCCCCGGTGACTTGACTAATTACGACCTCGGCATCATCCTTTATGTGCTGTATAACTAATAATTTTGTGATCATAGATATGTCAATATATTGATGGTCTTATATAATGTTTGCAGAAATTGGTTCTATTTATTTTCAACCTTATAGTTCCTATTCCTCGTCAATGTACCTCTTCGTAATAGGCTGGTAGCTGTCAATACGCCTGTCGCGGAGGAAAGGCCAATGCGTGCGGTAGAAGTCGGTTTTCTGTGTATCCACTTCTACAACCACGGTTTCCTCTTCATCGTGCGAACCTAAGTACAGCAAGCGCCCTTGTGGGTTCGCTACAAAGCTGCCACCCCAGAATTTCATTTCGCCATCCTGCTCAAAGCCTACGCGGTTCACACTCACTACGTGCACGCCATTGGCCACGGCATGCGAGCGCTGAATGGTCTGCCACGCATCGTATTGTTCTTTGTTGGTGTCTTCATCCTGAGAGGTTGCCCACCCGATTGCGGTAGGGTAGAACATGATCTCGGCACCCATAAGCGCGGTAATGCGGCTTGCCTCGGGGTACCACTGGTCCCAACAGATCAGGATGCCAATCTTGGCATATTTCGTCTGGAAGGTTTTATAACCCAGGTCGCCGGGCGTGAAGTAGAATTTCTCGTAAAATGCGGGGTCATCCGGAATGTGCATCTTGCGATATTTGCCCAGGTAGGTACCATCGGCATCGAGCACCGCGGTAGTATTATGGTACAGGCCTTCGGCACGCTTTTCAAAAAGGGAGGCGATGATAACCACATTCAGCTCTTTGGCTACAGCCGAAAGCGCATCGGTAGAAGGGCCGGGAATGGCCTCTGCCAGTGCAAAGTTGTCATAATCTTCCACATCGCAAAAATACAGCGAGGTAAAAAGCTCCTGAAGGCATACGATTTGTGCCCCTTTGGCGGCTGCATTGCGTATTTCCCTGATGGCTTTCTCCAGGTTGGGCTGCTTATCTTTCACGCAGCTCATCTGCACTAATCCTACTTTTACTTTACCCATGTTTATGCTTATAAATGAGCGGCAAATTTAATCAAAAGAATTGAAATTGCAGGGCACGGCGGTGTTAGCCTTTTCATAAGTTTTTTGGGCGTGTGCAGGCACCGGGCTGTCCGCTGTATCTGCCCTCGTCCCTCGGGCAGGATGCCGCTTCCATCCCTCACGCGAAAACGTTACCTCACAAAAAATCGTAAAATCTTTGGGAGAATGCCTACAATATTGAGTAATTTAGTCGGGGAGTCCGAAGTCTGAGGTTCGATGTTGGAAGTTCGATGTCGGAAGTCCGAAGTCAAAGTCGAGAGCTTAACACTGACCACTTGGTCTATCATCTATTATCTATCATCTAAAAGTCCAAATTCTAAAAGTCCAACAATCCAACAATCCAACAATCCAACAATCCAACAATCTGAATATGAAGTCTATTTTCACCCCAATAAACGAAATCCCTGAAGAATTCCGCATAGAGCCGCTGCACCAGCGCGAATACCTTTGCAATGGCGAAATGGTACAATGGAATGGAGCTGTCGACGAAATTTATTCGCCCGTGTGCGTTCCCGATGCCGATGGCAATCTGCAGCGCGTACTGGTAGGTTCGGTTCCCCGGATAACGGCAGACGATGCCATTCGCGGACTCGATGCTGCCGCCGCCGCTTACAACAATGGGTTGGGCGAGTGGCCTACAATGGCGGTAAGCAGGCGCATTGAATGCATGCAGAAGTTTGTGTACCTGATGATACAGCAGCGCACGCAGGTAGTAAAGCTGCTGATGTGGGAAATCGGGAAATCCTATAATGATTCAGCCAAGGAGTTTGACCGTACGGTCGAATACATCAACGCCACTATAGATGCCTATAAAGACCTTGACCGCCAGTCGTCGCGCTTTGAGCAGGCAGAAGGCAATGTAGCCCAGATACGCCGTTCGCCGTTGGGCGTGGTGCTTAGCATGGGTCCGTTCAATTACCCGCTCAACGAGATTTTCACCACGCTTATACCTGCCCTTATCATGGGCAACACCATTATGTTCAAGCTGCCAAGCCACGGTATTCTGCTGCATTACCCGCTGCTGAAGGCGTTTCAGGAAGCATTCCCAAAAGGCACCGTAAACACGCTTTACGGGAAGGGTTCAGAGATCATCCCTCCGCTAATGGAGAGCGGGCGCATCAATGTGCTGGCCTTTATCGGGTCGAGCAAGGTAGCTAACGGACTCAAAAAGCAGCACCCTAAAGTGAACCGCCTTCGGGCCATACTCAGCCTCGATGCCAAGAATGCGGCCATCGTTACAAAGCATGCCAACCTCGATGTGGCCGTAAGCGAATGTATATTGGGTGCGCTTTCGTTCAACGGGCAGCGCTGCACGGCCATCAAGCTGATATTTGTACAGAAGGATATTGCCGAAGAATTTGTAGCGCGGCTTAGCAAGGCGGTATCGTCGCTGAAGCCCGGGCTTCCGTGGGATAAAGATGTAAAGATCACGCCGCTGCCGGAGCCGGACAAGCCGCAATACCTAAAAGACTGCATTGACGATGCCATTTCCAAAGGGGCTCGTATAACCAACGAAAACGGCGGTGTGGCCAATGCGTCATTCGTTTTCCCTGCGGTAATGTATCCGGTAAATGAAAGTATGCGCCTGTATCACGAAGAGCAGTTTGGCCCGATAGTGCCTGTTGTGCCTTTTGAAACTATCGATGAACCGATAGACTACCAGATCAACGCCTCGCACGGTATGCAGGTAAGCATCTTCAGTGATGACCCAAAAGAAGTAGCGAGCCTTATCGACCCATTCGTGAACCTGGTAAGCCGCGTAAACATCAACGCGCAGGCGCAGCGCGGGCCGGATGTATTTCCGTTTACCGGGCGTAAAGATTCGGCCGAAGGTACGCTGTCCATTACCGATGCACTGCGGTCATTCTCGATACGCTCACTGGTAACTACCAAGCTCACCGAGGATAATAAAAAGCTGTTTAATGCCATTGTAACCGACCATGATTCCAATTTCCTGAATACGGATTACATCTTTTGATTTATTTTAAATTTTAATTTTGAATTGTTGGAACGCGGATGACACAGATCGTGCGGATGATCGCTGATTTAATAAAGTTCTGTGGACGCCGATATTAGTTGGGTAAGACTTTCGCAGAGTTACGCGAAGAAGGCACAAAGTTTCGCAAAGGTTAGCCTTGGATTACACAAATTCAATTTCATTGTGGACTTTGTGTGTCCCTGGTGTTCTTTGTGGTAAGAGTTACGCAGAGTTACTTAAAGAAGGCGCAGAGTTTCGCAGAGCTTTTGTTTGAATTAAGCAGATTTTTTTTGTGGATCTTTATGTGTTCTTTGTGGTATAATTTACAAAAGTAACCTCCGCCGGCGGGAACAAACAGACTATATCTTTTAAGCGGTTGCTGACAGCTATTAGCTTTCATCCATAGGCTATCAAACATAACTTGGTGTCTAGCCGTTGGCTCGTGGCTTTTGGCTAGTGTCTATTTCAGGGAATCAGATAAAAGAATATCCCCAAAAAGTGTAGCGTGCTTCCGCCAAGTACAAATACATGCCAGATAGCGTGGTTGTACGGAATCTTTTCCTTTGCGTAAAAATAAATACCAAACGTATAGCATAACCCGCCGCCCAGCAAATAGTAGAGTGCCGAATGGTTTACTGTGGCGATCAACGGCTTAATCGCGATGATGATCAGCCAGCCCATCAATGCATAGAGTATCAGCGATAGTTTTTCAGACCTCCGCAGCGGCGAAAATTTGAATACGAAGCCGGCAAGCGCAAAGGCCCATATCAGCCCGAATATCGTCCATCCCCATGCGCCCTTTAGCCCAAGCAACGCCACCGGCGTATAGGTGCCCGCTATCAAAACATAGATGCTCAGGTGGTCTATCAGGCGGAAAAAGCGTTTCCAGCGTAGTGTGGTCATCGCATGGTACACCGTAGAGGCAGAGTATAGTATCACCAGGCTGCCCCCAAATACAAACGAAGCCGCGAGGTGCATTGCGGTTCCGTAAAGTGCCGAATATAGCACCATTACTATGAGTGCAACAACCGAAAGTACCGCTCCTGTGCCATGTGTTACCACATTAAGCATTTCTTCGCGGCGACGATTTTTCTTAGCCATTTTATTTGGGAATTTCTTACAATGCAAAGGTACGCCATTCCTAAATCTGTTACTCTTGCCCTGCGTTAAATTTGTACACAATTCCTCCCTTATCAGCGATGATGCCTTACCTTTACGTCACATCTGTTCACCATGAAAAAAACACTTCTTATTATTCAGTTCCTGCTCGTTTCACTTTCGGCGGGAGCCACAGTTACATTGCCCTCCTTCTTTTCAGACAATATGGTATTGCAGCAAAAAAGGGAGGTGCCGTTCTTCGGAAAAAGTAACGCGCCGTCTGTTTCTGTCACCACTTCCTGGGACAATCGCACTTACAAGGCAACGGTTGCCGATAACCGGTGGGAAGTGCTTTTAAAAACACCTTCTTACGGAGGCCCATACACCATCACAATTGATGATAACGTAAAGGTGCAGCTTAAAAATATTATGATAGGTGAGGTGTGGCTGTGCTCGGGGCAAAGCAATATGCAGATGCCGCTGGGCGGCTGGGGGCGCGTCAATAACTTTGAGGCTGAAATAAAGGGCGCTAACTATTCTGGCATCCGGTTACTGATGCCTGTACAGCACACGGCAAAGTTTCCGCAGGACGATTTTAGTGAGTGCCCCGGCTGGCAGGTGTGCAGCCCGGAAACCATCGCACAGTTTTCCTCTACCGCTTATTTTTTTGCGAGGAATCTTTACAATGAGTTGCATATCCCTATCGGGTTGATCAACAGCTCGTGGCCGGGAACTGTAATAGAAGCCTGGACAAGCCGTGATGCCCTTCGCACTATCCACGACTTTGACGAAGGGCTGGCATTGCTGCAGGACGATTTAAAGCTTAAGGCAAAAGATGCTGCAGTTAAAAAGGAGGGTGAGCAGTGGGAGCGATTGCTGGAGGAGTGTAACGCCAAGCACGGGCCAGACGAGAGGGCGGCAGCGTCATTCAATTTTGACGATGCTTCGTGGAAAAGCCACCGGCTACCGGGCTTTTGGGAAAGCAGTGTGATGCCCAATTTTGACGGCATCGTATATTACCGGAAAAAAATCACGGTTTCGAAGGCCGTGTCCGGTCAGGAGGCCTTTCTCAGATTTTATGCAGACGACGATGATAAGGTGTGGGTTAATGGCGAACTGATAGGAGAAACTAAAGGCTACAACATACAGCGAAACTATAAGATTAAGAAGGGGCTGTTGCAAGAGGGCGAAAACACCGTTCTTATAAAAGTTTTTGACGGCGGCGGGGGTGGCGGTGTCTATGGGCAGCCGCAGGAATTCATCATTACTGCGGGAAATGAAACTATTTCGCTGGCGGGAGAATGGCGTTATACAGTGGGCGCCGACCTGCGAAACCTTTCCCCACGGCCATTGATGCCAAGGACAGAAGATATGCCGGCCGCGATCTATAACGAGATGATCAACCCGCTGATAAGAACACAGCTCGCAGGCGTTATATGGTATCAGGGCGAGAGTAATGCTCCGCGGGCACATCAATACCAAACGCTCTTTCCGCTAATGATTACTGACTGGCGAGAACAATTCCAACAGCCAGAGCTGCCTTTTTACTACGTTCAGCTGGCTAATTACATGGCGCCTGCCCAGGCTCCTTCAGACTCAGAATGGGCAGAACTCCGCGAAGCGCAGCTCAAAACACTTTCCCTGCCGGATACCGGTATGGCTGTGGCAATAGACATTGGTGATGCAGACGATATCCACCCGAAGAATAAACAGGAAGTTGGAAGACGCCTCGCGCTCATCGCCCTGGCCAAAACGTACCATAAAAATGTTGCTTACTCGGGCCCGATGTATACTTCGTGTGCTGTTAAAGGCAACGCCATAATGTTGGGCTTTAGCCATAATAAAGGGCTGAAACCTGTACAGGGTCCACTTAAAGGGTTTGCCATCGCCGGTGCCGATAAAAAGTTCTATAGGGCAGACGCCAGGGTAGAGGGCGGTACCGTGATCGTATCGTCAGATAAGGTTCCCTGTCCCGCTGCAGTACGTTACAACTGGGCAGATAACCCCGATGGAAACCTTACCAACGCCTCGGGGCTGCCTGCATCGCCTGATAGTCCTTTATTTTTCATTTCGATAAGTAATCTCTGATAATCTCCAACGGCAACTTTGTGGTCAGTATCTGCTTTTTGGAGATCAAAATGACTATAAGGAACAAATCCGATATTATTTTCCATATCATGCAATATTTTATTCCTTCTGTTTAATTTTTGAACGGCAATTTCCATTAGCTCGTCTAATTTCTCTTTATAATTCATAATTTTTAAATTTCTGCAAAGTTAAAAATTAAGCCTCTTAAGTATAATAACCTGAGGGGCTTTTTAATATATTTGAGAATGTAATTGAAATTCCCTTGTGTGATGCCATAGATTTTAAAGAATGTTTCATCTTTTAAATTTTCATACAATGAATTCAGATTACACAATTAAAAAAGGCAAATGTTTCGAAATCATTATCAGAGCTTGAAGCAAAGGAAAAATTATCTTTCCTAATTTCAAAAAAGCTCTTAAATGGGAAAAAGAAGTAGATTGCCATTTTTGTGGTTGCTGTGAAGAGCAGTGACCGAGTTTAGGCGAGGTAGAAATATCCCGCTTTTTGTGTTAATAAAATAATCTTATAATGATGGTAATTTTATTAAACACTTTATAATATGTCAATATTTATTAAATTGCAAGTGCCAAAAAATAAGATTATGGACATAGGACAATTTTTGAGAGACTACGGGGAGCTAATCTCCATTACTCTAATCCCTTTTATTGTATGGGCATTAGGTACATATTTTCAAGATCGAAAGGCTAAACGAGATGCTAAATTAAAACTCTTTCTAACATTAATGGCATCCAGAAAAGCTGCTGTGCTTACGCAAGAGTGGGTTGACAGTTTGAATCAAATTGATGTAGTTTTTCAGGATAACTTAAAAGTTAGATCGGCATGGCGTCAATTTTTCGACGCGCTTCATCCAAAATCTCCACATTTTGATAATCAAAATTCTTTTCGATTGGATTTACTTTCTGAAATGGCAAATTCACTGGGTTACAAGGATCTGAAACAGACTGAAATCGACCGTTATTATAGTCCGGTTGTATTTTCAAACCAACAAGACAGTCAAGATATGTTGACAAAAGAAACATTAAGGATTTTGCATCGTTCGAAAGCATATGGGGTCGAATTCTCTGATGAAGAGCATGCGGCCCATTTACAACGACTGTATAGTGAAAACCAGTAGATATTCTGCTCGGTATTGTTACAGTAATTGGTTTCATTGTGAATAGAGTTAATAGTTATCATAAAAGGGATTGTTAATGATAGTATAAG
>JAGKWW010000045.1 GCA_021151665.1 Flavobacteriaceae bacterium
ATCTAATAATTTTAAATTAATGCGGGATTTATAAAACAAAAAATCCCTAAATCATTTTGATTTAGGGATTTTCATTTGTGACCTCGACTGGATTCAAACCAGTAACCTTCTGAGCCGTAATCAGATGCGCTATTCAGTTGCGCCACGAGGCCATTTGCAATATGAATTTGTTTAAAACAGATGTTTTATCAACCTCATTGCGGGTGCAAATATAGGCAATAATGCGTAATTTGCAAATGCATTTGCTATAAAAAATCAAATAAAATGGAACTCAAAAGTTATATACGTGACATACAGGATTTTCCGAAACCGGGAATTATGTTTAAAGATATAACGCCCCTGCTTGCCAACCCTGAAGCTGCCGGCTATTGCCTTGAAAAACTCGTGGCGGGAATAAACGGAAAACAAATAGATAAAGTGGTTGCGATAGAAAGCCGTGGATTCTTCTTTGGAACATTGCTTGCTCATCAGCTTAACGCCGGGTTTGTGCCGGTGCGCAAGCCGAAAAAACTTCCTTTTACAACCCATTCAGCGAGTTACGAACTCGAATATGGAACAGATAGCCTCGAGATACATACCGATGCCATACTGTATGGAGAGCGTGTATTGATACATGATGATGTGCTGGCCACAGGAGGTACTGCCCGGGCAGTATGCAGGCTGGTGGAAAAGATGGGTGGCATCATCGTACAATGCAACTTTATTATGGAGCTTACCTTCCTGAACGGAAGGGAAAAAATCAGCCCGTACGAAGTTTATGCGCCACTTGTTTATCAATCCAGCGCGCGGGTGGTCACATAATATTTCCAGGCAATGATGGCCTTTTGCATCTTGCTTGCCTTGGTAAGGTCAAGCTGCTCTTTTGTATAATTAGGCAGCAGCCAATGGTTTAATTTTGCCAGTAATTTAAACATACCAATCATTTAGGGTTCTATAAAAATACAAAAAAGCAGCCGTTAACCCGCTGCTTTTGTTGCAATTAACTGTTTTATAACTAACTCAGACTTTGCGTGTCATTTCTTTGCGTTTAGCCTGCATTTCTTTGCGGGCCTGTTCAAGCTCTTTGCGGGCCTTTTCCATTTCATTACGCGCTTTTTCCATTTCTTTGCGGACATCGTCCATTTCTTTGGTATTCAGGTTTGGACTGCCAGATTTAAGGCGGTGTAGCTCCACGCGAGCATTACCCATACGTTCGTTTGCATTGCCCAGTTGTTCGTATATATCGCCAAGCTGTTCATTTGCATTGCCCAGTTGCTCGCGGGCATTGCGAAGCTGGTCTTCCATAAAACCTTCAGGAAGCATTTTAAAGACATCTCCATCCCCGATAATCTTAATAATATCATCGCCCATTTCATCCGTATTGAACTGGAAGTTAAAGTTGTCGGCAATTACCTGGTCGTCACCATTTCTGTAAATAAAAGCCCTGCCTCTTGGCAGGTTACTGCCAAAACTTTCCGCTTTTTTGGTCGTGATCTCTATCACACCTTTCTTTCCGTCTTTACCGTATTTTTTCTTTCCTTCCTTATCCTTTAGCATCGTAACCTTGTCTATTTCGCGGTCAAGGCTCAACTGTACCGGGCTGCCCGGTTTTTGCTTTACACCGTCTACTATAACTAGCATGTCATCATTGCCTATGGTAAACTTGTTTACAGACCAATGTCCGGTAACAGGCGGAACTGCCGGCATTCTCATACCCGGAACCGGCGGTACGGGAGGGACAGGCGGAACATCGTCTTCGGCATCTTCATTTACATAACTGCGCGGCAAATCCCTTCTCATAAATAATGTGTCCGACTTTATAGAAGCCATGCGCTGCAGCAAACGTCCGCGCCCCGCTGCTTCTCCGAAGGCTATGGTATTGGTGCCTTTGGTGCTATTTTTTTCTACCTCGATAGTAAAAGGGCTTATCGGCTCTGTACCCGCCACCTCATACACCTTGCTTTGGCTCTTGTCTTTAACGGCTACCTTAATGCCGGTAATTTCGCTTTTGCTGTTGCGGGTAATGTTGCTGAATGTAACATCGGTATCGAACTCATCCTTAAATACTTTTTTGTCAGCCTCAAGCTCTGCGTCTTTAGAGTCTTTGTGCACCTCTAAAGCTATTTTTACTTTTTCTACCGAAGAAGCCGTTTTGGCAGGCTGCTTTTCCTGCGCTACCGTTTTTACCTGAAACAACAGCATAAAAGCTACCAGTGCAGGCAATACGACAGCGTACTTCCAGGACCTTTTCTTGTCCGATTTTTGGGTGTTTAACATAACGATCCGTTTTTTGATTAATGATTGATAAAAATGATTGGTGATTGCAATGCATTCAGGCTGCATTGTTATTTTCAGCAGTGTCTTTTGATAGGCAATGCGGTCTTCGAGTGCAATAGTGGCGCCGGCATCGGCAATGAATTCAAGGTTTTGCGATACCGATTTTTTGTAAAGCCACGCGAAAGGATTGAACCAGAACATGGCACAGAAAAGCTGGCCGGCAATCATATCCAGCGAATGTTTTTGGCCGCTGTGTATCTTTTCGTGCGCAATAATGTCACGCAGTTCGCCTTCCTCAAGCAAAGCCGAATTGTAAACGATGTAGTTAAAAAATGAAAATGGCGACGAAACGGCGGGTGAGTCGATGAGGCGGAATTTGCCGGCAGATGTGGCAATGCCGTGCTTAATTATCAAAACGATCGAGCGTAAATCAACTACAAGCCTGCCCAGGAATAAAAGCACACCTGCAAAATAAACCCCGGCGGCTAAGTCATACCAGTTTACATCAAAGCCTTTAGCCGGAAAGTTTTGCGGTTGAGAATGCATTAGTGCATAAAGTTCCGCGCTGCTGATAACACGTTGGGGTGCAGCTTCTATCCAGATTACCCGGGTATATTCTAAAAGGGGCAGTATTACAGCGGTGAAAAGGCCGGCAAGCAGAAACCACCGGTTCGAATTGAAAAACGTTTCCTTACGCAGCAATGCGTAATACGCAATATAAAACACAGCAATAATTGCCGATGCTTTTGCCAGGTAGGTAATCAGGTTTTCCATACTATTTCTTTTTTTCGATCATATCGAGTATCTCCCGTAGTTCCTCGGCGCTTATCTTTTCTTCGCGGGCAAAAAAGGAAACCATGCTTTTGTAAGAATTATTAAAATAATTCTCTATCGCATTGGTCATAAAACCTTTCCGGTAGTCTTCTTTCGTTATAACAGGAAAGTACTGGTGGGTGTTGCCGTAGGCAGTGTGCCCTACGTAACCTTTCTCTTCCAGATTTCTTATGATGGTAGACAGGGTGTTATAATGCGGCTTATCATCTTTTACTTCAAGCAGCATGTCTTTTACGAAAGCCTTTTCGAGCTTCCATAAAATATGCATTACTTCTTCTTCTTTGTTTGTTAACTTCTGCATGGTATTATTCGATTACAAAACAAACTTATAACTATTTTTTTAGTTTCACAACTAATTTCATAGTTAAATAACTAAAGAGATAGTTTTTTATTGCAGAAGGGAGAAATTATTTTAGGCTTTCTTTTTTCAAACGCCACTGAAGTACGATAATACTGGCAGCTGCTGCGGCACCAAGGCTGCCCATTATCATCCAGTTGGTATTATACCCCTCGATGCGGGATTGTGCGCCAAACCAGGAGATTGTTTCCATTCCCGACTTGGAACTTACCATGTGGGCAAGGGAGAAGGTCATTGTATATAAGGCCATGTACCGTCCCTCAAATCCACGGGGAGCGCGGCTCATGGCAAATGCATTGGAGAAGGGGAAACAAAACATTTCACCGAATGTTATAAATAGCATACTGATAACGAGCATTCCCACCCAGGTGTCTATCAGGAGACTGAAAAAGCCTATAGCCATAAAGACGCTTCCCCAAAATATGATTTTCAGTTTCGGCAGGCTCTTTCTTTCGACAAAACCTACAATGGGCATTTCGAGTGCAAAGATCAGCAGCCCGTTCATCGACATAAGCAGCCCGGTATGGATCTCGGTAAGCCCATACCACTCTTTATGGTACAGCGGCAGCGTAGTAAAAAGCTGGAAGAATACTACTGCCGTAGCAAAGCTGCTGAAAAGAAAGATCAGGAATAGTTTGTCTTTCCAAATGCTATCGATATTATTTTCGGTGTGCGGAAGGGAATTGACGGCACGAACGGCTTTCTTTTCTTTTACCAGCAAAACGAAGAGAAGTATCGAGATAATACAGGAAAGCCCGTCAGCCCAGAATAAACCGTTATATCCGCTATTCATGATAATAAGCCCGCCTAATGTAGGCCCGGCGGCAAAACCGAGATTTACTGCAAGCCGTACCAGCGTGAGCGCACGGGTGCGGTTTTCTGGTTTGGCATAAGTGCTAAGCGAAACGAACATGGCCGGGCGAAACATATCGGCAATAACCATAATACCGAACATAGAAACGCACAGCCCTTCAAAAGAATGTACAAATTGTATGGCAAGGAATCCGCAGCCGGTAGTAAAGAGGCTGAAAACCATGATCTTATAGAATCCGATCTTGTCGGATAGTTTACCACCGAGCCATGAGCCTATCATGGATCCGGCACCAAAGCATACCATAACCCAGCCTATCTGGCTATAACTGAAATGCAGGTCTTCCTTTAAATATTTGGATAGGAAGGGAAGCACCATTGTGCCGGCCCGATTGATGAATGTAATGATGGCGAGTATCCATACCTCGCGGCGAAAGCCCCTGAAGTTGTCAAGGTAGCGCTTAATAGCGTGCTGAAGCATGGTTTGAAAGGTGTTAGCCCTGCAAAGGTAATAATTACTTCCCGGCTTTCGGTTTTGCCCGAACGATTATGGCCTCAGGCCTTAAGTTGTGACAAAGTGATAAGCACAATGGCGATAAGCGCGAGCAGGATACCGAGGTAATTGATTCTCGATAGCTTTTCGCGAAAGGCCAGTATTCCCACAAGGCTGCCGGTGATTATTACCCCGATGTTCATTGCAGCGAATACTGTAGAAGGATTTTCCGAAAAGGCTTTATGCGCTTTCAGGTAAAAGAGGATGTTGCCAAAGTTAAAGATACCTACCAGGGCTCCAAACGCAAGGTTGATAATGGCGGGCTTTTTATGCCTGATGATTATTTCATAAACCAACCCTACAAGTGTTATCGCAAGCGCACCCCCGAAAACGATGAACAACGAAGTGGTATAGGGTATGTCGTTATGTAGCGCAAGCTGTTTAAAAAGAATATCGACAATACCAAATCCTACCAGTACTATGGCGGGGTAATACCACTTGTTAGATAAATTGTCCTGCTTTTTGTATAGGATAAGCGCAATAGCCGGAAATCCTGCAACGAGTCCTGCAATTTTCAGGTCGTTGAATTTTTCGCCGAAATAAAGCCATGCCGCAAGTATGGGGATGAACAGTGATAACCGCTGCGCCGCGTCGGTTTTTACGATTCCCATAAATTTGACCGATGATGCCAGGAAAATGAAAACTGACGGCATCAATAGTATAAGGATTGCGTAGACAGGCCAGGGGGCATTGATCGGGATTGCAGCTACATCCGGTTGAAAGAAGAGATAACAAAGTATAAAAGCTATGGCATAATTGGCGGCAAGTATCTGTGTGATGTTAACGGCATATCCGCGGGTTATTTTAAAAATTATCCCCACAGATACACTACACAGAATACTAAGGATGAGGTAAAGCATAGTGAAAAATTCCTTCGCAAAAATAAACTTTTTAAACCACCGCCAACATCGCAGCGCTTTATCTTTTGTATATTTGGTTTCTTTGTGAAAAACCACGTTCCGGTAACAAACATCGAAACATTCAATGAAAAAAATACTGGTGTCCTTCCTGATCTTACTATGCAGCCAATGTTTTGCGCAGGAAGATGCATGGGTTTATTTCACCGATAAGCTGGATGCCGCCTACTATCTTGCAAATCCGCTCGAAATGCTCACCCAGCGCGCACTCGACAGGCGATCTGCTCAGGGAATTGCACTAAACAACCAGGACGTGCCAATTACTTCCGCCTATCTCTCAGGGGTAACATCATCGCAGGGCATAACGGTAATGGCCCGGTCAAAATGGATGAACGCTGTACATGTGCGCGGAACCGTCGCCGGTATTAATTCATTGGCCCAGCTTCCTTATGTGAGTTCGATAGATTTTGCTGATGGCTCGCTCAATACCGGGAAGGGTGTAAGGCCCGTGATTGCGAAGCCAACCCAACGGATTGCTACCGCCCTGGCAAGTTATAACTACGGGAGTTCATCCACCCAGATCACGATGCTTAATGGGCAAACCTTACATCAGCAGGATTTTACCGGTGCAGGAAAGGTGATCGCTGTAATGGATAACGGCTTTCCGGGAGTTAATACCACGCAGCCCTTTCAGCGGCTAAACGATAATAATCTGATATTGGGCGGATACAATTATGTATCTGGCAATACCGATGTGTATACCGGGGGCAATCATGGTACCATGGTGCTTTCATCGATGGGAGGATACCTCGAAGGACAGCTTGTAGGTACCGCGCCCGACGCTCATTATTACCTTTTTGTAACGGAAGATACTGCAGGCGAAAACCCGGTGGAAGAATCCTATTGGGTACAGGCCGCGGAAGCTGCCGATAGCCTGGGTGTAGATGTTATCAATACATCGCTCGGATATTTTACTTATGATAAGCCCTCTTATAGTTACACCTATTCTGACCTCGACGGGCAAACATCGTTCATTTCACGCGGGGCAAATATCGCATTCTCAAAAGGCATGGTCGTAATAGTCGCGGCGGGAAACTCGGGTACGACAGTCAACCCCTTTATCTCGGTGCCGGCCGATGCACCGGGTGTGCTTACCATTGGCGCGGTAAATTCATCTGAGGTAAGGGCGACCTTTAGTTCGTATGGCCCAACTTCTGATGGCAGGATAAAACCCGACGTAATGGCAATGGGCGTATCAGCAGTGGTAGCGACGCCTACCGGCAGTATTACTACGGTAAACGGCACGTCACTTTCTTCGCCCATCATTTGCGGACTGGCAGCGTGTTTATGGCAGGCTTTACCACAGCTCACCAACAGCCAGCTGGTACAGCTCATTAAACAGAGCGCCGACAGATATACCAACCCGGATAACTTTTATGGCTATGGTATCCCTGATTTTGCCCAGGCGCTGCTCCGTACCGATGAACCACAATTGCAAGGGGAGAAGGTTTTTCTTTATCCAAATCCCGCAAACAACTATTTAAAAATTGCGTTGCCGGAAGATGATAGTCAGGCGACTATTACTATTTATAATTCGATAGGTCAGAGGGTGCTTTATACAACATTTTCATCTAACGAAGCGATAGATGTGGCGCAGTTGCCACAGGGCGTTTACGTTTATGATATCGCGGCGCCTTACAATTTTCACGGGAAACTACTTAAGAAATGAAGTGCCGGATTTTAATGGTTTTGGTCGTAGCACTCGGGTTGGTGTCGTGCCAGCAGAAAAGCCGGTGGGATGAAAAAAAACTATACGGTGACTGGCTGGAAGAAATCCGTCCGCCTGATTCCCTGCTGCCATACTTTCCTATGTACAGGTCTGGATTTTTGTTTGAAAAAGGTGGATACTGCGAGGTAAAGCCGTTCCATTATGTGACAGGCAAAGATACGTTGCGGCCGATGATAGGCCCTGAAGGTAGTTTTAGCATCAAAGGCGATAGTCTTTTAATCGAATTCAATGATAGTATAAAAGTATCATACAAGATAGGATACCTGGGCGGCGACACGCTTAAATTTGCGTACAAAGAGGGGTCGCGTACTTTTATAAAACAGCATTACGAAAAACTTCATCCTTTCGACTTTGATGAAGTTATTGTGTCGGCAGGAGCCTGTTACGGAAGCTGCCCGATAAATGATGTTCACTTAAAAAAAACCGGAGAACTTGATTTTTTGGGCCACAGCTACAACAAAAGAAACGGGCGTGCCCGTTTGAAATTAAAGCCAACTGAATTGAATCGTATACTGGCCCGATTCCGTAAAATAGATTACTCCAGTCTAAAAAGTTCGTATTCTAAACCTATTACGGATGGTGCCACATGTTCTATAGCTTTTATTAAAAACGGAACGGTTGTGAAGAGCGTAGATGACTATATGGTTTCCGGCCCTCCGGAATTGGTATTTGCCTATTTGCCTTTAAATTATTACTCGCAGTACATACCTGACCGTTTGTTTACAGAAGGCCTTGAGCCCGGAAGGGGTGATTTTCAAGTTACAGGAAAGAGGAGATCTTTTAGCCTTACTGCTGCAGAATCTTATTTTTTAAAAAAGCTGTTGAGATCTGCAAAGTCGTCTGTGATACAATTTACCCCCAGTTACAAGCTACAGTGCGGCGATATAACCATAATATCTGACGGGCAGCACTTCACTTATAATGATAGCCGGGGCGAGAAGGTTACGGTTGACATCGGTCACAATTTTTTTGGAGAAAATAAACTAGTATATCAAACTAATAAGCCATGAACAAAATAACACAACTTTTCAATATTCAATATCCTATAATTCAGGCCGGCATGATTTGGGCCAGTGGTTACAAGCTTGCGAGTGCAGTAAGCAATGCAGGTGGGCTTGGGCTTTTGGGCGCTGGCTCTATGTATCCGGAGGTGCTTCGGGAGCATATACAGAAATGCAAGAAAGCGACGGATAAGCCTTTCGGTGTCAACGTGCCGATGCTTTATCCCAACATTGAAGAGATTATGAACATCATTGCCGAAGAAGGCGTAAAGATCGTTTTTACTTCGGCCGGTAACCCAAAAACATGGACCGCATGGCTAAAGGAACGCGATGTTACCGTAGTGCATGTGGTAAGCAGCGTCAAGTTTGCCCTGAAAGCGCAGGAAGCCGGGGTAGATGCCGTTGTCGCCGAAGGCTTTGAAGCCGGAGGACATAACGGGCGCGAGGAAACGACAACCTTCACGCTGATACCAATGGTAAAAGAAAAACTGACCGTGCCGCTTATTGCCGCGGGGGGAATTGCCACAGGCAGGGGAATGCTCGCCGCGATGGTGCTGGGTGCTGATGGTGTTCAGGTGGGCAGCCGTTTTGCTGCATCTGTAGAATCGTCATCCCATGATAACTTTAAGAAAGCAATACTTGATGCACAAGATGGAGATACGCATGTCACTCTGAAAGAACTGGCGCCTGTTCGCCTGATTAAAAACAAGTTCTTTCATGACGTGGTGGCGCTGTATGCAACTTCGCCGACAGTAGATGACCTGAAAACGTTGCTCGGACGCGCCCGGGCCAAGAAAGGTATGTTTGAAGGCGACCTGGAGGAAGGCGAACTTGAAATAGGCCAGATCGCAGGGCTTATCAACGAGATAAAACCGGCGGGAGATATTGTAAGGGAGCTTATAACGGATTTTGAAGCGGCGAAGAAAGGGGTTGATATAATGTCATTCTGATCCAGGAGGCCTGGATTTAACGCCCGCGTACTTATCCACTTCCATGATTCCAAACACATTGTTATCGGTGTCCAAGAAATAACCCTGCCAGTAACGCATCGGAACAGGAAATTTCGGCATGGCTACCTGTCCGCCGTTGTCAATAATTATCTGAGCTGTGGCATCAAAGTTTTCTACCTGAAAAGAACAGGTAAAAGCATTGGTGCCCTGGCCCGGCGGTGGGGTGGCTGCCGGTCGCTCCAGCAATCCGCCGAATAGTGTTGCAGTTTCTATACGGTAATATTCTATAGGCGTAAAGGTTTCGCGCACAAAGTTCCAGCCAAATACATTTTCGTAAAACACTTTAGCTTTTTGCACATCTGCAGCCTGGATTTCAAAGTAGGAGAGGGTGTTCATCCGAATTTTAATTTAGTTGATAATTTCTAAAGTTACGAATTGATACCGAGGCTTTGCATAATTTTTTTTCGGTCATAGTCAAGAATCCAGCTATTGAAGCGATGGTACAAGGTTGATAACGTTTCTTTTTCTGCTGCTACAATATCAAGGCCGCGGTCATCATACATATATAACATGATAGATTTTTCAGGATGGATGAATACCACATTCCACCCTGGTATAGAAATCTGGTGAGGAAGTGAATACTCACGTTCGGCTATAGCACGAAATATTTTTCGGTGATCGGCCTGCGCCCCTTTAGACTTTATCACTGCCATACAATATCTGTAATCCGGATCATCATCACCATGGATATATAACTTTTTCATATCTTTTTTGAAGTACACCTGCCTTTTCCCGTAGATACAACGCATCAGATAGCTTCCAGCCCGAATCCGCCGGTGTTTTTCGGTACCCCAAAAACTGCGGAATAACACAACTACAATCTCTGCATCCGGTTCGAAAACAGCCTCATACAATGTATTCGCACGTACTAAAAGATCATCGATGTACTTTTCATGAGTTTCTGCGTACATACCAAGCTCAAACCTGATTCCATACTTATGGGCGTGAAACAAAGGAAGTGAAAGATTCATCACTCCAAACTTCGAGAGTATTGCGTCGAGTTCTTTTTTTAAAATGTTCATAAAGCCAATGTCTATATCTTCTCTTGCAGCACCTTAATTTCATCCCTCAATTTAGCCGCCTGTAAAAAGTCGAGCTCCTTTGCTGCTTTTTCCATCGCCTTGCGCTTTTCGCGGATGATCTTATCAATATCGATTTTGCTCATGTAGGCAGTATCCGGTTCTGCGGCAATTTTAGGCGAATTGTCGTAGTGGAATGATGTGATCGGGCTCTTCACTAATGCGCTGTCGATCTTCTTATTCAGCGCTGTTGGCACGATACCTCTCTCAACGTTGAAGTTGTGTTGCTTCTCACGGCGGTAGTTGGTCTCGTCAATCGTACGCTGCATACTGTCGGTTATCTTATCGGCGTACATGATAGCCTTACCGTTTACGTTACGGGCAGCACGGCCTACGGTCTGTATCAGTGACCTGTTACTGCGCAGGAAGCCTTCTTTGTCCGCATCAAGAATTGCTACCAAAGATACTTCCGGTAAGTCCAAACCTTCCCGCAAAAGGTTCACCCCGATAAGTACATCGAACAAACCTTTGCGCAGGTCCTGCATGATCTCGACACGTTCAAGTGTATCGACTTCGCTGTGGATATAGCGGCAACGGATGGATACTTTCGTCAGGTATTTTGCCAGCTCCTCGGCCATACGCTTGGTAAGTGTCGTCACGAGTACGCGCTCGTCAACTTCCACGCGTTGTTGTATTTCTTCGATCAGGTCGTCTATCTGGTTCAGGCTCGGGCGTATCTCAATGATCGGGTCAAGCAGTCCCGTAGGCCGTATCACCTGTTCTACATAGATACCCTGTGATTTCTGCATCTCATAGTCAGCCGGAGTGGCGCTCACGTACACCACCTGATTCTGCAGCGCCTCAAATTCCTCAAACTTAAGCGGACGGTTGTCCATCGCGGCAGGCAGGCGGAAGCCGTATTCTACAAGGTTTTCTTTGCGCGAGCGGTCGCCGCCGTACATCGCATGCACCTGGCTTACGGTTACGTGGCTCTCATCGATCACCATCAGATAGTCTTTCGGGAAATAATCAAGCAGGCAGAACGGGCGTGTACCGGGAAGCCTTCGGTCGAGGTAGCGGGAGTAATTCTCGATACCCGAGCAATAGCCAAGTTCGCGTATCATCTCAAGGTCGAAATTGGTACGCTCTTCAAGTCTCTTGGCCTCAAGGTGCTTACCTATTTCCTTAAAATAATCCACCTGTTTTACCAGGTCTTGCTGTATCTCCCAAATGGCATTGTGCAACACATCGGGACTGGTAACAAACATGTTAGCCGGATAAATATTCAGCCGGTCATATTTCTCAAGCACTTTTGATGAGGTTTTTTCAAACGCCTCGATCTCTTCAATTTCATCGCCAAAAAAGTGGATGCGGAAGGGTTCGTCGCCATAGCTTGGGAACACTTCCACCGTATCGCCCTTAATGCGGAACGTACCGGGCGTGAAGTCACCCTCTGTACGTGCATAAAGGCTCTGCACCAGGCGGTGAAGTAGTTTGGTACGCGAGATGACCTGGTTCTTCGTCAGCGAGACCACATTCTTCTGGAACTCTACCGGGTTACCGATACCGTACAGGCACGAAACCGACGCCACCACCAAAACATCGCGCCGCCCCGAGAGCAGGGCAGAGGTAGTGCTGAGGCGCATCTTCTCCAGTTCCTCGTTTATCGAAAGGTCTTTTTCTATGTAAGTCCCCGAAACCGGTATGTAAGCTTCCGGCTGGTAATAGTCGTAATACGATACAAAGTATTCCACGGCATTGTTCGGGAAAAACTGCTTAAACTCGCTGTAAAGCTGCGCCGCAAGGGTTTTGTTGTGGGCCAGAACCAGCGTGGGCTTTTGCACCTGCTCTACAACATTAGCCATGGTAAAGGTTTTACCCGATCCTGTAACGCCAAGCAGCGTCTGGAACTTCTCTCCCGCCTTTATCCCTTCACTCAGTTGCCGTATCGCTTCGGGCTGGTCGCCCATGGGTTGGTAATCAGATACTACCTTAAATTTCATTCGTTTAGCTTTTTTTACAAAGATACGATTTTCGTGCCATTTTTGTCGCGCGACGGTGTTGTCAGATTTACGTTTTTGTTATGACAATGCCTACCGATATTATTATTAAATTTGCACTTCAAACAGCAAAAACAATCAGAATGGAAAACGGCATTTACGCGAAATTCAATACAGCGAAAGGAAGCATCCTTGTAAAGCTGACGCACGATAAAACTCCCGGAACTGTAGGCAACTTTGTGGGCCTTGCAGAAGGGAACCTTGAGAATAACGAGAAGCCGCAAGGCAAGCCATATTATAACGGACTGAAATTTCACCGTGTGATCCCTGACTTTATGATACAGGGCGGTTGCCCTAACGGAACAGGCGCAGGCGGACCGGGCTACCAGTTTGACGATGAGTTTCACCCAGACCTGAAACACAGCGGGCCCGGCGTGCTTTCTATGGCGAATGCGGGTCCCGGCACAAACGGTTCACAGTTCTTCATCACGCATGTGGGAACGCCATGGCTTGATAACAAGCACACTGTTTTCGGGCACGTGGTTGAAGGCCAGGATGTGGTTGACGCCATTGCACAGGGCGATACTATCGAGAGTGTAGAGATCATCCGCGAAGGCGATGAAGCTAAGAACTGGAATGCGATAGAGGCGTTCCGTACGTTTGAAGGTGCACGTGAAAAGCGTGTAGCCGAAACCCAAAAGAGGGCGGAAGAAGAAATGGAGAAACTGGCTGCCGGTTTTGAAAAAACAGCAAGCGGACTTCGTTACCAGATCATCCAGAAGGGTAATGGCAAGCAGGCTGAAAAAGGGCGTACTGTATCGGTACACTATAAAGGGATGCTGCCAAACGGCCAGGTATTCGATTCTTCTTACACGCGTAAGAAGCCAATCGATTTCCCGTTAGGAAAAGGCCACGTTATTGAAGGATGGGATGAAGGCATTGCATTGCTTAGCGTAGGCGATAAGGCGCGCTTCGTGATCCCGAGCAACCTTGGCTACGGCGAGCGTGGCGCGGGGGGCGTTATCCCGCCAAATGCAACGCTGATTTTTGATGTAGAATTAATGGATGTAAAATAATACGGAAACGCCCCTTGAACGAGGGGCGTTTTTTTGTTATAGAGATTATCGACTTCGTTGCACTCCGCTCGAAATGGAAAAATGGTGAGCCATTATTAATTCTATTTTCTTCCTTCCTCGATCGCTTTGTCTATACTATACAGAACAAATTTCTGATTCCCTTTAATAATAGTAAGGGTGTCATTGTCCTCCTTCTTTATAAGCATGAAGGGCGGTTTTATTCTATCTAAACTAACCAGGGAATCACCAACGTGGAATTTAGTGTACCCACTGATTCCGCCCGAGTAAAACTCCACACCATTCAGATACAGCCCGTTTCGTTGAAACGATATATCTATTACCCGGGTCTTCAAAGGCCGATGACGGTTGAGATACTGAGTGTTCTCTTTTTTATCGGAAAAGTTGCATGCCTGTGTAATCAGTAAAAATAATACAAGCATTATTTTAATCAAGTGTTTCATCAACTCCGGTTTTGAGATTCCTCGACTACGTTGCACTCCGCTCGAAATGGAATGTGTTGTCATAAACTTAAAAAAGGTTCTTCCAGTCCGCTGCGCTTTGTTACGATGACAAGGCGGTTTGTCATCCTGACGAAGGAAGGATCTTGTCATGAGAGATTCTTCACTTCATTGCATTCCGTTCAGAAGGACAAGGCGGTTTATCGTCCTGCTGTAGGAAGAATATTAATTAGCTTATTTCTAAAACTTATTCTCCACTTCAGCGGCTTCCAGCATAAGGTAGTGCAGATCGATGTTTTTTACAAAAGGCTTTAGCAACTGGCTTCCCGGGCCAAACATCGCGAGCTCAACATAATCTGCGGAGTGGTCCATACTGATCCATCCTACCGAGGTACGCGCTTTTTGCATTTCGGCGAATGCCTTGTAGGGCAGCTTTTTGTAATTGTACAATCCTTCCTCTTTATGCAGCCCGTCATAGTAGCTTAAAATGGTTTTTGCCTCTTCATCTGATATGGTGTGCGAATTAGCCTGCTGTATAAGGTCGCGCACTTGGGCTGCTGTAAAATTTGGCTTTATCTCGTTGAGAATCCACTCATTGGTTTGCGTAAACTTCTGCAGGCTGTCAAAGTTGGTATTGGCATCTTTGCCATAGATCACTCCCGGGTTGGCATTCCCGTGGTCGGTAGTAATGATTACCAATGTTTCGCCGTCCTTTTCGGCAAAATCGATAGCCACCTTTACGGCTTCATCAAAAGCCACCTGGTCATATAACAGCGCTCCGATATCATTTGCATGTGCGCCCCAGTCCACCTTTCCGGCCTCTACCTGAAGTACAAACCCGTTCTTATGCCCCTTCATGTGGTCGATCGCTTTTTGAGCCATTTCGGCCAGGGTCGGAGTGGTGTCGGTTAGCTGCTTGTTGCTACGGCGATCTATCGTATACGGCAGCGCATCATCGGCAAATACGCCAAGTACCGGCTTATCGTTTCCGGCGGCGAGCATCTCGCTTCTTGTCCGGGCTACTGTCCAGCCTTTGGCGCGGTATTCCGCGTACATATCTTTTTTATCTTTTCGGGCGGCGGCGCTAAAGTAGTTGTTGCCGCCTCCCATCATAATATCAAAACCCAGACGCAGGTAGTCTTCCGCAATATCCTGCTGGGCATTGCGGCTGTCATTGTTTACGCAGAAGCCTGCAGGCGTGGCATGGGTAATCGGAACCGTAGTTACGCACCCTGCCATCTTTCCGGCTTTTTTAAATTTTTGCCAGATCGGCATCGGCTTGTCGCCATTGGGCGCGATATTGAGCACGCCGTTTTTCACGCGTACACCGCCGCCCCAGGAGGAGCTTCCGGCAGAACTGTCCGTTACAATAGAACTTGCAGAAGCTGTATCCATCAGGGCACGGTTCACCCGTTGATCTTTATAAAGCTGCAGCCAGTTAGAGCCTTTGCCCGTTTTCCGCGAAAGGTAGAGGTCAGCCATGTTGAGTGTGCCGGTGCTCATACCATCGCTGACGAGGAATATAATATTCTTTGCTTTTTTGTTTTTGCCAATAGCGTTTACCGCCGGTACTGATGCATTGCTTTCAAAAGGATTGAGAACGGTAGCGCCCAAAGTAAAAAGCGAGCCGTTCCTGAAAAATCTTCTCCTGTCCATGTGGTAACAAATGATTTTGCCAAAGGTAGCAAAGTTGGTGTAAAGCAGGTCGCGGCTGAGGTTATTTAACGGTTGTGGTTTATCCCAAACCCCACCCACCACGTTTCAGTTTGTAATTCGTAGTTTCTAAGGAATTTATAACCAACGTGCCGCAATTTTCATAAGTTTGCAAAAATAACAAACATGAAAAAATTACAACTTTTAGCAGCGGCGCTATTTGCAACCATTGGATTGAGCGCCCAGGAAAAAGGAAATCTAGAGCTCGGTTTTGGCGTGGGCTACAATTATTCTATCGTAAGCGGGATTGATTATTATGACTACAATGGTTATAATGGCCCGGACTTCAGTAGCGGCTTCAATCTCGGTTTTTCAGCTGATTATTATTTTAATGATGAGTGGAGCATCAAAGCGAAAGTAATCTATGACCGCAAAGGATGGGACAACGATTACATTTCTATTTATGACCCGCTGACGGATACCGACGATCTTTATCTTACCGATTTTAACCTCAATTACATCACGGTACCCGTTATGGCCAACTGGCATTTTGGGCGCACCAACAACTGGTACCTTGACTTCGGCCCTTACGTAGGATTTCTACTGAATGCCGAAGACACGGTATTTAATAACGATGTAAAGAACCAGACGGAAGCAACCGATTTCGGGCTTGCCTACGGTATTGGTGTAAAAATACCGCTTAACAACTACCTCAAGTTTTTCATCGAATATGAAGGACAGGCAGGACTTACCGACGTAATTAAAGACACGCGGAACTACAGCAACCTGGAGACCAACTCCCGCGGCGCATTCAATGTTGGCGTTAACTTCCTGCTTAAATAATAAGAAAATAATACAAACGAAAAGGCCTCCGTAACAGGAGGCCTTTTGTTATTTCTTAAGGTATGTGTCAAAATAGTCGGCGATCTTTTGGTTCAGGTGAATCCTGTCTTTGCCGCGAACGTTATGCTCATGGGTAGGATACAAGAAATAATCAACCTGCTTACCTGCTGCAATGCAAGCCTGGATAAACTCCATGCTGTGCTGTTGTACCACCACATTATCCTGCGCTCCGTGTATCATCAGCAAGCGCCCTTTTAGCTTTGACGCTTTGCCGGTGGTCGCGGTGTTTTTATAACCTTCAGGGTTTTCCTGTGGCGTATCCATATAGCGCTCGCCATACATGATCTCGTAGTATTTCCAGTCAACAACCGGGCCGCCTGCAACGCCTACCTTAAATACATCAGCATGGTCAAGCATCAATGAAGTTGCCATAAAACCGCCAAAGCTCCAGCCATATACGCCAATCTTGTCGCCATCTACAAACGTTTTGCTTTTCAGGTATTCGATACCCTTCATCTGGTCGGCCATTTCATTTACGCCAAGGTTGCGGTGCACCACGTGCTCAAAATCGCGTCCGCGCGCATCACTGCCACGGTTATCCAGCGTAAATACCACGTAGCCCTGCTGCGCCATATAATAATCAAACAGTGAAGCGCCGCCCAGCCATTCATTGTTTACCAGCTGCGCGTGAGGGCCACCATAAATGTAAAGCATTACCGGGTATTTTTTTGAGGCATCAAAATTTGCCGGATAAATGATGCGTCCGTTGAGCGGGGTTTTTCCATCGGCCGAAGTAATGGCAACCAGTTCCATTTTTGGCAGTACTGTTTTTCCTTCGTAAGGGTTAGCAGCTTTAAGAAGGTTTGTCGATTTTCCACCTTTAATAATACTTACATCATTTGGTGTCGTGAAATTGTTGAAGCTGTCATAAATAATGGTTCCGTCGCTGCTTACACTTGCAGTATGCGTACCGCTGCCCTGAGTGAGCTGTGTCGTCTTGCCTGATTTAAGCTCCACCTTGTAAAGCTGCCTGTCGAGACCATTATTGGCAGTGCCTGTGTAGAATGCATTTTTAGCTGTTGAATCAAAGCCGAGGAAATCGGTAATTACAACATCTTTAAAGCCAAGTTTTTTGATGAGTTTACCGCTTATGTCGTAAAGGTACAGTTGCTCGTAACCGTCTTTTTCGCTGCGGTATAAGAACTGGCTGTTGTTGCCGGGCACAAACTCGAGGTTATGCAGCGGCTCTACGTAGGTTTCGGCTTTTTCTTCAAACAGTGTGCGGATAAGGTTTCCTGTAGCCGCATCGTACTGGTTCATCTTCAGGTGGTTTTGCCCACGATTGAGCAGGCCGACAAAAATGCTCTTACCATCTGGTGCCCAGGTTACGCAGGTCAGGAATTGCTCTTTTGGTTCGCCCGTATTAAGTGTCACTTTGTTTTTGCCGCTTACCGAATATACTACAAGTGTTACTTCTTCACTTTTTTCTCCGGCCATAGGGTAGCGAATATCTTTCGCTTTTGCAATGCGTTCGCTCCATTGTACCAGCGGAAACTTAGCCACCATGGTTTCATCTTTACGATAGTATAGCAGCTTATCGCCAGACGGGCTCCACCACATACCCCGGCTGATGCCGAATTCCTGGCGGTGAACGTAGTCGCTACCGTTTACAATGCCGGCATCGGTGTCGGTTGTAACCGCAGTCACATTTCCGCCGGAAGTGATCATGATGTTATTATCTTTTGTCCAGGCCACCATCTGGCCGTTTGGCGAAGCAAATTGCTGCCCCGCTTCCGGCGATATAGCTACCGCATTTTTAAGTTGCTTTGTGTCGACGTCAAATCCTACGAGGTAGGTATTGTTCTCGGCAGGAATAGTGAGGGAGAGTGTAGACTTGTCTTTCCACTCATAATTGTACGGAAACATCCGCAGGTTAAAGCTTTCAGCCGGAAACTTTGCTTTAAGCGCTGCTGTCAGCTGATCTTTGGTAGCCAGCTCTTTCTCCGCCCATTGCCCCTCATCACTGCGCATCATCAGTTTAGCATACGTAGGGTCAAGGTAGGTAATCGTTTTGGTATCAGGCCTCCAGTGCGGCGATACATAGCCCGATGGGGCAAATGCCTGGTACTGCCCGAAGGTAGCCTCCTGTATGGTTAGGTTTTTTTGTGCTGTAGCGGCCATCCCCGAAAGCAGGAAGAGCCATAATATTTTCTTCATGTACGTTTGTTTTTTGCGAAGTTAATCATTAGCCCATTAGTAGCCAAAGGCAGGAAATGTTACAATTTAGGACTGCCTAAGTTTCAGTCCCGCTCAATCTAAATGCAGCGTGGCGAAAGCCCATAGAAGCTTAACCAATAATGCTATTCGCTCATGATGCGGCCGATCGGGCCAGGTAATAAAGTACAAGCAGATATAGCAAGAATAGTATACCGGAAAATACAATGAATGCCTGTTGCCCGATTTCGGCGAAGGAAAACAGTGACAGGGTTATAACAGCTACAATAAAGAATACGAAGGCAGTGGCACGCATATTCATATTTTTCCTGTAATTAGACAAGCTTACGCCGAGCGCGGGAATCAGGGTCGCCGCACTAAACACAAAACTTCCGCCGGCCAAAATGATCTTATGACTGGTGCTGCCAAAGCTATAAAAACCATAGGCTATGATAAGACTGATGCCAACGGCTATGACGGAAGTTACAGGATTTAATTTCATTATTGATTATTTGGAGGCTGGCGGCGGTGGCGGTGGCATCTCAGAAAATAAAGCAGCAAAAGCACTAACAGTTTCTGCTGTTTCCCACCCTGCCATTCCTGCCTTCCATACGTAATGGTGTTTTGTAAAAGCGCCGCTTTTGGCGAAGTCTTTAAGCTGCGGGATAGTGTAAGGCCCCGACTGTTGGCCATTTATCGCGATATGATAAGATTCTCCCGGCGGGGGTGGGGGCGTATTGGTTATATTGCCCATCATTCCGCCGATATTGCTTCCCATAGTGCCTCCAATTGCCATACCGGCCATCATACCTGCGGGACTGAAGCCACCGCCGGACATATTGCCCATTTCGCCAAGGTTGCCTGCAGCAGTTTTCAGTATATCGGCCTGGAGATCGAGTTGATGAACGGCGAAGTTCCGAGCTTCCACTCCCATTTCCAGCTCCTTCCTGTTGATGCGTGCCATTTCCTCAAGGTTAGTGATCTCTATACCGGTACGGGCATCGATATAACGGCTTTGCTGATCCGCTGTGGTACGGCGAAACTGAATGTAGTTCGGGTCGTTTTTATCCATCTCGATCGCCGAAATATCAAGGCGTTTCAGGTTAACGCCAAAATCCTGTTGAAGTTCGGAACCCAGTTTGTTTATCACATAGCTATTGATATCATCAAGGCGCCTCTCCATTTGTAATAAGGGGAGCCCGGTGTCTATAGGCAGTGATAATATAACCGACTTTATTTTGCGTGTAAAGAGGTCTTTTATACGCATTTCAAGATCGGATAGTTCAAAATTGATAAGCCTGTAAAGCTTGATAAAATTTGGTATGTCGGTTACATTAAGGGTCATTGTACCCCTGACAGCGCAAGGAACCCCAAGGTCTGGAAAACGCGCATCAAACACATCAAAATAAGGTATCCCGAACTTAATTTGCAGGTTCTGCTGAAGGTTTACGAAATAGATCTCTGCCATAAATGGCGAATCGCCTCCAAAGGCTGCACCTACAATACTTGCGAGTACGGGGAAGTTGGCCGTTTTTATACCTTCGTCTGCTGGTCCGGTAATGATGTCAACCATTGAGCCGTCGTCTTTCTTATAGAAGAACACAGCCGCCTCACCCGGCTTTACCCTGATCCGGCTGCCGTAACGTATGGCATTCTCTTTCTTTGTTTGGTCATGGCCTTCGCCCGGAGACCATTTTTTTACGAGGTAGTCCTGTTCATCACAGCGGATAATATCCATAAAACCACCCTCATTCCCTCTGAAAAAATTTATGATACTCATCGTTTTTTGTCTAGTTTTTCTGCTAATTCAATCTGGCTTTCAAGTGATGACTGGTGTAAGTAACTTGCCAGCTTAGCGCGTTCGCGGGCCTTTCGAAACTCTTTGTTTTCGATAAGCTCCTTTACTTCCTTATCTATAATTTCATCAATCTTAGTATCCCGTGAAAAGGAGTTCTCAAGATTTACAATCCTTAAGGCGGCGTCATAATCTTTTGCTTCATTAAGAAGGCTATCCATTTCCAGTTCTTTAATAGAATATTCAAAGTCACTTCGTTTACTTTCCCGCTCTACACCAGGAAGAAATGCTCTCGCTTTGCCTATGTTTTTTTCTTTGATGTATTTTTCTACCATGTCTGAAGGCGTTGGCTTTCTGTCCGGGAATTTCGGCCAGAATTTTATCGCCAGCACCATTGCAGACACCGTAATGGCAAGCCAGATCAATCCCCATATCAACGCGCTTCTTCTGCGTTCCCTAACTATGCTGTCTTTTTTTACCTTATAGGCCGCAATCTTTTTCATAATTTCAGCGTCACGCTGATAGGGCAGTATGCTAAAATTGGCGCGTGAATCAAAGTCTTCCAGCAGGTCGTTAAAATCATCGCCCTCTTCTACAAACAGGGGTTCTCCTTTAATTACTTTATAAACAATGTACAGGCCGCCGGTAATTAAGATCTTGAACAGGTCGTTAAAAATGTATTTACCTTTAGATTCCCCAAAGTTTGACAAATGCCTCAATGTCTTTTCGATATCCTGGAATATATCGGTTATGGGCATAATGTCTTCGCTATCCAGATCCACTATATAATTACACGCTTCGCACACGTTAGAATATCCGGTAAGTATCTCTCCGCAACTCGGACATTTTCTTACCGGGTTATCATCTTCGCGATCGTTGTTGATACTGCCGAGCTTCCCTTCCAGTATCATTTCCAGTTCATCGATATCAAAACCTTGCATTAATGCTCTTTTTATAAGCACTTTTTTTTCTTTTGCAGTGATAACGCCGTCATTGATGGCATATTCGACTAATTGTTCCAGCTCTTTGTTCATTATTATTTTATATGGTTTTCAAATATACACATTGCGGATACATATGCAAATGGGCGAGGGCTAAATCTAAAAAATTATGAAACACCCGCCATTATCCTTATTTTTGCCCAAACAACACAACAACTATGTACAAATCCCTTATACGGCCGCTGCTTTTTCGCTACGACCCCGAAAAAGTGCACCATTTCACTTTTGACTCCCTTCGATTTATCAACCGTATTCCCGGTATCGGAAGCATAATGAAGTCGCTATATGAAGTAAATGATTTGCGGCTTGAGCGCGAGGTTTTCGGGCTGAAATTCAAGAATCCGGTTGGGCTTGCTGCCGGGCTTGATAAGGATGCGACGTTGTATAAAGAGCTTTCTAACTGCGGATTTGGGTTTATAGAAATAGGCACCCTTACGCCAAAGCCACAGGAAGGCAACCCCAAAAAAAGGCTATTCCGCCTGCGCGAAGACAGCGCCGTCATAAACCGTATGGGCTTTAATAACGGCGGGGTAAACGCTGCTGCAGAAAGGCTAAAGAAAAACCCGAAAGGAAAGGGCCATGTGCTTATTGGGGGGAATATCGGCAAAAATAAGGTGACACCCAATGAAGACGCAGTAAAGGATTATGAGATATGCTTCGATGCCCTTTATGATTATGTAGATTATTTTGTGGTAAATGTGAGTTCACCGAACACGCCAAACCTTCGCGAGCTCCAGGATAAAGAGCCATTGACAAAACTGCTCCTTTCCCTTCAGGCAAAAAATAAGCTGAAGCCGGCTGCAAAACCTATTCTGCTAAAAATTGCCCCGGACCTCACCGATGACCAGTTGCTTGATATTATAGACATTGTGAAGCCGGCGCTGGTTAAAGCGATAAATAAAAAGATACTGGAAGCCAGATGATATTTTACTATTCTTAGCGAAGGGGTAAACAAATTGCGTATCCCGTAAAAAATGTAGCGTCAGCCTTTCAGGTTTTTTATTTCCATTAAAAAACTTTGCTATCTTTGGTTTTCTATGGAACAGGTCAAAATTATCGAGTGCCCTCGCGATGCCATGCAGGGCATCAAAGCGTTTATCCCGACAGAACGCAAAGTTGCTTACATCCAGTCGCTGCTGCGGGTAGGTTTTGATACCCTCGATTTTGGCAGTTTCGTTTCGCCCAAAGCCATCCCGCAAATGCAGGATACGGCCGAGGTTCTGGCGCAGCTCGACCTGTCGTCCACCAAAAGCAAGCTGCTCGCCATCATTGCCAATACACAGGGCGCTATAAACGCCTGTGCCCATTCTGAGATACAATACCTGGGCTACCCATTCTCTATATCAGAGAACTTCCAGATGCGCAACACCCATAAGACGATTGCAGAATCGCTTGTCACTTTACAGGAAATCCTTGAAGTTGCGCACGCGTCCGGTAAAGAAGTAGTGGCCTATCTTTCTATGGGCTTCGGTAACCCGTATGGCGACCCGTGGAGCGTTGAGGTAGTGGGCGAGTGGACACAAAAGCTCGCCGGCATGGGTGTAAAGATCCTTTCGCTGAGCGACACCATAGGTAGTTCTACACCCGATGTGATAGAATACCTGTTCGCGAACCTGATTCCGCTATACCCTGAAATCGAGTTTGGAGCACACCTGCATACCACTCCTGATAAATGGCACGAAAAAGTGGATGCTGCCTACAAAGCCGGTTGCCGCCGGTTTGATGGGGCAATACAGGGATTTGGCGGATGCCCGATGGCCAAGGATGAACTGACCGGTAACATGCCAACCGAAAAGATGCTGTCCTACTTCACCTCTGTAAAGGCCGATTGTGGCCTAAGCCCCATGAGCTTTGAAAGTGCGTACAATGAAGCGACCAAAGTGTTTGGGGAGTTTCATTAAAAAATGAAAAAAGTACCAGCTAGTTT
>JAGKWW010000086.1 GCA_021151665.1 Flavobacteriaceae bacterium
ACGTAAAATATTTAGAATATTTGAAGTTACTTACTTACAAAAAGCGGCCCTTGCAGCCACGCTGGTTTCTTTGCTATCATAGTCTCGCGTAAGCACCGCCCCGTGGCTCACTTTTTTCACATCAATCAGGTAACTTACCCATTTCCGGTAAAGGAAATACTGATGCGACGGTGACTTTGGCGCTTCTCCCGAACAGAGCATTTGGCTGCCTTCCGCTTCAGAAAGTGAACTTTCGCGGGCTATGTAGTCGCAATACCCTTCATTTTTCCACACCGGTAGCATTTTATAGTCAATGTACCCAAGGTGGCGTTCCAGCAGGGAGTGCACGGTTTCATGGGCGATGACAGCGCTTAAGCTACGCTGGGTTGCGCTCCCTTTTCTTGAAGTTTTATCCACTGCAATAGCTGCCTTTGCCACAAATATATTTTGCGTCACCGGATAGTTTACCGCGAACGCTGAAGAGGACAAAGGATTGAAAAAAGTAAACTCCCTGTAGGAGCCGCACAGGAAGACCTTTTGTTCTTTCCGGTCATCTAACGGAGACGCCTGCAGCAGCGAAGCGCTTTTCGCAATGACCGATTCAAGCCCCGTTGTATCGATAGCGGAATGGTAGTAAACGGTAAACCGTCTGTATTGTGCTTTGTGGCGGAATATGAATTCCGGAAAAAAAACAGCGCCGGCATACAGCAGTACCGTCAGGACAATGGAATAAGTAATCTTATGCCTTAATGAGAGCTGTGAGGCCATTACAACTCCCCGGTTTTAAAGATATTTTCCACACTCCCCCTGTTCCTCAACATCCGGAAATGGCTTCGGATTGCAACATAAAATGGGTAGTTGGTGTATGGAAGCCCATATTCTGCCGCATACTTTTTAATGATGGGCGTGATATACGGGTAGTAGGTATGCCCTACCCCCGGAAAAAGGTGATGCGCTACATGATGCGTGAAGCCCCCGTACAGAAAGTTTGCCAGCCGGCTATCAGCGCTGAAATCTTTGGTTACAATCATCTGGTGTTCGGCCCACGTGGAGTGTATGCGGCCGCCTTCGTCAGGTATAGGAAACACCGCCTCTTCATCTACGTGTGTAGAAACAAGCGCAATCACTCCCAGTATACTTGCCGTAAGGTGCATTGCCAGCCACGCGGTAAGAACGGCATACCATGGTTGGTTCAGCACCATCATAGGCAGGGCAAGCAGGTAAAACAGATTAAAGGCTTTTGCAGCAAACAAACGGTATACTTCTGCTTTAGGAATAGCGGCTACCCGTTTTACATAATTATCCTTTGTACCAAAGAAGTCCCTGAAGTCGCGTATATAAAGCCAGTTAAGGGTGTACAGCGGATAAATAAGCCACATATAAATATGTTGATACCGGTGTACGCTCAATAAAGGGCTGTTGGGAAAAATGCGCACGATATCGCTCTGCTTGATATCGCTGTCCCAGTCGGGCACATTGGGATAAGGGTGGTGCAGGCTTATGTGGCGTTTTGTCCAGAGCCATTTATTGCTTCCAAACAATTCGAGCGTATACGTAAACCAGTCATTATATTTCGGCTTTTTAAAGATAGCCCCGTGCACTGCATCGTGAAAGGCATTAATAAAAAGCACGATCATGGCAAACCCGCTGAGTATGTAAAAGGTAAACAGTAAAGGGGTGCTGTTGCCAAAGATTAAAATTCCGCTGTAAAATGCCATATAAAGTACCAGCAAAAAAATCGACTTAATGATATTCCTGCGCCTGAGGCTGTCGTTCCCCAAAACTTTCTCCTCAACCTCACGATGCAGCTTTATAAAAAAATCGTCTTTTCCCGGCTTTATATAAACTGGCCTTTTTAATTTTTCCAGTGTAGCCATTTGTGTTTGTCTTATGGGTGATAGGTCATTACAAATTTACAGAATACCTGTTTCGGGAATGCCCGGCTATGCACATTTAAGAGTCCTTTAACATCTGTCGCCAATAATAAACAGACGCACGAAAAATGGTTTTGTTACATTTACGCAACCTAAGAAAACTCCCATGAACGAACTTCATCTGGAAACAAGCCCCTACCTGTTGCAACATGCCAATAATCCCATTCACTGGAAAGCATGGGGCGATGCCGCCCTGAAAGCCGCAAAGCGCGAAAACAAGCTTGTCGTGGTAAGCGTTGGCTACTCGGCCTGCCACTGGTGCCATGTAATGGAACATGAAAGCTTTGAAGATGAAGAGGTGGCAGCCATTATGAACGAACACTACATTTCGATAAAAGTAGACCGGGAGGAACGCCCGGATATAGATGCGCTCTATATGAAAGCAGTGCAACTGATGTCGGGCCACGGCGGCTGGCCTATGAACGCGGTATTATTGCCGGACGGAAGGCCGATATGGGGCGGCACGTATTTCCGGAAGAATGACTGGATCAATGCGCTGCAGCAGCTTCAGTCGCTGTATGCGGACGACCCGAAAAAAGCGGAAGATTATGCCGACAAACTGATGGAGGGCATCAATTCGCTGAGCCCACTCGCTTCGGGAACAGCCGATGCCCTGCCCGAAACAGACCGTATGGAACCGCTTATTGCCAAATGGAAAAAGAGTTTCGATTTAGAGTATGGAGGCCACGCCCGCGCTCCGAAATTCATGATGCCGGGGGCGTTACAGTTTCTTCAGCGCTACGGTTATGAGCAGAAAGATAAGGATGTATTGGATTTTGTAGACATTACCCTGATCAGGATGGCGTGGGGCGGGCTTTTCGACACATTAGGGGGCGGCTTTTCGCGCTATTCGGTAGATATGCACTGGCATGTGCCGCATTTCGAAAAGATGCTTTACGATAACGGGCAATTGATGTCGGTATACGCCGATGCCTATAAGCGCACGCAGAGCCCGCTCTACAAGGAGGTCATCGAAAAAATCCACTTCTTTGTAAGCAGCGAACTTACCAACGCCGATGGGTCTTTTATGAGCGCGCTCGATGCCGACAGCCTTAATCCTGCGGGACATCTGGAAGAGGGTGCATTTTATGTCTGGGAAAAAGATGAGCTTAAGGAACTGCTGGGTAACGATTTTGAGCTCTTTGCAAAAGTGTTCAATGTCAATGAATTCGGTTTTTGGGAAAATGGCCATTATGTACTGATACAGGATAAGCCCCTGACAGACATTGCAGCGGAAGCAGAAATCACGGAAGAACAGCTCCGCGATAAAAAGATACTATGGGAGAAGAGGTTGTACGAACGCCGGGAACAAAGGCCGAAGCCACGTCTGGATGACAAAGTGCTCACCTCGTGGAATGCTCTGATGCTCAAAGGTTATACCGATGCTTATATGGCCCTGGGAGAGGAAATTTATCTTGAGGCGGCACTCAAAAATGCGGCATTTATTTCGGAAAATCTCATGGATAGCGATGGCAGTCTTTGGCGCAGCTATAAGAACGGTACTGCGAAAATTTCAGGGTTTCTTGAAGATTATGCCATGTGCGCCCAGGCTTTCCTGGCGCTTTTCCGGGCAACTGCCGACGGCCAATGGGCGCGTAAGGCGAAGCAGCTTGCCGATTATTCGCTTGAGCATTTTCAGGACGATGAAAGCCTGTTCTTACGATTTAGTACGAAACACGGAGAACAGCTGGCTGCGGCACATTTTGAAACCGAAGATAATGTAATACCAGCATCCAATTCGGTTATCGCGCATGTGCTGTATGAATTGTCTGTATTATATGCAAATCCGTTATATGAGACCAGGGCTACAGACATGCTGACCTATCTTATTCCATTTATCGATTACCCCTCTGCCTATTACAACTGGCTTAACCTGTGGCTGTGCTTTGGTCCGGGCCAGCGGGAATTGGCTATTCTTGCAGAAAACCCCACGAGCCACTTGAAGGATATCAATCGTATCTTCCTGCCCAACGTGATTATAGCGGGCGCATCCGGCAGCAGCGAAATACCATTTCTGCAAAACCGTTTTGTAAAAAATGAAGTTAAGTTTTATGTTTGCAAAAATAAAGCCTGCGGCCTTCCCGTTTCTACATTGAACGAGGCCCTGAAAGACCTTCACCAATAAATGGACAATATCCGCCAGTCATTTGACAAATTAAGCGAAGCCACCATAAACTTTTTCCCGGGCTTTATCAAAGCCATAGCAGTCCTGATAATAGGCCTGTTACTCATTAAGCTGCTTCGCCGAATTTTTTCAAAACTTATGGCCAGGCGCAGCCTGGACCCTACGGCGCTTAAATTTTTCCTTGATCTGTTTACATGGGTGTTCCGGGTGCTGCTCATTATTTCAGTAATTGACCAGTTAGGTATTTCTACAACCTCCTTCGTAGCCGCTATAGGTGCAGCCGGGCTTGCGGTAGGCCTTTCGCTGCAGGGGTCACTGTCCAATTTTGCCGGAGGACTGCTTATTGTAATCTTTAAGCCATTCCGCGTGGGCGACAGCATTGAGGCACAGGGCGAAGCAGGCACTGTACACGCTATCCGCATTTTCAATACCAAAATAATTACCGGCAATAACCAGGTAATCTATTTGCCAAACGGCTCGCTATCTAACGGAACCATCCGTAACTTTTCGAAGGAACCAATCCGAAGGGCCGATATTACGTTGCCAATATCCTACGACGCTGACCTGAGATCGGTAAAAACGGTAGTCTTGGATGTACTGTCGGTAGACGCTTTAATCCTTGCCGAACCCCGGCCGACAGTGCAGGTAAAAAACCTCGCTGAAAATGCAGTACATTTACAAGTGCTCATGTGGGCCAAAAATGCTGATTATGGCACAATGGTTGCTAACTTTTATGAGAACATAAAATATGCTTTTGAAAACGCCGGCATTGAAATGCCTCATGCGCAACGCGACATCCACATTATAGACGAAAGAAAC
>JAGKWW010000003.1 GCA_021151665.1 Flavobacteriaceae bacterium
TGTGTATAGCATTGATACCAACAACCGCGACCGCGATGAGCACCTGAAGTCGGCCGACTTTTTTGATGCAGATGCTTTTCCTTCTATCGAATTTCGCTCGGTGGCGTTTACGCATATTGATGGTGATGACTACCGTATGGACGGCGAACTGACGATAAAGGGTATTACCAATACAGTGTCGCTCGATGTAAAATTCGGGGGGCATGCGAAGGACGGGTTCGGGATCAGCCGTGCGGGTTTTGAGATTAACGGTATTATCAATCGGAATGATTTCAATATTCATTCGGCCGGTGTTACCGAATCGGGCGGACTGGTATTGGGAGAAGAGATAAAGCTGCACGCCAACGTACAGTTTACCAACGATCCGGATGGATTATAAATAAAAAATCCGTTCCCGGTTAAAGGAACGGATTTTTATTTTCCGAAGTCGATGTTGCCGCGGCTTCGTCTATTTTCAGGATTGTCTTTCTTATAACGGTCTTCATCAAGGTCGTTATTAAAATCACGGTTCTCGGCAGTTTCCATGTTTTCGGCTTCGTTTTGTGTACCCCGGCTTTTGTCAACAATACGCCCGTCAGATTCGGCCCGGTCATTTAGCGAAACCGGCGTTGCCTGCTTTTCATCAATATCGCGGTTGCGCTTTACGGTCTGCTGGTCGCCCTCCGTATCCTTCTCGATCTCTTCCTTCATTTTATCTTTAGAGGGATCATAGTTACGCGGCAGGTTTTCACCACTGAAGCCTTCGTTTACATCGCTTTGTTTTTCCTGGTCGTTTATTTTGTTTGACCCTAAGTCTTTCGGATCGTCTGTTCCCGGTGCCATAATGAGTGGTTTTGGTTACTACTAAATTTTTGTACTATTGGTAATTCGTGATAAAGTTGTAATGTGACCTTACAATTGCATTAACCGACTTTTCCAGCGTGGGCTTTACATCGTCATAATCCTCTTTCGCCCTGCCATCCGGCAAAAAATAGTCGGGAACCAGGTAAGTAAGGCGCTTATTGTCATCGGCAAAAATATCGGTAACGGTGAACGTCAGTGTATAGCTGTCGCCCGAAAAAACGATGTCGAGGTTATAGTGGATCTTCTGGTAAAAAGTTTCCCCGCGATTGGAGTAGCTGAATGCGTTTTTGCGATAGGCGCTCACGGTCATGCTGTTGGCAGTTACATTGGTAATATCCACCTTATCCCGCTCGCGTCGGTTGAATTCCATTGCCCAGCTTTTGGTAAGCTCTATCAGCTTATCATTAGGCGTTGCCGGTATGCTGACGGTTATCGGGTCGAAACCCGTCGGCTTCAACTCCATGCGCGGCGGCTGCGCGAGCATAGTCCCGGTTAGGATAAAGAACGCAAATGCCAGAATATCACGCATGGTTAAACGCTTTTAAGGGCTTTTTCAAATTCTTCGCGGATGCGGCTGTTCGATACCAGGAAAGGTTTTTTACCGATAGTAACGGTGATGTCGTTTCCGTTGATGGTGTACGATCCTTCAAATTTCCCGATAGGCGTACTTCCTTCAAACGACCCCTCGCTTTCGTCTCCCGCAAAACGGCCCATGCCGCCCACCATGTTTTTTATCTTGCTGATGAGCTGCGATTTATCTCCCGGGTAATTTACTGTGAATGTGCTCATGGCTGCAATTTTTTGGTTTAAACCAAATTTAGCAAACCATAGCCGGTAAGTGTGTTTACCTTTTGTTAAACCTTTACGGTAAAATGGTAAAGCCCTCTTTTAGCGGGTCGAAAATGATAGATTCATCGTTAAAAAGCCGCGAAAATATACCGCTTTCTATCAATGATGCAGGAGTGCCCTGCACTGTTTCATCCGGCGCCATGACAATCATTTCATCACTAAGTTGAAGTGCCAGGTCAAGGTCGTGCGTGGAGTATAATATGCACTTTCCTGTTTCTGACGAAAGTCGCTTTAGCAGCTTTAGCAGCGAAGCTTTATGCACCAGGTCGAGGTGTGTAGTAGGTTCGTCGAGTACTACTAACGGTGTATCCTGTGCCAGGGCGCGGGCTATAAGCGCCTTTTGCAGCTGGCCGTCGCTTACCTCAAAATGTTTTTTGTGTGCGATGTGCCTTATCTGTGTCAGTTCGATGGCCTCTTCTGTTTTTTGCAGGTCTTCGGTAGATAGCGTTCCCAGCCAGTTGGTGTACGGCTGGCGGCCAAGGGCTACAAGTTCGTAAATAGTAAGGTTGCTGGGCGGGAGGCTCCCGGTAAGTACGATGGACAGGTTTTGGGCTAGTCCTGAGGGATCGTAACTGTTAATAGGTTTCCTATTCAACAATACTTCTCCCGCGAGTGGCGGCTGTATTGCAGTAAGCGTGCGCAGCAGTGTCGACTTTCCAATACCGTTCGCGCCCACCAGCGCGCAAAGCGTATCGGCTTCAAGGCTGATGTTGATGCTATCTGCAACAATCACATCCTGCCCTTTATGACGGTAGCCGATACGGAGGTTTTCCGCCGAAAGGATAGTATTTAGAGGACTTCCCATTAGTGATATTGGTTTTTTTGTTTGCGAAGCAGCAGCCAGATCACTACCGGCGCCCCAATGATGGAAGTTATAGCGTTGATGGGCAGCGCGGAGTCGGTACCGGGGAGTTGGGTAAGCGTATCGCACACCAGCATAATGGCGGCACCAAAAAGCAGTGTGGCTATGAATAATATTTTATGGTCGGCGGTGCGGAAAGTCAGCTTCGCCATGTGCGGCACTGCCAGGCCCACAAACGCAATAGGGCCCGCAAACGCAGTAATGCTTCCTGCCAGGAGGCTTGTAGCAATAATGATAAAAAGGCGGGTGCGTTTAAAGTTGATGCCCATGCTCACGGCGTAGCGCTCACCCAATAGCAGTGCATTGAGCGGCTTAAGGCAGAAAGCTGAAAGCAACAACCCGACCAGGCAGGCGGCGGTGAGTACAGCAATATTCTCCCACGAAAGGTTGCCCAGGCTACCCAATGACCAAAAGGTGAATTTCTGCAATTGCTCGGCAGTACTGAAGTAGGTAAGCACCCCCACAACCGCGCTGGTAAAGCTGCCGAACATCAGCCCGACGATCAGTATCGCCATAGTATCGCGCAGGCGCTGGGCTACCAGCAATACCGCAGCCATTACCATAAGGCTTCCCAGTACCGATGCCAATACCAGGCCGTAAGAAGAAAGAAAGATTGCAGATAGTGCCGGCGGTAACAAGCCCGCACCCAATAATATAAAAGCTACCCCCAGGCTGGAGCCGGAACTTAACCCCAGTACATAGGGGCCCGCTAACGGATTTCTAAAAAGCGTCTGCATCAGGAGCCCGCTGACAGAAAGCCCCATCCCCGCAAGTATTGCAGTAAGTGCTTTTGGAAGCCGATAGTTCAGGATGATGTACTGCCAGGTTTCCCGTGATGGAGTGCCACCGGTGAGCGCAGACCACACCTCGCTGAAAGGTATCTTTACCGCGCCGAGGCTTAGGTTGACAAAGAACAAAGCAGCCACTGCTGCAAAGAGCAAGGCAAACATTGCGCTATGTCGGGAACCCGTATGCATTTAGTTTAGTTTTTCAAAAAAATAAAGCTGATGGTCAGGCAGCAGTTCGGGGTGCAGTATCTTTACAAGATCTTTTAATACCATGTCGGGGCGGTTGGAGGCCATCTCATAATAAAGCAGCCCGCCCGTAGCGCCTTTCCGTGTGCTAAAAGAATATACCTGTTTGTTTTGATAGGCGGCAAATTTTGTATAATGCCGGTTGGACGCGGCTATTTCGGCAAGGGAAGTAAACTGGCTTGGGCCTATCCAGTAGTCGGCATTTTCGGCGCGGTCGAGCACCGTTTCAAACGGAAGGCTCAGGCTGCCCGTACCTTTGTCATCGGCCCAAAGGTATTTGCCATGCGCGTCTTCGATGAATAATGCCGCCCAGCTGCCGCCCTGCGGCATATACCAGTGGTCCTGGTACATTGCGCCGCTAAAAGCCGTAGGCGCAGAGGTAGCTTTATTTGCGAGCTCTTTTACCTCCAAATAGTCTTTTTCTATTTGTGCGAATATTGCGTCCGCTTCTTTTTCCTCATCGTACAGCGCGCCGAAGAATTTGATCCATTCGGCTTTGCCCAGCGGCGATTGTTCTGTCCAGTCGCCGTTATACAATACTTTGATACCGCTTCGCTCCAGTTGTGCCAGTGCTTTGTTGCCGCTGCTGATGCTGAACCCAACTACGGCATCGGGCGCAAGGTCGATCAACACCTCGGTATTGAGGTTTTCGTTAGCCCCCACTTCGGCTACTTTTCCTGAATCAATGCGGGCACGTGTGCGGGGTGAGGAGATATAGCCGGTTCCGGGAAAACCGACAAGGGAATTTACGACACCAAGCATTTCCAGGGATGGAATGTGAGTAGTTGAGGTGACTACCACGCGCTTAACAGGCACATTTATAACGGTATATTTTGAGAGGCTATCAGGAACAATCGCACCATTGCGTTTCATCACATAAGTAAAAGCCTCTGTGGCATCAGGCCAAGGATTTGTGACTTTTACCACAGTATACCCCTGATACCTCATGATCTGCAAACCTGATGCGTACCGTATTATCGAGCCTTTTTTTACGGGTACAACAGGTGCGTCCTGCTTTCTTCCTGTACATCCGGCTGAAAGTGAAAGCAAGGCAAAAAGGGATAAGTAGAAAAAGTGTCTCATAAAAATATTTCGGCGTGGCAAAGGTATAAATTAATTATATGGATAATAATCCTATCTTTGCCGCCAACTTAAGGTTGCCCCGCGCTAACAGCGCACGGGCATTAAAAGGGAACCGGGTGCAATACCCGGGCTGTACCCGCAACTGTAAGCTTATCCCGCAAGGGAGGCTGTTGTTAACCTGCAAGCCACTGTGCCGCAAGCACGGGAAGGCAAACAACAGTACGCAAGCCAGGAGACCTGCCTTTAGTATAACAAAACACCGCCTTCGGGAAAAAAGGCGCGGAGATTATGACAATACAAAAGCTTGTTTCCATTATCGCCCTTTTTGCATTCCCTGTGCTATATGCGCAGCAGGATACTGTGATGCAATTGAAGGAAGTGGTTATAACCGATACCCAGCTTCGCGACCTGTCGCACACCCAAAAAGTTATTGCAATTACCGATTCGGTTATTCTGAGGAGCCCGGCATCCATCACCTCACTATTGGCTTTCAATACACCCATGTATTTTAAAGAGAACGGTTACGGGATGGTGTCGTCGCCTTCGTTTCGTGGTACCACAGCGTCGCAAACTGCCGTGGTTTGGAATGGCATCAACGTAAACTCCCAACTCAACGGCCAAACGGACTTTGGTGCTACAACGGCACGCGGGTTTGATGGCATCTCGGTGCGTGCCGGTGGAGGAAGTGTGATTTACGGAAGCAGCGCGATAGGGGGGAGCATCCACCTGAATAGCGGACTGCAGTTTGGTAACCACTTCGATAACATTTTACTTGCCGAATACGGAAGCTTCAATACCGTTGGCGGGCTTTATAAGATGAGTGCCGGTAACGATCGCCTTGCCGCTTCAGCCGCAATTATCAGGAACAGTTCCGATAATGATTATCGCTACCCGGGTTATGACCTGACCAATACAAACGGGCAATACTACAATACGTCTGCCAATACGGCCTTCGGCTACAAACTGGATGGCCGCAACATCATTCGGCTCTACAGTTACTGGTACAACGGCGAACGTCATTTTTCGGGTACGCTGGTCGCGCCTTCCCGCGATAAATACCAGGACGATGTGGTGCGCAACATGGCGGAATGGCTCGGCGCATATGGGAAGTTCACCTCGAAACTGAAACTTGCGGCATTGCACGAAAAATACCGCTACTACCGCGATGTGCAGCTTGACAGCCATACCTACGGGAACGTAAACAGCTATATTGCCCGATATGATGCGAGATACAGCTTTAGCGAAAAATTCTTTGTAAATGCCATTGCAGACTATACCGCGAATAAAGGTACAGGCTCCGATATTTTGCCGAAGACCCGCGAAATAATATCGGGTGCACTATTGGCGGGGCACAAGCTAACCGATAAACTGGGCTATGAAGCAGGATTGCGCGCCGAATCTACGGCAGCGTATAGAAGTCCGCTATTGTATTCTGCCGGCTTATGGTATACACCTGCCCGATGGTATAAGCTAAGGGTAAATGGTTCGCGTAACTTCCGGATGCCCACCTACAACGACCTGTACTGGCAAACGGGCGGCAACCCTAACCTGAAAGCGGAAAATTCGCTTCAGGGGGAGATTGGCAATGATTTTACCTTCAATAATTTTTCGCTTACGCTAAATGCCTATTATATGGATATCCGCGACATGATACGCTGGGTACCGCAGGGAACGCTATGGAGTCCGGTGAACACGGACAGGGTACGTTCCTACGGGTTGGAAGCCATCGGTAATTTTAACCATAAGTTTGGCGACAATCAGATTTCTGCCAATGGGACCTATGCCTACACGCTATCAAAAGATCATAATACCGGCCTGCAATTAATGTATGTTCCTGTGCACAAGGCGACAGCATCAGTAACATACCAATACAAAAGGGCGATGGTTTATGTACGCCATTTGTTTACCGGAGAGGTATTTACCACTACGGATGAATCAGCCCGATTAAAACCTTACAATGTTACCGAGGCCGGCGCTGAATACAATTTTGCATTTGCCAAAGGACTTACAATCGGCCTGCGCGGCGGCAACATTTTTAATACGGCTTACCAGAACGTTGCGCAACGCCCCATGCCGGGCCGCAACATAACCGCTTACCTGAATTTTAAATTTTAAACCAATTATACAATGAAACTTAAAAATTTTATCCTTGCTGCTTTCACACTACCGCTTTTTCTGGTGTCGTGTTCTGACGACGATAATGCAGATGTGCCATCGGGAGCTTATGATAACGGTGTTCTGATACTGAACCAGGGCGGATACCTTGCCGGCAACGCGTCGGTATCCTTTCTGAAAGGTGACTTTACAGTAGAGAATAATATCTTTTCTACAGTAAATAACGGCCTTGCTTTGGGCGACGTTGCACAGGATATCAATTTTTACGGACAAAATGCCTATATCGTGGTTAACAACTCTAATAAGATCGAGGTAGTAAACCGCTATACATTCCAGCGTATCACGAGCATTACCGCAGGCATCAACAATCCAAGGTACATCACGTTTGTAGATGGGAAAGGATACGTAACCAACTGGGGCAACCCAAGTGTTGCCACCGATGACTATGTGGCGGTAATCAACCCGGAAACGAACGTCGTAACCGCAAATATCCCGGTAGGCGAAGGCCCTGAGAAGATCGTCGCTGAGGGTGGTAAACTGTATGTAGCGCTGAAAGGCGGATACGGAAGCAATAATAAGATCGCTGTTATCAATCCTGCGACAAATGTTGTTACAACAAATATTACAGTGGGCGACGTTCCCGGTTCTATGGAAGTAATAAACGGAAAGCTCTACGTACTGGCCGAAGGGAACCTTGCATGGACAGGCAATGAAACTTCTGCCAAACTACAGGCGATCAACCTTGAAACCAATACTGTTGCAGGCACGCTTACGTTTGCCGATGGTGTACACCCGGGTAACCTGGTAAAGAGCGGGTCAACGTTTTTCTATGCTATCGATTCAAAAATATTTAAGGTAGAAGCGGAGGCGGCCACCGTGCCTGCCACGCCGCTTGCAACCACGCCTGCAGCCAGTGTTTCTGCAATGGCTGTGATAAACGGTATGCTCTACGTAGGCGATGCGCTCAATTTCGCCTCTGCCGGAAAAGTATATATCTATAGCCTGAACGGCAAGCTGGAGCACACGCTTACTGCAGGTATTGCACCGGCGGGCTTTTATGTAAATGAATAATTGTTTGGGATAATAATTATGCCTGTTATGTTTAGTAAGAAAAGGGTGGCCTTAGGGCTGCCCTTTTTGATTATATTTAAATTTTCTTTCGAGCATGGTACGAAACAATGAATAGACGGATTATGAAAAATATGTTGGATAGTGAAATTATTGATTACTACTACAGCTCCGCCACTTCTCAGATAGATGCACGTTGGTTTGAGGAATTATCATATGACCGGTGGTATGATTATATTATAGGCCTTGACGACAAGGAAAAGGTAGCTTACCTTGTTTCTATCTTAGATGAGGAAGTCTATAATGGAGGATTTAATCAATACTTTATTGATGGTTATGGACAATTTGCCATCGAAACAATATATGTCTTAAAGCAAATAGAAGCGTTTAAAATGGCAGATTTGCTAAGACTGGCATTTGAAGCTGTAAATTCAGATGATTTGGATGGTATAACCTTTAGAAGAAAACTATTAGCGGGAGAGATAAATAGATTATATGATGATGATAATTTAGACGATTATTTGGAATTGTTGAGTGGCAAGTATACGTGTTACGAAGAAAATATTGGATTTTTACTTGGAAAATATTTGAGGTCGTGAATGATATCAGATGGCGATAAATGCCGCTGATAATTTTGCGTTGTGTGTGGTTTCTACAGCAACGAGCAACTGCTAAAATTAAACAAAATGGGAGACGAAAATTACAATGAGGCAGAGAAATATTTTGAAGCTGGAGAGTATGCAAAAGCTTATTATATTTTTAAGACTGTGGCTGAAGATAAGTCAAACCGGGATGATCTTTTATCCGATGCTTACAATATGATGGGGCTAGCAATATTGTTTGATACTAGGATAGACAATATAGAGGATGAATCCGGACTCAACTACTTTTCAAAATCCATCGCTCATAACCCCCATAATATAGGTGCTCTATTTAATATAATTACACAGTTTGATATAATGCCTAATTGTCATCAAGATATTAGGTTACTCGAAATTGCAATACATACTTTGTATGACATTGATTACGATTTTACAGACTACGATAAGAGTATAATTAGAGAAAAGTTAGAGCTAAAAGATAAAATTTTACTAGGCAAGGATTGATTATTTGAACCGTATTAATTTGCTGATTATCAACTACTTTATAAGATTACAGTAAGAATGATGGCATTCTATCGTTGATAAACATCACATATCCCGGATTGGCGATCTAAAGCTGTAGTTTATAAACAGAGTAGTATTTGTAAAAATTTTCCCTTCCCCATAGCCCTGATGGAAGCGGCATCCTGCCAATAGCCCCTTCGACAAGCTCAGGATGACAGGCTATTGGCAGATAGAGCGGACAGCAGGTGCGGCGCTAATAGGAAAGCGCTATCTGTACCTGCTTCAAACAAAAAAAGCAGCCCTGAAGCTGCTTTCATTATTCCGTAAATTTACCTTAAGGCAAATCCTCCCGGTACATCTCATTGCCAAAGCGGCGAATGCTCTTGCTGTCTGCAAAGTGGCGGAACTCCCTGTCGGGCACGGGGGCGAACCTTCCCGAGCCTGTGATGACTGCAATAGCTTTGGCGAATAGCGGCTCTGATGGGTTGGCTATAACACCGAGGTTGCCCATATCTTCCGGCAGTTCGTAGGTAGGGGCAAGGCCCTGGCTGTACTCACCGAAGTTATCTTTATTTACAAGTTTCAGCACAATAGGCTGCATAGCATACAAATGGCTTCCATTGATACTATGCCTCGTAAAGTCGGGTGAGTCGTAGAGCGTAACCGACCCGACGTTTTTGCCGATGGTTGTTGTGCCAATTGTTACTACATCAATATACGGACGGAGGCAGTTGATAACCAACTCACTGGCCGAGGCAGTAGACCCTGTAGTTATGATGTACACCTTATTAAGGTTCAGGTGGTTGATGGACGCGCCACCGGAAAGCTGCGAGGCGAAAAGATTTTGTAGTGCTCCCGGATTCTGGCTTTCGTAAATGGCCTGCATCTTGGGGTTCCATTGCTGCCTCGCAAAAAGCTGGTTGGTAAACTGCCCTGTTATCATACTGGCAAGGTAGGTAGCCGTACGGATGGAACCACCGCCGTTGTAGCGAAGGTCCAGCACCAGGTCGGTTACGCCTGCGGAGGCAAACTGCCCGAACACACCATTCAGCTGGTCGTCATAACTGGCATAGAAACCGTTGTACATCAGGTAGCCTATCGTGTGGCTGCCCTGCGTGATTATGTTGCTCGCATACACCGGGTTTTCGGCATACTGCACTTTGGTAAGGGTTATGTCCCTTCCGTTAGCGGAAAGCGTGCCAACCGCATAATCGGCCAGGTTAAGGGTATAGGTGTCCAGGTCGAGCAGGTCGTTGTAATTGGATGTGGTAAGGGGCGTGCCGTTGATGGCATAAAAAAGGTCGCCACGATGGATGTCTTTAGTAGAGGCATCGCTATTAGGCTGTATGTAGCGCACGTAACCAAATATCTGCGTGGTGCTGCCGGGAACGTATTTGAGCCCGAACTCTACTCCATTGCTCTTAACAACGCCCTGCAGCGCATTTTCCAAAACGAAGAAATCTGAGAATATCACACTCCACCGGTCTACGGTGCCGCGCTCGTAAAGCAGGTGCTCAAAAACGTTTTCCGGCGACCCATACGCATTCAGGAAATTATCAAACTGCGCCGTGCTCGGAAAACGGTCGTCGGCCAGGTCGGGCACGTTCGGCTGCCACAGGTAGTATTTGTTGAGCCCTTTCCATACAAATTCCTGCGCGGGGACAGCATTATCGTCCATATCTTCGCAAGACTGGAATGTAAATGCCGCAAGTATCAGCATTGTTAGTACAATGGGTAATCTCTTCATAGCTTTTTTAGGTTTACAAAACGTAAATTTATATTTTTTTAATATACGCTGTAACAAAAAATATACACCCTCGTCTCCCTTTTATAAACCGGTAATACAACCACCAACGCGAAATGAACCAGTCGGAATTTATCAATGTGATATCGCCCTTCAAAGACCGGGTGTTCAGGCTTGCCAAACGGCTGCTCGTGAGCACCGAGGAGGCCGAAGACGCCACACAGGAAGTGTTGGTACGGCTATGGAACAATAAGGGTAAGCTGGGGCAGTACAGCAGTGTGGAGGCATTGGCAATAACCATTACAAAAAATTACTGCCTCGACCAGCTGAAAAGCAAGCGCGCTACCGAAATGCGGCTGGTGCACAGCAATTATACCGACAGGGAGGCCGGGCTGCAGCAACAGGCCGAAGACCGCGACAGCTGGCAATGGGTTGAGAAGATTATGCAAACGCTCCCCGAACAGCAAAAGATCATTATGCAGATGCGGGATATAGAGCAATACGAATTTGAGGAGATCGCGAAAATAATGGACATGAACGAAACGGCCGTCAGGGTGGCCCTTTCAAGAGCAAGGAAAACAATACGTGAAGAACTTACAAAAAAACACAGCTATGGAATCAGGGCAAATTGAAATATTACTGGAAAAATACTTTGATGCATTAACTAGTACTGCCGAAGAGCAACAGCTTAAAGCTTACTTTTCATCTCCGGGCGTGGCGCCTCACCTGGAGCAGTACAGGTCAATATTCGGGTATTTTTCTGAACAGGCAGGGCAGCAGTTCAGCAAATCGGTACCATTAAAAACCAAAAAGCATTATGCGGCATGGCTATCGGTTGCGGCGGCGGTTGTACTCCTTTCGGGAATGTTCTTCTTATTGCAGGAACAACAGCCCCAAGCGCAGGACCTTGGCACTTACGATGATCCTGAAGTAGCATTCAGGGAAACGCAGAAAGCGCTTAATATGCTTTCGGAAAACGTGAACGTAGGTGTTGCGGGTGTCAATTACCTTGGAGAGTATGAAAAAACAAAAAAAACAATCTTTAAAGAATAACAAGATGAAAAAAATTATAATGACCGCCGTATTGGCCATCGCGCCGCTTGTAACTTTTGCACAATCTGCTTTTGATAAGTTCAAGGATGTAAAAGGGGTAGAGTATGTATCTGTTACCAAAGATATGTTCAATATGCTGGGCAAATTCGAGGCATCGGCTTCGGGCGAGAAAGCAGAGAAATTTGTGAACATGGCCAAAGGGCTTGAGAGTGTAAAGGTGTTTACCACTTCTGAAAAAAAGTACCGCAAAGAGATTACCTCTGCCGTAGCCGACTACCTGAAAGGAAATCCTCTGGAAGAGCTGGTAAGCTACAGCGGCAAGGATTCTAAGATAAAGGTCTACGTGAATCAGGGCGGTGAAGCAACGCTTATAAAAGAAGGGCTTGTATTTATAGAAGACCTGGATGATAAAGGCGTGGTGCTCGTATCGTTTACAGGAACTATCAACCTGGACGACCTCAAAAGCCTGAAATAATTGCTATACGCCACAGAAATAATTTAAAAGAAAAAACGAAATGAAGAAGTTTGTCATTGTATTTATCCTGGCCCTTATGCCCTCGCTTTTCTTTGCGCAGGTATCTGCCTTCGATAAATTTGAAAAGAACGGGGTTACTGCGGTCATCGTCAATAAAAAGATGTTTGAGCTGATGGGCAATGTCAAAACCCCGAAGGATAAAGAAACCCAACAGTACCTTAACCTTATCCGGAAGCTGGATTATCTGAAAGTGTTTACTACCACCAACAGCAAGATAGCGTCTGAAATGAAAGGCACCGTTGAGGGCTACCTTAAAAAGAATCCTTTGGAAGAGCTGATGCGCATCAGCGAGTCGGGCCGCAATATCAAGATCTACGTGAAATCGGGCAGTACTTCATCTCAGGTGAAAGAACTCCTGATGTTTATGGAAGGCAGTGGCAAGAACGATACGGTGCTGATGACCCTTACCGGCAGCTTTGACCTGAGCGAGATCTCGTTGCTGACTGATAAAATGAACCTGCCGGGCGGAAGTGCACTGAACAAAGCAGCTAAAAAAGCATAACATGAAAAAGCTACTGACCCTTATCATTGCCGGCGCGGCTTTCGTGGCGTGCAAGAGCGAGCCATCGCTGCAAAAGTATTTTGTAGACCATGCGGATAAAAGCAACTTTGCGACGATAGACATTGCGCCGAACCTTATCAATACCGCCAACGTAAAGGCAACGCCCGAAGAACAGCAGGCGATGAAATCGCTTAAGAAGCTGAATGTGCTAATGTATAAAGAGCAGCCCCAGAATAAAGAAGAGTATGAGGCAGAGAAAGCGAATGTAAAGTCGTTGCTAAAGAGTGGCCCTTACGAAGAGCTGATGCATTTCGGTTCGGCAGATAAAGGTGCGTCGGTAAGCATGCTGGGAGAAGGCGAGGATATTGATGAGTTTGTGGTTTACTTTCACGAAGACAAAACCGGCTTTGGCGTGGTGCGCGTTTTGGGCGAAGATATGACGCCAAACGATGTATTGGCACTGGTTGGCCTGATACGGAAAGGCGGCCTGGATGCAGAACAGCTAAAGCCGCTACAGCAAATGATGCAGAAAAAATGATTAGTCTGAAATTCAATAACGACTCCCGTTGCGAAAGTGGCGGGAGTTTTTATTTGCAGCTAAAGATGCCAGGTGAGTGTCCTTAATTCAGTAATAGAAATTCTTAAGCTTAGTCGAATCAGTTGCTGTCCAGTTTCCTTGTTTCTCTAAATATTCAATTGTAAACTTTTTTCGATTCCTCACTTTGTACCCTCTCTTTGTATCTTTTAATTTCTCCAGTACGTAATGAACAGTCAGTGTGTTGTGATGTAATGTGTAGTCAGATTGAAGTTGGTAAGCCCTGTCATCTATACCGGGTGCCATAAAGTAATTGATATTTAGAGGCTTCAGACTGTCTTTACTTACTAGTTCCTTAAAAATATACAGCTCGGTCGAGCAATAGCCAGACCCTGTCCCGCATTCTTTTAAAAAATAGTAGTTATCCTTTCTAATAAATCCGTCGCGCATGTTATCCCAGCAGCACAGATGCATACCATCGTAAAAAAACTCGTTGCGCAATATATTACCATCAGGCTCAACTTCCATAACAAAGTGAACTTCAATCTGATCAACTAGTATAATGTTTTTTGTGCAGACAATGTAATTACCATTGTGGTGGCGGTAAAATTTTCCGATGGTGTCAGTAGTGTTATATCTCGATCCGTTGATATCAACGCTATCATTATCTGCCGATGGCTTTACATCCTTAAACATTGCCCTGATTTGTAAAGCAACCGCTTTATCTTTAAACACATACCCCGAATCTGCCGCAAAAATATCTTCTGCTCGCCGACTACTTAAGCGATTCGGCTGTATCCTCGAAAAAGAGCTTACTGTAAATATAGCTATCAGTAAGACAATGAAGTGTCGGGGTTGCATAAAATGGTTTCACCAAAGATAGTAAAGCAATTTAATTCTTTCTGAAATATTTCCACGGCACTACAAGCATCCCAAAGCATTCTCCGTCTTCTTTTCCAATATGCTTGTGGTGCATCTTGTGGGCGCGGCGCACCGCTTTCGCATAGCGATTGTTGGCATTGCGAAATAGCTTGAACCGCTGGTGGATAAAAATATCATGTACTAAAAAGTAAGCAAGTCCATAGGCAAATATACCCAAGCCTATTGCCAGCCCGATATCTAAAATTCCATTTTGCCACAGCACAAAAAACCCAATGCTTACCACAGCGTAAAATATAAAAAACGCATCATTACGCTCAAACCACGAGTCATGGTCTTTACGGTGATGGTCGGCGTGAAGGTTCCATAAAAACCCGTGCATTACGTATTTGTGCGTAAACCACGCCATAAATTCCATCATCAGGAACGTCAGTACAAAAACCAGTATATATAGCCACATAATCTTTTAAATAAAGTTAAACCGGTAATCCAGGTAGCATTTGGCGAGCAGGCCCAGCTTTTGATAATCTGGCACCCGTATGCGCGATTCACGTATTTTGAGCGGCGGCGTATTTTTGAGCTTCTTGAGTAGTTTTTTATAATACACATACGCAGTGTACACACCAAACTTAGCTTCGGCCGGCAGTCGGATAATCCCTTTGTAGGCTTCGGCGAGGTCGGCTTCTATCTCATTGATGATCTCGCGCTTCACGTTATCGTCCATATCCTGAAGATTCAGGGTAGGGAAGTAGTTGCGCTCCAATCCCTCTGTATCGGCCTTCAGGTCGCGCAGGAAGTTTATCTTCTGAAATGCAGAGCCCAGGCGCATGGCAGAGGCTTCAAGCTCGGCGTATCGCTCGGGCGCGTTGCCTGTAAATACCTTCAGGCACATCAGGCCCACGACGTCAGCGCTCCCGTAAATGTACTCATTATATTCGGCAACCGAGGCATAGTCTTTTTTCACGAGGTCCTGCCTCATACTGTTCATAAAAGCATCGATCAGGTTACGCGGAATACTGTATTTGTGTACCGTATGCTGAAACGCATTGAGCACAGGGTTCAGGCTGATACGGTCCCGAAGGGCGTTATCAAGATCATTTTCGAAAATGGCGAAAAGCTGTTCCTTATTGTAATCGTGAAACGTATCAACAATTTCATCGGCAAGGCGTACAAAGCCGTAAATATTATAAATGTCCTGCCGGATGCGCGGCGAGAGCATCTTTACCGCCGAGGAGAATGAGGTGCTGTACGCACGCGTAATGCCGCGGCTGCACTCCTCGGAAATTTTGTCAAACAATGCTTTCATGGTCTGTATGTTTAGTGGTTCTTGTGTCTGGTTTAGAATATTTCTCTACAAGGCCTGCCACGAGCTTGCCCGATATAAGGGCGGGTGGCACACCGGGCCCCGGCACGGTTAGTTGGCCTGTGAAAAACAGGTTGCTTACCTTGCTGCTCTTCAGTTTAGGGCGGAGAAACGCTGTTTGTAGCAGGGTATTAGCCAGTCCGTAGGCGTTACCTTTATACGAATTGTATTCGCTTATAAAATCATTTACGCAAAAAGATTCCTTCAGGATGATATGGTTAAGAACGTTCTGCCCTGTTAGCTTCTCAAAGCGCGCCATGATTTTCCGGAAATAGGCCTCGCGGAGTTCCGGAGTATCGGTAAGTCCCGGCGCTAGCGGAATCAGGAAGATGCCCGCCTCGCAACCATCCGGTGCTGTCTCCGGATCTGTCTTTGACGGGAAGCTCGCGTAGAACAACGGTTCATCCGGCCAACGCGGGTTATCATAGATGTCGCGTGCATGCACATCAAAATCTGTATCGAAGAAAAGCGTATGGTGCTCTACATTTTCAATTTTTTTATCAAAGCCTACATAGAATAGCAGCGATGACGGTGCAAAAGTGCACTTATCCCAATAGCGTTCACTGTATCGCCTGAACTCTTCAGGAAGAAGGGTTTCGGTATGGTGATAATCGGCTCCGCTTACAATGATATCGGCGGGGATGTCCTTGCCGTTTATACGTAGCGCGCTAACCTTTCCGCCGGCACATTTAATTTCTTCTACAGCCGCATTGGTAATGATTTCAACGCCGAGTTCCTGTGCCAGCTTTGCCATTGCTTTTACCACGCTATACATCCCGCCTTTTGGGTGCCAGGTGCCGAGTCCAAAATCGGCATAATTCATAAAGTTATAGAATGACGGCGTGTCCGAAGGCTTGGCTCCGAGGAAAAGTACGGGAAATTCCAGTACCTGCACCAGCTTCGTGTTCTTAAATTTTTTGCGGATATCCTTCGAAATGTTTCCGAAAAACTGCCCCACCTTCATTGCGGTTTGCGGAGTTACCAGTTCCATAGGCGATTCGCCGGGACGGTACACGAGGTCTTTGATAGCAATATCGTAGTTGCTTTTCGCTTCATCCATAAAAGCCTGGAGCTTTTTGCCGCTTCCAGGTTCAATCGATTCGAAAACTTCTTTTATGGCGGGTAGGTTGTCTTCAATCGTAATGTATTCGTTCGCGCCAAAATAAACACGGTAAGCGGGCGACAGTTTTTCCAGCGAATAGTAATCCGAAGGTTTTTTCCCGAAATCAGCGAAAAAGCGCTCAAAAACATCGGGCATCCAGTACCAGGTTGGGCCAATATCAAAGGTAAACCCTGCCTTTACAAGCTGCCTTGCCCTTCCGCCTACGGTAGCATTCTTTTCATAAACTGTAACCTCATGGCCCTGCTGCGCGAGGTAACAGGCCGCGGCAAGCGACGAGAATCCGGAACCGATTATTTTGATGGAGTTACTCATGTTTAACGAAAATAAAAAATTATTAAACAACGTTGCGTCAAACAAACGTTAATTAAAGTTTCTCGATGAAGTCGCGGATCGATCCCGGACTCATGATTTTGTCCCCGAGCTTATCTTCGTGGATAAACTGTGCATTGCGCCCGAAGGCGATAAGGCGGCAATCAGATTGTAAGATTTCGCGTTCAAGATCGTTAATATACGAATTTACATCTTCCTGAGCCGGAGCTACCGTCATATAGGTTACAAACGTTATATTCTCGAAATATTTCTTTACATCGGCTAAGCTGCTTATCGGAACGCTCTCGCCAAGGAAAACCGACTTGTACCCGTTGAGCAGAAGTTCATAGTTCAGGAACATTAAGCCGAGCTCGTGGATCTCGTTCATCGGGAGGTAAAGTACGTACGTTGTTTCGGTACGTGTGGGCGGCTGCAACAGCAGCTTTTCGGTATTGGATGCGAGCTTCTGCTTGATCAGGTAGCTTATAAAGTGCTCATGTGCAGGTGTTATAGTGTTGGTTTGCCACAGGTAGCCAATCTCGTCCAGTAGCGGTAAAAAGTAATCGTAGAATATCTCACGGAACGATTTTTCCTGAAGCACCGTGTTGTAAGTGTTGAGGAATAACGCCTGGTCAAAATTCATCATGGCCATCTTGAAGCTGTTCAGTACGTGGCCCGACATGCTTTTGTTGGAAAGCACTTCCTTTACCATTACCGGCAGCTTTTCGGGCGGCATTTTAGATATTGTCGAGATTTTGTATCCAAACGAATGAAGCGTAGTGATGTTGAGCAGTTTTTGCAGGTTCTCTATGTCGTATACGCGAATATTGGTGTCGGTGCGCATAGGAGCCAGGATGTTATACCGCTTTTCCCAGATACGTATCGTGTGTGCCTTGATGCCCGAAAGGTTTTCCAGGTCCTTGATATTGAATACGCTTTTTACGTTGTTCATTGTTTTTCTATTTTCTTTAAACAAAATTACGCAAATAGTTTTACGCCCAACATAAATGTTAAAATAATTTGTGAGAAATTTTAACAATCTGATGTTATGCCTGTGTTACGCCAGTATTTTCTTTTTCGTTGGAATGCTAAACGCCTCATAACTAAAGTTTTTTTTGTCGAAATAAAGTGTACCTTTGCACCTTCAAAAAATTCCTATGGCATCTATAAGAAACATTGCGATCATTGCACACGTTGACCACGGAAAAACCACCCTGGTTGATAAAATTATGTACCACTGCCAGCTGTTCCGTGACAACGAGAACACCGGCGACCTGATCCTGGACAACAACGACCTGGAGCGCGAAAGGGGTATAACCATTACCTCTAAGAACGTTTCGGTAACGTACAAAGGCACCAAGATCAACATCATTGATACCCCGGGCCACGCCGACTTTGGTGGCGAGGTAGAGCGCGTGCTCAACATGGCCGACGGTGTACTATTGCTTGTGGATGCTTTTGAAGGCCCGATGCCGCAAACCCGTTTTGTGTTGCAAAAGGCGATCGACCTTGGCCTTAAGCCTTGCGTTGTTATCAATAAAGTAGATAAAGAGAACTGTACGCCTGAAGAGGTGCACGAAAAAGTGTTCGACCTTATGTTTGAACTTGGCGCTGAAGAGTGGCAGCTTGATTTCCCTACCGTTTACGGTTCGGCCAAGCAAAACTGGATGAGCGATCATTGGGAGAACAAAACCGAAAATATAGAGCCGCTTCTTGATATGGTTCTTGAGCATATCCCGGCGCCAAAGGTATCTGAAGGTACGCCGCAGATGCTTATCACGTCGCTTGACTTTTCAAGCTTTACAGGCCGTATCGCGATAGGCCGTCTTCAGCGCGGTGTGCTTCGCGAAGGCATGAACATCAGCCTGGTAAAGCGCGATGGCAAGGTCATCAAATCAAAAATCAAAGAGCTGCACACTTTTGAAGGCCTTGGCCGTAAAAAAGTAGAAGAGGTTATCGCGGGCGACATCTGTGCGCTGGTAGGCCTTGAAGGTTTTGAGATTGGCGATACCGTTGCCGACTTCGAAAACCCGGAAGCGCTGGCTACCATCGCTATCGATGAGCCAACCATGAGTATGCTCTTCACGATAAACGACTCACCATTCTTCGGTAAAGAAGGTAAGTTTGTTACCTCACGCCACATTAAAGAAAGGCTTGCTAAAGAACTTGAGAAAAACCTTGCCCTTAGGGTAGAGGATACCGATAGTGCCGATAAGTTCATGGTGTTTGGCCGTGGCGTACTGCACTTGTCTGTTCTTATCGAAACCATGCGCCGCGAGGGGTATGAGCTTCAGATAGGCCAGCCGCAGGTAATCATCAAAGAGATCGACGGTGTAAAATGCGAACCGGTAGAAGAATTGACTATCGACCTTCCTGAGAACCTTTCGGGCCGTGCGGTAGAATTCGTAACCATTCGTAAAGGTGAAATGCTGAGCATGGAGCCGAAGGGTGACCGAATGATCGTGAAATTCAACATTCCGTCAAGGGGTATCATCGGGCTTAGGAACCAGTTGCTTACCGCTACTGCCGGTGAGGCGATCATGTCGCACCGCTTCCTGGAGTACCAGCCGTTTAAAGGTGAGATACCGGGACGCCTCAGCGGATCGCTTATCTCTATGGAAAACGGTAAGGCAATCCCTTACTCTATAGACAAGCTTCAGGACAGGGGTAAATTCTTTGTAGACCCTAACGAAGATATCTACGAAGGACAGGTAATTGGCGAAAACAGCCGTGGCGATGACATGGTTGTAAACGTAACGAAGACCAAAAAGCTGACCAACGTACGTTCATCAGGGGCCGACGATAAGGCGAGGATCATCCCGGCTATCAAGTTCTCTCTTGAAGAAGCGCTTGAATACATCCAGAAAGACGAGTACGTAGAGGTAACGCCAAAGAGCATCCGCCTGCGTAAGATCTACCTGAACGAAAACGACAGGAAACGTTTTAAGATAGCGTAATTAAGTTTATAGTAAACGGTTTACAGTTTACAGTAGCTACCGGCTTCGTCATCGTACTTCTTTGTCAGTTCGAGCGCAGTCGAGAACATATAGTAAAGCCGCACTATTAGTTTAGTGCGGTTTTTTATTTTCTAAACTGACCTTAAACATTGATCTAACCATATCTGCACAGTCATTGCGAGCGGAGGCACGGAGCGCGGCAATCTTTATAAATTCAATGTTTAGGAGCAGCTATCAAAGCGCCGTTTCAGGAAAGGTATGGTCCCGCCCTTTGCTATATCTGCCTCGTGCCTCGGCAGGATGCCGCTGCGGTCGGGGCTAGGGGGGAGTTTTTTTCTATCAAGAAACACTCGCGCATCGTCATTGCAAGCGGAGGCACGGAGCGCGGCAATCTTTACAAATTCAATGTTTAGGAGCAGCCGGCAAAGCGCTGTTTCAGGAGAAGTATGGTCCCGCCCTCCGCTGTATCTGCCTCGTGCCTCGGCAGGATGCCGCTGCGGTCGTGGCTAGGGCGTAAGATCCAAAGAATTTATACTGCTATTGATTGGTTAATTAGGAAAATTGCTACATTAGCGTTTACCTTCTAAAACAAAAATTTATGTACGATATCATTTTAAGCGATGATGATACTTTTAAAGATATTCTAAATACATATTTAAATGAATCTTCTGAACCTATCCATTTTCTTCCAGCTTTTAACAAGATTAATATTTTTATCGGAGCTAATAATAGTGGAAAAAGCAGATTTATGAGATTTTTAATGTCCAAAAAGGATTTCAAAGGGGTTAAAAATTTACAAGAATTTGAAACAATGGTTGTCTCCTATAACAACAAAATAAGAGTATTTAATGATTCAATTATTGATAGTTACATTGATCGTTCGCGCAATGGCTATAGATATAACCAAAGTCAGCTTCAAGATTTTCAAAGAAATAGATTAGGACAGTTAGAAGCCAAAACGTTTAGCGATCAAGAGGTTCTAAATAATCGTGAAAAATTAAAAGCTCTTCAGCATTACCGTGATCAAAATGGACTAATGGTTACCGACGACTACATAATGAACTTTTCTTTGGATGGAGTTCTTACAAATTTTAAAGCCCAAAACACATATTATATCCCGACTTTAAGAACTGCACACTCATTATTTGACTATGTAGATGATCGCTTTAAAAAAATTGATGAAGACATATATGAAAAGACGGTAAACAAAAATTATAAACTTGACTCACATGATGTGCAAGTGTTTACAGGTATTCATCTGCATAAAGAAATACTAAATACAAGAAACGCAAAGCGTTCCGTACGAGAGTCCTTTGAAAGTTTTGAAAAATTTATTGGTGATTATTTTTTTCGAGGAAAGCGAATTGACATCGTTGCGGAATTTAATAAAGATGATAATCGAAAGGGATATAGTCATTCAGAAATTATCAGTGTACATATTGAAGGCGAAAAAGATACGCGGGATCTTCATGATTTAGGTGATGGTGTTCAGGCAATTATTATTTTGATGTATAAAATTTTTACAGCTGAACCAAATTCGTTTATATTCATAGACGAACCGGAACTAAATCTTCATCCTGGAATGCAGAGGTTATTTTTGGAACAAATCGACAGTAACGAAATTTTAAAGAAAAAAAATCTTACTTATGTAATAGTTACGCACTCAAATCATTTTTTAGATTTAACTATTGAAAAAGATAACGTATCCATATATTCATTCTCTCCAAAGGAAATTTCTGGGAACGGAAACAAGGAATTCGTCATTAAAAATGTTAACAATGGAGATAACTCGATATTGAAAACATTAGGAGTAAACAATTCATCTGTATTTCTTGCTAATTGTAGTATTTGGGTTGAGGGTATTTCCGATAGAAATTATATAAAGGCTTTTCTGAAAAGCTACCTCAAGCATATTAATAGCACTAATCAAAATAAAACTGTGCTAAAAGAAGATATTGATTACGCATTTTTTGAATATGCTGGGTCAAATATCGATCACTACATCTTCGAAAAGAATCTTGACCAAGATTTAGTAGATGGGGTCTACCGCGACATAAATGCCCTTGCCCTCAACAATAAAATATTCTTACTAGCGGATTCGGACAAGCCTGCTGAAAATTCCGCTAAGGCAACAAGATTAACAAATCTTGAAAGTATTAGCAATGACAATTTAAAGGTGGAAATTCTTTGGGATATTCGGGAAATCGAAAACATATTTCATAATGAAATATGGAAGCAAGTTCTCCCATACTTTTTTAATAAAAGTTTAATGAAAACGCAACAGGCGGTCATTGAAACAAAGCTCGAAACTGCTCTATCGGCAATAGATTCAAAAGATTACCAAAGTGATTATATAGGCGTTTTTCTCAATGAAGTAGATGTGCAAATGGGAAAAATTGGCAAGCAAAATATTCTGAATACCTCGAGTTGGGAGATAAAGTCGGACGGAAGCCATGGTACGTTTTTGTTGAAACGTGACTTAGGTGAAGCTGTATTAGAGCAAGATTTTGATTGGTCAGTCTTTTCTAAAAATAAACTTATTGTCAGACTGACGGAAAATATATTCAAGTTTATTACGGGTCAATAGAATGATGGCACGAATTAGAAATCCGCGCTGCCATATTTTGACTACTACATATTCCTACTCATAAACATACTCCACCTCGCTCTGCAACACGCCATTGCCATAATCTTTACGCGTAGCCGGGCGGCCCTGTTCATCGAAAGTATAAACATAGGTTGAGGAATAAGACGGCGAGGTTTCGGCTAGTAGGTATTTTGTAGCGGCATACGTGTTTGCATCCTGCAGATATCGTGCGGCAAGTACTTCGTTGCGCTGGTAGCTTCCGTAAAGCGGCTGCGTACCTAACAATGCAAAATCGTGCTGCTCGTCATAGGTAAACGTGGTCGTTCCGCCAAAGCTGTGGGTCGCAGAGACCGGGTTTGTGCCGTTATAGGTTAGTTCGTAAGAGCCAGTAGTGGTTACCTCTTTATAGATAAGTCCTGCGTTATTCAGGTAATAGGTCTTGGTTCCGCCCGGCGTGCTTTCGGCGGTTATGGTATTATCGCTGTTGTAAGTATACAAAGTTGCAAAGGTGGTATTATCCTCATGGCCGGTCACCGACTGCATGCGCCCCTGGCTGTCATAGTCGTACTCTGTTGAGGCAAGCAGCATATTATTTGCAGCATAGGTAATTACGCCGATTAACAGCCCATTATCATTATAAGCGAACATTGAATGGCTGGTAAGCACTCCGCCGGGTGTAAAAGAATCGGCCGTGGTCGGTTTGCCTCCCTGGTAATTGATCGTAAATTTTTCGTCGATGGCGCCGGTTTCATCGTAGGTTGTCTGTTTCATCTGTACGAGGCCGCTGCCTACATTATTGTCAGAATCATCAGAACATGAGGTAAAAATTGAGGCGAGCATAAGTGCGCCAAGCAGTAACTTTTTCATAGTGTTGGTTTTTGTTACTGCAAGTATAACAATTTTTTTTACAAGGCTAATTATGGCATCAGGCTGAAATGGCCATATATCCCCGCAACGTTTCCAATTTGTAAGGCATTAAGTAGTCTGTTCCCTTATAACCCAGGCATGCAATCCGGTTTATCAACCGTTCAATTATTAAATCATAAAAATTGAAATGCTTGGTACAATAGAAAAAGTCCTACAATTATCAGACAAATACTCCAGCAGGTAAGTTTGTACTTTACAACCGGTCGCTCGTCTACCATCCTGAGTGCCGCATATAAGAATATTGCTCCCACAATTACCGCTGCCCAACTCATTAAAAAGAATTTAACCGGCATACACTATCGCATCAGGCTAAAATGCCCCTTTACTTCGCGGCCGTCCTGGAGCTGTACTACATACCAGTAATCGGTAGCCGGAAGGCGGTGCCCGTTGTACATCCCATCCCATCCCGGGCCGGTGGCATTGATATCTGCCAGCAGCTTGCCGTAGCGGTCAAAGATATAGATCTTGCTTTTGTTGTAGGTAATGGCATTTACGCCCACGATGCGCCAAAACTCGTTGACTCCATCACCATTAGGCGTAAAGAATTTCGGAATAGAAAGCACAGCCACATCCTGCTTCACCACACCGCAATGCTGGGTGTCGTATACATAAACGGTATGGATGCCGGGTTCTACATTATCAAAGAAGTTCGAATCCTGGTACGGCCCGTTGGGCGCATCAAGGCTGTATTGGTAAACAGTATTTACGCCCCCGGTTGGCGATGCGTGTACCGTAATCGTGTTTATATCGGCCAGGTCGTGCACCTCTACATTATCGATTGTCGCCACGTTGGATGCCGACACCGTTATAACGCGGTCTTTAAAACAACCGTTCATATTGGTAACCCTCACGCTGTAGTTGCCGGGCTGCGTTACAAATATCGTAGATAATGTTTCGCCGGTAGACCACAGGTATTGGTACTGCGCTCCGCTAACGCCTGCTGTAATCGGAACCGGAATGTTCAGGTTAAGGCATACAATAGCTTCGTCTGTCACCGCTATCTGCGGAAGTGTATACACCACGAGCTTCAGCGGCGTGATGGCCGCACAATTGTTGGCCGCGTCCTCGATGCGTGCGTAAACCGTTTGCGTACCTGTAGTCGTATTGGTATATCGTGGTGTAAGTGCATTTTGCTCTACCAGCGCATCGTTTACGGTTAGGTAGTAATTCACGGTATTCGTGCCTGTTGCCAGGGCGGCGTCATCCATATTAAAGCTGAAGAAGCCATCTTCGGTACCGTCGTCATCACAACGGGCCAGCGTTACTGGCGGAGCCTGTGCAGTATTCACTGCCAGTGTCAGCGGAAGTATACGGAAACAGCCCGTGACGGTGTTCGCGACACGTGCATATACCTGTTGCGGGTTAGTTGTATTCGTATAGTTAGGACCTATTGGGTTAGTATCGGCCTGCGCGTCCGCTGCAGCAACGAAATAGCTTACCTGAACCGGGTCAGTATTGCCTGCAGTCAGCTGTGCATTGGCTTCTGTAAGGTTAAACAGCGTAAATCCGTCGGGAACTAATTCAATGTCACACTGTGTAAGCGCAGCGCCGGTCATGCGGTTTGGCAGCGGATTCACATTAAGCTTGACAGGAAAAACACCAAAACACACGCTTGCTGTATTATTCACTACCCTTGCGTAAACCGTCTCCTGCCCCGTCTGCGTAGTATGGTAGAATTGTGGCAGCGCTGTCCCGGCAGTTGCAGCCATGGCATCGGTATTCGATGAATAATATGTCGTGGTAAATTGCGTTGGGTTTTGCACCAGCGCCTGAGTTACTGAGTTCAGGTCGAACGTGGCAAGCCCGTTGGTATCATCGCCATCTGCCGCATCATCACAAAGCGTGTAGCTGTCTCCGGTAAGCACAGGGGTATTCGATACACTTATCTGGAACGATGTGGTGGCGTAGCATGACGGGTTGGCCTTATTGTCTATCCGCGCAAAGATGGTTTCCGGCGTGGTGGTATTGGTGTAGGCCGAGGCGTTTATCGCCTGGGTATCTGCCTGCGCGTTGGCCAGCGAGGTATAATATTTCACGTTGTAAGTGGCGCTGCTCTGGCTGCCCAATACACCCGGATTATTAGCAGTAAGGTTGAAGGTCGCAATGCCGTCATTGTTCGGGTCGCATTCCACAAGAGGCTGCGCAGTGTTTGCAACCGGTACGGTAGAAACGATAACCTGCGCCGTTACGGTATTCACCTGGCTTCCGTTGTTTACAACAGCTGTGATGTTATAGGTGCCGGGGGCCGCGTAGGTGTGTGTGGGTGCGAGGCTGGTATCGGTGGGCGACCCATCGCCGAAATCCCAAGTTACCGATGCCACAGTGCCGCTTACGTTGAGCTGGAACTGTGTGGCCTGCCCGAAGCAGTTGCCGTTCACAATAATGTTTGCATTAAAAAAAGAAGTAATAAAAGGCGGAAGGCCCAGGGTAGAGACTTTCCCCAATGTGCCTACCTGAACCGCGGATTGCTGGTAATTGCATAGCGCTCCATCTTGTTCGGGCGAATTGATTACATCGATTTTGTTCGAGCCAAACACCGCCCGGTATATTTTGCCATCGGGGCCCAGCTGCAGCGCTCCCGACTGCGTAGTGTTTCCCAACAAAACGCCGGAACTACTGATATCTGCAGCCAAAAGGTCATATTGATAAAGAGAGCTGGGTTCTACAGTGTTTGCATTATAGGACACATAAAGCTTTTTTGCTTCCTGCGAAAATTCTATTCCATACGGGCTGGTATCCTGGCTTACAAGTATAGGGTTGGATACAACGCCGGTTGCATCGTTAAAGTCATATAGATACACTGACCCGTTGTTTGCGTTACCGCCCTTTTGTGTGCCGTTCTGGCTGTGTGCAATGGCAAGCTTCTTTCCGTCGGGCGATGCCTTAAGGTAGCCAATGGCGTTTCGTCGATAACCTGCTGTGGTAACGCTCGGTGCGATGGTAGTTATTACCGGGGTTTCATTTACACCGGAAGCGTTTACCGCAAAAGCGTAAAATTTATCCACGAATTGGGTAACTACCCAATACCCCGATCCGTCGCTGTTTTTTACCGCGGTTATCTTTTCTGAGCACTTATATTTTAGCTGTGCAGTAAATCCCGCGTCATACGTTACAAGCGGCATGTTGCGTGTGGTTACATCTCCAATGCTTCCATTAGCTCCGGTTACCGAGAGATCAACAATCGAATAGTTCACGCCATTATTAAACCCGTCATCATCTGTGGGTACCGAGCCTCCATTCTGGTCGCTGTATGTACCGGTGAACTGGTTGGGGTACGCATCCGCATTATCATGGTGCGGCTCATCTACGGTGAATATGTAATAAATATTCGGCGAACCTTTTTTCGGTACTATTATCGCCGACTGCGTACTGCTGGGGTCGCCCAGAAGGCCGGTGTTGTTATCATAATCGCCGTTCGGCATAATGATATGGTTGCGGTCCCAAACGGTGCGTCCGTCAGTATAAAAAAGTAGCTGCCCGTTGGAGTCAGACATAGAGCTGCAGCCTTCGTTGGTACTTATCTGGCCTCCGGTAAGAATGCTCACCGCGCCACTCGCATCAAAATGGAGCCCGGCGCCACGGCCAAAATACCAGTTGCGCGCTTCGCCCTGGCCGAAACATAAGGCGGTAGTAAAGAGTAGTATAATGTAAATTTTTTTCATTCTGAAAGGGCAATTAGGCAAAGGTAGGGTATTACCGCAGCATGGCAAAATGACCGAGGAGTATACGCCCATTTTGTAGGTCGGCAGTAAACCAGTAGTCGGTGCTGGGCAGGCGCCTGCCATTATAAGTGCCGTCCCAACCGGCATCATTCTCACGGAAGGAGGACACTTCCTTGCCGTAACGATCGAATATGGTAATCCTTGCGCCCGGGTAAAAATTAAGGTACGGAACCCGCCAGTAATCGTGAGTTCCATCGTTGTTTGGGGTAAAGAATTTAGGATAGTTGAGCAGCGCAACCTTCCGGCTTACCACAGCGCAATAGTCGGTGGTACGCACATATACGGTATAGATGCCTGCCTCCAGCCCATCAAAAAAACCGGCGGGCGAATAAGCCGCGCCATCAAGCGAATATTCATAATACGAAGGATCGCCTTCTGCCACTACCATAATAGAGTTTTGATTTAAGGTCCAGTCCGATACACTTACTGTAAACCGGACATCGGGGATTGGAATTATCCCAATCTGAAAAGGAGTAATGCCATATCCGTCACAAAACACTACCGGGTTCATGCGTGCATAGAGCGTCTCGGTAGTATATGGCGTTGTATTGATGTAAGGAGAAGCTATAGGGTTTACTTCATCCTCGGCATCAGTGAGGGAAGCGTAGTACGTAATCGTTGCTCCGGGATAATCCTCCAGCAGCAAAGGGGTATGTTGCGCAATGTCAAAGGACTGGTATCCGTTTCCGTTAAAGTCGCACAGCATGATGGCATCGGGTTGTGGAAGGGGCAGGCGGGGCAGGGGGTCTATCACCAGTTTGAATGTCTGTGTGCTGAAACATCCCGTAACCAGGTTGGTCATGCGCATATGGATAACCTGTGGAGCGGAGGTGTTTATAAAGTGCTGCGGGTCGGCGATGGCATTGACGTGGGTCGTTGCGTCGTTTTCGCTAAGGTGATAGGTCAGTTCAACATCGTCCTGGGTGCCGATAAAAAGCGCTTTATATCTCGTTAGATCCCAAAGGATAGAATCGTCTTCAATCCCATCGTCATCGCAATGGTGCAGGTCGGTGCTTATGTTATCAGGATTATTGAATACAGGCAGGGCATAAAAGGTTGCCGTGCCCGTCCATTGCACAGAAAAATCAGATTCGCCGATAGGCCGGTCCACCACAAGGTAATATTCCTCATTATCCAGCACATCCATCTGGCCGATAAATCCGCTACCGTCGTCACCGGGACCTTCAAAAGCATCCGTTTCTGTATCGTTCATACCGGTAAGGTTGTCGGTAGCGCCTATCATGAGCGGATTAGTAGTAGAGCAGCGTATCGGCATGCCAAGGCTGCCGCAGGACACGTTGGGCCCGTAGATCCAGAAATCAAGATCCACCACAAGGTCATCGTTCTCGGGCTTGATGACAAGCCCCAGGGTGCCACCGTCCTTAATCATTATCTTAAACCAAAGGGTGTTATGCTCTTTAGAGGTGCATGCATTGCTCTCATCTATTTCCTGTATCCCGAAGCCGGTTGCGGTGAGCCCCGAAAAATTGCTGTTGCCACATACATATATCGCATCCACACAATCGGTCTGTGCAAAGGACAATAGCGGTACTGCCCATAGTAACAGGTTGAGGATAAGATATTTCACAGCGCAATTTTTGCGAAATATACAAAATATTACAATTACCTTAACAGGGAAAAGTGCCCTTTTATAGTGCGCCCGTCTTCCATTTGCAGCACAAACCAGTAATCATTGGCAGGGAGGGGCTTGCCGTCATAGCTGCCGTTCCACCCTGAGCTGTTGCCCTTTAGCGAAGCCAGTATCTTACCGTAACGGTCGAAAACGGTGATGGAAGCTTTTGGGTGCAGGAACAGGTAGGGCACGCGCCAGGTGTCATTTTGCCCGTCGCCGTTAGGAGTAAAGAATCTTGGGAAATCAAGAATGTAAGCTGTTTTGGTTACAACAGGAACGCACCCGTTAGCATCTTTCACGTAAACGGTATATTCTCCCGAGGCAAGCCCCGTGAACACGTTGCCCGACTGAAAGGTGATTCCGTCCAGCGAATATTCATATACTCCCGGGCCGCTGGCAAGGATAGTAAGAGAGTTGGCATCGTCTGAAAAGTCGACTGTTTCTACAACGATATTTTCGGCAATGCCTGAAAGCTGCACGTCAAACTGCTTATCGGCAGTACAGCCCAGCGCATTAGTTACCGTAAGCGTATACAATCCCGCCTCGGTTACCGTGACCTGCGGCATTGTCGAGATGATGTTTCCGTTATGCACCCATTTATACGCCTGCCACATTCCTCCATGAAGGGTTACATTGCCGTTGGTGCAAAGCAATGGCTCTTCCGGGTTCATTTGCTGGCCAAACACAAAGGCTTTTAAAACAAGGGGAGCCACACCATAGCAGTCGGCGCCACTGTTTACCCTTGCATAAACCGTTTGTGTGCCGGCGATAGTATTTACAAATGAGGCAGGATTGGCAATTGGGTTCATCGCAGCAAGGGCATCGGCCTGTGTCAGGTAATATTGCAACTGAAGCCCTACGGGCAGTCCCTGCAGGATCTCGGCGTCTTTCTGGGTAAGGTCAAAACGCATGAGCCCGTCTTCGTTGCCATCAGTCTGGTCGCACTGTTCAAACGGTGCAGGCGTTGTAAGCCCGGTTGGCGAGGTTGCCAGGGTAAGCGCTCCTGTATCAAAACAGCCATACTGGTTGGCCACACGGTAATAAAGGAGTTCGTTGGGCACAGTGTTCAGGTAGGCTGACGTATTAGCAATAGCGCCCGTATTTGCCCGTGCCTCGGCCGCTGATGGATGATAGCTTACCGTAAGTGTAGCATCGCCGCCTGCAAGCATATCTTTGGCAATATCGAGGTTGAAAGAAGCAAGCCCGTCGTTATCTGCATCGCACTGCAGGAGTGTATGGTTTCCGGCGGTTGGAACCGCTGCGGTTTCTACCTTTATCTCGCCCCTTACAACACAGGTTGATGAGAGCTGAGCCTCGACACTATAATCACCCGCATCTGTAACATTCAGTAGCGCCGAAGTAGCGCCCCAAATTTCGGTATTGTCTTTAAACCATTTATAAGACACGGCGCCCGGCGTGGTGCCATCCAGCGGAAGCGTTGTTCCCTGGCACAGCGGATTACCGGTTGTAAGCAGGCGGTCTTCGCCGAGGTCGGTTCCGGCATCAAAGCTGTTTGCTGCCAGGAAAATAGCAGAGTCGTACTGGTCATCACCCTGATCGGCAATAACGAGTTTTATATGGTATGTGGTCCCGGGAATAACATCTGCCTCTGCGGTAAGTACTTTTGTCTGCCCGCCGAAATTGGTTGGATATGAAGTATGATTGAAGGCATCAAAGAATGTTTCATTCGCCGAAGGGCAGAAACCCTGGCCCCGGACTGTGGTGACTTTAACCGGCGTAGTTGAACCCGGAATTACCGCAAGGTTCTGGTACGGGCCTGTGCTGCCGGCTTCCCTTAGTAAAAAGGCGAAACCATCGGAGTAGTTACACAAATCCATCGAATCCCAGTCGCGGTATTCTTCGGATGAAAAAAGATAGTCGAAGCTAATATGTCTGTTGAAAGGGACGAAGTCAAACTCTAGTACGGTAGCATTACGGGTATTGGTTATGCCGAGCGCATCTTCAAGGTCGGGATCACCGCCCCATCCCGGTGCGTTATCGCTAAGCACAGACCCATTTGGGCCGGGAGCCGATGACGCGAAACCGCTGCTCAGGATAATGCCCGACTGCATAGGAAATTCCGGCCCGCCCCCCGAAAAGTACCCATAGCTCACATTGCCGGAGGGCGCACCCGAAACGGTTACGTTGCTAAACTGCGCACATGAATTTCCGGTCACTAAAGCGTCTACCAGCTGAGTGCCAGAAAGGCTTGTGTCTACCTGTATGTTCTGTGCATTAACATGGCTTACTCCGCACAATAGTGCTGCGCAGATTAATACCCGGTACATCCGGCGCTTTAACGTATTAAAATTCATGGTCTTGGGCAAAAAGCCAAATGTATAGTATTATCGCAACATGGCAAAGTGGCCTTTTACGATTCTGCCGTTATTTAACAGGATAACAAACCAATAATCGTCAGAAGGAAGCGGTTTTCCGTTGTAGGTTCCATCCCAGCCGGAGCCATTCGCTTTAAAGGAATACAGCGATTTGCCGTAACGGTCATAGATATAAACTACAGAACCGGGGTAGGCGGAAAGGAAAGGTATGCGCCAGCGGTCATTATACGAATCGTTGTTTGGCGTAAAGAATGTAGGGTAATCAAGCACAAATACCGATTGGCGATACACCGGCTGGCAGCCGTGGATATCTTTAATGTAAACCGTGTATTCGCCGGAAGGCAGGCCTGTAAATATATTCTCGTCCTGGTACGCAATGCCGTCAAGCGAATATTCATACTGCCCCGCGCCCTGTGGCGTAATCGCGATTGAGTTGTTATCGCCGGAAAAATCTGTCACAATGATGTCTGCGCCTGTGGCTGCACCCGACTGGTTTACGATGAACGTTTTGGTGCCTGTACAGCCAAAGCTGTTGGTGAGCGTAACAGTGTACGTGCCGGGCTGTGTTACCGTAAGGGTACGTGTGCTAACGGGTGGCTGCGTTCCCTGCCATGTATATGAAGTATATGCGCCCGGATCGAGTGTTAGTGGCGTGGCATCGCACAGATAGAGGGTTGTGTCCGCCAATGATGCACCAAAAGACCGTACCACCAGTTGCAATGGAACGATGCCGTAGCAGTCCGCGCCGTTCATTACTTTGGCGTAAAGTGTTTGTGTATTCGCGACGGTGTTGATATATGCCGAGGGAGTAGCAATAGGGTTGCTGCCCGATAGTGCATCGGCCTGAGAAGTATAAAACTCAAGCTGAAGCCCTGCGGGAAGTGCCTGCAAAATTTCCTGCTGGCGTTGATTGAGATTGAAAACTGTTTTGCCGTCGGTTGTATCGGCATCGGTGTCGCATGCTTCCAATGGCTGAGGAGCCGTAAGGCCGTTTGCAGAGGTGGAAAGCGTAACCGTACTAATGGTGTAGCAGCCATACTCATTGCGCACCCGTGCGTAAATCACCTGATTCGGAACCGTATTTTGAAAAGCCTGCGGATTTGTAATTGCTGAAGTATCACTTATGGCATCGGGCTGTGTAAGGTAAAAGCTGGAAACCACACCTTGCACATTGCCCGAAAGGGCAGGGGCGGTGAGCTCAAGGTTGAAGGTTGTGAGGCCGTCACCATCGGCGTCGCACTGCAACAGTGTTTGCGCAGAGGAAGGAGGGACGGTAGTATACTCCACAAGGATGTGTCCTTCGGAGCTGCAGGTAGGATTCAGCTGCACCTCTACTTTATAATCGCCCGCGGCGGTCACTGTATATTGCGGATTTGTACCCGTTGCCTGCTGTATATTGTCTTTATAGAAAGTATACTTTGTAGCGCCGGGCGTGGTGGCATCCAGTAAGAGCGTTTCGCCGGGGCAAAGCGGGTTGCCGGCGGCCAGGGTACGGTCCGGACCCAAATCGGTTACGATATCGAATGTACCGCCACCTAAAAATATGGCAGAGTCGTAACGGTAATTCCCCTCATCTGCAATAACGAGTTTGATATGGTATTGCACACCGGGCGTCACGTCAGATTGTGCGGTAAGCACTTTCGTCTGCCCGTTAAAGTTGGTAGGGTGCTCACTGCCGTTAAATGCGTCAAAGTATTGTTCGTTCTGTGCCGGGCAACCCGAACCGCCACTTATCAGCGGGTGTACCGAGGTTACCTTTACAGGGATGTTGGTTCCGGGAACCACAGCCAGGTTAGTATAAGCCCCGCCAGAACCTACAGGCCTAAGCAGGAAAGCGAACCCATCGGAATACCGGCAGGGCGCATCGTCATGATATTCTTCAGAAGAAAGCAGGTATTGAAAACTGATGCGGTTTCCTACGGGGATAAAGTCAAACTCCAGCACCGTTGCGTTTACCGAGTTGCTGATGCCGAGCGCCTGCTCCAGGTCAGCGTCGCCATTCCACCCCATGCCGCTACCATCGTCGAGTAGCGAATTGTTTGGGCCTTCAGCACGCTTGGCACGGCCGGTGCTCAATATGATACCTTCCTGAAAAGGGAAGGTGGTACCGGTACCCGAAAAATAACCGTAGCTGTTGCCGCTAGCATAAGCGCCGCCCGATACGGATATATTAGAAACAGAAGCGCAGGAGCTGTTGATCAGTACATTCTCAACCAGCTGCTGCGCCGTATAATTGTCGTTTACCTGTATGTATTGCGCTGAAGCCGATAATGTTACCAGCAGTAGCGCTACTAAATAGTTGTATTTGTGTATCCTTTGCATTTTCGCTGCAAAGATACTGCTATAAATCCCTTTTCTTCAATATCCTGTACGACATTAACATAAAGAAAGCGGTCCAGAACAGCGCGATGGCAATTTCATACCAGTGCACGCCATAAAACTTCTGGGTCACTGCGCCTGCCTGTGCGGTTTCGATAGCCTTTACGGCCTGAAAACGGCTAAATGGCTCTTTCAATAAATTCATGTTAGAGAACATAGGGAAAAAGCCCATGATCTTGTCGGTTTGCTCAGCGTCGAGAATGATCTTCCAACGGAGTACGAGAAAAATAATGAACTCCGCCACATACCACATGATCACGAAGCCTACCGCAAATGCCGAACGTTTTATCAGTATGCCAGCGAAAAGGCAGAACGTAAAGAAAAAGAAAAGCTTAAGGAGGTAGTACAGCATGTAAGACACATCGGTAAAAACAATCGATGTTTCGTTATACGATGAGAAGCTATAGCCCAAAATCAGCGTCATTACAAAAAGGAACAGGGTAGAGGCAACCGAAAGCAGCGCTACCGTAAGCAACTTGCTCTGCAGCATTTCTTTCTTGCTCAGGCCGTCAATCAGGTTTTGCTTCAGGGTGCCGTAAGTATACTCGTTAGCAATCATAGAAACGATCACCAGGGCAAGAAACAGCTTGAAAACATCGGCGATATAGGTATTGAAATGCCAGATGTAGGGGAAGTTGAAGATGCCCTGGTCGGCCAGGCGGAAATCGATACCCAGGAACTTAAAGTTGACCGATGCAAGCAAAGCGATAAACGAAAGCAGGATAAAATAAGAAAGCACCAGCACTTTGGAGGCGCGGTTGAGCCACAGCTTTTGCAGCTCTATATAAAGAAGTCGTTTCATGGTTTCAGGTAGGGTTAGTTAGCGTAATGGTTTGCGGTAAGCTGCAGGAACTGCTCTTCGAGGCTGTGCTGTTTCTTTACCAGCATGCCCAGGCAGATTCCTTTTTCAAAAAGCATACGGTTAAGGTCTTCCGGCTCAAGAGGGGCGGAAGGGTAGGCACAGAGTTTTCCCTCATGTTCTTCGATTGATGTAAACAGCCCTGTTTGCGACAATGCAGTTTTGAGCGCCGCGTTATCGTTAGCCCTCAACTCGAAATAACCTTCGCCTGCTGTCATTCCGCTTACGCTGCCGGTATAGAGCACCACGCCTTTTTGAAGCACCACCACATGGCTGCACACTTTCTCTACCTCGTCCAGCAGGTGAGAGGCGAGCAGTATCGTGGTTCCCTGCGATGCAATAACCCCGATAAGGTCGCGTATCTGGCGGATGCCTTGGGGGTCAAGGCCGTTGGTGGGTTCGTCAAGGATTAGTATTTCCGGGTCATTCAGTAAGGCGGACGCAATGGCCAGGCGCTGCTTCATCCCTAGGGAAAAGGTGCGGAACTTGCTGTCTTTGCGCTCCAGGAGGCCCACGAGCTCCAGCTTTTCATTGATCTTGCTATACGGTGCGCCCTTAATGCGGCATACCAGCTTCAGGTTGTCATAGGCGCTCATGTATGGGTAAAAGTTGGGCCGCTCTATTATGGCGCCTACTTTTTTCAGGGCATCATGCGTTTCCATGCGGCCGCCGAACCAGCTATACGAGCCGGAGGTTTTGTTGACTACATTGAGGATGATGCCCAGGGTGGTGCTCTTACCGCTGCCGTTGGGGCCGAGGATGCCGTACACGTTGCCCTTTTTTATTTCGAACGACGCATTTTTTACGGCGTGCACTTTGCCGAAACGCTTATCGAGGTTGCTGATGGTTAGGATGGTTTCCAATGGATATGGGTTTGTTTAATAAGTAGGACGAACACCCAAACATTTTGTTACCAAAAATTTTAAAATGGCGGATTTTCCGCAATAGGATAAAAGTAAATTTTACTAATTTTCCCATTAAACGCATTAAGATGAATGTCATCGTTCGCTGGTATTTTTTCATTGTAGTATTAGCCTTTGTTCAGGCGAACGCACAAGACCTTCCGGTGTTGAGTACTACATCATTATCTTCTCCGGGCAGGAGTTATGGAACCAACGGAAATTACGCAAAAGATTACCATAACCTGCGTGGGCCTTACGTTGGTACATGGCGATATAACCAGGGTGGCGTCAATCTTATTATTAAAATGTCAAAATTGGATAAGGTTCTCAATAAAATAGAATATCAAGGTGTAGTTTCGAGATATAACTACAAGGATAAATTGGAACTGCGATATAGACTTGTAGTAAACGGAACGGTGTTGTTTGACAATCTAACTACCGGTAATGTAGATCCAATCACTTCGTATGGTATTGCAAGGGCTGGTTATGATTTAAATGGACGGATTTTAGACCACACACGTAATGTTGTGGGTAGTTTTACTGCGAAGAGCGTGATGATAAGTGGCCAAAAAAAAATGTTATTCAATTTATATCTTGGCAATTACACTATGATTAACCCTCGCTCTTACTATCAGGATGGGCAGCCGCTTTTTAGCATTCCTACCGGGGAAATTGAAATGGTAAAGATTGATTAATAATACCGAATTAAATTTACAGCAACCGCCTTCGGGCGGTTTTTTTTATATGTACAGCGTCAGGCCAAATAACTGGTTGGTGACTATTAATAATAAATGGCGGATTTTCCGCAATGTGGTAAAAGTAAATTTTACTTATTTCCCAATGTTAAACAGATTAAGATGAAAGAAGAAAATTGCAATTAATATGAAGATCAAATTAATAATTATAAATATTTTAATGAGTGCAGCCCTATATGGACAATCGCCTATTTACCCAATTTTTCAAAATTCTACGTCAAGGAATGTTCAAGGGGCTTGGTATAAGGATATAAACGGGGACTATAATTCCTATATCGGCACATGGAAATATGAGAACAATGGCGTCGTTCTTACCCTGAAACTTGAAAAAATGCTTCAGTATTTTGATCCTGAATATTTGACTTATGAAGATTTCGTTGTAGGTGAATACCGGTATGTAGTAAACAATGTTGAAAAAATAAATACCCTCAGCAATTTTAATCTCGGTTTGACAAATCCATATCGCTACAATCTGTTTGGCTCAGCTATCAACACAGCCGAAAATTTTCCGGAATGTTCCAGTTGCCAGCCATTTGAAAAGCGTTTATTAATGATGTTTAATGACCCGTCGCTTACTAACACTGAGGGTCTGAGTGGACAATTGGTCATTAGAAGAATAGTTAATTCAACACCACCCAAGATTGAAGTATGGCTTAAACAGGAAGGTAATATTTATTACGAAGCAGGTAGCCCACAGCCCGTTGATGCCTTTACAGTACCGTGGGGCACTTATGTACTCACCAAAGTAGAATAGTACTAACCGCCTCCGGGCGGTTTTTTATTAGTATATCGACATGTAGTTACAATCCATAAATATTATATCAGTTTTTCTCATCGTATTCCTCGTGAGTAATCTTTCGGTAATCTCTAACAGTCCAACTGTCTAAAAAATTTAACAGTCTAACAATCCAACAATCTATAAATTATCCAGTTGATTGGTTTTCTTGTCGCTGCTGATGGTCCAGAAGAAGCCTACAAAGAAGAACCGGCTGGCGGGCTGTGTTACGGCCTGGCGCGGGTAGACGCCGTTGGCATCGGGGTTGTTGGCATAGTTGTAACCAAAGATGTTGTCGCTTCCCAAAACATTTGAAACCGAGAAGTAAAGTATCTTCTGCTGGCTTAGCAGGTAGGCCCAGCTCAGGCTCAGGTTGTTGTAGCTTTTGGTTTTCCCGGCCATGAATTGCTGCTGGTTCGGGTCGTTGTAAGGGCGCCCGGAATTATAGGAATACGTTACCCCAAGCTGCGACCGCAGGCTATTGATCCAGTATTTGCCCACGATAGAGAAGTTGTGCTTAGCGATATAGGAAGGTGTAACACCGTACGCGTAGTTTTTGTAATCCCGCTCGCTGTCTATATAAGAGTACGAGATCCAGTAGTCTACACCTTTCACAGTCTTATTATCCCTCCAGAAAAGGTCGATCCCTTTGGCAAAGCCGCTTCCGCCATTGGTGTAAACGCTGTTATATTGCGGAGTGCTAGTGTTATACTTTACGAGGTTGGCATAATCTTTATAGTAAAGTTCGGCGCGCAGTGTCCTGCCATCGTTATTGTACATATAATTAAAGATGTAATGCGAAGTCTTTTCGTGCTCAAAGGCGGTGCTGTATTTCAGGTAGTCTTGTTTCGGCGCCTGGTAAAAGTCGCCATACGCCAGCGAGAACTGACCGTTGTCGCTCACCTTATACGCAAGGGCGGCACGGGGCTCTATGGTACCTTGTTTCAGCACTTCGGCATAGCTCGCGCGAAGCCCTGCTTTGAGCGCAAAATTCTTGGTAAAAAAGATATCGCCCTCAGCATACACCGCCCCAATGTTGCTGTTGTAACCGCTGTTAAAAGCAAAGCCTGAAACTTCGGAGTATTTTTCGCTGAAGTCGGTAACAAAGCCATCGGCACCAAAGGTAAGCCTCGCTTTCTCACTGAATTTCTTGCTCAACTTTAGTTTTAGATGTGCGGTGTTTTCATCATTATTTACATTGTTGGTATCCAGGCCAATGTCATTTCGGCTGTAGCCGTAGCCGAGGCCGGCAAACAACGTCCACTGCACGCCGAACATCCCTTTGTACGAAGTGTTCATGTAAAGGTTATTGTTTTTCATATCCACGCGTACCGGTGCAGGCGAATTGATATCTTCCTGGTCAAGGCTGAAATCAGCATGGTCAAATGCCGCATAAAATTTCAGCAGGCCATTGTTGTTAAACCGGTAACGAAATACGCTTTCGCCGGAAAGCGACTGGTAGGGCTTGTTCCAGTGCACATTTTGCGGAACTATCCATTGATAAGGTTGTAGATTAATGTAGGCGGTATTAACGCTGAGTGAGCTTTTCTCCCATTTTTCAGTATGCCCCACGCCGCCGCCTACCGTCATAACCGAAACCTCGGTTTGTTCCTGTGCCGGCTCATCTACGGTATTGAGCAGCAGCACGCTGGACAATGCTTCGCCATACTCGGCCGAGTAACCTCCTGTAGAGAAAGTCATCCCTTTAAATAAAAAGGGGGAAAAGCGCCCGCGGGTTGGGATATTGTTCGCCGATGCACCATAAGGCTGCGCCACACGGATACCGTCTACAAACGTTTGTGTTTCATCCGACTCGCCACCACGTACAAACAGCCTGCCGCTTTCGCCAACGGTTTGCGTACCGGGAAGCGTTTGCAGTGCTGCCACGATATTGCCGGCAGAGCCCGCCGTGGTCACTATATCCAACGGCTTAAGGGCGGTGGTTTTGGTATTATCGCCTGCACTGAAGCTTCCGGCGGAAATCACTACCGCGTCGAGCGTATTTACATTTTCGCTAAGCGAATAATCTTTCGGCTTATAGTCTTCAACCACAAAATCGATTCGTACATCATCATGGCCGAGAAAAGTGATGACCAGCACCTGTGCTCCTTTTTCGGTGGTTTCAAATGAAAAGGCGCCGTCAGCTCCCGTGGTGGCGCCATCATAGGTGCCGTCGATGTATACGTTGGCTGCCGGAACGGGCTTGCCTTTTTCGTCCCTTACGATACCCGAAATAGTTACCTGCCCAAAAGCAGCCCATGAGGCAAGAAAGATAAAAAATGTAAACAGTGGTTTCATGTTGGTTGGTTTTGTTGCAGCAAAGGTGCGTTGCCCGTTTTAAACTAAATAAAAAAAACTACCGAATTGTAAAATTGGGCGGACGAACTGCAACGGCAAAGTTTATAGTTAAAAAAAAAGCATGTGCAACATTGCGGATGTATTTTTGTAAAAACAAGTTTCATGAGAAGTTTTAGATACACGGCCATGCTGTGCGGTGTTTCCGCTTTTATAGGAGTTATGGCTTCACTGCTGGCTACCCTGTTAAAGCATCTTACCGAACACTATGAAGAGCGGCTTTTTGCCCGGGCAGGCGTGCAGCCACTCCTTTATCTTTTGTTTCCTGCCATTGGCCTGGTGCTGATATTTTTGTTAAGAAGCTATGTGTTCCGCAGGAAGGAAAATAGAGGCATAAAGGAAGTCCTGGACAGCACCAAATCGGGTAGAAGGATACCATCGTATAAAATTGCATCGCACTTTGTCAACGGGCTGCTAACGGTTAGTTTTGGAGGTAGTACCGGAATCGAGGTTTCTACCGTGGTGTCATCTGCGGCTATCGGTTCACTGGCACAGCAGCGCCAGCCCCTCTTTCGTAAATACGGAACCGAACTCATCTGCGCCGGCATTGCTGCGGGTGTGACGGCGCTCTTTGCGAGTCCGTTAGCGGGCCTGTTCTTCGCCTGGGAAGTGATCTACAAGCGCACCGGCAAAATGTTTATTGCTACGGTTGTCCCGGCAGTTGCGACTGCGACTTTATTTTTGGAACTTCTGGGCGAAGTGCCTGTCTTTTCGCTTCACATCACGCAATGGCATCTGTATGCACTGCCGTATTTTATTTTGCTGGGCGTTGTATGCGGAATCAACGGCGTTTACCTTACCCGATGTATACTGTTCATCAAGTCGGTATTCGCAAAAATAAAAGCCTCGCATTACAGGATTGCATTGGCAGCGCTTATTATCGGGCTGATGGTGATGGCCCTGCCACAGCTTTACGGGGATGGGTACCACGCGCTGAAGCACTTTTTTGCGGGCGCTAACACGATGGCTTACTCACCACTGCTAGTACTTAGTTTGCTCGGGATTATTTTACTAAAACCTGTTATTACATCGGTCACCCTTTCCGGTGGAGGAGATGGCGGGGTATTTGCGCCGGGGTTGTTCATTGGCGCATTTTTAGGCCTGCTGATTGCTTTGGTTCTCAATACTTTTTTTGATGCGGGCGTAATTCCGCTCAACTTTATGGCGGCGGGGATGGCCGCTATGCTCAGCGCCAGCATCCATGCGCCGCTCACGGCCTTGTTCCTTACCTGTAGCCTTTCGGGTGGGTATACGCTTTTTGTGCCTTTGCTCACAGCAACCTTAGTTGCGCGTTATACTGCAAAAACGATCTATCCTTATAATGTTTACACTTACCCTGTAGCCGCCTATGCCAGTCAGAAGGATTAAAAGGGGTTACCGCGCGGCAAGGTATGTGCTGTACCGCGAAACGCTGGTCGACTTTAAAGAGCATTTCTGGGCCTTTGTGGGTTCGTTTACAGGCCTGGGCATCATTGCCTGGCTGCAATACCACACGGTGGGCGGACAGGACGCTGTTTACCTCATCGGGTCGTTTGGCGCCTCGTGTGTTTTGGTATACGGAGTTATCCAGAGCCCGCTTGCACAGCCACGAAACCTGGTAGGCGGCCATCTTGTATCTGCCCTTGTTGGTGTTACCATACAAAAACTACTGCCCGACACCATATGGCTGGCGGCACCGCTGGCCGTTTCGTTATCCATTGTAGTGATGCAGGTTACACAAACGCTTCACCCTCCGGGCGGTGCAACGGCGCTCATAGCAGTTACAGGAGGCGGGAAGATAATTTCTTTGGGATATGCTTATGTGCTAAATCCTGTTCTAACGGGCACATTTATATTGCTGGCCTGCGCCCTGATATTCAATAACCTTACACCGAACAGGCGCTATCCCACGGAAATAGCGTCCGCCAGGATAAAGCGGCAGCACCGTTTTTTATTTTCAAAATTTCGCAGGAGGCCATGATGTTTTTTTTTGCTATTGCCCGTTTGATTCAGGAGTTGTACATTAGCCCCAAACCAATAAACCAACATGAAAAAAATTCTATCTGTCCTGCTGCTCATAGCGGCTTACGTTGTTACAGCACAAAATACCTTCCAGCCCGGTTATTATATTCTGAACGACGGAACCCGTATGACCTGCCTCATTAAGAACATTGCCTGGAAAGACAGCCCCAAGCAGTTTGAATATAAAGCAAGTGAGGGTTCTGAGGTTTTGGTACATACGATCACAGAAGTGCAGGAGTTTAGCGTGGATGAGGCTTACAAATTTCGCCGCTACGATATTAATTTAGACCGTTCGGCCACTACCCTTGATGCGCTAAGCAGCCATCGCGAGCCGGAATGGAGCAAGGAGACCGCCTTCCTTAAAGTTCTTGTAGAAGGAAAATATAACCTGATGGAATTTGAGCAGGGCAACTTTAAAAAATTCTTTTACAGCGCGGGCGATCATCTTGCCACAGAGCAGCTTTTATATAAGCAATATATGCAGAACAGCGCGATACACGAGAACATCCGGTTCCGCCAACAGCTGTATAACCTGATGAAGGATAAGTGGGCCGACCCATCGCGGTTTGAGAAGATTGTGTATAAAAGAAACCCGTTGGTAGAATTGTTTACGGAGTATAACGGCAACGAAGCGAAAAACCTTACGGCGCGCCAAAATTCAGGGAAGATCCATTTTAAAGTCGTTGCCGAAGCGCGAATGGTATCTTTAGAAGTTGTTAGTCCGTCATCAATATACAGAACCTTCGAACTTGACAAAAAAACGGCATTTGCCGGAGGCTTGGAGGTAGAATATATAATGCCGTTCAATAACGGTAAGTGGTCGATATTTGCAGCGCCTTCTTACCAGGCCTATACCAACAGCGGAACGTCGCCAGCTAACACAGCATTGAATCTTAAGTATAATACATTTGAAGTGCCGTTGGGTGTACGCCATTATTTTTTCCTGAATGCCGATTCGCGTATTTATGTTGAAGGCGCTTATGTATTAGCAAAAACGATTGGGAAGGCCAACCTCACGTTTGGAAACTACGACATTGAGCTCGCCAACGGCAGTAATGTGATGGCCGGGGCAGGATTTGCCTATAAAAAGTTTAACGCAGGGCTTAGATATACATTCAGTCGCGGATTGTCAACCTTTCAATACTGGAGTATTCAGTATTCCGGTATAGGGCTATCTGCAGGCTACCGCTTTCTGTAATTACTAAAATACACTACCATGAACGCTATCCCAAAACAATACCAGCAGCTTATGCCTTATCTTATTCTGAATGAGGCATCGGCATTTATCGGCTTTGCAAAAGAAGTGTTTGGCGCAGCCGAGCAATACCGTGTGCAGCGCCCCGAAGATGACAGGATCATCATGCACGCCGAATTGCGTATTGGCGACGCTGTAATCATGTGTGCACACAGCACCGAAGAATTTGGGCAGCAAACAGCCGGGATGTTTCTCTTTGTCGAAAATGTGGATAATGCCTATAAACTGGCGTTAGATCGCGGCGCCGCAAGCCTGATGGAACCAGCGCAGCAGGACTACGGCTATTCTGCAGGATTCCGCGATCCTTTCGGTAACCAGTGGTGGATAACACAGCCTTAACTCATTGCACACAAAAAGGTTAAGCGGTGCGAAGCGTTTCGGTGCGGCGTTCTTATATCCAAAAAAACGGGATTTCCAAAAGGGCGAAATAAGAATTATGGTTTACCTTTGAGCCTTTGCGAACAATCTAAAATATATACCATGGTTTATAAATTCAGGGTGATCCTTGATGCGGAAGAAGACGTTTTCAGGGATATTGCCATAATGGAAGATGACACGCTGGAAGACCTTCACAACGCAATCGTGAATGCTTTTGGCTTTGACGGGATGGAGATCGCCTCTTTTTATACCTGCGATGACGAGTGGACCCAGGAAGATGAAATCCCGCTTTTCGATACCGGCGATGTTCCCGGCGAAATGCGCACGATGGCAGACTATCCGTTAGAGAGCATCCTTGACCGCGAGAACACCAAGATCATTTATGTATATGATTTCCTGAATATGTGGACGTTCTTTGTAGAGCTTGCTGCTATTGAGGAGCCCGAAGCGGGCGTATCCTACCCCGACCTCCTGTTCAGCCACGGGCTTATGCCAATAACGGCACCGGAAAAGGAATTTGGCGCGGATGACGATGATATGTACGGCGACTTTGATGACAGCGACTACGACGATGAAGACCTTGACGGCCTCGATAACCATGACTTTGACGACATGGGCTTCGATGAGAGGAATTGGAATTGACGTAAGTCATTAAGAGGCTTAGTATCTGAGGAACTTAGAATATGGGGACGTTTAGAGAACTGATTATCTGGGAGAAAAGTATGACACTCGTCACTTCAATCTATATCATCACAAAATGTTTCCCTAAGGATGAAATGTTTGGGCTTACGTCCCAACTTCGTCGCTGTAGTGTTTCTATCCCAAGCAACATTGCTGAAGGTTTCGGAAGGAATTCTGACACGGAATTTAGCAGGTTCCTTACTATTGCTAATGGATCTCTCTATGAGCTGCAGACTCAATTACAAGTCGCTTTAAACGTTGGGTATCTCCAGGAAAATGATTTCAATGTCATCTATGGCGAAAGCCGGGAACTTGAAGCGATTCTCGCTTCATTTTCAAAAAAAGTAAAAGAACGAATAACCCGGGCAAATCTTAGGCCCTAAGTCGCTAAGAATCTTAGTATCTGATAAATGATTAATCTATTTAATACCCACATCGAGAGCCTTTCTGTACACAGGGTAGGCAATAAGAGCCGCAATGAGGCTTTGTTTTTAAGTGAGCAGGCATACCCGCTAAACGACGAGATTGTGCCGCTCCTGAAAGAGTACTTCTTTAAGCCGTTCCGTGATAAGGAAGAAAACTACTTTCAGTTTGCACATGATGTGCACCTGGATTATCACGACATGTATAACATGGCTACCGAGATTTTTACCAATCCGGGCAGCGTGCATGATGTATCTAAAAAGATCACCAAACACCTGTTTGAGCAAAGCAACCACCCGCACATTAAGAACGGGGAGGTATATGTTGCCTACCTCACGCATGTTACCATAGACAATAATGTAGTAGATGCAATCGGTATTTTCAAAAGCGAGATCAAAACCGACTTCCTTCAGTTTGAAGAGCGCGGCAGCAACCTCGAGATACTGCTTCAGCAGGGCATCAACCTGAACAAGCTGGACAAAGGCTGCCTTATCTTCAATTACAAAAAAGAAGACGGGTACAAGATACTCACTATCGACAGCAACCGCTACGATGCGCGCTACTGGCTCGAGCATTTCCTTTCGGTAGATGCATTTCAGGATGAGAACTTCATTACGAAGAAATACCTGAAGTTCTGCCAGGACTTCGCCAAGGAGGTTGTGCTTCCGGCAGAGGATAAAAAAGAAGAGGTCATGTTCATGAACCGCTCGGTAAACTTCTTTGCCAAGAACGATGAGTTTGAAGAAACCAAGTTCCTGAACGAGGTGCTGGACAATCCGGACCTTATCCCTGAGTTTAAGCACTACAAAGCAGAGAAAGCGCCAAAGTACAGCATTGAGGATGTGACGACTTTCCCTATCGCCAATGCAGCCGTGTCTGATGCGCGCCGCAAGATAAAGAACGTGATCAACCTCGATACCAATATCCAGATCAAAATGGATTTTGTTAATCCTGAAAGCGCGGAAAAATTTGTGGAAAAAGGATGGGACGAGGAAAAACAGATGTACTATTACTTAGTGTACTTCAACAAAGAGCAGAAAAGCTGATACACAGCATAATTCATATTTTTAAAGGCCTCCGGGCCTTTTTTTATTGTTAAAACCTGCACAAACACAAGATGAAAATTACAGTAAAGTAGTACATTGGTAATGATTTTGCCAAAACCCTGTCTATTACGTTGAATAGTATTACAAGAGCGATGTTTCAAAGATGCCGGTGGATTGCAGTTGTAGCGCTGCTACTTTACGTTTCTGTATGCGGGGCGCAGGTGAAACCGCCTGCCCGTGACACTATTAAAGAACGGCAGGACGAGCGGTACAAAAACCTTGAGGACTACAGCAAGCGCCGCAAATTCACCAAATTCATACACAAGTTAATCTTCAGGCCGGTACGCGTTAAGGAACCTTCAAATAACCGGAAGAAGACCAAAGCGAGGTCGCCCGAAATGATTAATTCGTTTGACAGGTACAGCGGAAAGATTGTGCGGCGTATCGTTATTAAAACATTAGACCCCTTTGGCTACTCTATTACCGACACGCTGCACCAGCCCGGCAACTGGGTAGAGAAATTTGGAAATAGCGTACACCTTAAAACTAAAGAGTTTACCATTCGCAAACTGCTTCTGTTTAAAAAGAATCGGCCGCTTGATACGCTGTTGGTAAAGGAATCGGAACGTCTTATCCGCAGCCAGCGTTATGTGCGCCGCGTAATCATAGAGCCTCGAAGGGTGCATTCCAGCATTGACTCTGTAGACATTGTTGTGCGTGTACTCGATACCTGGAGCCTGATACCTAATGGTTCGGCATCAAGTTCGGGAACAGACATTCAGATAACCGAGCGAAACTTTTTAGGGTTAGGGCACGAGGTGCACAATGACTTCAGTAAAAAATTCAAAACCGGCGAAACGTCCAACCTGATGCGGTACCGCGTGCCAAGCATACTCAATACCTATATAGACGGCACGTTGCAATATGAGATATGGCAAAGCGACAACTCGTTGAAGAGCATCAGCTTACAGCGCCAGTTCTTCTCTACCCTTACCCGATGGGCAGGCGGTATTTATTTTGAGGAACGCCTGGTTCGTGATTCGCTGCCCGATATGTTTAATGCTGTTCCAAATGTATACGGCTGGCAAAACCTGAAAAGCGAAGCGCAGGATTACTGGGGTGGTTACGCCTTTAAAATATATGAAGGCGATAGTGAAGAAGACCGAACTACCAGGTTGGTAACTACCGCGCGCTTCTTTAACCAGCGCTACAAAGAGCGGCCGGATTCTGTTTTTGACCCCTATGGCTATTTCAATAACGAGAAGCTGTACCTCGCGAGCGTCGGGCTTACGTCACGTAAGTACGTGCAGGATAAATTCCTGTTCAATTACGACATTGTAGAAGATATACCAATAGGTAAGGTGTATGAATCTACGTTTGGTGTACAGGACAAGAACGATATGCGGCGACTGTACCTTGGCGGTCGGTATGCGTTTGGTAACCTTTATAAATGGGGGTATTTCTCGGTCAATTTTGAGGCAGGCTCCTACTTTTACAAGGATATGACTCGCGAAACCGCCTTCCGGCTCGATGCGCTGTACTTTACCAACATCCGGACATGGGGGAGCTGGCGTTTCCGTCATTTTGTGAACCCGCAATTTGTCATTGGTGATAACCGTATACCGTACATAAAAGACCAGCTTACCCTTACCGGCCCTACCGGAATACCCGGATTTGAAAGTACCGAACTACGCGGTACCAGCAAGCTGCTCATTACGCTGCAAACGCAATCTTACGCCCCCTGGAATATCGTGGGCTTCCGCATCAATCCGTTTGCCAATTTTACAATGGGCGTAATCGGCGACCGCTACAACCACATTTGGGAAAGCAACCTGTACTGCAAGTTCGGCATGGGCGTGCTTATTTACAACGACTACCTTATCTTCAACAGTTTCCAGCTTTCGGTAGCATTCTATCCCAACATTCCGGGCCAGGGGTACAATGTATTTAAGAACAATACCATCAAGAATAATGATATTGCCTTGCCCGATTTCCAGGTAAGCCGGCCAGCGGTGGTGTTGTATGAATAGGTGTCAGCCGCCAGATTATTTTCAGTCTGCCCTTTAACATATTCTGGCACGTTTCCTGCATAAAAGCCTGTGTGAAAAAGAGAAATGTAATGATACTGTCGGGGGTGGCTTTGCTGCTTTCGGCAATAGCCTGTTCGGGAGTTGCGACGGGCATAACAAACGGATTTACCAAGATAACCGATGCGATTACCCAACCGTCGGCCCGCGAAATCTACCAGAGGGAATTTAAAAATGACACGACCTCTTACAACGCCTGGGCTGCGGCATATAACACAGCGCTTCACGACAGCACCTTAGTAAAGTTGCCTTACGGCGAAAAAGGGACGTTTGTGCCCAACAGCAATGTGGCCTACACGTATACAATCAATGTAAAGGAAGGGGAGGTGTTGGTTGCGGGCGTTACCAAAGATTCGCTTTCACGGGTATTTATCGATATTTATGGCGAGGGAAAGTCACGACCGTTAATTAGTAATGAACATAATGAAGAGGTTCTAACCTATACGCCGCAGTCGTCCGGGGTTTACAAGGTAGTGCTGCAACCCGAAATTTCAGCCGAATCGGCATTCTTCATCAGCATAGCTACCAGGCCGTTGTATGGTTTTCCGGTTTCAGGAAAAGGTAATTCTGCCATCATGAGTTTTTGGGGCATGGAGCGCGATGGAGGCAAAAGAACACACGAGGGAATTGACATCTTTGCCAAAAAAGGCACGCCCGTGATTGCTGTTGCCGATGGTTACATTACCCATACCGGTAACCATGGCCTGGGCGGGAAGCAGGTATGGCTTCGCGACGGCCTTTTGGGCAGGTCGCTGTACTACGCACATCTCGACAGTATCGCGGTAACAGCAGGCACCCGGGTAAAGACGGGAAGTGTACTGGGCTTTGTGGGTAATACCGGCAACGCGAAGTTTACACCGCCACACCTTCATTTCGGCATTTATACGGGCTACGGGGCCATAGACCCACTTCCATTCGTATTCAGTACACCCAATGTGACACCACCCCAATATCAGTCAAGCTTTAAGCCCGGTACGCTTCGCGCAAAAACCAAGGGCAACCTCAGGCAGGGTCCTGACACCAAATATCCGGCTGTTGGAGGCATATCCGCCGGGCAGGCGCTTACCCTTCTGGGGCAGCATAACAGCTGGCTCCATATTAAAACGGCTTCGGGGCAGCAGGCGTTCGTTCATAAAACGCTGGTAGCAGCAAGCCGCTAAAAATATCTTTACTTAAAAATAAGGGCCGCCGGTTTGTTCCGGGCGGCCCTTTACCATTATGGCAGGTTATGAGAATTGTTGGTATAAAACTGTAAACAGCCAACGCACCGCAAACCCTACCATTCACCACAAATTTTCATCGCTGAGCCGTTTTTTGCATTTCATCCCCGTAATTCTACAATTCGGTAAATGCGATTTCGCGGCGAACAATTATCTTTAGACATTTGCTTCATCAAACCACAAAAACTAATTTATCATGATCCGACTTACAACAATCCTCGTATTCTTTATCACTACCATGGTAACTGCACAGGCAAAATATGAAGACGCCATGGGCAAAGCATTCAGCCTTTGGGGCGAAGGTAAATCTACCGAGGCATCTGCTATTTTTGAAAGGGTGGCCGCTGCCGAAAAAAACAACTGGCTGCCTTCGTACTATGTAGCACTGGTGAATACCACCGAAGCCTTTAAAACCAAAGACAAAAATGCGGTAAGCGCACTGCTTGCAAAAGCGCAACTGGCGCAGGACAATGCTTCGGCGATTTCGCCCAACAACCCCGAGCTGTTGGTTATGCAGGCGCTTATACACACGGCATGGGTAGCGTTTGATCCCATGACTAACGGCATGAAAATGTCAGGCCCGGTAAACGAATTGTATGCGAAAGCTGCAGTACTTGCGCCAAACAATCCGCGGGTGGTGTTCTGCAAAGCGGAATGGGACATGGGGTCGGCCCGTTACTTTGGCAAAGACCTGAAGCCTATCTGCGCTGAGGTGAACCGTTCGCTTGAACTTTTTAAGAACTTTAAGCCAGAAACGAAATTCCACCCAAGCTGGGGGCAGGAGCGCGCCGAAGAGATGGCTCAACAATGCAATAAGTAATTATGCTGTTAGAAGATATAAGCCTTACCTGGATCGTAATTCCATTTATGCTAGCTGCTTTTGGATACAGCAGGATAAGGCGCTCGCGCACCGGCGATAAACTGAGGGATAACCTCCATGCACTTCAGGTAATGGCAACAATGCTTATGATCGCATTTATGGTGCTCTGGTTGCTGATGCCTTACATGTCAAGCTTTTCTACTTTCGGCTATCCGGAAACGGTAGAGGATGTAAACACCCCCGAAAAATTGCTGAAGCTGATGCAAAAATACAACCATGTCATCACCCGGACTACCGAGGTGGTTCACTGGACACTGTTCCTTCTGGCCTTTTGGTTTATGGCTACGTTAATCGGGGTGGCCAATGTGGCGAAACAGCGACTTGACGAAAAAAATATCAACAGAGATGAAACTGCTTTTTAAAGAACTACTGCGCTCGGCGCTCATCGGTACGCTGATTTTCATCGTGGTGCTGGGCATACTGGCCATACAGGGGAAAATCGATTGGAATAGTGCCGAGCTGCCTCTTTGGTATGGCCAGTTCATGATGTTTGCCGTGCCGCTTTACCTTACTAATTCCGGTGTCTTCATTGCGATGGACCGGATATTCGGCAAGGGTCGGATGAGCGTAAAGCGCCTGCTTACCGGTTTTGTAGCATCTATGGCTGCCTCTGTCCTCGCAATTTTTCTGCTTACAATGCTGCACGAGGTTCTGATTGAAGGCAAAACGGTGAGCCAGTTCTTCGCGTCCCATTCACCTTCAGATTATACATTTTCTATTACCGTAACGGTAATCGTAAGCATTGTGATGCACGGGTTCTACTTTTACAGGCGCTACCAGGAAAACAGGGTTAAGGAACAGAAGATCATTGCGGGCGCTGCCTCGGCACGTTTTGAGTCGCTTAAGAACCAGATCGATCCTCACTTTTTGTTCAACAGCCTCAACGTTCTCAGTTCGCTTATTGAGGAAGACCCCGATAATGCGCAGCGTTTTACCACCTCCCTAAGCAAAGTGTACCGTTATGTGCTGGAGCAAAAAGATAAGGAGTTGGTAAGTGTAGAGGAAGAATTGTCTTTCGCTAAAACCTACATGAACCTGCTGAAGATGCGCTTTGAAAACAGCCTGCAGTGCGAGCTCCCGCAAAATTTACCGGCAACCGAAAACTATGTGGTGCCGCTATCGCTGCAGCTCCTCTTAGAAAATACAATAAAGCATAATGTAGTGAGCCCTCAACGGCCTTTGCATATCCGAATTTACGAGGAGGGCGGCTACCTTGTGGTACAGAACGACCTTCAGAAAAAAGAAGTACTGCAGGACAGGAGGGGAGTGGGGTTGCAAAACATCCTGAGCCGCTATGGTATCCTGACCAACAGGAAGGTAATCATTAATGAAGATGCAAACCATTTTACAGTTAAGATCCCAATACTAACACAACAGGTACAGATCATGGAAACACGCGCAGACGACAGCGCCGACAGCTACCTTCGGGCGCAAAAAAAAGTAGAGGACATCAAGGGCTTTTACGGCAACCTGTTCTCTTACGTGGTAGTAAATGCGGGGTTGGCTATCCTGAACCTGGTAACTTCGCCCGATCATCTTTGGTTTTTCTATCCGCTAATTGGCTGGGGGGTTGGCGTGGCCATACATGCCATCAGCGTATTTAACCTCATGCCGTTTTTTGGCTCCGATTGGGAAGAACGAAAAATACGCGAGATGCTGGAAAAGGACAAAAATAACCGGTGGCGGTGAGAGTATTAAGTATTAAGTTCAAAGTATTAAGTACAGAGAATCGAGTTCAATCATCAAATCAATAAACAGAAATGGAAACCAATAATTTTGAATATGAACGCGCCCGCCGGAAGGTAAAAGAGATCCGCGGATTTTACTACAACCTGCTTTGCTATTGCATCGTGATACCGGCCCTGATTATCATTAACGTCACACTTACACCGGGGTACCAGTGGTTTTGGTTCTCATTAATAGGATGGGGCACAGGGCTCCTGATGCATGGGCTCTCTGCCTTTGGCTATACGCCTTTCCTTGGAAAGAACTGGGAGGAGCGCAAGCTGCGTGAACTAATGGACAAAGAAAACCAACAAACAAAAAAATACCTTTAAATGCAACATTCAATAGACGATCAGATGCGCCTGGACAGGGCACGCAAAAAAGTAGAGTCGATCAAGGGGTTTTACAAGCACCTTGCGGTATACCTTGTAGTAAACCTGACTTTTCTTATTATCAATGCAATTAATATGGATGCCGGCGATAACTTCTTTACGCTGGGGAATTTCAGCATGGCGCTGTTTTGGGGAATAGGGGTAGCCGCGCACGCCTTTGGGGTTTTCGGTACCAATATTTTCCTTGGAAATAACTGGGAAGAGCGCAAGATACGCGAACTGATGGATCGCGAAAACCAGCGTAAAGGAAACTTGTAACTGTTTTAAATTTTGAATTATAAATTTTAAATTTCGTCAAGGTGCCCCGACAAGCTCCTGCTTCGACAGGCACAGCATGACAACCGAGGGTGTAAGATGCTTTGACAATCTCGGCATAGCAACCTGAAACCCCAAACCAAACTACAACCCAATGAACGTAATTATTGTTGAAGACGAAAAACCGGCGGCCCGGCTGCTGCAGCGCAAGCTCGCGCGCCTTGGCATAGAAGCGGGTATGATGTTGCACTCGGTAGAAGAGGCTGTAGAATGGTTTAGTGCCAATCCGCACCCGGATCTGATTTTCCTCGATATTCAGCTGAGCGACGGGCTTTCATTTGAAATATTTGAGGCTGTGCCCATCAAAAGCGCCATCATTTTTACAACGGCTTATGATGAGTATGCCCTGAGAGCTTTCAAACTGAACAGTATCGATTACCTGCTGAAGCCCATTGATGAAGATGACCTTGAAACTGCCGTGAACAAATACCGGCAGCGCGCACCACAGCCACAGGCGCCGGCGCTCGATTTCGACCAGATCAGGCGGATGCTTTCGGGGTCTGCAGAGAAGACTTATAAAAAGCGCTTTACGATAAAAATGGGGCAGCACCTCAAAATGGTTAACGTTGAGGAGGCAGAATGTTTTTACAGCGAAAACAAAGGCACCTACATCCATACTGCCGATAACCGGGATTATCTATTAGAAACCACCCTGGAGCAACTGGAGAGCGAACTCGACCCTGCGGAGTTTTTTCGCGTAAGCCGCAAATTTATTGTGTCGATGAAGGCAATAAAGGATATCGTAGTCTACACCAACTCACGCCTGAAAGTTATCCTGCCCACCTATAAAGAAGATGAGGTTATCGTAAGCCGCGAGCGGGTTGCAGAATTTAAGGAATGGCTTGGGTAATTAAAGCAGGCGGGTTATATCGAACATGTTCTTGTGTTCGATATATTCATCCTGTGTAATAATGCCATTATGCTTAAGCCAGTTAAGTGCGGCATAATAATCCTCTTCTTTGGTTGTGTTATCAAAGTGAATATACCTTTCTTTCAGCATATCCTTTGTAGCCTCTTTTATCTTTTCAATAAATTCCTCTACGGCTTCTTCGCTGGGAACGGCGCGAAAAAAAACGATGTTCTTCTGCCCTCCTACAAGATAAAGATCATCTTTTCCTTTATTCAGGTGAAATAAAAAAGCCAGCAGCCCAACAATAAAAGTGGTGAACCCCACCTCAGCAAGAGTTATTTTTTTGTAAATCAAATAAGAAGCAATGGGTACCAACATAAGACAAATAAGCACATTGCGGATGTTTTTCGGAACCCTCATGTTGTCAGCCGAGTAATGCAAGTCAAAACCCAGACTTTCAAGCTTTACATCGTATCGGAATTTATTGTGTGAATTTTTGGTGTCAATAGTTACCTTATCCTTGTAAAGGACAAAATTCCGCGTTTCAAACCCTCTTTTTTGCTTTAACTCGGCAATCATAGTTGTAATTTCTACAAATATAGGACAAAAAAAAACTGTTCGGCAAACACTTTCATGTTTACAGAACAGTCTCGGGAATGTGGTATATTACTGAAGGAAACGGTTACTGAAATAAAGAGAGTATCTCTTTTTTCGCTTTACCTACTTTCTTTTCAATACGTCCCCACATTTCATCTTCTTTGCCTTCCTCATACGTTAAATCGTCATCGGTCAGGTCGGCATATTGCTGTTTGAGTTTCCCTTTAAATTCGTTCCACTCTCCTCTTAGTTCAGTTGAATTTGGCATGGCTTATATCTTTTGTTTAGTATTGTAAAGTTACTTCCCCAAATCAAAAAATACTGCCAAAGCAATGCCAATTAAATCCCAATGTTTTATTTGCTAAAGCGATGCAGCGTAAAGGTCATCGCAGTCAGCAGGAAGAAAGCCACTACCTGATGTGCCAAACCAAGCCACAGCGGTACACGAAGCAGCAATGTAAATACACCCAACGCAAACTGGATAAATACGATTACGACTAAAGCGTTAAGCCCTTTTTTCTGTTGTGGAGTAGTGACCGTATTTTTCGCTGCGAAGAAAAGATACAATATCATGCCAACCACTATATAAGCCATAGTGCGGTGTACCAGCTGCACGCCGCTTTGCCCTTCGGTTAACGATAATAATAAAGACGGCTTTTCTACAAAAACACTGTCGTGCACCAGCTGGCCATCGCTCATCAGTGGCCAGTGGTTGTGAATGAGCCCAGCATTTAACCCGGCAACGAATCCGCCATAGATGATCTGGATAAGCAGTACGGCCAAAGCGATACGCGCGATACCCCGAAGCCTTTTATTTACCGGCAATCTTTCAGGATAGATCAGGTCAAGTGCTACCCAAAGGGTGTAGGCGAAAGTTATAAAGGCAAAAGTAAGGTGCAGCGAAAGGCGGAAATGGCTTACATCGGGGTTGTCTACCAAGCCGCTTTTTACCATAAACCACCCAAAGAAACCCTGCAGTGCGCCCATCCCTAACAGGATGCAGCATTTTTTTATGGTGTCTTTATCCAGTTTCTTCTTGATAAGGAAATACACAAACGGAATGATGAACACCATCCCGATGACACGGCCGATAAGGCGGTGGAACCATTCCCAAAAATAGATGAACTTGTAATCGCTGAGGGTAAAATCATTGTGGATATTGATTTTCTGATACTCAGGGAACTTCTTGTATTCCTCAAAGGCGGCATTCCATTTCTCTTCGGTAAGGGGCGGGAAGGTATCGGTTACCAAATGCCAGTCGGTCATAGAAAGGCCTGAGTTGGTAAGGCGTGTAATACCGCCCACTACTACCATGATAAATACCAGCACACACCCGGAGAGCAGCCACCATATAACAGCTTTATTGCGTTTCATACTATTACTGATTTTATTTTTTCAAACCCATTGCTGCGGCTTTGGCCATCATAAAATCGTATGCCGCATTATACTCGTTCGCGATCTCGCCCTCTAATATCGCCTCCTTGATTGCTTCTTTTAGCACACCTATTTCGCGCGAAGGCGGAAGGGAAAATATCTCCATGATCTCTTCACCGGTAATGGGCGGCTGGAAGTTACGCACATGGTCGCGCTCTTCAACCTCAACGATCTTTTGGCGCACCAGCTTAAAGTTGTTGTGGTATTTTTTGAATTTCTGCGCGTTCTTAGTAGTGATGTCGGCTTCGCACAGCGTCATCAGGCTATCGATGTCTTCGCCTGCATCAAATACAAGCCTGCGCACGGCGGAGTCAGTCACAATATCCTGTGCCAATACTATGGGTCGCGAACTCAGCATCACCATCTTGGCAACAAATTTCATCTTTTGGTTGAGCGGCATATGCAGGCGCTCGAACATCTTTTTCACCATCTTCCCTCCAAGGAACTCATGCCCATGGAAAGTCCACCCCACTTTTTTGTGGAATCGTTTGGTAGGCGCCTTACCAATATCGTGCAATAGTGCCGCCCATCGCAGCCATACATCCTGTGTATTGGGGGCAATGTTGTCTACTACCTCAAGCGTATGGTAAAAATTGTCTTTATGTGTCTGGCCTTCCACTTCCTCTACACCCTGAAGTGCAGTAAGCTCGGGAAGGATAATATGCAGCAGCCCGGTTTGGTGCAGCAGCTTAAAGCCAACCGAAGGAATATCGGCCATCAGGATCTTGTTGAGCTCATCTACAATACGTTCGCCTGAGATGATATTGATCCGTTCTTTGTTACGTGTGATGGCTTCGAGCGATGCTTCCTCAATAGTGAAGTCGAGTTGGGTAGCAAAGCGGATGGCACGCATCATGCGTAGCGGGTCGTCACTGTAGGTAATGTCCGGGTCAAGTGGTGTGCGAATGACGCCTTTCTTCAGGTCGTCTACCCCGCCAAAAGGATCGACCAGCCTGCCGAAGTCGGCTTCGCCTAATGACAGCGCCAGTGCGTTTATGGTAAAGTCCCTACGGTTCTGGTCATCTTCCAGGGTACCGCCTTCCACATGGGGCTTGCGGCTTTCCCATTGGTACGATTCCTTTCGCGCGCCTACAAACTCTACATCTATAAAATCGCCCGGTGTATCCTCATACCGCAGCATGGCCGTGCCGTAGTTTTTAAATACCTGTACTTTAGGCCGGTTGGGCAGGAGTGAGGCTACTTTTTGCGCAAGCTCTATACCGCTGCCTACCGCAACAATATCAATATCTTTCTTAAAATCCCGTTGTAACAGGTAATCCCGTACAAAGCCGCCAATAACATAGCATTCAAGGTTGAGCTGTGCGGCAGCCTGCGAGGCAACGGCGAAGATCCTGTTTTGCAGGGCTTCTTTATAATGTAGGGTATCGGTCATTAAGGTCGTATCACTTTCACCTGCAAATCGTTGCCGATCTTGATGATGGTGCTCGGTTTTGCAGCGATTTTATCGTGGTGCAAATTTACGATATAGTCTACGCCGTCCAAAATGTGATGGTCAATTTCTTTAAAAGAATTGGGTGTAGGCCGCCCGCTTATATTTGCCGAAGTAGAGACCAGCGGTTTTTTCATCCGCTCCATCAGCTTGTAACAAAATGGCTCCTTTACTAAGCGCATGCCCAGCGTTTTATCGGGGGCGATGAGATTGGGCGCTACGTTGCGCGGGTTGTCGAGCACCAGTGTGGTAGGCTTATCGCTCAGGTCGAGTATCTGCCAGGCCACCTCGGGTATATTATTAAATACATTGTACACCATGCGGTCACCATTCATCAACACGATCATGCTCTTGCTTTCCTCACGCATCTTAAGATCGTATATTTTCTTTACGGCCTCGGGGTTGGTCGCATCGCAGCCAATGCCCCAAACGGTATCTGTCGGGTAAAGGATGATGCCGCCATTCTTTATGGCCTCAAAGGCATTGTGTACTTCTTCGTTAATCATCTTTCAGGGTCTTTATTTTTAGTGACCAGTAGAGGGCGATAACTGCGCCGAGCGGAAATGCGTACTTAAGCCTTGCATAATCCCGCTTATTAGCCGCATATTCGCGTTTATGTTGTTTACTTCCGAATCCTTTTTTTTCAATAGCCCTATATGCGGACTTGTAATACTTAAGCCAGTATTTTCTGTGGATCTTTCTGTCGCTGTTAATATGGTCAATAAACTTATTGATCACTACGGCGTAGTCTTTTGCCATAACTTCCAGATTATTCGACAGGCTGGTAGACATCACACGGTAGTAAAATAACGGATGGTCCAGGAAAGCGAGGGTGTATCCGCGGTGCGCAAGCCGCAGGCAGATGTCCCAGTCCTCCATCATGATGTTTTCGTCAAACCTGTTTTCCAGCAGTATTTCCTTTTTCGTAATGAAGCCTATGGCGTACAGATAATTCCCGGTAATTGCTTCGTTAAAGTAATTGTGCAGTTCCAGTACACGTTTCTTGTTCCGCTTGTCATAAAGTGGTATGGTTTCGCCGGTATCCTGAAGGTAGCGGTAACCATCTGTAAAGACCACATCTGCCCGGGATTCGACCAGAAACGCTATCTTCTTCTCCATGTTATCGGGGGTGTACCAGTCATCTCCCGAAAGAAATGTAACATAATCTGTTTCTGCCTTCCCTACAAGGATGTTCAGGTTTTGGGAAACATTCCTGTTTACATCATTTTTATACCCTCTGTACCGGATGCCGGAGTCCTTAAAAAAGGCGTCGGCTATTTCAAAGGTGCGGTCTGTGGAATTGTTGTCCAGGAACACCACCTCAAAATCGGTGTAGGTCTGCGCTGCAATAGACTCACATGCCTGGAGAATGTATTTCTCATGGTTCATAGCCAGAAGCGCAAGGGTAACGGTAATTCCTGCCATATTAAAAGCTGTTAACTGCGTCTATAACATATTGTACCTCTTCAGCACGCATTACCGGGCTTACCGGCAGGCTTAGCACCTCATGGTGTATTTGCTCCGTTACCGGGAACGTAAGGTGGTTATACTCAGAATATGCCTGCTGTTTATGGGGGGGTACGGGGTAATGAATAAGCGTTTGGATGCCCTTCCCGGCGAGGTGTTTCTGGAGCTTATCACGCTCGGCACAGCGCACTACAAAAAGATGCCATACGTGCTCGCTGCCGGGGTTTTCAGGAAGCAGGACAGATGCATTGCTAATTCCCTCAATGTAATGTGCCGCAACCCTTCGCCTCAATTCATTTTCGGTATCAAGGTATTTTAACTTCACGTCCAGCACGGCAGCCTGTATTTCATCGAGCCTTGAGTTGAGGCCTTTGTAAAGGTTCACATATTTCTCTTTTGAGCCGTAATTTGCTACTGCGCGTATCGTTTCGGCAAGGGAATCGTCATTGGTGGTTACTGCACCGGCATCGCCTATGGCTCCAAGGTTTTTCCCCGGATAAAAGCTAAAGCCTGCCGCATCGGCCAGGTTGCCGGTTTTTTTGCCTCCAATTACTGCGCCAATAGCCTGTGCATTGTCTTCTATGATTTTTAAGTTATGCCTTTTGGCGAGCTGTTCCAACTCGCCGGAATATACCGCCCTCCCATATAGGTGCACAATCATTATTGCTTTTGTACGTGGTGTTACCAGGCGTTCAAGGCCCGCAATATCTATATTGAAGTTAGCGATATCCGGTTCGGCAAATACAGGTTTCAATCCATTGTCCGATATAGCCAGCACAGAGGCAATATAGGTGTTGGCCGGTACAATTACCTCATCACCCGGCTCCATAACACCCATCTCGAGGTAGCCGCGCAGTATCAGCCGCAAGGCGTCCAGGCCGTTGGCTACCCCTATGGCATGTCTGGCGCCGGTATAGGCGGCCAGGCTGTCTTCAAATTGTTTTACAGCGCTGCCCAGAAGGTACCAGCCGCTGCGGAATGTGGCCAGCAGGCGTTCTTCTATTTCCTGCTGGTGCAGCATATTGACCTTTTGGAGGTCTAAAAATTTTACTTCCATTATGATAGTTATTTTTCCATGATGGCATAGCCTACGCCCGTAGCGCCCATGCCGTTTCCGGAATAGAACACATAGGTCTGCCCTTTTGCCGAAATGGGTACGGGGTAACACACGGTATCAGAGTCCCAGCCGTCGGCAGATAATTCCAGCGTGAATTCGTTGTCTTTCCGCGTCCAGTGAATCCCATCGGCCGATTCGGCATAGCCGGCACGGTATTCTTTTGCAAGGTTGTCGCGTGTATAGAACATTTTATAGATACCGTCGTCTTTAAACACGGTTGGGCGGCCTATCCGGTACTCGGTGCCTTCATTGCCTACGCAGCGGATGCTCCTCCCGTTCGGGATGTTGATACCATCTTCAGACTCGGTGTACATGATATCATACTTAGGGTAAGGTATGCCATTTATGTATTGCCAGCCATCTCCCTGCGAATACCAGATGCGGTAAATGCCGTTTTCTTTTATAACCGTATGAATTGCGCGTATATACTTCTCATTTTCAAAGCGGTCAAGTATAGGCGTATTGCGCACGCGCACAAAGGTGTTGCCACCGTCTGTGCTTTGGGCAAGGCCGGAAAAAGCCAGGAACTTAGCTTTGGCAACCAGCTGAAACCCTACGTAGTACATGCGTATTGCAGCGCCGTCGTTAATCACAGAGCCAAGGATGATACCGTTATCGTCAAACATGCCGTCTTCGCCTATATCCAGTACGGGCTTATCAGAAACAGCTATTATGGAAGACGGATTAGCGGCATCAACATCAATATACCCAATGCGGCTGGCGCCTTTTTTGTCCCTAAAGCCGCCGTATATCCGTATTACCTCCGCATTAAGAAGGTACGGCGTAGGGGTGATGAATGTATTGTCTCGCCATTCGTCCAGTTGCACCGGATTGTATATTAATCCTTTTTTAGTAAATTTCATAGGCAATCATATTTCTTCCGCAGGTACATTGAAAGCCTCGTAGCTCGATTTGGCGGCAGCTTTGGCCGGTGAGCCAATCATTAGCTTGCCGTCTTCGGTATTTTTCACGATGAGCGCACCACTGCCTATCACATTGTCGCGGCCAACGGTAATGTTATCGTTAAATGTGCTGTTTACGCCCAGGAACGAATATTCGCCTATTTCACAAAAGCCCGATATCACTACATGCGATGAAAGATACACGTGGTCTTTTATCCGGGTGCGGTGGCCAATATGGTTGCCTGACCAAAGGATGACGTTGTTGCCTATCGTAACATGGTGTTGCAGCACATTGTTCTCGAAAATAAATACATTCTCGCCCAGCTGCACGTTGTGCCATACGAAGGCGTGCGAACTGATATAATTAGCGCAGGTATACCCTTTGGCCTTCGCCTGGTTAAATAGCGATGCCCGTGCACGGTTGAGCTTCACATACGAAACCGCTACGTAAACCTCAAAGGATTCCGGCGGGTATTTTTCTTCAAGGGTTTCAAATTCCAGTACCGGAAGGCCATAGAACTCAGGCTCCTTAATGTACTGCCTGCTTACGCTAAAGCCAACGACCTCATAAGGCGAGTCATGCGTAAAATATTCGTACGCAATTTCTGCAGTTTCGCCTGTGCCTACTATAATCAGTTTTTTTGTTTTCTCCATCGTTACAAGATTTTATGCATTGTTTCACGCAGCACGCCCCTCCCGCCAAAGCTCTCTTTAAAATGAGTGAGCCCTTCGTTAATGAACCTGCCCTGCGCATCATTGCCGGTGCCCAGGTTGAAACATGTAAAGTTATTGGATTTACCCCAGTCAATAATAAAATCAGTAACCGCATTGATGCAGCGGTGTTCCTGAAAGTTATTGTCCTGGGCGATATATTGTGCGTGGATGCCGTTGCTAAAGATAAACGTTACGCATCCGCCGATAAGCTTTCCTTCGGTAAATGCGCCAAAAAGCCGTATATTATCTTTCCCTACGGCGTTGCGCAGTGCAATAATCTGCTCCAGCGAATGTACAGGCTGCTTGCCAAACTTAGACATCAGGTTTTCGCTCAGCATCTCCCAAAAGCCCTCAAAATCTTCAGTTTCCTGTACTGTTACCGTTTTCCAGGCTTTTATGGTGTTGTATTTTGTTCCCTTGTCGTAGCCCTTCTTAATTTCGTCGAGGGGCGGGCGCAGGTCAATGTAAGTTTCGAGTTCACGATACAGGATAGTAAATCCGTTATACCACATGGCATAATCTGTTTCGTCGCTTATGCTGCTGTAAAAAATCCGGAACGGATTGCGGATAATGATCTCGTCAATGCCCTGCGCGGCGGCGTGATCTGAAGTTGCCTGCACCATTGCCACCGCATCCAGCATCCCTGTTTTTGGAGACACTATATAGCCTCCGTAGGTGCTGCGCAGATGGGAGTGCAATACCGTGCGGTTATCTTTGGTATATATTACGGCCGGAAGAAGTGCTGCCAGCTTACCCTTTCGGTAAAACATTAATGAGGCGTCATCCGCTGCGTTTTGCGGATTCTGGTCGTAGAATGCACGGGTATGCAAAAAGTTTCCGTTGGTGCTTTGGCGTACAAAATCTTCCCATTCGCTCCTGAGGCTCTCATTATAGGTAACTATTTCCAACGTACCGGCATTTTACATTATTTAAAATCTTCATAGTTGCGGATGTAATCCTTCTCGTCATACTCCATACTCGCAATGCACATCTGCACGGCATTGTGGGTATATTTCATAGACCTCCAGCACATCTTAGGTATATAAAGCCCTACATTGGGAGAATCCAGTACAAACTCTTTTTTGTAACCGTCGGTAAATTCTGTAGTGATAATGATCTTGCCTGCTACAGCTACAAGTATCTGTTCCAGCTCGTAGTGGGAGTGGCTTCCGCGCTCTACATTTTCCGGGGTAAAATAGGTCCAGTATATCCGTTTTGGCACAAAGGGCAGGTTTTCTTTTTCGGCTATAGAAATATAGCCTAGCGAAGGATTGCCGATTTTAGGGAATTCAATAAGGGAGGGTCGTTGCTTTTCCATACGGTTACTGTACTGTTTTATCAGAGTCGTTCATGCAAATTTACGTTATTTTTACTTACCGTGCCTGTCCCGCATTTCCGTGGCGGAAAGGCTGCTGCTGTTTCAGCGACTCGTCCAGGCAGACGCTCCGGAATATGAGCCCGAGCGAGTCCCATTTTTTCGGCTTTGCCAGAAAAGTAAAAAAGAGGTAGTATTTTATAGCAAGATACTTCAGGTAAGAATAATGCTTCTTGATAACATACAGGTACGAAATGAGCCCTTCGCGGTCTATCGGGCCGCTTTTCGCCGAGCTGCCGCCCTGGTAATGCACTATCTTTGTACCCGGCAGCAGATGTGTTTTATAGCCCCTTTTTCGCAGGCGCAGGCTCACATCCATTTCTTCAAAGTAAAGGAAGATGTTGGTGTCAAATCCGCCGATAGCCCCGAATACCGAGGATTTAAAAAACATAAAGGCACCGTTTATAAAATGCGGTTCTACGGGTTCACTATGCTCCTTTTTGCGTTTTGGGTGGGTAGCGGGAAAATATTTTTCGAGAAAGCTTCGTCCGAAAATCAGTTTCCTGAAGCCTTTGTTGTGGTCAAACGATACTACAAATTTACCATGCTGGTCGTAATTCTGCGCGCTGGTAACGCCTGCCTGCGGATTGTTTTTATGAAAATCGACATGCTGTAAAAGGCAGTCGTTCATTAAGAGCGTATCGTTATTCAAAAAAAGCAGGTACTCCCCAACGGCAAACTGGGCGCCAAACATGTTTCCTCCTCCAAAACCGGTATTGATCCGGCTGCGTAGAAGTTTAATATCAGCGTTTTTTGGAAGCATTGCCTCAAGCGTTGCATATTCACTTTCCCGGGAATTATTGTCGACAATGATCACTTCTATTGCCAGCCCGGGCGACGTCTTTTCAAATACCGATGCAACGCACGCTGCCGTATAGGCAGATGAATTGTAATTGATTATAATTACCGATACATCTTTTTCATACTTCATGCAGGGTGCTTTTTCCGCAAATATAATTACAAGGCAGCATTCTTTTGGAGGTGGGCGGTATTTTTTGATATTTTTGAAGCAAATAAGCACTATGCCTAAAAGAAAAATCCTAGTTATCGCTCCCTATGCTTTCGGCTATACGGCTCACATTGCAGAAGCACTTAAGCGCAAAGGTTTTGACGATGCCAAAATTGTATACCTTGACTATCCGAAGTTTTCATACAAAGGCATTTTGCATAAAGCGGAAAATTTTTTCAGGAAGCTTTTTACAGGCAAAAACCTCAAGAAAGAGTTTGTAAATGACAGGATACGCGAAACCCTGCAGAGGGAAGGGATGCAGGATTTCATTTTTATGATACGCCCCGATATGCTGAACGATGCGCTGCTAAGCGAGGTAAAGGCGACTACCAAACGGCTGGTTGCGTACTATTATGACAGTACGCGCAGGTTTCCCAGGAAGAATGATATTGCCCATTTTTTTGACAAAGTGTATACTTATGACCGTCTGGATGCAGAAAATTACGGTTACGAATTCCTGACCAATTATATCTTCAGGGAAGCAGAAAGCCCCACGTTCGATTATCAGTTCTTTAATATCTCTACGCACGACTACCGGTTCCCCCTGCTCGAAAAACTTGGCGCTTACTTAAAAAAGCACGAGTACAGCTACCTTATAGATGTATATACACCTGACGATATAAAGAGCAACGATGTACAGATCATACACACACAAAAATCGGTTGCCGAAGTAGAGGCACTTATCCTGCGTTCTAAGATCATTGTTGAGATACAGCGGGAGGAGCAGGTCGGTTTGTCATTCCGCATATTCGAAGCATTGGGCTTCCGGAAAAAGCTGATTACAACCAATAAGGATATTGTGAATTACGACTTTTATAATCCGCAGAATATACTGGTGTTAGATGAAGATGCTATCGAAATACCTGCACATTTTGTAGAATCTCCTTATGTAGACCCTGATCCCCTGATATTGGATAAATACCGTATTGATAATTGGGTAGAGCGGGTGTTTGAGTTATAGCATCATTTTTTGATAAACCGAAAGATACTCAGCAGCGCTTTTTTCCCAGGAAAAGAAGGCAGCCCGCTCCTGCAATGCCTTTGTGCGACCCTGAATGTTATTTTCATAATCATTCATCCCTTCGTAAAATCGCTCACGCATGTATTCCGGGTCAAAATCATCCCAGTAATAGGCCGCTGAGCCCCCGATTTCGGGTAGCGATGTGAGCGATGACAGAAATACCGGCCTGCCAAATTTCATGGCTTCGATTGGCGGAAGCCCGAACCCTTCGCGGACAGAAGGAAATACAAAAGCCAGGCAGCGCTGCATATAATATTGCTTTCCGGCTTCATCTACCTTGCCTGTCAGGAAAACCCTGTGACCCAGTTTGTGTTCTGCAATGTATTGTTTAACTATCGTGCCGTATTCGTGGCTGTCGTTACCCGAAAGGATAAGATTGACTCCTGGCGGCATTACTGCTGCCATTTTGATAACGGCCAGGAAATTTTTCCGCTCCTGGAAATCGCCTATGGAATACAAAAAAGGTACATCTACCGGGACTGTGGGCTTATACTGCGATATATCGGCTACCGCAGATATAGGGTTGCCATTGTAAATAATGTATTCAGGAACGTTCGGGATATTGAAATACGAATGCGCCTGCTTCTTTGCAAATTCAGAGATATAAGTAATAGAATCGGCACGCTCAAGTTTCTTCACAAAGCGTTGGTTATGCTTATCGGCCATATCTGAAGAAACTTCCTCTACAAAATTTACATCGTGTACAGTAAGGAGGTATTTCGATTTAAAGAACGGTTCGATCTTGGTATTCTGGTTCAGCGAATGCCAAAGGTCATAACGCGTTTTTATACGAAAGAGAGGGTGCCGCTGAAGGCTCGAATATTTATGGTAGCAGAAACGATCACCGTATAAAGCTTTTAATTCCTCGGGATGTTTGGCATTCAGGTGCAGTTCCATTCCGTCGGCCGGCTGTGCCGCCATGGCTTTGATAAGCTCGAAGTTGAATGTGCCGAGCCCGCCGGCGCGGTTGTTGATGTTATGTGACTCCAGGAATATCCGCTTCATACCTTTAATTTATCCTCCTGTATTTCAGCCAAAGCTGCAGGTAGCGTTTGTAAACCGAAAACGAATGCACGTATGCCAGTACAAAACCCTCTTTGCCATCGAGCATGCCCAGCCTGTAAAAATACTGCCAGCAAAAACGATAGAAGGGGCGGAACAGGAAATGGTAAGCATTCGGCCTTTTCTTTTTGGCATACAGCGTATCAGCCTGAAGCCTGCTGTACAGGTTGAGCTTTCCGTTATAATTGTCGAAGCTCTTGTAGCTGAAGTGGTCTACCGGGCTTTTCAGGTGGCTTGTCTTTCCCTCCGCCGAGATGACCTCATGCACGAGGTTGCCGTTGTAGCGGCAGTGGTTGCGGTTAAACACGCGTATCACTCTGTCGCTCTGCCATCCGCCAAAACGTATCTGCCTGCCCATAAAATGGAATTTCCGTTTTACAAAGTAGGCAATGGTGTCGCCGGGCTGCGCCAGCGCTTTTTTTAGCTCCTGCTCAAGTTCCGGCGTAACAATCTCATCCAGGTCGAAAAACACGATCCAGTCATGGCTGGCCTGCTGTATCGCGAAGTTGCGCTGCTCCGAAAAATTCACGAATTCCTTCTCTATAACCGTAGCGCCCAGTTGTCTGGCAAGGGCTACCGTGTTGTCAGTACTGTGCGAATCGACAATAATGATCTCGTCGGCAAAGGAAAGGCTCGCGATATAACGCCCGATATTCTCTTCTTCATTATAAGTAATGGCTAAGGCAGATATACGTGGCGCGTTGTTATTTTCGGGCATCGAGATATGTTATGATTGGCAAATGTAATAATTTAGCCTTTTATAACCGAAAAAATAGCTATGGCCCGCTTACCCATCCTGATGTACCATAATGTATCGCCCAATGGCGGACTTAGCGACGGCCTTACGATAGCTGCCGACCGGCTCGAAGAACAGTTGCAGTGGCTTCAGTCAGCGGGGTATAAGGCCCTCCATCTTAGTGATATTGAGGGTAAAAACGACCTGCCCGAGAAGGCCATTGTCATCACTTTTGACGACGTGACCGTGAACCAGCTGGATCATGCCGTTCCGCTGCTTGAAAAATACAAGATGAAGGCCGTGTTCTTTATCCCGTTCAAATACCTGGGCAAAACCGACGAATGGAATGATGGCGCCGAACCTATTATGGATGCAACGCAGCTTAAATCGTTGCCGCCGATCATTGAGTTAGGCTATCATTCGTATGCGCACCGCCATTACACGACTCTGACGGAGGAGGAGGTGAACGCAGATTTTGCCCGATGCCAAAACGTGATTGCTGAAAACGGACTTAACGTATATGAAGCCGTGGCTTATCCGTATGGCAATTTCCCGAAGAAAGGCGTTGCTAACAGGGAGTTCAGGCAATGGCTGCAAAATAACGGGATGAAGATGGGCCTGCGTATTGGCAACCGTGTCAATAATTTTCCGTTTCGCGATGAATATGCCATCCAACGCATCGATGTAAAGGGGCAGTACAGCCTGAAAAGCTTTAAATGGAGGGTGCGGTTTGGGCGCCTGAAATTATTTTAGGCCTTTTTGCAAAAGCATCATCTTTACATAGCGCGACATTACCCCATAAGCATCTACACTGGCCGTGGCAAGCCCGGGGACGCCGTCCATAAAAGTGCGCTTTATAAAATAGGTATGGATAAACCGGTACAGCGGCTTGAAGACGATGTGAAAATACGTAACCTTTTTTCCTTTTTTCACGGCCATTCCCGCCTGGAACCAAGCATATGAATCTTTTTTGGCCAGCGTCTGGAAAAGCCCTTTGTAGGTATAATGAATCATGAAGTTCTTCAGTTCGCCGGAGCTGCCTTTTACCTGCAGCTTTTCGTGCACATCTCCGGTAAAGTAAACGCCGTCATTCTTCACCAAACGTATCACGCGATCCACCTTATGATACAAAAAACGGTTCATAAAAAAGTGCGGGAAACGCAACCTGTAGCTGTTGTATTTCGGGTTAGCAAGAGTGTGCAGTATCTCGGCTTCGAGCTTGCGGGTTACGCGCTCGTCGGCATCGATGAAAAGGATCCAGTCGCCGGTAGCTTCCTTTATCGCAAAATTCTTCTGGTCGCTAAAGTTGTCAAATTTACGCTGTAATACCCTGCATCCTGCTGCAAGTGCCTGCTGTACAGTACTATCGGTAGAAAAAGAATCAATGATAATTATCTCATCTGCAAAAGAAATCGATTTTATGGCATCGGCAATATATAATTCTTCGTTATATGCAGGGATTATTATAGATAATTTGGCCATTGCAGGATTTTAGCAAAATCAAAAATAGAAAAATTAAATATATCTTTGCCCCATGCTGAAGAATATTTCTGTCATCATTAGCACTTACAATTCGCCCGACTGGCTCAGGAAGGTGCTTTGGGGGTATAATACCCAGACCTACCGCAACTTTGAGGTGGTAATTGCCGATGATGGTTCGCGTGACGATACCCGGCAGATGCTGGCGGATATTGCTTCGGAAATGTTTTTCCCGATCGTGCACACCTGGCACGAGGATAATGGTTTCCAGAAATGCACGATACTCAACAAAGCGATAATGGCCTGCAGTACCGACTACATATTGATGAGCGATGGCGACTGTATACCGCGGCCCGACTTTGTAGAGCAGCATATTAAATTCCGCGAAGAAGGCTTCTTTCTTTCGGGTGGCTACCACAAGCTGCCTATGGACCTTTCGCAAAAAATATCCCGGGAAGATATTTACAGCGGCCGCTGCTTCGAAATGGGATGGCTGCGCCGCAACGGCATGCCTTCATCATTCAAAAACAATAAAGTAGATGCCTATGGGCTGAAGAGCAACATGCTAAATGCCCTGACGCCAACCAACCCCAGCTGGAACGGGCACAACGCCTCCGGCTGGAAGGAGGATATCCTTGCGGTAAATGGGTTTGACGAACGGATGCAATATGGCGGCGAAGACCGTGAGCTGGGCGAGAGGCTGATGAACAACGGGATTAAGCCGAAGCAAATCCGGTACAGTACCGTGTGCCTGCACCTGGACCATAAGCGGGGCTATGATACGCCGGAATCTATCGAGAAAAATAAAGCCATACGCAAAACCACCCGCGATGAAAAACGGGTGTGGACCGACTACGGTATCGTAAAGAAATAACTACTTCAGATTAGTTGAAAGAAACTTATCAAGCTCCGGGATAATCATTTCCGGGGTGAGTTGCTTGTATAATTCCTGCGGGTTCTTTTCCATTTCCTTACGGTCTTTGCGGCTGTAATTTTGCAGCAGTTCAGGTTTATGGTCGGCCAGGTGAACGCTGGTATGCAGTTTACCATCTTCAAAGCTGGCCCAGTGCTCGCGCTTTATGTAGGGCGAAAATATGGTGAAGGTGGGCTTATCAAGTGCCTTGGCTATGTGTACCGATCCGCCCTCGTTGGCCACCAGTACATCGCATTGGTACATGAGCTTAATAAAGTCGCGTATGGTTGGCGCATAAATATCAACGATGATATTTTCCTTATGGCGGCACATCTTGTAAATCTTCATCGCTTCCTCCTTTTGGTATGGCGCATAGTTGAATAGAATATGTGCATCGTATTTTTCGGCTATAAAATCGGCTATTGCGGCAACGTACTCATACGGCATCGACTTTTGCGGTGTGCTGCCCAGCACGCCCAGTACTACCACTTTTTTGCCTTTGTATTTGCCGAGCCAGTCTTCATGCTTTTCACTTTCGCTGAGGTAGATGTGCGGATGATAATCAGGCTCCGGAAAATCGGCGGCTTGCCGCAGCAGCTTTATACGGTCCTGTATCGCTTTGCCGGCAGGGTGGGGGGCATCTTCACGCAGGTCGAGCGGATTGGTGTAGTAGCCCCAGTTGCCGAGCTTCTTACGGCTTTTGGCCCCAATGGTCATTTTAGCGCCCGAGAACTTACAAATGAGGCGGCTTTGGGTTTTCGAGTAAGGGTCGAATATGATGTCGTACTTTTCACGGCGCACCTGCAGGATCGTCTGTAGTAAAACCGGCAATTTTTTCAGCTCCTTTTCTTTTACCGATATAAACTTATCAATATTAGGGTTGTGCATTACCACCCCTTCGGTAAAATCATAGGCCATCAGGTGGATCTCGCTATCAGGAAACTTCGCCTTGAAATTGTTGGCAATAACCGAGGCGATCAGCACATCGCCAATACGCTTGTTCTGGATGATCAGTACTTTTTTCATACCCGGCAAAGATACGTTTTTAAGCCTTTGGCCGGAGTGCGCCTACTTTCCAGTATTTCTTTACATCATCGGTTTCAACCACCGCAAAATCGATCTTGTCGGTGTACCGCTCAAAGAATGCCCAACAGTCGGCCGCATCCCGGTACATTGACACTATAAAAATACCTCCCGGCTCAAGGCTGGCAGCCATCCTCATTACTACCTTTTCGCGCTCTTTTTGGTTGATGTAATAAAAGGCCTCATTGAAAACAATGATATCATATTTTTCTTCAGGCACAAAAAAATGCAGGTCGGCGCATTTGAATTCGGCGTTCCGGAACTTTTTCTGTTCAGCCTTATGTATCGATACTTTAGAAAAATCGATTCCCAAAAAGCTGCTGTATTCGTGGCTGTCTTTTAAGTATTCGTTCAGCACGCCCTCGCCACAACCCAGGTCGAGTATCGATGGGTTCGGATTTTTGGAGTAATCCATATATTTTATGATTGTGGCGTAGCGTTTTGCCTCGCTGGGGTCTTTCAGGCCATCCCATTTTCCCTTTTTATACTGGCGGTCCCAGCGCTGCTTTCGTTTCCAGTTCCGGAATCTGTCAAATAAATTCATGTTGGCGTTTTGCAGCCGGATAAGGTGGTGGCTTTCCGGCGGGTTAGGTGTTTTTTTGGAGCAGAGAAGGTTTGGCATCCCTTTCCGCTGCTTGCAATGTAATACTTTTTTTCTACTTTTGGACAAACTCAGTCCATGTCCGTACACCTACATCTTCATCCCGGTTTCAAACAAAAAGAGCAGGCAGTGCTACGGCTGGCAAAGCATTTTGATACGGATGGAGAGGTACTGGTAAAGGGGTCGCGCAACATTATTAAGACCAATACTCTTGATGGTGAAAAGGTGAATATCAAGTATTTTAAGAAACCCGGATTCATCAATTCGCTGGTGTACTCTTTTTTACGGCCTACTAAAGCGAGACGCTCTTTTGAATACGCCGAATACCTGACCAATCACAACATACTCACGCCCTTCCCCATAGCGTATATCGAAGAAAAGGACGGGGGCAGGCTTGGTAGCAGCTATTACATCTGCAGGCATATTGATTATGAAATCACTTTTCGCGAACTGATACACGATCCGTTATATCCGGAACGCGAACTGATCCTCGAGCAGTTTACTGAATTTACCTGGCGTATGCACGAGGCGCGCATCAATTTCCTGGATCATTCACCGGGAAATACATTAATTGTGAATAAGGGAAATGGGCAGTACGACTTTTACCTGATCGACCTGAACCGTATGAGGTTTGAAGATATGGGCATCGAAGCCCGTATGGATAATTTCAAAAAGCTGTGGCCATCGCGCGCGATGCTAAAGATTATTGCCCGGAAATATGCTGAGCTTAGTGGAAGGCCGTACGAAGAGCTGCATACCCTTTTGTTGAAGCATTCGCTGGCCTTTAAGCGGAAGATCAATAAAAAGAAGTACCTGAAGCGCAAGCTGGGGAAGTAAGCCTATTCTAAATTTTGTATTTTAAATTTTGAATGGAACTTCTACACCGAATATTTAATTTGCTAAAATAAAAATCCGGATTCAAAACCAGCTGAAGCTAATCCGAAATCCGGAAATGTATCTAAAGTAAATTTCAAATAGCCCCCGTGGCTAATTTAAAATTCAAAATTCATCATTCAAAATAACTAAACGGCTACGTCATACTCCCGCAGCGCATTGTTCAGCGAGGTCTTCAGATCGGTTGACGGTTTGCGTTGCCCGATGATGAGTGCACAAGGCACCTGGTACTCGCCCGCGGCAAATTTCTTGGTATAGCTTCCCGGAATCACCACACTGCGCGGAGGCACGGCGCCTTTCATTTCTACAGGTTCGCTTCCGGTCACGTCGATAATCTTGGTCGATGCGGTCAGGCACACATTTGCACCCAGAACCGCTTCGGCGCCCACGCGTACGCCTTCAACCACAATGCACCGTGACCCGATAAAGGCTCCGTCTTCAATAATTACAGGGGCTGCCTGCAATGGCTCCAGTACACCGCCAATTCCCACACCACCGCTCAGGTGTACGTTCTTGCCGATCTGGGCACAGCTGCCCACGGTCGCCCACGTATCTACCATGGTGCCCTCATCTACATACGCGCCTATGTTCACGTAGCTCGGCATCAGGATCACGCCCGACGAGATGTAAGCCCCGTGGCGCGCTACTGCATTGGGAACCACGCGGATGCCTTTCTCGGCATAGTTGCGTTTTAGTGGCATCTTGTCATGGTATTCAAAAATGCCCGCCTCAAGGGTTTCCATTTTCTGTATCGGGAAATACATCACGACGGCTTTCTTCACCCATTCGTTCACCTGCCAGCCATTGGCAACAGGTTCGGCTACACGCAGCTTTCCTGCGTCGAGAAGCTCTATCACTTCGCGGATTGCATCTGTAGTGTTAGTATCCTGCAATAGGCTGCGGTCTTCCCAGGCTTTTTCTATTATATTTTTAAGGTTGTCCATTTTTGTTAGGTTTTGGGCAAAGATAGCAATATGGGCGCGAAGCCAAAATGATTATCTTTACGAAAACACCACCGCTATGAAAGACAACTTCTCTACCCAGGCGTCCACCTATGCGCGCTTCCGTCCCAATTACCCTGATGATTATATCGAGTACGTTGTGTCATTCGTTAAAGATAAAAAACTTGCCCTGGATGTAGCCACTGGCAACGGGCAGGTAGCCGAAAAGCTGGCGCGCCACTTTGATAAAGTTTACGGAACCGATATCAGTAAAAAGCAGTTGGAAAATGCGGCGCAGAAAGACAACATCGTCTACAAGGTTGCGAAAGCAGAGCAGACGGATTTTGAAGGCAGCAGCTTCGATCTTATCACTGTGGCGCAGGCCATACACTGGTTTGAGTTTGATGCGTTTTATAAGGAAATCTACCGCCTCCTGAAGTCCGAAGGTGTTTTTGCCGTGCTGGGTTATGGTTTGTTTTCTACCAATCCGGATAGTGATGCAATCCTTAGAAAGCTGCATCGCGAAATATTAGGCCCGTACTGGGACCCGGAACGAAGGTATGTGGATGAAGATTACAAAACCATTCCCTTTCCGTTTGACGAAGTGAAGGTTGAAGAAGGTAAATTCAGCGAGACCTTTACGTGGGATTTTGAGCATCTGCTGGGGTATATCGCATCATGGTCGGCCACCCAGCATTACATCAGGAAGAACGGCCACGACCCGGTTGACATCATCCGCGGCGAACTGAAAGAATCGTGGGCGAAGGGCGACGGCAAGGCACATTTTCCGCTACTTTTGCGCATCGGTAAAAAACAGATGCCATGAAAAAGATAATACTGCTTTTGTTGTTATTAGGCTGTGTGCTGCATGGCTATTCGCAGAAACCCATTTCCGTTGATGAATATATGACTATCCCGATGCCGGGCAAGTTTTTCCAGTTGGATACTACCATCAATAATGTCCGCCTTATACAAAAGTACTCTGTGGTGCGCTATGCCAGCTACATTGTGCAAAAGCTTCCGATAGAAAAGGAGGAAGGAAAACTCAGCCTTCCGCACGATAAAAAAAGCCTTGATGTAACGTATCTTGGTATGGAAAAAGGTTTCCTTGAAGGGGTTAGTGCTAACGGGTTTGAAAAGCTATCCGCTTCAGATACCACGATGAATGGGCTCGACTGGCATATCGTTAAACTGAAGATGCAAAAGAGGCCTGTGGGAGAGGCAAGGTTCCTGGTGCTGGGTGAAAGCGTTTACTCCATAAGCTATATCGACCCGGCAGAATATATGCCCGATGCCGCTCGCTCATTTTTTAGCGGGATAACGATAAAGAAAGATCACCCGGGACAGTTTGCAGGCGAGGGCCCCGGATACCGCCGAGGGTACATCATAGGCGTTATAATTGCCGGGCTCGCAATAATGGGAGGCTTTATATTTCTAATTGTAAAAATTATGAAGAAATGAGGCTGATGGCAATTGACTACGGGCAAAAACGTACGGGCATTGCGGTGACCGATGAGATGCAGATCATCGCCTCGGGGCTGACTACGGTACCGTCGGAAACTGCCATCAATTTCCTTAAAGATTATTTTGAAAAAGAGAGGGTAGAGGCCGTGCTTATCGGCGAGCCTAAGCAAATGGATAACACACCATCGCAAAGCGCTCCCATCATCGAAGCCTTTGTTTCGGTCTTTAAAGACACGTTTCCTGATATGCCGGTTGTGCGTGTGGATGAGCGCTTTACCAGCAAAATGGCATTCCAAACTATGATTGATTCCGGGCTTAAAAAAAAGCAGCGTCAGGATAAAGCGCTGATTGATGAAATTTCGGCAACAATTATGCTTCAGGATTATTTGTCCCGAAAAAATTTCCTTTAAATTTTGGCCTATTGGCAAAAGGAAAGTCTTGTGATTAATATCATATTTTATTAAGAATTCCTTTAACAGTGCGGGGGTACCTTTGTAGTATTAAAATGCTTCAATGGAAACTCCCGATACCTATACAAACCCTGCTCCCGATGTTGTGCTGATAGGCGCAGGCATTATGAGCGCCACTCTTGGCATGTTCATCAAAGAGCTGGTTCCCGATGTGAAAATTGCCATTTACGAACGCCTCGACGTGGCTGCTGCCGAAAGCTCTGACGCGTGGAATAACGCCGGCACCGGCCATTCTGCTTTCTGTGAGCTGAACTACACACCCGAAATGCCCGATGGGAGCATAGACATCAGCAAAGCCATAAACATTGCCGAACAATTTGAAGTATCAAAGCAGTTCTGGGCCTACCTTGTAGAAAAAGGGCTCATTGCAAAGCCTAAAGAATTTATACAGAGTGTGCCACACATGAGCTTTGTTTGGGATAGCAATGTAGATTACCTGCACAAACGGTATGAGGCGCTTACCCAATGCCCGCTTTTTTGGGGGATGCAGTACAGCGAGGACAGCGAAATCATTCGCAAATGGATACCGCTTGTTATGGAGGGGCGCAAGGACTCAAAAAGGATTGCCGCCACCTACATGCCATTGGGCACCGATGTGAATTTTGGCGAGCTGACCCGCGATATGTTTGCCTGGCTTAAAGAGCAGCCCGGTGTGGAGCTCCATTTCGGGCGGGAAGTAAAAAAACTGCGCCGTTCTAAAGGAAGGCCGGGGCAATGGAAAATGAAAATAAAAAACCTGCATACCGGCAGTAAAGAAAACGTCTACGCGAAATTTGTATTCATAGGTGCGGGCGGAGGATCGCTGCCGTTGCTTGAAAAATCAGGCATACCTGAAGGTGAGGGTTTTGGCGGCTTCCCGGTAAGCGGCCAGTGGCTCAAGTGCACCAATGAAGAAGTCATACAAAAGCATGGCGCCAAGGTATACGGAAAGGCTTCGATGGGCACGCCGCCTATGTCAGTTCCGCATATCGATACGCGTGTAATTAACGGGAAGAAAGAGTTGTTATTCGGGCCATACGCCGGCTTCAGCACCAAGTTCCTAAAGAACGGATCGTATTTCGACCTGCCGTTTTCCATCAAGGCCAATAATATAGGGCCGATGCTTGCGGCGGGCTACCACAATATGTCACTTACCAAATACCTGATAGATCAGGTAACGCAAAGCCCTGAAGAAAGGCTGGAAGCGCTCAGGGAATATGTGCCAACCGCACGCATGGAAGACTGGCAGCTGGAAACTGCCGGCCAGCGCGTGCAGGTAATAAAGAAAGACCCTGAAAAAGGCGGGATACTGGAATTTGGTACGGAAGTGATCAACAGTGCCGACGGTTCGCTTGCTGTATTACTGGGAGCCTCGCCGGGAGCCTCTACTGCTGTATCTATTATGCTCAACCTGATGAAGCGCTGTTTCCCGGAGAGGTTCATGTCCGATGAAATACAGGAAAAATTGAGGCAGATGATCCCGTCTTACGGGCAAAGCCTGGCAGAGAATCCGCAACTTCTCGAAGAAGTACGCGCACATTCACATAAAGTGCTGGGCCTGCATCCGCTTGAAAAAGCGGAGGAACAGCCGCACGTGTAAACAAGAACAAAGATTAGTGCTACCGCACACACAATGAAGAAGGAATGCCAAAAACAAAATGCCATGAAAAAGATCGTACTACTGTTATTGCTGCTGCCTGCCGCACTTTCTATGCAGGCTCAGGAAAACACCCCGGTTCCAACCGCATTTGCCGATATGATAACCCGACTCAAGGTGATGCACTATCTTGATGACGCAGCGCTGACCTACTTCCTGAACGGATTGCAGGGCGATGTAGCCGGCTATTATAAGGCTGTACTAAAGGACAACCCTGTACAGGGATTCGATATCGGCAAATACCTCGGCTTTAGCGAATCACCGGCAGATGCACCGGCTTTTATCAATGCCGTTGCAGAAAAAAATGCAGCTGCGTTGTTGGACATAATGGAACAGTACGGCTACCCGTCATTCTCACGGCTCAAAGCGTTTGTGCCCAACAGCAAAAGCCTGAGCGCCGCCATATTCATAGACCGCGCACCCGAAGAGTACAAGAGAAAATTCCGCCAGGCGCTGCGCGACCAGTATAAAGAAGGCAACATGACCAAGCGCGAATACGCTATTTGTATGCGGTTTGCCAAAAGCGATGCCATCTATGTTTCGGATGATCTTTCTGCACCTGTGATGGTAGCGGGAGTGAAGGAGTAATTGAATAGAATACTCAAGTTCAATAGATACCTGCTTTAACGCAGGTTTTTTTATTTTGAAATTTCCATCAGCTTTGCCGCTTTCACGATCCTTTCCGAAAGGCTTTTTAGCCAGACAAGCTGCTCTATCACAAGGTGCGCTTCCTGCATCCGCAGGCGGAATTCTTCTTCCTCAGTAATATTATCTTCCCGAAGCTCACGTGCGCGTATGTTTTTCAGTTCGGTAAAACGTGCGGCGAGGTCGTCATTTCCCATCGCAAGGGCTTCATCAGCACGGGTTTCCATATTCAGCAGCGCAATGGCATGGTCCAGGTTGCGCGTAACAGCCGTTACCACTACATTAAATGCCTCACTTGCCTGGGTGCGCTTTCGCGATTGCAGATAAGTACCCAAAGATGCCAATGACGAAAGCAGCGTGTGGTTGAGCACCGCCAGCTTGTAAACCTGCTGCTGCTGTTTCTGTTTGGATTTAGGCTCCTGTATCATCCGCTGGTAAGACGCCATAAGGTTACCAAGCTCTATAAAAGCGCTTTTGCGCGCCAGGCGGTAGGAAACCGGCGCTGTTTTATAATCCCCGTTATATAGCAGGCTGATCTCGTTAAGGTAGTTCCTGTTGGCTTCGATAGACTTGCGGATGTACACGGGCAGCTTGATAAATTCCCACGCAGGCCAGAAGAAGTAGTTGGCGCCAAAAGCAAGCCCCGCCCCGATAACGGTATCTACAATACGATATTGTATTACACTAAAAAAGTTGGGGTTGAGCATTGAGAAAACAAAGATCACATAGATGGTAACAAATGTTGCCCCGAGCTTGTAGTTGGTGCCTATGAAGGTATAGCCGAGCAGCATACACACAATGGAGAGCGTAGCAATAATAACCGGTTGGTGCACAAAGCTCAGGAAAGCGAACGCAATGAGCCCGCCCGCCACAGTGCCCAGTATACGGTGATAGCTGCGCTGCTTGGTGAGTCCGTAGGCAGGCCGCATAATCACCACAATGGTGAGCAGTATCCAGTATACGTTTTGCAGCGGAAAGATGAGCCCTATAAGAAAGCCGATAATAATGGTTACCGTGAGCCGCAGTGAAAGGCGGAATATAGCAGAAGAAAAACTTAGGTTTTCTTTTAGCGTATGCAGCGGGTAATATTCCGGCGCAAGGAATTTCTCGAGGTCTTTGTCGCGTCCTTTCAGGTCTTTAAAATTAATGTTGAGCGTAAATGCCCGCTCGATAACCTTAATGCGCTCAATCTGCTTTTCGGCGTAGTGGTACATGTTCCGCAGCATATAGACTCCTTCGGCGGCCGCATCACTGCCTAACTCCCTTTCATATCCGGCAATTGCGTTATCAAACGCTTCAAGGTCGTGGAGCAGCTGGTATTTCGGGGTATATTTCTTTTTACCCTCCAGGCTTTTACCCATTTTCTTTAACGAGGATGCCAGGTTGTATGCCAGGCTTTGGTAGGTTTTCAGCACCTTGGCGTGCCCCTGGAATTTTTCGTGCAGCTTGCTGTGGTCGAACGATGTGGAGAGTGCCAGCTCCAGCACTTCCATCAGTGAAATAAAAACCAGGAGCATCTTCCGGCTGCGGTTAGACCCGCCTTCGGGCTGCCATCCGCGGATAAGCACCTCGCGCAGGTTTTCGTGTATGGTATTGATCTCAACCTGAAGGTGGAGCTGTTTTTCTACTATAGAAGAACGATCGGCGCCGGCATCCCACAGGTCGCCCCGCAGTTTCATGTATTTGGCGGTAAGCCTGAGGCATTCGGCAATCTGCAACTCAGTGTACCGGTGTGGGCTCAGGTAATTGAAAAGCAACGATACGCTGGTGTAAAGCAGCCCTCCCGCCAGTACGGTTCCGCTGTAAATAACCATATCCCATCCCTGGTGTACGTGGCCCGTAGCAAGCGCAATGGCCAGGAGTCCTGAAAAGGAAACCATAGTAGCCCGCTGCCCGTAAACCGCGAGCATCGAAAGAAAAAAAATGATAACGGTAATAAGAGGATAGAAAATCCAAGGGTAGGGATGCAGCGCATTGACCAATAGGGTGCACCCCGCTACGATAAACGCTGCCGTAAAAAGTCCGCGTGCCCGGTGAGAAAGGTTGCTGGGTATATCGGCCGGGTAGGTAAGGAACACGCCCAGTGCAAGGCTTATGCCGAAAGAGAAAAGGCCCAGCTGCGCAAGGATAAGTACAGGAACCACAGCCGCAACGGTAACGGTTACCGCTTTGGTAAAATTGGTACTATCGGTAAATTGGCGTATCCTGTCTATCATGGTGCAAAGGTAGCAATTGAGGCAGGCATTCGTTTAAAGCTACGGTATATTCTCACAAAACTTTAGCATTTGCGGTGCCTGTTTTAGACCCTTCCAAAATGGTTTTTATTTCTTACTTTTGCGCTCGGCATCAGCTTTTGCATTTGCCGGCACATAAAACGATACGATTATGATTTTACCGATAGTAGGATACGGTGACCCGGTGCTTAGGAAAAAGGCGGAAGACATCAGTAAGGATGACCCGAACCTGAAGCAGATCATTGCCGATATGTATGAAACCATGTACAACGCTTACGGTGTTGGCCTCGCGGCGCCGCAGGTTGGGCTTTCTATACGGTTGTTTGTTATAGATACAAAGCCTTTCAGCGAAGACGAAGACCTGACCAAAGAAGAACAGGAGCAACTTGCGGGTTTCCGCAAAACCTTCATCAATCCGGTTATCACCAAAGAAGAGGGCGAGGAGTGGGGCTTTAATGAAGGCTGCCTTAGCATCCCGGAGGTTCGCGAAGACGTGTACCGCCACGAGCGCATTACAATAGAGTACTTTGATGAAGATTTCAACAAGCAGACCGAGGTGTACGATGGCCTGAGGGCGCGCGTGATTCAGCATGAGTACGACCATATCGAGGGAATTTTGTTTACCGACAGAATATCGTCGCTTAAAAAACGTTTGATACAAAAGAAGCTGCAGAACATCATGGAAGGCAAAACAAGGCCTGATTACAAGATGAAATTTTTTGCCAAAAAAGGAAGATAATTTTGGTGGTAAAGCACAAACATTGCATATTTGCTACCCTTTAAAAAATATAAGTTATAATGAGCATTGAGAAAATATTAGCCATTTCGGGCAAGCCGGGATTGTATGAACTGAAGCTGCAAACGCGCACAGGTTTTGTGGCAGAATCACTTATAGACGGAAAGAAGATAACCGTAGGCCTTCGCAGCAATGTGAGCCTGCTTTCAGAAATATCGGTATATACGTATGATGGCGAGATCCGCCTGAGCGAGGTTTTCCAAAAGATCGCCGAAAAAGAAGATAATGGCCCTGCCATGTCGCACAAAGAAGACAATGCCAAACTGGAAGCCTACTTCCGTGAAGCGCTACCTGAATTTGATGAAGACAGGGTGTATGCTTCGGATATCAAAAAGATACTGAACTGGTACAACATGCTTCAGGCAAAAGGTATGGTAAGCAAAGAGGCTCCTGCAGCACAACAGGCTGAAGCCCCTGCTGAAGAAGAAGTGAAAACAGAAGAGTAATTTCTTCCTTAGGTAATAGTGAAAATCCTGCCGCAGTTGTGGCAGGATTTTTTAATTAGGACAGTTTTGTTAGCTTTACAAAAAAATATATGGCAAGGGAAGGATGGGCAAAGATGTTTGAAGATGAGATAAATAACCACGGATACGATGAAGAATTTGTTGATGATGTTTCAGATTGGGATTCGGAATGGACATTGTAAATACATCTAATATGAACACACGACAGCAACAGCTTGAGGCTTTTGGCCGCCTGCTCGATATCATGGACGACCTTCGGGAGAAGTGCCCGTGGGATAAGAAGCAGACGCTCCAAAGCCTGCGGCATCTTACTATAGAAGAAACCTACGAACTCGGTGATGCCATACTTGATAACGATCTCCAGGAAATTAAGAAGGAGTTGGGCGACATCTTGCTGCATATTGTTTTCTACGCGAAAATTGGCAGTGAAACGGGCGATTTCGATATTGCCGATGTGGCCAACAGTATTTGCGAAAAACTGATTCATCGCCACCCGCATATTTACGGCGACGTGCAGGTAGAAAATGAAGAGCAGGTAAAGCAAAACTGGGAAAAGCTGAAGCTCAAAGAAGGTAAAAAGTCAGTGCTGGAAGGGGTGCCAAGGAGCCTGCCCGCTTTGGTTAAGGCCAGCCGTATTCAGGATAAGGCCAAAGGCGTAGGGTTCGATTGGGAAGAACCGGAGCAGGTATGGGAAAAGGTACAGGAAGAGTTGCAGGAGTTTCACGATGAGGTGCAGGTCGGCGATAAGGACAAGATAGAAAGCGAGTTTGGGGATGTGCTGTTCTCGATGATCAATTATGCGCGGTTCCTCGATATCAATCCCGAAGATGCCCTGGAGCGTACCAATAAAAAATTCATTAAACGATTCCAGTACCTGGAAAGCAAGGCATTAGAGCTGGGAAAACCCCTGAGCGACATGACGCTTGCCGAGATGGATGTATTTTGGAATGAAGCTAAGAAACTATAAAAACCGGATGAAACTTTTACCGATATTTTTATTGCTTACAGCTGCGGTTTTTGGGCAGCGCATTGATGTTGCCGAGCTGCAGGTTAAAATAGCCCCGAATAGCTCCGAAGAGTTGTTGTACGGCTTTGCGCCCGGCGACAAGATTCTTTTTACTGTGGAGGCCATGGATGACAAGACCATACACGAAGTCGCTGTCTCCGAATATCCTGAAACCCTGAAGTATAGCGGACTTGAGGTGACAAAGGAAAAGAACCATGAGTTTAAGGTAAACCAGGCCTGCGTGTATAAATTCAGGCTGGCTAACAATACGAAAGAAGATCGCATCTGTACTGTGAAGATACAGCGCGTGCCCAAATCATCCGATACCAAAGCTTTCAATACCGGCGTAAAATGGATAACTGCGCACGATACGGTTTGGAACACTTTTACGCGCGATGTGGTGGTGGGTTACGATACCCTGTTTGTGCAGAAAGTGCGCAAGGCCACCGTTTTCCAGAAGCGATATGAGGAAGTTGTACTCGATAAGAACCAGCGCGTAAATGCCAAAACCACCCTCGACCAGAGCCGTACAGCCGTGGCCTTTACCCTGCCTTCGCAATTCATTGGGAAAGATGAAACCAAAAAGGTAGTAGCCTGGGCATACTGGGTGGGTGTAGGCGAGGAGTCGAACGAATTCTGGAAGCAGAACCGTAAGATGATCGTAGGCGCTGTTCAGGGTGCGGCGGGTTTGTTTACTTCTCCGCTTGGCGCGATCGCTGCCGGCGCTGCCACCAACCTGATGCTGCCAACAAATGGCGAAGATGTGGAGTATGCATTGGCAACCGAACCCAACAGCAAGCTTTTCTATCAGGAGAAGCCTTATAAATCGATAGACAGCGGTAAGGGTATTGCAGCGTACAAACGCATTACGGATGATAACCTGCTGCAGGGGAAATACTGCGTGCTGCTTGTGAACGACAACTACGTTCAGCCTATTGATGTTAATGTAAAAGTATCGGCTATCATTGAGCACACGAAGTACAAGGACGAAACCTATACCGACCGTACCATCACACCACGTTACGAAAAGAAGATCGTTCGTGAACCGCAGATCATTGCCCGCAAGATCGCGGTAACGTCAGATTATAAGTAATATGTATATTCTTACCTTTTTAGGAGTAGTTACCATTTTTCAGGTGGCCTTGTACCGGTTATGCGATAAAAAGAAAAAACCAAAAATTAAGTGGATCATCACAGCCATCTTGTTTTTCGCGAACCTCCTTTTGTTTCCGCGTTTTCTGTTTCCACTTCCTAAAGAAGGGCCTAAATGCCTCCTTCCGATAATATCTATAACTTTGGCCTACTTCATTGTCGCTAACGCGGTTATGATAATTACCGCTACGCTGTATAAATTCAGAAGGTATTTTACAAAAAGAAAAACCATCCGGTAAGGGATGGTTTTGACCTTTATTCGGCTTGCGGTTCCTGAGGTTCCTCTGCGTTTTTATTTTTATTCTGGTTGATGCTTCGCAATTGCTTTAGCTTATCCTTCCAGCTTTTGAGTTCTTCTTTGTGGCGCTCGATGTTCTTCTTCACTTCTTTCACCAGTGGATTATCGCCCTTCGCATTAGAGAAGAACTGGATGTTGTTCTCCAGCTGGAAAATTTCGCCCTGTAGTTCGTCCACCTTTCGCATAATGAAAAGCTGCTCGTTCTCCAATGCCCTTGTGCCCCCTTCGTTAGACGAAAGCTGCTCCAGGCGGTTGCTGAACTTCACCATGTCAGTCTCCTTTTTAGAAAGGCTCAGCTTATCAAACAGTGCATCGAGTATCTTGTTGAACTTTCCTTCAATGTGGCGCCTTGCCTGAGGTACGCGGCCCATAGCTTTCCAGTTCTCAATATGCTTTTTAATGGCATCAAGGTCGGCTTTGTGCTCGCCAGTAAGCTGGAAGTCTTTCAGTTGCTCCAGGTACTCCTTCTTCTGGTCGAATGCTTCCATCTCATCCTTATTGGCTTCGTTGCGGTGGGCGTGAAGCCTGTCAAAGTAATGGTTGCAGGCGGCTTTAAACTCTTTCCAAACTGTGTCGCTGTACTTGCGAGGCACATGGCCTATCGTTTTCCACTCATCCTGAATCTGTTTCATCACAGGCGTGGTAGCTTCAAAATCTTCACTGTCCTGTAGCGAACGCGCTTTTTCTACAAGCGCCTGCTTGCGGTTCAGGTTATCCTGCTGGTCTTTTTTGATGTCTTTATAGAACGAATTCTTAGAGCTGTTAAATTTGCGTACGGCATCTTTAAAGGCTGCCCATGTTTCTTCGTTTACCTCCAATGGTACTTTGCCCGCATTGAAAAAGTCTTTGCGCAATGCCTCAACTCTTTCTATCTGGCCCTGCCATCCGTTGTGGTTGGCCACCTTCTCAGCAGCAATAGCCTCTATGCCGGCAATGATCTCTTTTTTAGCAGCAAGGTTTTTTTCTTCCTGTTCCCTGATCTTAGCGCCCAGCGCCTCACGCTTGTCGTGCAGCTGGCGGGTAAGTTCGCTAAAGCGGTTCCACAACGTTTCACGGTGTTCGCGTGATACAGGCCCGATCTCTTCTTTCCATATCTTGTGCAGTGCTTGCAGTTCACGGAATGCTTTAGAAATATCCGGTTCATTTACCAACTCCTCAACACGGGCTACGATCTTCTGCTTTTGCTCAAGGTTGTGCTTAAAGTCGAGGTCGCGCACTTCGCGATCAAGGTGCAGTTGGTCGTAAAAACGCTCGATATGGAAGTGGAAATTGTTCCACACATGGTTGTATTTATCTCGCGGAATTGGCCCCGCGTTTTTCCAGCGCTCGCGCAGGTCGTTCACACGCTTCAGGGAGTCGCTGACCTTTTCGCCGTCTACCAGGTTTTTCAGCTCATCAATAATGGCAAGCCTTGTATCCAGGTTTCCTTTCAGGTCGTTTTGTACCTTTTTAAAATGGCTGTTCTTTTTATCGCGGTACTGGTTGTAAAGCGCGTCAAATTTTCCTTTCAGCGGGAAATGATATTCAAAACCGGTGGTGTCCCCGTTGTTGTCATGGGAAAACTCATCGCGTTTCTCTTCAATAAAGTGGTTGTATTTAGAATAGAATTCTTTGCGTATCTCCTCAACATGCTCTTTTACCTGCATTACTTTTTCGTGCCCGGCAAGTTTCTCCAGCTCATCAGTAAGGGCTTCCATAGAGAGCGCCTCGTAGTTTTGCATCGGTATCTCGTGCCTGCCTGCAAGCGTTTCGTCTTCGCTTTCTTCCGCATTGCTGGTGGCAATCGCTTCTACCGCATGGTTCTCTTCAGCGATATTTTCTGATGGGGCAGCTTCGTCGCCTTGTTCTCCATCATTGGCAATTGCTGCCGTTTCCTTACTCTCCTCCGGTGTGCTTGTTTCAGCAGGCAGTTCTTCCTCAGGCAATACAAGCTGTCCTTCGGTTTCGCCTACCAGCGAAACTTCCTCTGCTGTTTCATCAGGCTGCTCTGCGCCAAGGGGCACATTTTCAAACTCATGTTCCTGTCCGTCTGCATTTTGCAGGTTATCGCGTTTTTCTTCTTCCAACATTTTTTCTAAATGCTTAAGGTTTATATTCCTTTTTTGCCGAAAGATAGTAAAGCCCATTTAAAATGTCAAAGAAAAACAGTATTTTCTGCCAACTTACAGAATTGTTTATGCAGGTGTTATGGTAGTGTTATCAGCAGTTAAACCTACTTGTTCCATATCTTCCAGGCTTTCTCGGCCTGATAGACGAGCATTTCATAACCGTTTTTTACCACAGCGCCATGGGCCTTTGCCAGCTGCATGAATTTTGTGTTTTCCGGGTTGTACACCAGATCAAAGGCAATATGCTTTTCTGTAAAATAGCGATAGCTTATCGGCGGGCATTCATCGGTTTCGGGAAAAGTACCAAGCGGCGTGGTATTGATGATAATCTGGTATTCACCGAAAATCGCTTCATCGAGTTGGTCGTAAGAATAAATAGTGTCGGTTGCATTTCTCGAGACAAAGTCATAGTCTATCTGAAGGCTGCGCAGTGCATAGGCTACTGCTTTCGATGCGCCTCCGGTTCCGAGTATCAGCGCCCGTTGGTGGTGTTCTTTAAGCAAAGGCTTCAGCGCCTTTTTAAATCCGTAATGATCGGTATTGTATCCCTTCAGGCCTTTTTTGGTAATGGCAATAGTATTGACTGCCCCGATGATACGGGCTGTTTTGGACAGTTTGGAAAGTAACGGAATTACCTCTTCCTTGTAAGGAATGGTTACGTTCAGGCCCCTGAGCCCTTTTGTATTTCCAATAATAACCGGCAGTTCTTCAATACTTTGCATATCGAAATTTTCGTAGTGGAAATTCTTCAGTTCCTGCTTTTGGAATTTTTCTGTAAAATATTTTTTAGAGAACGAATAGCCAATGTTTCGCCCTACAAGACCGAAAATTTTTTGTTTCATAGTTTTGATACCGTAACTTTTATCGAAATGTTCATTCTCACCGCAACCTTTTTTCCGTTGCGCCTTGCGGGATTCCATTGGGGCGCGCGCCGCATGATACGCACTACTTCTTTGCTAAGGTTGTCATGCTTACTATCAGCGGTAAAGTAGGTCATAACCCCCGAATTATCCATAACAATTTCCATAGATACATCATACAATCCGGGCTTCAATCCTGACAGGTTAGCCGGATTGATTTTCCAGTTAATATAGTCTTCAAACGTTAATTTTCCATCGGCAAAAACCGGTGGGGTATCTACTTTAGATAACTCATAAATGATTTCATCGTTATGCTGCGTGTCCGTTTGCGTTTCTGTAGGATACTTACCTGCATCCGGATCTTTTGACTGCGGAGAATCCTGGGCAGCCGCCAACGTCGCAGAAAATAGTAGCAGAATAAAGATTTTTTGTTTCATACTACGGAGTAGTAAACATGAAGTTGAATACATATTCAGAAGGTACGGGTTTGCCGTCTTTTTCGGCCGGTGTCCATTTGTCATGGATTTTCGCAATGGCGTTCCTGATAGCAGGCGCAAGTTCTTCCTGTCCGCTTTTAGAAATCTCAATCCAGCTTATGGTACCGGTCTTACTAATGGTAAGCGTAAACCTGAATTTATACTCGCCCTTAGGCACCTTTGGCATATTGGCAAGGTCAAGGTTTTTGGCTACTGCAATTTTAAAGGCCTCGAGCCCGCCGGGATATTCTGCCGGTTTGTCAACTTGTTTTTGGGTGTAGGTCTTCTCCTCCGGGCTTTTAGTATCTCCCGGCTGTCTGCCACTTCGAACTGTAATAGGCAAACTAAACCTTGTATTTACGACATTATTACCTATTTTTCCGGGAGTCCATCGCTCTAATTTTTTTACAACCTCTACATGTGCTTGCCCAAGTCCATATCCCGGATCTTTAACAACGGTTATATCAGTCACTGTCCCATCCTTCCTGATGATAAAAGAGATCAGAGTCCGATGCATTGAACCGTCTGGTAAATTCGGTAGTTTGGTTTGTTTTTGAATCAGGCTTAGCATTGCCGGAAGACCTCCGGGATATTCAGGTTTTGTAGTAACATCTTTGAAATCATAGATCTTTTCCTGCGCCGATAAGTTGATCGCGGCAAAGAACATTAAGAGGAAAGTAATTTTTTTCATAGGTAGTGTTGGTTTGCGTAGCTATTGTTTTTTAATAGCGTTCTCCTTTTCGGTTTCGGTTTCTCCGGAGCCGGGAATATTGAACGTTAAAGGCAGCACGTAACGGGTACGCACCGATTTACCGTTTTGCTGTCCGGGTTTCCATTTTGGCGATTTTTTTAAAGCACTCACCATCTGCTCCCGAAGGCCATACCCGGGGTCGCGCATCGCTTTTACGTCACTGACAGAACCGTCCCGCTCTACCACAAATGTCACATGGCCGCGTACCACAGTATCTTCTTTCAGTTCGGGAACGTCAGGAATGGTAATATTGCTAGCGATGAACATCTGGAAAGCCCTCATCCCTCCCGGAAATTCTGGCTGTACATCTAACGATGCCGAGTCTACGATGTCCGTATTCGGATTGGTGCCCGTTGCCGGCTTTACCATTCCTCCGTAATCAGGGCTATTAGTAAGTTCTGTTTGTGCGTACGATTGCCCGATAGCTAAAGTGATAGCGATGATAATAATTTTTTTCATTGGTAGGTATTAAAAAATAAGCCCCGCAGTGCGGAGCTTAAAAATAGTGTTTTTTAATTATTTTTTGCGATGCTTCGCGAGAGTTTCCTGTACAATTTCGTTTGGCCATATCGACGGGAAGAATTCTTCAAGCATCACATGGTTGCGATAGTTCAGGCGCAGGCCATTGCTCATGTGGAAGATGCCTTTTTCGGACTCATTCAGCATAAAATACAATCCGGCAAGTCGGTACTCGATTTCGTACTCCTCAGGGAAATACTCCGTTGCCTGAAGCAGTGTGTCTGCGGCAGTAGCATATTCGCCGATGAACACCAAAGTATCTGCCCAGAAAAGCCAGGTATCCAACTGGTAGTCGCCAAACTCAACTGCTTTGCGGTAACCCTCTTCGGCTTCTTCATGAAAATTCAGCTCCTTGTTGATGGCGCCGTAACGCTTCCAGTACAACTTATTCTCGTTATCAATGGCAATAGCCTTGTTCACGTAGTACAGTGCCTTCTGGAAATTCTTGCGGCGGATGTAAAAATCGGTAATAGCGATCCAGGCTTTATCCAGAAGCGGGTCTTCGTGAACAGTCTTCAGGTAAAACTTAAGCGCCAGTTCATGGCTGCCCAGGCGCTCATGGCACTTGCCCACGCGGAGCAGTGCAAAAGAGGTCGGGTCATCCAGTTCCATCGTAATGTTGTAGCACGCAATGGCATCCTCGTAACGCTTCAGCTTCTCTAATGACTTCGCCTTTTCAAGAAACGCACCCAGGAAGCTTTCGTCGATAAGCGTAGCATAATCAAATGCGCGCAATGCCTGCTCATACTCCTTAATTGCATAATACTGGCGGCCCAATTGGTGCCATGCTACATCGCTATACGGATTCTTATCGATGAAGCTGTTCAGGAAATCGATGGCCTCGAGGTTCTGGTCTAAAAAATCGAAACAGTACACCACGTTGTAAAGCGCAGAGTGGTCTTCGGTATCCTCTTCAAGGCAGCGTATAAAGCTTTCCTTCGCCAGCTCCAGGTTGTCCATAAAAAGGTACTCCATGCCGATAAGCGAGTACACATCGGCATAATCATCGGTATATTTCAGGGCGGTCTGCAGCAGCTCTACGGCCTTACCATGGTCGTCGCGCTTGCTGTAGATGTTGGCCATCTGAATGTAAATCTCTTCGTTTGTAGGTTCTATGGCATAAAGGTCGTTTAGTAACCGCTCGGCCATATCGAGCTTATCATCAAAAATCAATAATTCTACCTGTACTAATTTTAAGCCTGTTGACCTGGGATGCTGTTCCAGGCCGAGTTTTAAGGCCTTCTTAGCTAAATTGATTTTTCCGGAGTCGAGATAGTGAAGGATGATGTCTTCAAACTCTTCGGAGTCAAAGAAGAATACTTTGTTGGTTTTCAACATCGATTCGAACTTTGATAAGGATAAATTGCGATCTTCTTCCTCGTGACTCAAATTCATACTCATTCTATTAATAATTATCCTTCTTAAAGTTACTAAATGTTTGGCGGATAAGGAATTTATTTATTTTTCTTTTAAACAATTTAATTAACAATCCCTTGTTAAACTTATGTTACCGCCCGGCAAGGATATCATCCATAACTTCAAGAATAATGCCACATCCTTCCCTTATCTCATCTTCAGAGATGGTGAGCGGTGGCGTGATGCGTATTGCCTTTCCTTCAAACAGCAGCCAGAACAATATCAGGCCTCTCTCGTGGCAGCGAAGTATCACTTTATCGGTTATCACAGCGTCTTTGGTCATTGCCGCAAGCATCAGTCCGCGGCCGCGTACTTCGTCAATCAGCGGGTGGACGAGCAGTTCGCGGAACAGCTTTTCTTTCTCCAGCGCCTGCGCCATTATGTCAGATTCGGTTATCTCCTGTAGTGTAGCCAGGCACGCCGCAGCAATTACGGGGTGACCTCCAAAAGTAGTTATGTGGCCCAGCTTAGGGTCATGGCTCAGCAGCTCCATCATTTCGGGCGATGCGGTAAACGCGCCTACAGGCATTCCGCCGCCCATGCCTTTGCCCATTATCACCACATCGGGTACTACATCATAATTCTCAAACCCAAATAATTTTCCGGTTCGTCCGAAGCCAGGCTGTATCTCGTCGAGTATCATTATGGCACCAACTTCGTCGCACCGCTCGCGGACCTTCATTAAAAATCCATTTTCCGGCTCAATGAAGCCCGCACCACCCTGAATAGTTTCAAGGATAATCCCGGCAGTTTTCGTGGTTATTTTCTTTAGGTCTTCTTCGTTGTTGAACGTAATAAAATCTACATCGGGCACCAGCGGGCGGAAAATGCGCTTGCGCTCCTCAAATCCCATAACGCTCATAGAGCCCATGGTATTGCCGTGGTACGCGAAATTGCAGGAGATAAGCTGGCTCCTTCCCGTAACACGGCGTGCCAGTTTCAGTGCGCCTTCGGTGGCTTCTGTACCGCTGTTGGTCAGGTAGGTCATGCTTAGCTTTTCGGGCATGTGCTGTGCCAACAGGCGGCAGAATTCCACCGCCGGATCCTGGGCATATTCCCCATACACCATTACGTGCGAGTATTTGTCGAGCTGGTCTTTAATGGCCTGATTGACGCGCGGATGCCCATGCCCAAGGCTTGTAGCCGAAACACCGGCAACGAAATCAAGGTAAGGCTTATTGTTGGTATCGTAGATGTAGCTCCCTTTGGCGTGCGAGACTTCAAGCCCCAAAGGGTGGCGCGAGGTAGGCGCCTGGTATTTTAAAAAATCGGTAAACATTTTTTTGAGCTGTTAGCTTGTAGCGATCAGCGGTCAGCCAATCTAAAATCTGAAATCTGAAATCTAACTCTTCTTATCGTACTCGAGTGTTTCCTTACGGGGTTCAAGCGGCTTGTCCTCTTTAACGGCCTCTTTCTTGCCTTCCTTCAGGATCTTCTCGTGAAGTTCTTTCTCATCCGGCGGGAAAATGTCTTCTTTGGTACGGATACGCTCATCGCCACGCCACACAAACCCACGCAGCTTGCGCACGTTTTGCGGCAGTTCGGCATCAGGGTAGGAGGTGCTTTCTATATTGGTATAGCTTGTCACGGTCTGTATCTTATTGTCTTCCAGCTCGAGGTGTATTTTGCTGCTCACGCCTTTGTCTATCCCCGTCAGTACATTATCCTCGTCATACATGTAGTAGATCTTCTCGGTATTCTTGACCAGGTCGAGCTCGCTAAGCTTGTTATTTCGAAACTTCCCGTACAGGTTCATGCCCTTGATCTGGTTATAACCCGTACCAAGTGTATCCTTCTGGATGATGAAAGCGTTATTAAGTACTTTGATCGAATCAACCTGCTTTGTAACATTGTTCGATATAATGTGCATCACATCGCCCGTTAGCTGGCTCTCGCCATTCCACATCACCGGTTTGCCTATGAGCTTCGTCAGCCCCTTTGCCTCATCGGAATGGATCGAGTCGCACTTGCCGCTCATGTCGATTTTGTAAAAGCGCGCGTTAGGGTAACCCCTCACGATCCGGCTGCCCGGCTTACCGGTAATCACCATTTTTTTGGCGTGGGTAAAAAGGGAATCCTTCTCTACAAGCGTTGCCACCAAGGCATGTTTGGTCATGATAAGAGAATCTTTTGCCCGAAACACTTCGGCGTAATGGCCTGTCGCTTTGTATTTGTTCACGGTATCGACAACGCTCACATTTCGCGTGGCAGAGGAGTAGTCTTTATTCCGGTCATAAAACATCTCATCGCCGCGTATCGTCCGGGTTTCATACTGAATGTACGAGTTGGTATACAATCGCGCGAGATTCTTTTTGGTGTCGTAAAATCCTTTTTCTGTATAGATGTAATCCTTTTTGCTGGTAATAGTACTCGGGCCGAAAACATACGCATGGCCGGAATTGGTATAGTAGTCGAGGTGGTTCGATTTCAGCAGATACTTCGGGTTGGTCAGCGTTACCGCGGTGCGGAATTCATACTTTCGTTCGGCCAGCTTATAACGTCCAGCCTTGCTTACCAGTGTATTTTCGCGGTTCACAATAGTTCCTCCCGAATTATAGTAAGCCTGCTGAATGGAACGGTCAAAGTAGATGGTGTCGGTTGTAAGGGTCATATCAGGAGAGCGCATATTTACACCGCCCGTGGCATAAGCAAACTGCCTGTCGCCATTGTACTCGGCGTAGCGGCTGTTCATGAAAATGGTATCGCCCTGGTTCATCTGCACGTTACCGAAAGCCTTTACGTAATTCTCCGCCTGAAAGTGGTAGGCCTTGTTGCAGGACATCCGAACCCCGTTATGCACGATGCGTACATTGCCGGTAAATACGATGGCCCCGGGCACCTCCGTCTGTGAGATGTCGGTAAAGTCGGTATGCTCAATAATGATGTTGGAGCGCTGTTGTGCGGGTTGCGCGACAGGCTTGCCCTTTGGCTTTACCTGTGCCGATGCCGCAATGCACATCACGCTTATAATGAACAGCAATAGCTTTTTCAATGCAAAATTAATTTAGTGCAAATTTAGGTAAAAAAGGTAACAATGAATGTGCCATTTATTGCTTATGCAATTCAGAAGGAATGTGTAGCGTTACCGATTTGATAAACTCATCATATTCCTCCGCAAACGTCTTTGTCTTGTGGTGTTCTTCCTGAGTTGAAATATAATTTCTGACTTTGGAAACAGCCGATGGCGAAACCGATACGGCAAAATAATCATTTTGCCATTCGAACTTTTGATTGCAGAGATTGTTCTTATTTATCCAGAACGAGCTTTCTCCTTTGATAAACTGAATAGTTTTACTGAGTGGCTGTTCAGACCCTAATGATAATAAAATATGGCAATGATCCGAATATCCATTTACGAAATCGATAAATATACCTTTTTCAGTCGCATTTTGGAGAATATGTTTCCACACGGTTCTGCGGAGTTCGGGTGTGTCTAGAAATGGAAAACGATTCTTTGTTGAAAAAACAATATGCAAATACAGATGTAGGTAAGGCATTAGTTGGTTTTTGTGCAATATAATAATTTTCTTATTTGGCTAAAGCCTTTCCGGTTACTACTTCTTAACCTCCGGCTTCAGCCGGAGACAAATGATCAAGGATTATCTGTATTTTTCGCAATAATTGCCATTGCCTGAAGGATAAATTGCCCCTGGCTTCAGCCAAGGGTTCATAAATTTATATAAAAAAGGCTTTAGCCAAATTTTTTATTTCGGCTAAAGCCCTTTTTTATTACCCTTAATTCCTCCGGCTGAAGCCGGAGGCAAATGATCACAAACTGCTGCAGCCAAACTGATTTGAAACTTAATGATTTGTCTTGGTCTTCCGCCTTATGGGTTAAGAATAATTTGCCCCCTTGCTTCCACATGATTTGCCCCTGGCTTCAGCCCTCCTACATGATTTGCCCCTGGCTTCAGCCAGGGGTCATAGGATTTATCAAAAAAGGCTTTAGCCAAAATTATTGTTTGGCTAAAGCCTATCCGTTATTGCTTCTTGCATCGGCTAAAGCCGGAGGCAAATTATCCGGATGCTATTATGATTGTAATTAACATATCTGTTCAGCTCGGATATTCTGTATACCCTAAGATGATTTGCCCCTGGCTTCAGCCAGGGGCAATATAATTACCTCATAATAGTCTGTGTCCTGTCGGGCCCGACAGATACCACTTTGATAGGCACTTCAAGTTCCTTCTCAATGAATTCGATATAGTCCTTTAGTTCAGCGGGAAGCTGGTCAAAGTTGTTCATACCGGTAAGGTCGGCGCCCCAGCCTTTCATCTCCACATATACCGGTTTTACATTTTCCGGCTCGATATTGTAGGGCAGGTGGTCTATCTGTTCACCTTTATATTCGTAAGCGGTGCATACCTTCAGGGTTTCAAAACCGGAAAGCACATCGCCCTTCATCATGTACAATTGGGTTACGCCATTCACCTCCACAGCATACTTAAGTGCCACCAGGTCCAGCCATCCGCAACGCCTCGCACGCCCGGTAACCGACCCAAACTCATTACCAACCCTTGCCATCGTGGCGCCGTCTTCGTCAAACAGCTCGGTAGGGAAGGGGCCACTGCCCACGCGGGTAGCATAAGCCTTAAATATCCCGAACACATCTTTTACGCGGTTCGGTGCAATGCCAAGCCCTGTGCAGGCTCCGGCAGCTGTCGTGTTAGATGAAGTTACAAACGGGTAGGTGCCGAAGTCAATGTCTAGTAGCGACCCCTGGGCACCCTCGGCCAGTATCGACTTGCCTTCTTTAAGTGCACGGTTCAGGTAGTCTTCACTGTCGATGAAGGTAAGCTGCTGCAGCACTTTAACGGCCGCGAAGAATTCTTCTTCAAGCTCCTCAAGGTCGTATTCTAGCGATACATTGTAGAAATCGATCATCGCCACGTGCTTCTCGGCAAGTGAGCGGTAGCGCTCTTTAAAGTCGCTAAGTTCGATATCGCCAACGCGCAGGCCGTTACGCCCTGTTTTATCCATGTAGGTCGGACCTATTCCTTTGAGGGTCGACCCGATCTTAGCCTTGCCTTTGGAGGCTTCCGATGCGGCATCAAGCAGGCGGTGGGTAGGGAGTATCAGGTGGGCTTTGCGCGAAATGAGCAGGCGCGACTTAATGTCAATGTTGAACTTCTCCAGGCCTTCCAGCTCTTTCTGGAAAACGACCGGATCCATCACTACGCCGTTGCCTATAATGTTGATTGAATTCTGGTGGAAAATCCCAGAAGGCACGGTACGCAAAACGTGCTTAATACCGTCAAATTCCAACGTATGGCCGGCGTTAGGCCCACCCTGAAAACGTGCGATAATATCGTATTGTGAAGTGAGTACATCGACGATCTTGCCTTTGCCTTCGTCGCCCCATTGCAATCCGAGTAACAGGTCTACTGTCATTGTGTTGTGTGTTTAGTTGTGTTATTTGATATTTTAAATCACTGTCAATTTAATAGATTTGTAATTAATCTTCTTGTTCATAAATTCCCCAAACCAAATTTGAAAATTCGCCTGCAGCAAAATAGATTTCAAATTTTCCTACCTGATATATTTCAAAAGTGTAGGGGCGTTTATAAATCGGATCTTCAATATTTATTCGTTTACCGATTTTGCCCCACTCAAAGTTCCAGATATTATTGCCCTGCATAAAATAAGCTTCCCCATCAATAATTGCCTTTTTAAATAACCACTGTTTTTCCTGGTCGAACATGTTTAAATAAGATATTATATATGATTCGAAGGGTAGCAATTATATTATTGATTAGAAAATCTGTTGCGAATAAAAAGAAAAAACCAATCCGTTGCGGGGTTGGTTTGCTTGCTGTTACGCTTGTTCCTGGTTTTCGGCAGCAGGCACTTTCCTGTGGCCGTAAAGGTAAAGAGAATGGTTGTGAATTTCAATGCCGAATATCTCTTCGATGGTTTTTTTTATCGACTGGATCCGCGGGTCGCAAAACTCGATCACCTCTCCGGTATCCGTCATAATGATGTGGTCGTGCTGCTTATCAAAATACGACTTCTCGTAATGGCTTTGGTTTTGGCCAAACTGGTGGCGGCGCACCAGCCCGCAGTCCAGCAGCAGCTCTATGGTGTTGTAGAGCGTAGCGCGGCTAACGCGGTAGTTCTTGTTCTTCATCTTGATATACAGCGACTCAATGTCAAAATGCTCCTGGCTGTTGTATATCTCCTGAAGTATCGCGTAGCGTTCGGGGGTTTTGCGGTGGCCTTTATCTTCCAGGAATTTTGTAAAAACATTTTTTACAATTTCCTGGTTCTTATTGTTTTCCATAAAATCATTCTCAATAACCGCAAAGATAATCCAAAAATTTCAGTTAACTGTTAATTCAGCAGTTAGTGTTCGATAGTCAGTGCTCATTGCTCAATGTTCAGTAGTCAGTGCTCAGTAATCAGTGCTCAGTCTATCATCTGGCAGTCTAAATTCTAACAGTCCAAATTCTAACAGTCTAACAGTCTAATTATAAATCCTCGTCACCTTATCGATGCCATCAATCTTTTTGATGTTTTCAATAAGTTTTTTAAGTATCGTGTTATTCTGCACCACGACCGTGAGCTGCCCGTTGAAGATTCCCGCGTTTCCGCTTAACGATATGCTCTGGATATTCACGTGCATGTTGTTCGAAATCACTTTAGTAAGCTCGTTAGTAAGCCCCAGCGTATCGATACCGGTGATCTTTAGCGTAGCCTTGAACTCTTCCTGAGACGAATCGATCCACTTTGCCGGAATGATGCGGTAGGCAAAGTTGCTCTGCAGCCTGATGGCATTCGGGCAGTCTTTTTTGTGGACTTTTATGCCTTCATTTATCGTGACAAACCCAAACACGTCATCACCCGGTATCGGGTTGCAGCAACTGGAAAGCTTGTAGTCAAGCTTGTCTTCATTTTTGCCGAACACCAGCTGGTCGTAGTTGCGCGATAGTTCTTCCCGCTGCACCTGTTCCTGCGGAAGGTTGGGCGCCCGCTTGATTCTGTTCTTGAAGAAGTTCATGAACGTGTTGCTTTTCTGCGCGGCGTAGTCTTTCAGCTGCTGGTTGTCAATGGTGCCAACGCCTACGCGGTAAAACAGGTCAAGGCTCGTTTTCAGCTTGAAGTAGTTTACCAGCTCGTTGATGGTAGCCTCATTCAGCGTGATCTTCATATGGCGCAGCTTTCTCGTAAGCAACTCTTTGCCTTCTTCGCCTATCTTCTTGGTACTCTCGTTCAGTACGTTCTTTATCTTATTCTTCGCTCGCGCGGTGGTTACATAGTCCAGCCACTGCGGACTCGGCTTCTGGTTTTGCGACGTGATCACCTCCACCTGGTCGCCGCTGTTGAGGACATAGTTCAGCGGAACCAGCTTTCCGTTTACGCGCGTTCCCCGTGTATGCACGCCCACCTCAGAGTGGATGCTGAAAGCAAAATCCAGCGAGGTGGCGCCTTTCGGCAAAGATTTAATTTCCCCTTTCGGCGTAAATACATAGATCTCTTTGGCGTAAAGGTTCAGCTTAAAGTCTTCCACAAAATCTACGGCATTGCCCGAAGTATTTTCGAGCGCTTCCTTCAGCAGGTTGAGCCAGGTTTCCAGCCCGTGCTCTTCGGTAGCGCCGCCCTGCTTGTATTTGTAGTGTGCTGCGTAACCTTTTTCTGCTACCTCGTCCATACGCTCGCTGCGGACCTGTATCTCTACCCAACGCCCTTTCGGACCCATAACCGTAATGTGCAGCGCCTCGTAGCCGGTAGATTTGGGAGATGATATCCAGTCGCGGAGGCGGCTTGGGCTCGGGCGGTAATGGTCGGTTACGATCGAATAGATCTTCCAGGCAAGGAATTTTTCCTCCTGTGGCGCCGCTTTGTAAATGATGCGGAGTGCGAACTTATCGTACACCTCGTCAAAGGTTACGCCCTGCGCCATCATTTTGCGGCGTATGGAGTAGATCGATTTCGGCCGGCCTTTAATGGTATATTCAATACCTTCGGCATCCAGCGCATTTTTAAGCACATCGCTAATCGACTGTATGTAGGCATCCTGCTCCTGCTTGGTCTCCTTCATCTTGCTCACGATGTCGTTGTACACCCCAGGCTCAGTATACTTGAGGCCAAGGTCTTCGAGTTCGGTTTTTATGTTGTAAAGCCCGAGGCGGTGGGCAAGGGGCGCGTAGATGTACAGCGTTTCCGAAGCGATCTTTGCCTGCTTGTAGTCGGCCATGCTTTCCATGGTCTGCATGTTGTGCAGCCTGTCAGCGATCTTGATAAGGATCACGCGCACATCGTCATTCAGGGTGAGGAGCATCTTGCGGAAGTTCTCCGCCTGCACCGATATCTCCTGGTCGGTTTTCACCTGGGCAATCTTGGTAAGGCCCTCTACGATCTGCGCGATCTTGGGGTTGAACATCTCCTCGATCTGCTTCACGGTAATATCGGTGTCTTCTACCACATCGTGCAGCAGGGCAGAAGCGATAGAAGTGGCGCCAAGCCCTATTTCGCTGGCCACAATTTTCGCTACGGCTATCGGGTGGAAAATGTAGGCCTCGCCGCTTTTGCGGCGTTGGTCTTTGTGCGCATCTACCGCCACATCAAAGGCTTTGCGGATGAGTTTCTTATCATCTTCGCTCAGCGTTTGGTAACTGATGCGCAGCAGTTCCTTATATTCTTTGGCAATGGCCTTATTTTCCAGCTCTATATCTATCTCGGTCATATATCTGTAACAATAGCCCTAAATATAGTGAAATAAAACCGCTTTTGCAATAGGAGGTGTGTAAGATAATATAAACAAAATGGAGGTAGATGTAAAAGCATCAGGAGCAGTAAGCACATAGGCTATTGCTAAACGGCGCACCTGCTGTCCGCTGTATCTGCACAATAGCCCTGTCATCCTGAGCCTGTCGAAGGGGCTATTGTGCAGGATGCCGCTCCCATCAGGGCTGGGGGGGATAGCATGGAGTGCAAATTGGCGCTGTTGACTATTCCCTTCGCGATTGGGGTAAGAATTTGTAATTTAAGTTAGTGAGATTGTAATGAGAGCATATTTAGGCACGGATTACAAATCCGCGCCAGCGGGGTCTCTAGGCGAGGAATGAAACGCGAGCCATGGGTTGTTACGATAAATATAGACAATTGTCTGATTATATGCTATAAATTAAAGTCATATATTCTAAGAAATATTTTAAAATATACACTTAAGCTGGTTGGATAAGATTAAAATTTCCGCCTCTTCCTTTTCTGTCACATATGCAAAAATGTCTTTTTTTTTCACGTACATTTGTTGAATTGTGGATTGGTATGACACCCCCTCCGATATGCAATTGTATATAGAATATTTTTCTTTGTAGAATAGCGCAATATCCTTAGATAAAGTATATGATAGACCGATATTGTCCCGATGGGGAAATCTATCGAATTTTCCATAATTATTCAAATGTTTCCTTAAAACCATTCCCCTGTAAACAAGATTGTTTTCCGGAAGTGCTTTCAATTGATAATTTTCTCGTTCACTCATAAATGAACTGCTATGCAATCTTGACTCAAAAAACAATTTGTACCAAATATGACGATTACCAAAAATCTCTTGGCCATTATTTATCCATAAAATTCTCAGTAACCTCCAATATTCTTCATCCGAGATTTTATAATCTGTTCGTCTCTTAACAAACAGATTATGAAAATTTGTAATTTGCGAGTAGTTAGGGAGTGTATTGAAGTAGCTTGTCCAATTTTCTGAAGTTATATATTGTAGTAAAAGATTTTTCCGTTCAGCTAACAACTCTTGAATTTCGTTAGATGAAAATTTGGAACAGTTCTCAAGAAATAATTCAGGATGACGAAAAAATATTATCACCTTCCTTAAAAAGAAACTGATTCATATGCCATTGTTCGATTTTCATAATTGCTAGTTTAATTAGTTTTATTAAAAGAGTCTTTTAGAACATCATGTCTTAAGTCAAATTTTTCATGTTGTCCATCGCTCCATTTATAATTAATTCTAGCACAACTCATCAAATCGATAATTTGAACAATTAACTTTATAGCGGGTGTAAAGTTATATTTTACCTCGTATTCGTTATCTTCAGAACCTACTTGAAGGTGAGCTAATTTGGTATTCCTTCGGACTTTTTTTAATTGGCTAATAAGTTCGCTAAATTCCAAAATCTTTTCCGTGATTGCTGATTTATAAGGGTGATCTGGTGCCAATTCTGATTTTGCCTTTGGAAATGAATGTACACCCTTAGTAGTGTCGTCGAATTTACAAATTCTTATCGTTAAATCATTTTCAATTGTCTTAAGTGAAATTAGCCTATCAACAAAGTCTGATCTTGAAATATTCTTCAGGTCATTAAGCCTTGATATTCTATCAAAAGCGAGCTGGATTCTTAACATCATCAATGCTTCCGTTTTGAAAGCTTCTATGTGCTTTTCCAATTTGGTATTTGAATTTTTCATTAATGATATTTATTTGCTTAAATGTCACGCTAAATATAAAAAAAACGGGCTTTCGCCCGTTCTTCCTTCAATATAAATCCTAAAAAACAAGTTATTATAACCCACCCGAAGCCTTAATGGTCTGGCCCGTGATCCAGCCCGCATCTTCAGTGGCCAGGTAGGTCACGGCGCGTGCAATATCTTCGGGTGCGCCCAGCCTGCCCAGTGGAGTAGTGGCCACAAGGTGCTGCTCGAACTCACTTCCTTTAATGCCTGCGGTGGCAAAGCCTTCGGTATCTACCGGGCCGGGGAGTACAGCGTTCACGCGGATGCCTTTCGGGCCCAATTCTTTAGCCAGCGTTTTCGTGATCACGTCTACCGCGCCTTTGGTCGCCGAATAGATAGCGGAATTCACCGGCGGATCGATGCTCACCACAGAGCTAATATTGATAATGCTGCCGCCTTTGGGCAAATGCTTCACGGCGCGGCCGGATACCAGCACCGGACCCAAAACGTTGGTGCTGAACTGCCTTTCATAATGCTCTACGGTCACTTCCTCAATCGGTGCAAACTCATATACGCCTGCATTGTTAACTACAATGTCTACGCTGCCAAATGCTTTCAGCGTTTCGTCAAACAGGCGGTTTACGTCCTCCTGGTTGGAGGTGTTGGCCTGCACGGCAATGGCTTTTCCGCCTTCGCCCGCAATCTGGCTTACTACCTTATCTGCGCCCTCGCGGCTGGTGGCATAATTTACGGTTACTGCTGCGCCTTCTGCCGCCAGATGGCGTGCTATGGCTGCGCCTATCCCTTTGGAGGCGCCGGTTACTATGGCTGTTTTTCCTTTCAGTCTCATGGTTTAATGTATCAATTTATTTAAATTAATCAATATTTTTAAGTGTAACAATTTCCGGATGTATTACGGAGCAAAGCTACAAAATATATTAATACATTTAAATATTTCGATACAAAATTATTTCAGGGAAGCCAGGAAACCGATGTAACCATCTACCACTTTGGGGTCTATGGTGTACTTGATGTTACGGCCTTCCTTCTCAGAAAGCACAACGCCAGCCTCGGTAAGCTGCTTAAGGTGGTGCGATATGGAGGGTTGCGAAAGTTTTACCACATTGCTAAGGCACGCGCATTGCAGCTCGCCATTTTGCTTTATTTCCTGCAAAATGCGAAGCCGGTGCGGGTCGGCCAGCGCTTTCGAGATGCGCTCTATGTCCTTCGGTGTCATTTCCATATTCATATATGCAAATGTATCAATTAAGACGCGACGGTGCAAATGCCGGATGAGCAATGCGTACTGGCGGAATTTCCCGCAATAGTATTATGACTAATAATATTTGTACAATAGTGAGACCTATGTAAAACTGTTTCCAGCTAATTTCAAAATTGAGCAGGAGTTCGGAAGGATTAATCCTTTTTGTTTTGAAAGCGGGAAGATAGGTTGCCATTTTTTGGTAGAACGGAAAAACCACCGAGAGCAATATGAAGGCAAGGTCAATAGCTACGATAGTAAACAAACCTTCTTTTGGACCAAGATGTAGGCGCTTTAAAAAATATCCTGACGGTATTAAAAGGATATACCCGCTAATAAATATTACTATTTTGGGAAAACCTTTTTTCAAGCAGAGGTAGAAGCCAAAATTCTTTAGTACAATAAAAAGAATTAATACTATTTTCATGTTTAAGCCACTTTACTCACAAGGAAAATAACATTCTATGGCCGCCAGTAGCCCGTTGCTAAAATAGAATTTCCAGATACCGTCTTCCGGGTCGCGCGTGGGGAAAAACGCAACTTTCAGGGTTTTCATCTTGCCGAATTCCCCATCTTCCATAAAGGCAGACGTGTTAGGAAATACCTTCGCAAACTGTCCCAGCGTAGTTGTGGCGTCAAAGCGCACGCCTTTATGCGTAAAGAACATCCCGCTTTTTTTCGATAGTATAATGTACCGGAAGTTCATAACGCCGTTGTCTTCCTCAAACATAGCGCCTTTGTAATATACATATCGGAATTTACTATCGGCATCCGCTTCGCACAGCTTGCTGTAGTCGGGCTTTACAATACTGTCGGCTTTTTTGTAAATGGCATCAAAGTCGCGTTTGGTAATGCTCATCGTCAGCTTGTTGTTCAGCGTTGCCTGGTCCCAGTCTATAAATTCAGGCTGCTGTGCCGAAAGGCCTGCCGCGATAAAAAGAAATAGTAAGCAGATTGTTTGTTTCATAGGTGTTTAGAAAATTAAAATCCCCGCTGCCTTTTGGCTTCAAAAATAAGGATGGCCGCCGCTACCGATACGTTCATTGAGTCGATAGCGCCCTGCATCGGGATAATGATATTTTGGGTAGAAGCCGCACGCCACGCCTCGGTAAGACCCGTGGCTTCGGTGCCAACAACTAATGCACTCGGCGCAGCATAATCGCACGTGTGGTATTGTGTAGAATCCTGCAAACTAGCACAGTATATATTTATATTCCTTTCTTTCAGGAAGGCAATTACCTCATCGGTAGTACCGGTGGCAATATTGTTGGTAAACAGGCACCCCACGCTCGAGCGTACGATGTTGGGATTGTAGAGGTCGGTCCTGGGGTTTGCAATAATTACGGCATCCAGCGCCGCAGCATCGGCAGTACGCAGCATGGCGCCAAGGTTTCCCGGCTTTTCGGTAGCCTCTGCTACCAGTATCAGCGGATTATCGCCAAGCTTAAGGTCATTTAGCGACAGCGTCTTCATTTTCGCCACAGCAATAATGCCCTCGGTAGTATCACGGTAGGCCAGCTTCTGGTACACCTCGCGCGAAATGGAAATCAATTCCGCCCGTCCTGCCAGCTTTTTCACTTCGCGTTCTTCCAGCATATCCGGGACGAATAGTACGGTTTCCAGTTCATACCCGCCCTTTTTAGCCAACATCAGTTCGCGCTGCCCCTCGATTAAAAAGGTACCGCTTTGCTTGCGTGCACGCGCTTTGTCCTGTAGCTGTACAAGCTGTTTTATAAAAGTGTTCTGGGCACTGGTTATTTCCTTGATCATCGTATGTTCTTTAGCCGCAGGGCAAGCTGGTTTTTCAGGTCGATAAAGCTACGGTGGTTTAGCGGAAATTCCAAAAGCACATGGCCAAGGCTCAGTACATACAGCCAGCGCAGCCCGGTGCGGTAATCATAAAGATAAAGCGCGGCAGAAAGAATCCACACCCCGAATATGACGATGAGGCTCATGCGGCTCGTTTTGTGCCACTGTATCACAGAGGTTTTAGAAAACCAGTTAAGGTAATGGTAGGTGTAGGCAAATGCAATGAAGCGCATCACGCGTATGCCTGCCGACGAAAAATAAAGGGCAATATCTTCGGGTGCAAAGCCATCGGTAGGGGCGGCCGTGATGGCAGGGTGCATTCCGAACATACCCGCAAGCGCCCGGTTAAGGATCCGGAAGCCACGGTAATTGTCAGCGATATATGGCGTAGCAGGAGAGAGGACAGCCGTTGGAAGAGCCAGCAACAAAACCGTACACATCCCGAATACAATAATGGCCACTACGCCGGCTGTGCTTTTTGCCTTCAGCGCTCCCACCAGCATAAAGGCTGAGGTAAAGATAAATACATGCACGATAGAGGGCAGCAGCACATAGAACAACAGCGTGAAATGGGGGCGGTAAATTAGCCAGAGCGCAATACCTGCTACAGCTACCGCAAGGGTGAACAGGGTTTTCTTTTTCACATTGCTGAAAGCCACAAACCCCAGCGATATCCCAAATGTTATAAAAGTCAGTATCGGGATGTAAGGGCGAAACGCTGTACGCGTAAAGGTAAGTACCGAAATCACTGCAAGCAACGCAAGTATCCAGAGATAATCCCTGCGGTGGGTGGTAAAATAACCCCGCCGGTGCAGCCAGTTGATCTCTGTAAGGTAGTGCAGCGGCCCCAGAAAAGCATAAACAAACAAGAAAAGGTGAAACGGCAGCAGCAGCGCAAAGACGGCAGCGAGCACCATAAGCCCGATGTTTATCACATCTGTTTTACCCGTACCTGCCATGCTTAGCGTTGTTTTGGCAAAGATAACAAAGGCAGTTATAATATCCCGCGCGCCTTTATCTCGAGGTATTTGTTGATACTGTCCAGCGTAAGGTTTTCGGGCGTTGTAAGTACGGCGTGAATACCATATTTGCGCAGCTCATTCACGATCAGCCTTTTTTCGAAAGCGAACTTCTCAGCAATCACTTTATCATATACTTCCTGCACGTTGGCTGCGGGCTGTTTTCGTACCGACTCCAGTTCGGTATTCTCAAAAAACACGACCACAAGCAGGTGGCTTTTTGCTATGCCTTTCAGGTAGGGCAGCTGGCGGTGCAGGCCGTCGAGCGTTTCAAAATTGGTGTATAATAATATCAGGCTGCGTTGCGTAATGTTGCGTTTGATGTCGGCATACAACCGGCCATAATCGGTTTCAAAAAAGTTGGTCTGTACGTTGTACAAAGCTTCCAGCACCTTCTGCATCTGTCCGCTCCTGCGATCGGCATGCACGCGGTTTTCCACTTTTTTAGAGAAGGCGAACATTCCTGCCTTATCCTGCTTTTTCAGGATAACATTCGAAAGTACCAGCGTTGCATTGATGGCATAATCTAAAAGGCTCAACCCATTAAAGGGCATTTTCATGGTGCGGCCTTTATCTATAGCCATATACACGTTTTGCGAACGTTCGTCCTGAAACTGGTTTACCATAAGCTGGTTGCGCTTTGCAGTAGCATTCCAGTTGATAGTACGGATATCATCGCCCATTACGTAATCCTTAATCTGCTCAAACTCCATGGTATGCCCAAGCCTGCGTATCTTCTTAAGGCCATATTCAAACAGCCGGTTAGAAAACGCCATCAGGTCGTATTTGCGCAGCTGTATGAACGAAGGGTAGGTAGGAACCATCTGGCCTTTATCAAATATAAAACGCCTTGATAGCAGCCTCAGCGGCGATGACACGTAAATATTAAGGCTCCCGAAATGATATTCGCCGCGTTCCACCGGCCGAACGTTGTAGCCAAATGTATCGTTACCGTTGATTTTAAGGGAACGATAAACCGAGAAATTCCGCTGCTGGAACTGGAACGGTAGCTCATCTATCACGCGGATGCTCACCGGAAAAGAGTAGGAGCTTTGAAGCTTTACCGTTACCGGGTTCTCATCGCCGTTAGAAAGTTTTTCGGGCAGCTCGCGCGACGCCTCAAACTTTTGGTTGGTTGCAAAAAGAAGCAGCAGGTCTATCAGCGTAAAGGCAATGAAAATATAAGTGAACAGCCACATGGCGTGGTACAGCGCCGGGATGAATTGCGATACAATAAACCCTGTAACGATACCCGAAAGCACGTAAAAGAAAAAGTTATTGAGGTATATGCGCAGAAACCACTTCATTTATCGCGGTATTTCTACAGAGTCTATGATCTGCCTGATGATCTCTTTTGCAGAAAGCCCTTCCATTTCGCGCTCGGGCGCTACCACCACACGGTGCTGCAATACCGGTACTGCCGCTTCCTTAATATCGTCAGGTGTTACAAAATCGCGTCCGCGCAGGGCAGCGAAGCCTTTGGCAGCGTTCATTATCGCAATCGAAGCACGGGGTGATGCACCGAGGTAAAGGAAAGCGTTGTCGCGTGTGCCCGTAACTACGCGTGCTATATATTCCAGGAGCTGGGGTTCTATGCGTATCTGTTTTACCAGGTGCTGAAAGTTCAGGATTTGCTCGCGGCTCAGTACCGGCTTTATATTTTCAAGTTTTTCACGGTCCTGAAGCGCATTCTCACGTTGCAGTATCGCGATTTCCTCTTCCAGTTTCGGGTAATCGATAGATATTTTAAAAAGGAAACGGTCGAGCTGTGCTTCTGGCAGGCGGTAGGTACCTTCCTGTTCCACCGGGTTTTGGGTGGCAATTACCAGGAACGGCGCTTCCATTTCATAGCGGTGGCCTTCGGCAGTTATCTGGCGCTCTTCCATTACTTCAAAAAGCGCGGCCTGCGTTTTGGCAGGGGCACGGTTGATTTCGTCAATCAGGATGAAGTTCGAAAATACAGGGCCTTTTTTAAAATCGAACGATGAATTCGAAAGGTTGAACACCGATGTGCCCAGGATGTCACTCGGCATCAGGTCGGGCGTAAACTGGATGCGGCTGAACCCCAGCGAAAGCGTGCGCGAAAGCAGCTTCGCCGTAATGGTTTTCGCCACTCCCGGTACGCCTTCCAGCAGTACGTGTCCGTTAGAAAGGATGGCAACCACAAGCTGGTCTATCATTTTATGCTGGCCCACGATTACGCTGCTTATCTCGCGGCGCACGGCGTCTATTCCCTGCTGTAGGGAGGCCATATCAAGGCGGTTATTAAAATTTATATTGTCGTCCTGTGGGGCGCTGCTCTCCGGGCTTAGATCGAATGAGTCGTTCATATCTCTAATTTTTCTATTGCTTTATTAATGTTGGTCACGTCGGTTTCTGTACTTTCAAAACTGTTGCGGTGGCGCTTTATCAGGGTCACTACTTCCTGTATGTCTTCTATTGGGCGGCCGGTTTTCTGGTGAAGCTTCTCCACAAAATCATCGTCGAGGGCAAAGGTATCTATCATGTATACATTGCGCACTTTTTCAAGGAAGTACACGATCATTTTGGTTATAATAGCGTGGTGGCTGCCTTCCTGGTAGTAAAGGTTGCCAATGGTGCGGGTAAAATCGACCGTAGTGTTTTTTACCGGCGGAATTTCGGGGATGATGCGCTGCTTGCGTTTTGCATTAAAGAACATAAAAATGAACACCCCGATGATGCTGAGCCACGCCGCTGTGGCAAGTGCCGGCTGCGACCAGATATACCGTAGCGGCGAGCTTGATATACTGTTTTTATAGCGTTCTGAAAAGAAGTAAACATTTCCTTTCGGCAGATACGAAAGTACACCGGCTGCGTAGTCGGCATGGTCGCCTTTCAACAGATGAAAGTTGGAAAATGCCGCCGGCTGAAGGTGCAAAAAAAAGCTGCCTTTGCCGTGGCGCACTTTTATAAAGTTTGCGGTAGAATCCTTATCGATGTGCTGGTAGCCTAAAATCGCGGTATTTGCGGTATCGACCTTTACAAACCCTGCAAGCCCGACACCTTCCTTATAAAAATATTTTTTACTGGCCAGCTGCCTGTTATAGGGCAGCGCCAGGCGCATAGAGTCGCGCAGGTAAAAAACATCCTCTGTTTCAAGTTTCAGCGAATCGGTAAGCGTTTTGGGGAGCTGGCTCATACTCAGGAACACCGTGTTGCCATATTCTGCAAAGTACAGCAGTTCCTGCGCGCTTTCCCTGTCAATGGTTTCACTTTCACCAACGTGCACAAAACTTCCTTTTATGCGATAGTGGTTGTTTTCTATGTCATATTTGCTGTCAAGGAACTCGTAAGGCGTAAGCTTCATACGTTCCAGCGTATCGGCTTTAAAGAGCGCTTTCATTTCATGATCCAGCACATACAGCCCAAGCGGTATCTTATCTTTTACTGCGTAGGTAGGGCGCCAGTCTACAGGGCGGGGGCGCGAGGCATCTATCGCGATGATAAGGCCCGCCGTGATGACGATAAGTACAATATATAGTATCAGCGTCCGGCTCATCCTTTCAGGGTATTAATAGTTTTCAGGAACGCTTTTTCGGCCTTTGCATACGCATCGGCATCTACTTCAAATTCGCCATACCAGCTATAGTCGTAGATATAAGAAAGGAACTCAAATTCGCGGCGCAGGCCATCATTCTTTATTTCGTAACTGTAGTCGGTATTGGTCTTGTCGGTATGCCAGGCAATAATCTCCCTGTCGGCAAGGCTCCTCAGCAGCCAAAGGTAGTAGTAGCGCACTGCCATACGGTAATTTCCCGATTGCTGTGTGGTGTTGATAAGCTTAGGGAAATCCATTCCCGCAATGTCTTCTTCGGAAATTTCGTAGCCGTCGATCTTCCTACTGCTGCGGCCAAATATCCACATACCCTCTTTGTTAAGGATGGCCCTCACGATCATGTACACCATAAAGCCAACCAGCAACACGGCTACCACGCGGATGAGGATGCCTGTCCACGAGAGGCCGTGGTCTATTTTGCCGCTGTGCCCAAAAAGGCTGTCCCATAACCTGCCCAGCCACGCCCGGAACCTTTCCCACGTGGATTGGGCTTCTGCTTTGCGTTCATAGACAAAGGCTTCGTCTTTATACCTGCTTTTCAGTCCGGCGGTAAAAGTTCGCGGGTGTTGTACTACTGTATCGGCGGCCGGCAGCATTTGCTTAAAATGTACCGAATCTGCCGTTGATGCCATAGTGGCAAACGGAGCTATAAGAAGTACGAGATATAGGATGAATCTATTCAAAGTCGCGGCCTATTAGGTCAATTTCGGTTTTCTGGCCGTGGTTTTCATGCATTTCACGCCCGCTGTAGTAGATAAGGCCCTGATTGATCATGACCAGGTGGCCCAGGATAAAGCCGAGTACTGTAGATAGTATAAAGAATACTAGCATTATCCATACCGCTGCCGGATCGAGGCTGTCGGTTCCGTCAACAAGGGAAAAGCCTATCCCGAACACGGATGAAATCATCCCTATAAGCCCCTGGATAGTATACATGATGATAAGCATTACAACAGTGCTGCCCAAATGCCCCCACGGATTGGCAAAGAAAAGCGTCCACCCGCGGCCCATAGCGGTAAAGAAACCGCTTCTGTTGGTAAGGTAGTCATAGAAGCTTAGTGCTGCCCAGGAATACAGGAATACAAAAACGCTTATGGTAACCGGTATGCCAATTATAGTCATTGCGGGTAAAAGCCCCACGATACCGATAACGGCAAATACCGGGAACATCACTAACAGGAATAATATACCATAGAGCAAAAGGCGCCCGATGTTGCTTTTCAGCATTGAGAGTATCTGGCGCGGCTGAGCCTGCTGCCCTGTTTCGGCAAGAATCTGAGTATAAAACACCGGATAAGCGTAGTTGGCCATCATCATCAGCAATAATACCACAAAGCTTATGACGCCAATGCCTAAAAAGTATCCGAAATTATTATTGAAATAGTTTTCGATCATGTTGGACGACTGCGGGGCCAGCGGGCCAAGCATCAGCGTTTCCGTAAAGGCGCTCCCTATCAGGTAGCCGAACAACACCAGCAGGAGCAAGAGCCACCCGAAGGCTTTCAGGTAGGTAGCGTAATAGTTTTTTCCCTGCTCCCTGAAAAAGTTGAAGGTATCGGTTATAAGGTCATTAGCCTTGCGTTGTTTGAAAAGCTGGAACATCTTTTAGTAATTTTTTATAGACTATCCGCGGGTATACCAGAAAATAGAAGGTAATAAGCGAAAGGGTTGACAGTATAATGAAAAGGTTTAAAACCAGTGGCATATCAGGAGAGTAACGGGTTACAAATCCCTCAAGCACTCCCGCCATAAAGGTAAACGGCATGGTGGCTATCACGATCTTGATGCCATCACGGAAGCCCATCTTGAGCGAATCGAGCCTGCTGTGGGTTTTAGGGAACAATATGCTGGCGCCCAGTATCAGCCCTGCTGCGGCTTCTATCACCATGGCAAATATTTCCATAGCCCCGTGTATCCAGATGCCGCGCACGCTGGCCCACAGCACACCATGCTCGTAAAAGAAATACTGGAATGAGCCGAGCATCACGCAGTTATAGAAAAAATAAAGCGCCGTGCCAAGCCCGCCAAAAATTCCGTAAACAAAAGACATGACACCTACTTGCAGGTTGTTTACAGTAATGCCTACAAAGCTGCCCCAGTTGTTGCCGCTTTTATATACCGCGACCGGGTTGCCCTTCTCGATGTTCTCGAGGGTCATATTTACATATTCATCACCCATAATAAGCCTCGTAAAATCCATATCATTGGCCGCCGAGATAACCCCGATAGCGGTAAAGATGAAAAACATCAGGAAGGCATAGCGTATGTAGCGGCGATGATGGTAGACAATAAGTGGGATTTCGGTCCTGAAAAAATAGACCAGCTGGTTGGTTTCCTGCCGCCGGGTCTTATATATTTTCTGGTAGATGCGCGAGGCAAGATGGTTCAGGTAAGTAACCGTCTTGCTTTTGGGGTAATAGCTTTGTGCAAACGAAAGGTCGTTTACCAAATGGATATAGAGGCTGGCAAGCTCGTCGGGATTTTTTTTCACCCCGCCTAAAATAGCCTGCTCAAATTCGAGCCATTTTTCTTTATTTTGTTTAATAAACGCCGCCTCTCTCATACAGAAGCTAAAATATAAAATATGTCAGAACTTTCGATAACCACCACACAAAATGTCAATATTAATTTTACGGCGGCCTCTGTTGGTGAGCGCATCATGGCCCATCTTCTTGATTTCGTGATACGTATTGCGTACATCTTCGTTATTTTAATGCTTATTTTTGGGGTGTTCCCTGCTATTAGAGACGCGTTTGAAAAGCTCGACCCGTGGGCGGCCGGGGCAATTATTACCGTACTTACCCTTCCGGTCATGCTGTATACGCTCGTACTTGAAAGCCTGTGGGAAGGGCAAACCATTGGCAAGAAAGTAGTGAAGATACGCGTAATCAAGATAGATGGCTACCAGGCATCGTTTGGTGATTATTTTATCCGGTGGGTGCTATGCGCTGTAGATGTAACGGTACTTGGCGGGCTTATCGGGCTTACTGCAATGCTTGTCAATAAAAACGTGCAGCGCCTTGGCGATATGGCGGCAGGCACGGCGGTAATTACCCTGAAAAGTAAGATAACCATAAACCATACTATATTGCGCGAGCTTGAAGATACATACGTGCCGGTTTATTCGATGGTCATTAAGCTGAGCGACAATGATATGCGCATCATTAAGGAAACGTATGAAACCAGCCTGAAGTCGGCGGACTTCGCTATGATGGAAAAGCTGCAGGGCAAGATAGAGGCGGTAACGGGTATAAAATCTACCTCCCGCAATGCTACCGCCTTTGTAGATACTATTATTAAAGACTACAACTACTATACCCAGCGCATGTAATGTTTTACCTCCTTGATATATTAGGTACTATGGCGTTTGCCATATCCGGGGCGCTGACAGCGTTCTCTAAGCGTATGGATGCATTTGGTGTGCTGGTTATTGCCTTCGCCACGGCGGTAGGAGGGGGCACCCTGCGGGACGTGCTCATTGGCCGCACGCCGGTAGGGTGGATGCAAGACCTTAACTACGTGTACTTTATCCTTGCGGGATATGCGATTGCGCTGATTTTCCGGAAAAAGCTCGACAAACTGCGCATCTCACTCTTCCTGTTCGATACCATTGGCCTCGGGGTATTTACGCTGATAGGATTGGAGCGCGGCCTTCTGGCGGGGCTACATCCGGTTATCTGTGTTGCCCTGGGTACCATGACCGCCTGTTTTGGCGGCGTGATTCGCGACATCCTGTGCAACGAGATACCCATCATCTTCGGGCGCGGCGTTCTGTATGCCACGATCTGCATCGCCGGCGGCGCTATCTTCTTCCTCCTGCGCATGCTGCCCATCAGCCAGGATATGCTGTACGTACTTACCTCGGGTATTATCATTTGCCTGCGGCTCCTGGCAGTAAAGTTCAGGTGGCGGCTTAAGCCCCTGGGGCATTACTAAATTTTCATTAAAAATACCGATTGTTGGGTATTTTCTGTTTAAAAAATGTTAAATAATTTTATAGAAATTACATAACCAACATTTTTATGAAAAAAATCTACACCTTGTTGTTTGCGCTTACGCTTAGCGCATTTGCTGTTGTGTCGTGTTCTGACGACGAAGATCCGGCCCCGGTAGTTACTACGGGCGATGTGAGTTTTTGGAACGATGACAGCTCGGTAGGCAACATTACCGTTGCAGTTGCCGGAAGGACTGCAACGGTTACAGCCAACGTGAACCCGTCGGAATGCGGGCAGAGCGGCTGCGCTAACTTTAACCTTGATGCCGGCACGTACAGCTTCACAGCCTCTTCCACCACAGGGGAAACATGGAGCGGATCGTGCAACGTATCGGCAGGAGGGTGCCTCAGGTTCCACCTGACCAACTAACCAACGAAAGCGGCTTTTGGCCGCTTTTTTTATGCTTTAAAAGGAATGTTGTTTTTAGCGAGAAAGTGCATCGCTTCGTCTTTATTTTTCAGCGTAAATGTCATCTTCCGCCCGTCCTTCAGGGTGACGAACAGCGCATAGTCGCCATCATAGATATGGCCCCATCCATACTTAGCCGATTTCTTATAGCCCCATCCCAGGAAATCGCCCATCGGGTCAACCTTAATCACCGAAATATTTTCGGCATCCTGCCAGTCCATCTGCTTTTCTTTAAACGGAAAAGGCGTACCCTTATACCGCAGCTGTTTCGGGGAAAATGTAAGCCGTATCCCTGCCCAGGACAGCAGGCCTACGATCAGCAGGTTGCTCCCAAGTACGATCAGGAAAGTTTCAATGCCTTCTGTTTTCCACATCATTGCCGAAACGGTAATCCCCTGTATGCCGATAAGCCAGAAAACCCATTGCGGCATGCGCGATTTTTCGGTGTAAATAGGAGTATTGTTCATCGGGAAATAAATGAATTTCGTGTTATGCAAAGTTAAGAAATGTTGTGGCCTGCCGTGGACTTTCGTTTCATAATTAATTCATCCCGATGCACTTCTTTTCCCTTTCGCCATTAATTAATTTTCGTACTTTTGCCTCGTTTTTTGCAACTACAACAACTACACAACAACACAATGAACCAGACTAAGTACATATTTGTAACAGGGGGGGTAACCTCCTCCCTCGGCAAGGGTATTATTGCTGCCTCGCTCGCAAAGCTGCTGCAGGCCAGGGGGTATCGGGCAACCATACAGAAGTTTGACCCCTACATCAACGTAGACCCCGGCACACTAAACCCGTATGAACACGGCGAATGCTATGTAACGGACGATGGTGCCGAGACCGACCTTGACCTGGGGCATTACGAAAGGTTCCTGAACGTGCCTACCTCGCAGGCCAACAATGTTACGACCGGCAGGGTGTACCTTTCGGTAATAGAAAAAGAACGGCGTGGGGAGTTTCTGGGCAAAACAGTGCAGGTAGTGCCGCACATCACCAACGAGATCAAGGAGCGCATGCAGCTTCTGGGCAACTCGGGCGAGTATGATATCGTGATCACTGAAATTGGCGGTACCGTTGGCGACATCGAGTCATTGCCTTATATAGAGTCTGTACGCCAGCTGCTATGGGAGCTGGGCGAAGAGAATGGGATAGTAGTGCACCTTACGCTGGTGCCTTACCTTGCCGCGGCGGGCGAATTGAAAACGAAGCCTACGCAGCACTCGGTAAAAACGCTGATGGAAAGCGGGATACAGGCAGATATACTGGTTTGCCGCACCGAACACGAGCTTTCGGCTGACCTGAGGCAAAAGTTAGCCTTGTTCTGTAACGTAACACGCGAGGCCGTAATACAGTCGATTGACGCGTCTACCATATATGATGTGCCTAATCTGATGCTTGAAGAAGGGCTGGATAGGGTGGCGCTAAAGAAACTGGGCCTGCCCGAAAAGAACACGCCGGACCTCCAGCAGTGGAACGAGTTTTTGTTCCGCCTGAAGAACCCTCAGCACACGGTAAACATTGGCCTTGTGGGCAAGTATGTAGAGCTGCAGGATAGCTATAAGTCGATACTCGAAGCGTTTATACACGCGGGCTCGGCCAATGAAACGAAAGTGAATGTGATTAGCGTTCATTCGGAGTACATTGATAAAGACAATGCTGCCGAAAAACTTTCGGGGCTTGACGGTATCCTGGTGGCGCCCGGATTTGGCGGCAGGGGAATAGAAGGAAAGATTGAAACCGTGCGTTATGCACGTGAGAATAATATACCGTTCTTCGGGATATGCCTGGGCATGCAGATGAGCGTAATAGAATACAGCCGCAACGTGCTGGGGCTGAAGGAGGCGAATTCGACCGAGATGAACGAGAGCACGCCCGACCCTGTGATTAACATCATGGAGGAGCAGAAAACCGTGACTGAAAAAGGTGGTACCATGCGCCTTGGGGCCTGGAAGTGTACACTGAAGGAGGGGTCGCTCGCGCATCGCATCTATGGCAAAACCGAGATCATGGAGCGCCACCGCCACCGCTACGAATACAACGGAGCCTATGGGGAGCAGTTGGAAAAGGCCGGGCTTATAGCATCGGGCGTGAATCCGGATACGGGGCTTGTAGAAGTGGTAGAGCTGGAAAACCATCCGTTCTTTATTGGGGTGCAATACCATCCCGAATATAAAAGTACGGTAGCCAACCCGCACCCGCTGTTTGTGAGCTTCGTGAAGGCTGCGGTGCAAAAAAAGAAAGATTAGCGCCTTTGCGCTTTACTCCGCCTGCGGAGATATGTGAAACAATTATAATTTAAATGGAAGAAAAAAAGTTAGACCTCCGGACGATCATAGGCTTTGGCCTTATCATGCTGCTCATGTTGTGGATGATATACAACAACACAGCTTCCAATGAAGCCGAGGCGAAGGAAAAAGCGAAAAAAGAACAGATAGAGAAAGCGAAGCAAAAGCAGCTGCCCGATACCAATCAGCTAACGGCTGCCAAGGACAGCACGGTGACCGATTCGGCTCGCGTTGCAGCTATGAAAAGCACGCTGGGTGCATTTGCCTACAGCGCCACCCTGCCTTCTGCTAAAAACGAGGTGACAGAGATAAAGAACCCGCTTGTTACCCTCAGAATATCCAACAAAGGCGGTTATATCGCAGAAGCCAACCTCAACAACTTCGAGCAGTTTGCCAAAGGGTCTAACAAAAGGGTAGAGCTTATCAAGCAGAACAATGCCAGCTTCAACCTTCAGTTCCAGACAAAAGACAATCGCATTCTTAATACCAAAGACCTGTATTTTGAGCCGACTGTAACCAAAGAAGGTGAAAACCAGGTACTGAGCATGAAGCTGAAGGCAGGTCCGCAGCAGTTCCTTGAATACCGCTATGTGCTGAAACCGAACGACTACATGATGGATTTCAGCATCCGCTCACAGGGGCTTTCGCAGGTGGTAAATACCGGCAAGCCGATGGACCTGGAGTGGAAGCTTAAGGCTTTCCGCAATGAGAAGAGTGTGCAGTATGAAAACCGTTATGTAGACCTTATCTATGAATATGAAGATGGCAAGGATGATAACCTTGGCCAGGGAAGGAACGAAGCAGAAAAAGCAGATAATGTATCGTATGTAGCGTTTAAGCAGCATTTCTTTACCTCGATCCTTCTTACTGATACACCTTTTAAAACAGCAGAATTTACATCGGAAAACCTTGTGAAGGATGAAAAGGTAGATACGCTTTATACCAAGAATTTTACAGCTAAAATGCCACTGGAGTTTAAAGGTGGCGAACTTAGCTATAACATGAACTGGTACTATGGCCCATCGGACTACAAGATCCTCAACAATTATGATAAGAACCTCGATGAGGTAATGCCATTAGGCTGGGGTATATTCGGATGGATCAACCGCTATGTATTCATTCCGGTTTTCAGTGCGCTGTCGTCATTCATCCCTTACGGTATTGCAATCATCATCTTTACGATATTGGTAAGGCTTGTAATGTCGCCGGTAACGTATAAGTCGTATGTTTCGCAGGCCAAGATGAAGATCCTTCGCCCGGAACTGAACGAGCTGAACGAGAAGTATAAGAACGACCCGATGAAGAAACAGCAGGAAACCATGAAGCTGTACAACCAGGCGGGCGTAAACCCAATGGCGGGCTGCTTGCCGGCGGTAATGCAGATACCGGTGTTCTATGCGCTCTTCCAGTTCTTCCCGTCGTTCTTCGACCTGAGGCAGCAGAGTTTCCTTTGGGCAACCGACCTCTCGTCGTATGATGCCGTAATCCACCTGCCGTTCTACATACCATTCTACGGCAACCACGTGAGCCTTTTCCCGATACTGGCATCGGTAGCGATATTCTTTTACATGAAAATGACTACGGGAGACCAGGCAATGTCGGCACCTCCACAGGAAGGTATGCCTGATATGAGCAAGGTGATGAAGATCATGATCTACATTTCGCCTATCATGATGCTGATATTCTTCAACAACTATGCTTCAGGGCTTTCGCTGTACTATTTCATCTCTAACCTTATCACCATTGGTATCATGCTTGTTATCAAGAACTATATTGTAGATGAGAAGAAGATACATGCCCGCATCCAGGAAAACAAGACCAAGCCTAAAAAGCAAAGTGGTTTTGCCAAAAAGATGCAGGATATGATGGAGCAGGCGCAGGAGCAGCAAAAAGCAAGGCAAAACAAAAAATAACGAAAAGCACCTCCGGGTGCTTTTTTTGAATACGAATGATTAGTAACGAAGGCACAGCTTTTGCATACTAAAACAAAATTTACGAAGTTTAAGCTTAAATGAACGATATGAAACTAAGGCTGAAAGTAATACTGGCTTTTTTTATAAGTATAACTGCACTGGCACAGAATAAAATGGATGCCGAAGGAAAGCGCGACGGCAAATGGCAGGGCACGTACCCGAGCAAAAGGCTTCGTTATGAAGGCACCTTTGATCACGGCAAGGAAACCGGGACCTTTAAGTTTTACGAAGATACTGAAGGCTCGCCGCTGATGGCGTCGCGTGAGTTTGCCACAGACGGGTCTTGCGTAACAGTTTTTTACGACGCAAAAGGCAAGAAAGCCAGTGAAGGCAAAGAGGTAAACAAAATGCAGGAAGGCGAATGGAAGTTCTACCATCCGTCAAGCGGCAAGCTGGTCACTACCGAAACCTATTCAAAAGGAAAGCTTTCGGGCATGCGAAAGATCTATTACCCCGAAGGTACGGTGGCCGAAGAGATGAACTTTAGCAACGGGATGAAGAACGGCCCGTATAAAAAATATTCGCCCAAAGGTGTTGTTATGGAAGAGTCGGCCTATAAAGATGATAAGCTTCAGGGGTCTGTAACCTATCGCGATGAAGACAATAAAGTGATATGCACCGGACAGTTTGCCGCCAACAAAAAGACCGGCGTATGGAAATACTTCGAGAAAGGAAAGCTGGTGAAACAGGAAAACATGACCAACAAGAAGGTGGAGCTGGCTACGCGCCCTGTGCGCCCGGCGCAATAATTTTGTACCTTTGCATCAGAAATTAGACGATTGAAAATGAAACGTGTAGTAGTAGGGCTTTCGGGCGGGGTAGACTCCAGTGTGGCGGCCTACCTGTTGCAGCAGCAGGGATATGAAGTGATCGGCCTTTTTATGAAGAACTGGCATGATGACAGTGTGACTATTTCTAACGAATGCCCGTGGCTGGAAGACAGCAACGATGCGCTTTTGGTAGCCGAAAAGCTGGGCATCCCTTTCCAGACGGTAGACCTTAGCGAAGAATATAAAGAGCGTATTGTGGACTATATGTTCAACGAATACGAAAAGGGGCGTACGCCCAATCCCGATGTGCTTTGCAACCGCGAGATCAAGTTTGATGTGTTCATGAAGATCGCATTAAGCCTTGGTGCCGATTATGTTGCCACCGGGCACTACTGCCGCCGCGATGTGGCACAACATGACGGCAAAGAAGTGTACAGGCTCCTGGCGGGGGTAGACGGCAATAAAGACCAGTCGTATTTTTTGTGCCAGCTTTCGCAGGAGCAGTTGAGTAAGGCGTTGTTCCCAATTGGGGAGCTTACAAAGCCGCAGGTGCGCGAAATAGCCGCCGAAATGGAACTGGTTACTGCGGAGAAAAAAGACTCGCAGGGGCTTTGCTTTATCGGCAAAGTGCGCCTGCCCGAATTCCTGCAACAACAGCTGCAACCTAAAGAAGGCATCATCTATGAGGTAAACGCCGAAGCGGAAACCTACAACGCTGAAAAGCCGCAGTTCAATTCTGTAAAAGAGCAGCTGGCATTTGAGGCAAAAAACATAAGCTACAAGCCCGAAATGGGTAAAGTGGTAGGGCGCCACCAGGGAGCGCATTATTATACCATCGGCCAACGCAAAGGCCTGAACGTAGGCGGAACCAAAGAGCCTTTGTTCATTATCGCGACCGATGTAGAAAGCAATGCCATTTATACAGGGCAGGGGCACAACCACCCCGGGCTTTTCCGCAGGGCGCTGTACATCCAGCAGCCGGAAGTGCACTGGGTGCGCGAAGACCTTGCACTGAAAGACGGCGAAACCATGGAAGTGATGGTGCGCATCCGTTACCGTCAGCCATTGCAAAAGGCTACGCTACACCAGTTTGAAGACGGCATGTATATTGCATTCGACCAGCCGCAAAGCGCCATTACCGAAGGGCAGTTCGCTGCGTGGTATATAGGGGAGGAGCTTGTGGGTAGCGGGGTAATATCGTAAGTAAAATTGCTTTTCTTTAGTATATGAAAACAATTGAGATAGATATACTTAATCCAAAAGCAACAAAGCTACTGCAGGCTTTAGCTGACCTTAAGCTAATTGCGATCAAGCCTAAAAAAAATAGCTTTGATAAAGTTATAGCTGGTTTTAGGGAACGAGCTGCAACCAAGGGTGATCTGCCGTCGATAGATGAAATAACCGCAGAAGTGGAAGCTGTAAGAACTCGAAGATTTTCAGGTCAGGTTTTATGAAATGCTGGATTTGTGAAAACGAAGCGAATTCGGAAGAACACAAATTTAAAGCTTCTATAATTAAGCGTTATTATGGAAAAGACTTTAAAAAAAAACCGCTTGTTTTTTTTGAAGGTAATGAAAGGCACCAAGTAGAAACATACAAGTCAGACGTTTTCAAATTTAGGAAAGTTATTTGCATAAATTGTAACAATAACGTTACCCGAGAACATGACAATGCATATGATGAGTTCTGTGTTTATTGTCAAGATAACTATTTACGGTTGTTAAATGAGCAGGTTATCGATTATAAGCTTATATATGGAGACAATTGGATAACGAAAAAGCAAAGCTTACATCGTTATTTTGCAAAACATGCCGGTTGCAAAATAGCAACTTCACAGCACCACAGATTTTTTGACTTACCTGATTTTATAAGGGAATTATCCATATCCGAATGTTTTACAATCCGTTTTCTTCTAAACGTTCCTACACATTCTTACGTAAGTTATCTGCGGGAAAATTTTCCTGATGACAAGTACGTACATTTATACAATGGAGCGACCACTACATTTTTACTGGATTCGGATATGATTAACTTTGCGGGTTGGACTTCTTTCCAATGGATTACAGCAATTTGGGTGGTTAGTAATCACATAAATGCTAACAAAAGGATTAATTATCACGCACAAAGAGATACTCTAATGATAAAGGGCTTTGAAGATGTAAAAAGTTTTTCGGGATTGTCGAGGTTTGAAGAACTCATACCTCATATCGAAGAAATTCACGATCCAATTAAATTCTATAAAGAATTGATTTTATAATGCTCCACAATCTCCACACGCATAAATTCAGTAACGATCCCAATATCCTCGAGGTAGTAAACCGCTACCCTTACGAGGAAGTTGATGTGCCGTATTTTTCGACAGGTATCCACCCGTGGTATCTTCAGGAAGATAAAATAGAAGATCATTTGGCTATTATCGAGCAAAGGCTTCAGTTGCCAAATTGCCTGGCTTTAGGCGAGTGCGGGCTCGATAAGCGCATTGAAGTTCCGCTTAGCCTCCAAACTGAAGTTTTCGAAAAACAGCTTTTATTAGCCAAGAAATACAAAAAGCCTGTAATTTTGCACCTCGTTGCAGCGTTTCAGGAACTGATTGAAGCCACCGAGCGTTTGCAACCCAGTGTTCCGATGGTTGTGCATGGATTTTCGAAAAACGCTCAGGTAGCAAAACAGCTGTTGGATAAAGGGTTTTACCTTTCATTTGGCAAATACCTGCTACGCAACCCGGAGCTTAGCGAAGTGTTTGCGCAGGTGCCGGAGGACCGTTTCTTCCTGGAAACCGATACCATGGAAGAAAGCCTCGCACAGGTGTACGCCAAAGCAGCCGAAGCACGCGGAACAACGATTGAAGAGATAGAAAAGATAGTCAGCAATAATTTTAAAACTGTTTTTACCAATGGCTGAATGGACAGAGAGGGCAGAGCTATTATTTAAAAAAGAAGGGCTTGAAAAATTAAAGAACAGCCACGTGATGGTGGTAGGCCTGGGCGGTGTAGGCTCTTTTGCAGCCGAATTCATAGCCCGTGCCGGCGTAGGCAAAATGACGATAGTGGATGGCGATGTAGTTGATATTACCAACATCAACCGCCAGCTTCCGGCACTGCATAGTACTGTTGGCAAGCCCAAAGTGGATATTGTGGGCGACCGCCTGATGGATATCAATCCCGAACTGGAGCTTATCCGCCTTAAAGAATTTCTCTCTCCCGAGCGTGCCTACGAATTGGTAACTACCGAATACGATTATGTGCTTGACTGTATTGATAGTATTACGCCCAAGCTAAACCTCATTCTCTCGGCGCGCCGAAAAAAGGTTAAGATCATCAGCAATATGGGTGCTGGCGGAAAATATGAGGCATCAAAGGTTCGCGTGGCCGACATCAGTAAAACCGATGTGTGCCCGTTGGCGAAAACCATGCGCAAGCGCCTTCGTAAAGAGGGAGTCAGTAAGGGTGTAAAGGCTGTATTCTCTGTAGAGACGCCCGATGAAAGCAGCCTTAAAATGACCGACGGCACGAACTTTAAAAAATCCTTTTTCGGAACCAACAGCTGGATGCCGGCATTATTCGGCCTTCACGCCGCGGAGACGGTGATACGGCAGCTTCTGAAATAGTTGTTTGAATTTCGAATTCATGGCAAACAGGGAAGAATTAACCACAAAGGAAACATAGCATAGCACGACTAAAAGTCGACTGTGAAAATTAGCGAAATTCGTGTCGAAAAGCCTCTGCGAATCTTTGCGGCTTCTTTGTGTATCTCTGCGAAATAATTTAACCACAAAGAACACAAAGGCTGCACTAAAGGCACAAATTTCTTTGTGTATCTCTACGAATGAATTAACCATAAAGGACGCATAGGCTGCACATAGCCAACAGATTTCTTAGTGTGAATTAGTGAGCTTCGTGTCCAAAAGCCTCTGCGAATCTTTGCGGCTTCTTTGTGTATCTCTGCGAAACAATACATTCAAAATTTATAAGTCACTTAAAATAACCGTAAAGTCCGGTTTAAAGTAGTTTGGGCCTTTCATCACCTTGCCATCTTCGCGGTAAATAGGCTTACCATCGTGCCCCAGTTTGCTCATGTTGCTGCGCTGAATCTCGTCAAACACTTCTTCTATTTTGTGCTGTAGCCCGTGGGATATAATTGTGCCGCAAAGAATGTACAGCATATCGCCCAGTGCATCGGCAATTTCTACGATGTCGTTATTTTGAACGGCATCGAGGTATTCCTCATTTTCCTCTTTCATCAGGTTGTACCTGAGCATCTTTACAGCATCACTTAATTCGGCTATTGGCGTAGCGTTAACTTCAAGTCCGAAAGCGGTGTGGAATTCATGAACGGCGGCTAACTGCTTTTTCATCGTTAAAAATTTTATTGATCGAAAATTAGCCAAAATAGTACGGCCTGTTGTAGCTTTGCAAAAAAGATGTAAACATGTTTTCAAAAGGGCAGATAGGATTCGCCATTTTCTTTATCGTTGTTTTTGTTGCGGCGATGATCTACGTATATCGTAAAGACCTTCCGTTGCATAAAAAGTATTACAAAGGCAGCTACTGGATACTTATAGGATTTCTGTGTTTTGTAGCATTGCTTTTCGTCATGAAAACCTACATGAAAGAGTAAGACGGTTAAAAACTGTTAAAAATAATATACCGAAAATCCCCTCTGATGGGGATTTTTTTATACCTTTTAATCGGGCAAATTTGTAATCGTCAACCTTTAAAACAAAAAATATGTCATCCAAGCAAAAACTTTTTACCGACGCTCACTCTATAATCTACGAAGGGGTGGGCTCTTATGACGCAACCCATAAAGATGGCGTGTATAAGATAATTCTTCCCGCCTCGGAAATGGGTACCATAACAGTCGACTCAAAAATATACAACATCAGTGACAGCACCACGCAGGCGATATTGCTGTGGCTTCAGTCATCTAATAATACAGACCTTTCGGCCAATACAGAAATATACATCCATGAGGTGTCGCTGGATTTCAGCGCATCTAATATCGAAGCCTACGATTCCAACAGTACGCCGCCCGATATTGACCTGAGCATTGGCGGGGAAATATTTGTGGTGGTATATCACAACGATACGTTGCACTTCGATTTTGTGCAACCCCAAAAATATGGCCTGGGCATTTTAAGAAAAAGATAATACATGCTATTAAGGATATTGCTGCTTTTGCTTGTATACGGCAATGCGGGCGACCCGCTATCGAAAGCCGGACAGCTCATAAAGACCGACCATTACAAGGAAGCTGAAGCCGAACTGAAAAAGGTAGATATACGTGTGCTGGACAAAGCGTCGCAGGCACGCTACAACCTGTATTACGGCAATGTGCTGGCGAGCCAGAACCGTGAGGAGAAGGCGCTGGAGTATTACCTGACGGCAAAGAAGCTATACAAGGCGGCAGACAGCCTGCAGGCGGCAATGGATGTTAACTCCGAGATAGCCTATCTGCTGAGCTCCCAGGAAAACTATGGCGACCGCGCCGAAGGCTATCTGAAAGAGTACCTGGATTATGCCAGGGCTAATAATGACCAGTTGCGCTTGGCAAGGGGTTATTCGGCGATGGCGGCAAGCAAGATATCGTCGGGTAAATATCAGGATGCGGTGAAATGTTTCCGTATTGCCATGGAAGCCAATCGTATTGCTAAAGATGAAAAGCTGGAGTCGGTCATGAACAACAACATGGCCGTACTCTACAACGAGAACCTGCAAAAGCCCGATTCGGCGCTGTATTACCTGGATAAAGACCTGCCGTTCCTGCAGCGTATCAACGATGTTAACGGGCTTTGCCATAACTACATTAACCGCGCTGCGGCCTACCATTACAAAGGGGACTACCGGATGGCTATCCGGATGCTGGAAAGTGCCGACAGCCTCCCGATAACCGACAGCGTACTGAAAACAAAGCAGTACATCAACGAGTTCCTCTACATCAATTACGAAGCACTCAAAGACTACGCCAATGCTTTCCGGTATATGTCGGTCGCCCGCAAGCTGGCCGACAGCGCCAATGGGCTGGAGCAGAACATCGCTATTAAAAATATCGAGACGCAGTACAAGGTAAAAGAGAAAGTTCTTGAAAATAATATACTGAAAAGCAAAGCCAAAGTGAACCGGGTTGTTATTTATTCGGTAATCGGCTTGCTGCTGGTAACCATCGCCATCGGTTATCTTATCGTAAAAAATGCCCGCAGGCGCGAGCGCATCAGCCGCCAGGAGAAGCTCATAGAGCAGCAAAAGCTGGAAAAGGCCCTGAAGGAATACGAGCTGAGCAGCATCGATATTATGCTGGAGGGCCAGGAAAAAGAACGCCAGCGCATTGCCAACGACCTGCATGACAACCTGGGCAGTATGCTCGCGGCGCTCAAGCTGAACTTCGAAAACCTGAAGATTCGAAAGAACGAGCTTCGCGATGAAGAGAACAAGCTCTACGAACGTACCGACGAGCTGATAGAAGAAGCTTACCAGAAAGTACGCCGGCTGGCACATGCCAAAAATGCCGGTGTATTTGCAAGCGAAGGCCTTATACCGGCCCTGATAAAGCTCGCCGATAAAATTTCTATTCCCGGCACGCTGATGGTGCAGGTAACGCATTTCGGATTTAACGAAAGGCTCGAAAATACACTGGAGATAGCCATATTCAGGGCGGTGCAGGAGCTTGCAACCAATATAATCAAGCATGCCCGGGCTACCGAGGCGCACATACAGCTTACCCATCATGATGATAATATAAACATCATTATAGAAGATAACGGTATTGGGTTTGATCCGGAAAAAGCTCAGATTGCAGCCGATGGAATGGGGCTCGATACGATAAGGAGAAAAATAAATCAGTTAGGAGGGACAATAGAAATAGACTCCACACAGGGTAAAGGCACCTCGATAATTATAGATATACCGATATGATACATGTAGTAATAGCCGAAGATCACCAGTCGCTCATAGACGGTATAAAAATATTCCTTGAATATGAAGACGATATAAAAGTAGTGGGCGAGGCCAATGACGGCGAACGCCTGCTGGAGGTTGTGCGCAAAACGCGCCCGGATATTGTGCTGACCGATATAAGGATGCCTCGTATGGATGGTATTACCGCGACGCGCGAAATTAAAAAAGAATTGCCGTCCTGCAGGGTCATCGCTTTCAGTATGTTTGAGAGGGAAGAAGCAATGAACCAGATGGCCGAGGCCGGCGCTTCGGGCTATATTATGAAAAACTCATCGCTCAAGGTAGTGCTGGCGGCTATACGGGCCGTGATGCAGGGGCAGACTTTTTTTGACGACTCCTTAAAGCAAAAAGCGGAAAAACGGGAAAGCGGCGAGGTACCGCTTAGCCGCCGCGAACTCGAGATCGTGAAGCTGATCGGGCAGGGCAAAACATCGCAGGAAATTGCAGATGCCCTGTTCATTGGTAAAACAACCGTAGATACCCATCGCAAAAATATACTGAAGAAACTCAGCCTTAGCGGTAAAAGCGAATTGCTCCGCTACAGCATGGAACGCAAATATGACTTTTAGGTTTACGGTAAACAGTAATAGTCAATATGTAAAATACCCACTATTGGGTATTTTTTATATTATTGATAGTCAGGATATTTGCAATGCATGTTAGTTCTTCATACATCTCATTCAAAATTACATTTGAGTAGTGTGCCAAAAGGAAACGCTGAAAAGTGTTTCCTTTTTTTATGACGGCTTCCTGTTTTTTCAGAAATATCTGCCAATTTTGCCGGTAGTAACGCTTTTATCTGTAAGCGTTTCGGATAATATCCGTATTTTTACTGCAAATTTTCCGGCTAAAAAGTATGAAGATCCTCAAATATGTTTTTCTCCTGCTTATCCTTGCAACAGTTGCTGTTGTGGTTTTTATTGCCACGCAGGAAGGGAAATATGACATAAAGCGCGAGCGCATTATCAATGTGCCCCGAAGCACCCTCTATAATTATATCAATGACCTGCGCAACTGGGAGAATGTTGCGCTGCTCACCCCGGCAGGCAGTTCGGCTGTGTTTACGTACAGCGACAGCACTTCGGGGCCGAAGGCATTTATAGCCTGGAAGCACGATGGGGCAGAGAGTAAGGTAGAGACGGTTAAGAATACCGCTAACGATTCCATTATACAAACGGGAGATTTTAATGGCGAGGACAACCGCATTGCGTGGGGCTTTAGCGAAGCAGGCAAGGGGACCAAAGTAGCCGTGCGCATAAAAGGCGAGCTTACTTTTGCAGAGAAAGCCGCTGCGGTTTTCAACGGGAATCCGGGTACCGCGCTGGAAGAGAAACTGGAGGCCGGCCTGGAAAACCTCAACCGTTTCCTGGTAACAGAAATTGCAAAATATGATGTGAAGGTACAGGGGCTGGTAACCAAAACCGCCGCCTATTACATTGGTTTCCCCGTAACCGGAAAGATAGAGGATATCGGCAGGCAGTCATCCGGTTATTATCCGAAACTTCATGCTTTTATAAAAGAGAATAAGATCGTTCAGGCAGGGGCACCGTTCCTGCTTTATAAAACCTTCAGCGAAGCGCAGGGTACTGCTTCTTATGTGGTGTGTATGCCCGTAAAAGAAGAGATATATACTATGCAGGGCAGCGAGATTATTGGTGGCAGGATAGAGGGCTTTACCGCCCTCAAAACAACGCTGAAAGGAGATTATTCGCACCTGAAAAAAGCATGGGACACCGCACGCCGCGAAGTTGCTGCAAAAAGCTATCCCGAAAATACCGGAGGCCATTACTTAGAGGTGTATACTAAAGGGCTCCCGTCAGTTAAGCGCCCTTCGCAATGGGTTACCGATATCTACATCCCGATAGGCCAGAATACTGCGCCGGCAACCACAGAAGAAGTGCCAATGCCGCCGGTGTCCGGCAGCCAGCCTGCTACAGCAACCGGTTCGCCGGTAAAGCCTGCAAGGCCTGCCGCAACGGGTACAGCAGCTCAAAGCACACCTGCAGGCACCAAGCCTGCGCCAAAGCTGAAACCTAAAACTGCAACACAGCCGCCTTCATCCATAAAAGTGCCGGCTAATCCATAACCAAAAAACGCGGACATTACTGTCCGCGTTTTTTGGTTCAATACGTATCGTATTTCTTTACACCTTCTCTGTCCAGCCGAAGGTATCTTCAGCCAGCTTGTATTGTATGTCGGTCAGTTTTTCTTTTATCTGTGGTGCCAGCGGATTTTCGAGCTTTGGCAACTCGTAATACTTACCGTCATAGCTGAAGCCTACAATCGGGTTAACTACCGCCGCGGTTCCTGCGCCGAATATTTCCTGTAGCGTTCCGGCTTCGGCGGCTTCAACCAGTTCTGATACCAGTACCGGCCTTACCTCAGCACGTATATGCTCGCGCTCTGCAAGTTCAAGTATACTCTTACGGGTTACGCCATCAAGGATACGCTCGCTGGTAGGCGCAGTGTACAGCACATTATCAATACGGAAAAATACATTCATTGTCCCTGCCTCTTCCAGCATGGTGTGTGTGGCATCGTCTGTCCAGATAATTTGCTGGAAGCCCTGCTCATTAGCCAGTTTGGTAGGATAGAACTGCCCCGAATAGTTTCCGGCTGCTTTTGCCGCGCCAATACCGCCATTAGCCGCACGGCTGAAATGCTCGGCAATGATAACCTTTACCTCGCCGCTATAATATGCCCGCGCTGGTGAAAGGATGACCATGAATTTATATTCTGAGGAAGGCGCTGCTACCACTCCCGATCCTGATGCAATCATAAAGGGGCGTATGTACAGTGAATTGCCTTTGCCGGGCTTTACCCATTCGCGCTCTAAATCGACCAGCTTTTTCATGCCGCCGATAAATACCTCCTCGGGTACTTCGGGCATGGCCAGCCTTGTGGCCGACTTATTAAAACGGTCAAAATTCTCCATCGGGCGGAAAAGCCAGACATCGCCGGCATTATCCTTGTAGGCCTTCATTCCTTCAAATATAGCCTGCCCATAATGGAATACCTTAGCAGAAGGGTCTATCATAAACGGGGCATACGGCTCGATCCGCGGTGCGCCCCATTCGCCATTTTTATAATCGCATACCAGCATGTGGTCGGTAAAGGTGTTGCCAAATGCAAGATTCTCAAAATCTACAGAACCAATTTTGGACTCGGGTGCGCGTGTTACGGTTATTTCGCCGGTAGTTTTGCTCATCAGGTTGTGTTGGGTTAGTATTATCTGCAAAGCTAATAAAAATAAAAGCAGGAGGCGGAAGTTTACTAAAAATCGGCTCTCAAAAAATACAATTGCAGGCGTAAGAATTTTAGCATCAGCCGATAGCGAAATCGTTGGAATCTTAATACATTTGCACCATTAAAACTACTCTGATGAAAAAAGTTATCATAGCAGCTGTTATTGCCTTTGGCTTTGCAGCCTGTAAAAAAGAAGTAAAAGTAGAATCGGAAAAAACGGTAATAGAAACGCCGGCGGATACTACATCTATAGATACGGATACTGTGTCGGACGCAGAGATTGAAGCCGAGGAAGACGCAGTTGCCACACCGGAAGCTGACAAGGCCCCCGCGATTGACGTAAAAGCCGCCAAAGATATGAAAGTCGAGTATGCGTCTTTTGGCGACAAAATCGTTGCAGACAAGGCATTGTCTCAGGCAGAGATGCTTAAGAAATACAGCAGCCTGAAGCCCGGCGATACGGTGAATATCAAATTCAAATCGAATATAAAAGACGTTTGCCAGAAAAAAGGCTGCTGGATGTCGCTTGAATTGCCTAATGGTAAAGAGTCGTTCGTGAAATTTAAGGACTACGCGTTCTTTGTTCCGCTGAATGCTGCCAAATCTGAAGCAGTCGTAAACGGCAAGGCATTCGTTAGCGAAATATCGGTAGCACAGCTGAAGCACTACGCGAAGGACGGCGGAAAGAGTGAAGCAGAAATTGCCCAGATCACTGAGCCGAAACGTACCTACGGATTCCTGGCAGACGGCGTACTTATCAGTAAAAAATAATGAGGAAGTTTACGTTTATACTGGCAATTGCATTACTAGCATTTTCCTGCAAGAAGGCAGAACCTGCAAAAGCAGCGCCGGTAGCCGAAAAAAAAGATTCGGTAGCGGCCTGCACTTCTTCAGCGAAAGATAAAGGCGACGGCTTTAAGATGTATGAAATGAGCGAGATGGCCGCGCTGATGGAACAGATGTATGCAGATAATATGAGGCTTCGCGAGCGTATTAAAAACGGCGACACCATCGGGCAATTCCCGAAGCATTTCGTTAATATCCATTCGTCTGTGATGACCGACCCCGGCGAGAACGATGCGTTCTTTAAGGAGCATGCCAAAAAGTTCATCACCGCGCAGGAACTTATTTATAAAGACCAGAAGAATGCCGAAAAGCATTTTAATGATGCGGTGACCGCCTGCGTGCAATGCCACCAGGGCAAATGCGAAGGCCCGATACCAAGGATTAAGAAATTGTATATAAAGTAAGCGCTATCCGGGCATACGGATAGATAATTAATGAAGCGGGAAATTATTACAACAGCCGACGGATCGGTAACTATTTACCTGCCGGAAATGGAGGAAACCTACCACTCTAAGTTTGGCGCCGTACAGGAAGCTTACCACGTATTTATTAAGAACGGGCTCGACCTTACCCAGTCGCAGCCCGTTTCTGTTTTAGAGATAGGCTTTGGCACAGGCCTGAATGCGCTCATTACTCTGGATGAATCATTACAAAAAGGGCAGCAGGTAACCTATACCGGCGTCGAGGCATATCCGGTGTCTGCGGAAGAGGTTTCGGCAATAAATTATGCCGATATGGTGGGCTCAGGAAGGCATAAAGAATTATTTATGTTAATGCACAGCCTGCCATGGGGCGAAAGGGCCCCGGTAAATGCTAATTTTTCGTTATTAAAAAGAAAACAGTTTTTTCACGAGATAGAAGATAGCGAACTTTACGACCTGATTTACTTTGATGCCTTTGGCTACCATGTGCAGCCGGAACTATGGTCGGCGGAAATTTTCGGGAAGATGTACAACGCTTTAAAGTCCAACGGCATACTCGTTACCTACGCGTGCCGTACACCCATTAAAAAAGCGATGCAGGAGGCAGGGTTTGTTACCGAAAAGCTGCCCGGGCCGCCGGGAAAACGTGAAATGCTGCGAGCCATCAAACGTTAGAAAGAGGTTAAAAAATTGTAATAAATGTAATTTTAAGAACAAATAATTTTACTTAACAAAATTTTTAATCCAAATAATTA
>JAGKWW010000046.1 GCA_021151665.1 Flavobacteriaceae bacterium
ACCCATAACAAACTCATCAATAGAGTTGTCTATTACCTCTTTCAGCAGGATATAAATACCGTCATCCGGCGAAGAACCATCTCCCAGCTTCCCGATGTACATCCCCGGGCGCATGCGGATGTGCTCTTTCCAGTCGAGTGAACGGATGTTATCTTCCGTGTACTGATTCTGCTCCAGCATATGTTTTTATGGATTTTCCGCTAATGTACTATATCTCCGTAAAACATGAAAGCGGGCAGGCTGAAAATCGGTAAAATTTCCTTAAAAATCCGCGCCTGAAACAGCAGATTGCTACATGCGAACTATACGGTAAGCAATAATAGATTTATCATTGATGTAGATGGTAAGCGTTCCTGAAGATTCCGGGCCGATACCCACCTCAAATTCACCCAGGCCGTTTTTAAACACAGGTTTGGCATCTTTAAGAACTTTGTCCCGGCTAAAAGCATACCCTACCCGGTCGCCCGGTTTCAGGTTGGCAATGCGGAAAGGCAGTACCGATGGTTTGGCGGGCAATGTACCGGGCAGTACATTGAAATCATACCCACCCATAAAATAGTTTCCGTAAAAAAGCGGAAGTTGCGCAAACTCATTTTTAGAGTGCTTCGCGAGCAGCCACTTCTCGTCGTCCGGGTAATGGTTGAGGAAGAACTTGTCGGGCTCGGTAAAAAAGTACTTATCATTAAACTTAAAGTTGAACACCGGACGCTCACCTGTCACAATACCAGCGCCCCAGGTTGCATCTACGAGTTTCCATTCCCCGGCAATCTTCACCGCATTCCACGCGTGGTCACTCGCGCCCGGTGCTTTCCCAATATGGGCAGGATGCGACTTAGAGGTGCCCGGAATAATCTCTGCTTCAAGGCCCATGTTTTCGCACAGCACTTTATAAAGGGTGGCATATCCTTCGCAAACTCCTTTTTTAGACCGGAGCGTTTTGGTGGCGAGTTCATCCCGCATTTTTTTGAGCTTGAGGTCTCGCTCCTGCGGTGTAGTATAACTGAAGGCAACCGGCTGCGAAGGCTTGCCGTAAGCAACAAGATCGTATTTTATGTTTTGGGCGATGTAAGTAAAGGCAGCACGTGCACGTTCATCTTCGCGCCTGAAATCGGACATGATGCGGTCACTGAGCTTCGCGGGCGAATCGTAACTCTTAGGATAACTAGAAACCGTAGCATCAACCCTGGTGTAATCTTGCGCACTTGCAATAACCGTAAATAGAGAAAATATGAATGTAAAAAGACGGGATAAGTTTTTCATAACCTGAACTAAACAAAGAGTCTGCCAAAATGTGTTAAACTCACGCTGCAAGTAACGCTTTGAATATCAGAAATGTTAAAAAACCGAAATTTAATGACAACAGCATGCCAAAGGTGACATTACCTAATTCGGTTTTGGCACGTCGCAAAAATTATATTTATTAAACATAACAAGACGAAAGATAGTATACTGATACTATACACAGTCGATATCAAAAAATACACGTGGTTATAATTCAATCGTAGGTGCTCTGAAGTAAAGCTGTAGATAAGCTGTATGACGATACAAGCCATCTGAAAGTCGCCACACCGCCTGATATTTGTTATATCACTCATCGATAATGACAAAAAATCCCCTGGTCATACACCGTCCATAAGCTTGCCTTACGGTGCGCCGCTTTTAGCGCTCCGTTGGCCCATGTGTTGCAGGTTTGGAAAAGGCTGTAGGCGCCCTCGGCATCATAGAATGCGTCATACTGCCCGTAGCTGCGTCCCTCTATCCATTTTAGGCTATGGTCTGCATTGCGCGCAAAGCTGTTCTCAATATAAGCAACAAGGTCTTTATACTGTTCATTGCTCACCATGATCTTTACGCAATCGGCATCCTCTTTTACATCGCGGTAAAAACGCGTGTGCATGGCGGTACTCCCCAGATGAAAAGCGGCGATAGCTGCGGTGCTGGCTTTCAGGTCGGCCCACGTGGGTGTATCCAGGTAAAAGCCTTTATCACCCCAACCGAACGCCACAAACTTGGCGAGCGAATCCTTAGCTTTCGTATGGCCCACCAATATTTCGCTACTCCAGTCTTTAAGGTTGGTTTTAACAGGGACAATTATATCGGTGTGCACGCCATTCGTACTAATGTATATAGGGATATCGCTGCCCTGCGCATCTCTGTTTACCGTTATGCGGGATATAAGTAAAACGCAAAGAATGTAAACCACAACAAATGCAACAAGGCATACCAGGGTGCGGGCCGTATATTTAACCGCCTTTTTCAATCTTGGACTCATGTCAGTATTTTTCTTTTAGAACGAAAAGCGTGCTAAAATAGTGCGTTACTCTTTGGAATCCTGTTTGGGCGAATAGTCGAAATTCTTTACGATCGCTTTCAGTTCGTTATCCAGCTCCTCATTGCTTATCTTCTGGTTTTCAACGTCGAAGTTATGGTTGAACGATGGCAGTGAAAAAGTGGCACGAATGTCGCCGCCGTAGTTAGGGAGGCTGATCTTTGCCGCATCAAGCGCATTCTTTCCTCCGTATCTTCCGGGAGAAGTAGACAGAAGCAGTATCGGCTTGTCGCTGAAAACCATTTTCTTTTGCCGCGAAGCCCAGTCGTAAATATTTTTGAAGGCAGCTGTAAGACCGGCATTGTGCTCGGCAACAGATAAAACTATGAGATCAGATTCCTCTATTGCGTCTATAAATTTGCGGGCAACCGGAGGCGCGCCAAGCAGTTTTTCTTTATCTACGCTAAAAAGAGGCAGTTCATAATCATTCAGGTCGATAAGGTTCACATCGCCGCCCTCAAAAAGTCTGGCAGCATAAGCAGCCAGTTGTTTATTTATCGATGTGCTGCTGCTGCTTCCGCCAAATGCAAGTATTTTCATGGTGTTTTGTTTGTTGCTAATGTACGATTTTACTTCTGTGAAAACTATCAGAATACGTTTCGCTGTGTCAACTTCAATCTGTAACTTTGTATATTACAATTAGAGATACACACATGCAAATAAAAATAAGTGTGCTCGACCAAAGTCAGGTTGGGCGCAATCAAACACCGCAACAGGTCCTGGCAAATTCCGGTAAACTCGTGGCACTTGTCGATGAACTGGGGTTCGAACGCTATTGGGTGAGCGAGCACCATAACTTCAAGCTGGTTGCGGGTACCTCGCCCGAAGTTTTAATCCCGTACCTTGCCTCCCACTCTAAGCGGATCCGCGTAGGGTCAGGTGGCATTATGCTGCCCAACCATAGTGCACTGAAGGTAGCCGAGAACTTCGGCCTGTTGGCCAGCTTGTTCCCGGGGCGCATTGATCTTGGTATAGGCCGGGCACCGGGCGGCGACAGGCTTTCGGCTAATTTACTGAACCCGTCGAATACATTCAGCGAAAAAGACTTCTTCCAACAGCTCATTGACGTTCAGGCATGGCTTCGTGATGAAGAGATGGCAGAAACCGTACACGACAAAGTGAAAGCCTACCCGATTGCCGAAGTACCGCCCGAAATGTGGATACTGTCCTCAAGTGGTGGCAGTGCCGAGTTTGCAGCCCATTTCGGGACAGCGCTATCCTTCGCGCATTTTATTAATCCGCACGGCGGGCCCGAAATGGTTGCGTTGTATCGCGATAGTTTCCACCCTTCGGCAGCATTGGCGGAGCCTAAAGTTAATGTTGGGATATTTGCTTTTTGCAGTGATGATGAAGAAAAAGTTGCCGATTGGGTTACTGAATTTGATTACAGGATGCTGCATATTGAAATGGGGGCCACTGGCGACCTGCCTTCCCTGGAAGAAATTAAAAAAATGAACTATTCTGCTATGCAGCGCGCACGCATTGCCTACAACCGCGGCCGGTTTATTGCCGGCACACCCGAGGTGGTAAAGCAAAAGCTTGAGAAGCTTGCACGGGATTACGGCACCGACGAGATTATGATCGCGACCACGGCTGATAATTTTGAAGACCGTAAAACATCCTACGAACTCATTGCGAAGATGTTTTAGCTTTTAATGCGCTTGAAACTTTGCCCGTCCAGTTGTTTGCTGTTGCGAAGAATGGAAATAAATTCCTTGCGCGTCGGGTTAAGTGTGACCATTGTGGTATCTGCGTTTGCCTTTACATCTTTTACGATCTGTTTTGCCATGGAATAGTCGCTTTTGTTATAAAAACCTTTCAGATAAAGTGTATCGTGGCTTTTTTGCAGTAGTTGGACATTCCAGAATATCGAGTCCTTCACACTGATAACCAGGCTTCCGTGTATGCGTTTCACCTTTGTATCACTCCCAAGAGTAAAGGAGGTGTCGGCATATTTGTAATTAAAAAGGAATGTAGTGTCGCGGGGGGTGACACGGATTTCCAATCCTGTATCTTTTAAAATCCACACGCCATTGCGGTAGACGCTTTCTTTTTTAAGGCTGTCAAATACCTCGCGCGATACCTCTTCTTCGTGAGGAAACTCGCTCCATATCACATTTTTCTCTACGTGCAGGATGCTGTGATCTCCAAACCGGTAGTCGCCAATATATTTTGAAGGGATGTGGCCAATCTCTGAATCGTCCTGGGGCTGTGGTTCTCTAAAATAAAATATCGTTTCGGTTACAAGCGCTGCCTTTTCTTTACAAGAGATAAGAAGCAGTGTAAGCAAACCGGGTAAGAGTATTGTCCTCATAAAGTCAGGTATATCTGAAATAACCAATTTAACAATTTTTTATTGTACTTCTGTAAGCGTTTTCGTTAATCAATAATTTCAAAATGTATTATATTTAGGCTTCAATACCCGGACTATGAGAAACCCTGTTGCCGAACAAATTGCCGACTTTCTGAAACACTTCCCTCCTTTTAACAGCCTTGGCTATGAAGATTTAAACAGCATCGCACAGCAAAGCAGGGTGCTTTACCTGGAGAAAAACCAGATTCTGTTTAAAGGAGGCGACGCTCTTCACGACGACTTTTATATTGTAAAGGACGGAGCGGTTGGACTCTCGCTGACGTCTGATACAGAAGAAACGCTTATAGATAAATGTGATGAGGGCGATATACTTGGCCTCCGTCCGTTCTTCGCTAAAAATAACTATTTAATGACAGCGCGCGCCAGAGATGAAGCAATTGTTTACGGCATTCCTATAGCTGCATTTCGGCCCTATGCCGAAAAACACCAGGCGGTACTTAACTTTCTGCTCGAGAGTTTTGCTTCGCAGTCAAGAAACCCTTATGATAAAGAGCATAGCGGCAAATTGATTTCGGAGAATACAATATATAACGACAAAGGGATAGATATACAGTATTTCCAGCCTATACGCTATACGCGGAACCCTATTACAGCTAATCCGGAAGACAGAGTAATGTTCATCGCAAAAACAATGTCGAACAGCGCTATCGGAAGTGTGGTGATCCAGGAAAACCAGTTACCCGTAGGCATTATAACCGACTGGGACCTCCGCTCTAAGATTGCCACCGGGCTGTTCCCCATAGATATTGAAGCTAAGGATGTTATGACAACTCCTGTAGTAACCGTTCCCGAAAATATTTCGGTTGCCGAAGCACAGATCATTATGCTCAAACATGGTGTCGGCCATTTGTGCGTAACCCGCGATGGTACCGATAACTCGCCCATTACCGGTATTATATCCGAGCATGATGTGATTGCAGCCCAGGCAAACACCCCCGGCGTTCTGCTCAAACAAACCCGCAGGGCAGCAACGGCGAAAGACCTCCGCCACGTTCGTGAGAAATTAACCGACCTTATACAAAACAGTATAAATAAAGACGTGCCGGTACCGCATATTTCTAATATTGCAGCCGAAATAAACATTGCAATTACCCGCCGCGCAATAGAACTTGCGGTCGAGTCTATCGGTTCGCCTCCCCCAACCGGCTTTGCATGGATAAATATTGGCTCTCAGGGGCGCAGGGAGCAGCTGCTGCTGACAGACCAAAGCAATGCACTGATATTTGACGATGTACCGGCTGAGAAATACGATGCTGTAAAAAGATATTTCCTGGAACTCGGCGAACTGGCAACAGAAATACTTAATAAGGTGGGTTACCATGATTCACCTTATCGTTACAATGCCGACAATCCGCAATGGTGCAAATCGCTTACCGACTGGCTCAGGCAGTACAATGAGTGGATTAACAGCCCTGGAGAGAAAACAGTTGAAGCAAGCAATGCATTTTTTGACTTCGATTTTGTGCATGGAGGTGCAGCTATCGAGGACACCCTGATAAACCAAATCCGAGCCAACGCGTTACGCAACAAAAAATTCCTCGCCTACCTTGCGGCGGATGCGCTGAAAAATCTCCCCGCGGTTGGCTTTTTCCGCCAGTTTCTGGTGGAAAGTGAAGGGGAATATAAAGATCTTTTCAATATAAAAAGCCGGGGCATTGAGCCACTGACAGATGCCGCACGGCTTTTGGCAATAAACCATGATATTGTTGATGTCACGAATACTTATGCAAGGTTTAAAAAACTGGCGGAACTCGAACCAAAGTATGCTGAGCTGTATGATGATTGTGCCGAGGCATTTAATACCCTTACGCGTTTTAGGACTGAAGAAGGCTTACTGAACAACAATAATGGTAACTATATAAATATAAACGAGTTATCTAAATCTGATAAAGCAAAGCTTAAGAACAGCTTTCAGCCCGTCGCAGACCTTCAGGATATGATAAAAAACCGCTTTTCCCTAACTTACATCAATTAATTTTATGGCGCTCGAATGGATAAAAGGCAACACGCCACAGTTCTGGAAAAATTACCTTGCCCTTTTTGAAAACGATGAAAAACAGCGGAGGTTTGTAGTTTTTGATATCGAAAGTTCGGCTTCAGAAGGACACAGTGGGGCCATTCTGTCAATTGGCGCGATCGGAATTTCAGGAGCTGCAATTGAAGTGGGCGACTTTTTTGAAGTTACAGTAGGACGTGAATTTCCGGAAAGTAACAGGCCTGGCAGTACTTCAACCGGCTCTGATAAAGTGGTAGAGGCAGAAGCGATGATACAGTTCCTGAATTTTATAAAAAACGCAACGCTTGTGGGGCACAATGCAACATCAGACATTGAAATGATAAACCAGGCCTTGAAAAGGCTTGACCTTGGCCGGCAGAAGAATGACCTGATGGATACCAACGTACTGTTTCAAAAATGGAAAGACCTCCCCGAGGATCGCCAGGTGAGCCTCGATGAAGTTTGCGACGCCCTCAAAGTAAAGAAGAGTGGCCGCCATACCCCGGCTATGAATGCTTATGTTACGGCACTGGTATTTTTAAAGCTGATGAAAAGGCTGGGATTAAGTTAGGCTAAACCTGATGCTCCGGCAGGATGATGTGGAAGGCAGTACCTACGCCGGGTGTTGATTCTATATAGATGGCACCTTTGTGGTTGTTTACTATTCTGCGGCAAATGGCAAGGCCTATACCTGAACCGGAATATTCTTCGCGCCCGTGCAGCCGTTTGAAGACTTCAAATATTTGTTTGCTGTATTTTTCTTCTATACCAATCCCGTTGTCACGTACGGTTACCCTGTAGTATGTTGTGTTAGTTGCAGCCGGCAGATAATCAGAAGCTTCATCGTAGCCAATAACTTCGCACCGGATGGATATTTCGGGGTCTTTATTGTGTTTAACGAATTTCAGTGCATTGCTTATCAGGTTGTAAAACAGCTGGTTCATTTGCAACGGCACACATTCAATTTCCGGTAAAATGTCAATTTTTACCGATGCCATTTTTTCCTCAATCAGAAGTTCAAAGTCATTCCGCACCGCCGAAACAATAGTATTCAGGTCAGTCACAGCAAACCCGGAATCCTGCTTTAAAAGCCTTGAAAACTCCAGGAGGTCACGTATCAGCTGTGACATCCGGTCTGAAGACTGCACTATCTTTGAGGTTATCATGTCAAACTTTTGTTCTTCATCTTTTTCCCTCAATAGCTTAGAGAACATACTTATCTTCCGTAGTGGCTCCTGTAGGTCATGGCTCGCCACATAAGCATACTGCGCAAGCTCTTCATTAGAGGATAGCAACCTCTGGTTGGCTGCTTCCAACTCATTTAGCGTACGTTCCAACTCTTCGGTTCGGGTTTTAACCTCATTTTTAAGCGCCATCTGTATCTGCCTGTGACCGGTGATGTCCTGCGCGGTTCCGGACATAAGGTAGGGTGTGCCATCCGGATTAAAGAATGTTTTCCCCTGTGCGTGCAGGATTCGCTCTCTTCCGGTAATACGATTGACAACTGTGTACTCTTCATCATACGCTCCTTCCCCGCCCTCGGCTACAGAAACCTGTACTGCCTGCTCTACCCTAAAACGGTCTTTTGGGTGAATGGCCTCAAGGATCTTATCGAGCGTAGTAACATTTCCCTCGCCTAACCCAAACCATTCGCCAATACGCTCTGAATATTCGATTAGCCTGGTTGCAGGGTTAAGATTCCAGGTACCAAGCTCGGCAAGCTCAATCGCGCCGCGTAATGCGATCTCCGCTTCTTCTATAGCCTGGCGGGCCTTTATCGTTTCGGTAACATCGATAGCAATATCGAGCACGGCTTCCACGGTACCGTCAATACCAAAGATAGGGCTATAGCTTACATTGTAGTAATTTGATGAAAGTTGTCCCCTTCGCATAATTTCGACCTGCCGCGCATTACTATGCACCGACTTGCCGGTTTCAAAAACCTGTTGCATAAACTCAATTGACTTTTGCCCAACGATTTCCGGCATTGCATCGAGAAGTTTTTGCCCGATAATGGTTTCATCCCTATCTACAACCGATAAAAATGCGCGGTTGGCTACATCGATAATCAGATCTTTTCCTTTAAAGACCGCCATAGCCGCAGGTGCACTGTTAAGCACAGTCCTAAATTTAGATTCGCTTTGGGCCAGCTTTATCATGTCACTATGCCGTGGGGTAACATCATTAGCCATGACTAGCACTCCCGTAATCTCGCCGTTCTCGTCACGAAGGGGTGAGTAGCTAAAATCAAAATAGCGATCTTCTATTACACCATTATACTCGAGTTTTGCCAGTGTATCATATCCGTGGTAAGGGTTGCCGGTCCTGTAGACTTCTTCAAGCAACTGAAGAAAACCCTGCCCTTCCAGTTCGGGTAGTGCCTCGATAATCGGCATACCTATTTTATCCCTGTCTTTACCCCAAAGTTCAAATATGAAGTCATTACCGGTTTCTATCACCATGTCTTTGCCCTTTAGCAAGCCGATCCCGATAGGGCTTTGCTCCACAATTGTTGCAAACCTCGTTTCATTGCGGCGCATAAGCCTTTCGTTTACAACTTTATCGGTAACATCTATAGCCATATTCATAATAGCATACACCTGGCCATTGTTGTCTCTGAGTGGTTTATAGGTATAATTAAAATAAAAAGTCCCCAGCTCGCCATTTTGTAAAAGCAGTGCTTCGGCATCATTTTCGCTATGGGCAATTCCGGTAGTAAAAACCTCGTCCAGCAAATCGAGGAATGGCTGGCCTTCGAGTTCCGGCAGCGCTTCGCTGAGCCTCATACCTATGACGCTTTTATCCCGTCCCCAAAAACCAAGCATAATATCGTTGGCCAGCTCGATGCGCATTTCCTTTCCAACGAAAAGGCAAGTTGCAATCGGCGCCTCTTCAATGATAGAGCGAAGCCGGAGTTCGCTTTGCTCAAGGCGCACCCTGTCTTCCATCTCCTTCGTTACGTCCTGTAAAGTGCCAAAATACTCTGCACGGGAAGAGCGCTCACCTTTTACATATAGCCAACAAATTTTATTGCCTGCCATGACCCTGAACGTAAGGCTAAGCTCTTTTTCATTATTTGAATACAGCGCACTAACTGCCGCTGCGTCATCCGGATGTACATATTGCAGCACATCATTAATAAACAATGCTCCGCGTACCTCCTGCCCTATCAATGAGCACGATTTTGAATCGGGGAATAATTGCCGGCTAACAATATTGTAGCGCCATGTTCCTATACCCGATGCCTCCAGCGCCAGCCTCAGGTATTCATTTTCATGAACGGGATTGTTTGTATCTATTTGCAAGTGGTATCGACAATTATGATTTTCTCAATTTTCAGCACGGTGACAAGTTTTGAAAGCGCCCTTTTTGACCCATCCGCTTCCAGTATATAGTTCTCGGATAACAAACCGGAAAATTTTTTGCCTCCTTCCTTCCATAAGTCGTACAAAAACCTGTTCGTAAGTACCACCGGCATACTGAAACCTTCCGATTGAGTGTAAAGGTAGTGTATCGGCTTAAGATTTTTGTTGGCGTCCTTCTTTTTATTTGGCGGACGCATTTCAAAGTGGTAATAGGGTACTGCATTGATCAAACTATCGCGGGCATTGGCATACTCATACTGTGTTTCATTTTTTCTGTCGTTATCCCAGTTAAGGGTTCGCGGGCACCTCATGGCAATCATCAACACAAAAAAATCCTCTCTTGGCATTTTGCTGTGGTAAATTTTGGCGTTGACGTCGTTTAAAAACATCTCAACCTTACCCTCTCTATCCAATACCGAAAGGATAAAGCTGTTATCTGAGGAATTTACAAAAAAATATTGGCTGTCCGTTTTCTTAGAAATGCTGTTATATGAATCATACTGAAGCATGTAATCAAACCGGTATTCTTTTTGAGCCATCAGGGCTGATGTTACAAACGTAAAAAGTAACAAAATGAACAGACGGCGTTTCATAGGAAAAAATTTATATAAAGATAACAGAAAATAAATAAAGAAAGGCAGCCATTAACGGCTGCCCTTCCCATTTGTGTGTGTCAATCAATTATACCCTGTCTTTACTGATCTCGTCTACAATTTCAGGGTTGAGCAAGGTTGTGGTATCACCAAAGTTAGACATATCGCCTTCTGCTATTTTACGCAATATGCGGCGCATGATCTTGCCCGAGCGTGTCTTCGGCAATCCGGATACAAACTGTATTTTATCGAGCTTGGCAATAGGGCCGATGTGGCTGGCAATGTGCTCGTTTATCTCACGCTTAAGGTTTTCGCGGTCGCGGCCCTCGCCCGATTCTTTAAGGGTTATGTAACCATACAGCGCATTTCCTTTTATATCGTGAGGATAACCCACAATTGCCGATTCCGCTACCGCCGGGTGCTCATTAATGGCATCTTCTATTGGTGCCGTGCCAAGGTTATGGCCCGATACGATGATAACATCGTCTACGCGGCCGGTTATACGGTAATAGCCAACTTCATCACGGAGCGCGCCATCACCTGTAAAATATTTTCCCGGGAAAGTAGAAAAATAAGTCTCCTTAAACCGTTGATGGTCGCCCCAGATGCTGCGCGCCATGCCCGGCCAGGGAAACTTAATACAAAGGCTTCCTACCACCTGGTTATCTTCTATCTCGTTACGTTTCTCATCCATCAGAACGGGTTGTATTCCCGGCAACGGCAGTGTGGCATAAGTTGGCTTGGTAGGAGTTACAAATGGTATCGGCGAAATCATGATGCCCCCTGTTTCGGTTTGCCACCATGTATCTACCACCGGCGATTTCTTTTTACCCACATGGTCGTTATACCAGTGCCATGCTTCTTCGTTAATAGGCTCACCCACAGAGCCGATGACTTTTAGTGATGAGAGGTCGTATCCTGTCACATAGTCGAGGTTCTCCTTTGCCAGCGAGCGTATCGCCGTAGGCGCGGTATAGAACTGGGACACCTTATGCTTATCTATAACTTCCCAGAAACGACCGAAATCAGGGTACGAAGGCACTCCTTCAAAAATAACGGTGGTGGCGCCATTGAGCAACGGCCCGTATACGATATATGAGTGTCCGGTAATCCAGCCGATATCAGCTGTACACCAGTAGATATCATTTTCCTCGTATGCAAAGATGTTTTTAAATGTATAGGCCGAATACACCATATAGCCGGCAGTTGTATGCAGCATACCTTTGGGCTTGCCCGTAGACCCGGAAGTATAAAGAATAAAGAGCGGATCTTCGGCATCCATTATCTCTGCTACATTATTTGCAACGGCGTCATCAAGCAGGGGCTGCAGCCATTGGTCACGGCCTTCCTGCATATTTACAGCGGTATTGGTCCGTTTTGCAACCAGCACTTTCTCTACCGTAGGGCAGGATTTTAAGGCGTCATCTACTATAGACTTGATGTCGATGCTCTTATTGCCGCGATAAGCTCCGTCAGATGTGATGACCATCTTGCACTCGCAGTCATTTATCCTGGCTGCAACCGCAGAAGACGAGAAACCCGCAAAAATAACCGAGTGAACTGCACCGATACGCGCACAAGCCAACAGCGAAACTGCCAGTTCGGGAATCATGGGAAGATAGATACAAACCCGGTCTCCTTTTTTTATACCCTGGTCACGAAGTACATTGGCCATTTTGCAAACGCGGTCATACAACTCATTATAGCTTATGTGCTGCGCGCTTTCTTTAGGGTCGTTGGGTTCAAATATAATGGCAGTTTTATCACCACGCTTGGCAAGGTGCCTGTCAATACAGTTCTTTGTAATGTTGACCTTAGCATTGGTAAACCATTTTACATCGGCTTCCTGCATGTCAAATTCTACAACCTTATCCCACTTTTGGTACCATGTAAAATTTTCATCTGCTATCCTGTCCCAGAACTTGCGGGGCTCTCTTATTGATTTATTATAATGTTTGAAATATTGTTCCAAACTTTTTACCTGATAGTAGCTCATTGTATCAATATTTTTGTTTTATCGTAAATTGATTGTAAATATATCAATCCTATTTAACAAATTTTAAGTATTTATGCAAAATAGATATACATCATCCCGTAACGTGTCGCATCTTCCTGTAAATCTCAAGGCTTTCAGTCACTTCGTCAATAATTAAGGCATCATCAATAGTAGAAGGTATTTGGAATTCAGCGCCATCTATAATGCTCCTCAACAACTTCCTCAATATTTTGCCCGACCGTGTTTTCGGCAGCCGTTTAACATCTATTACATTTTTCAGTGAAGCTACTGCGCCAATCTGCTGGCGAACCAGTTGCACGATTTCATACTCAAGCTGGAAATGCTCAAATTCAACACCTGTTTTTACCACCACCAGGGCCATAGGAACCTGTCCTTTAAGTTCATCATGTATGCCTATTACCGCACATTCTGCCACGGCAGGGTGTGAGGCCACAACTTCCTCCATTTCGGCGGTAGAAAGCCTGTGGCCGGCTACATTAATAACGTCATCTATGCGCCCTGTAATAAATACATAGCCATCATCATCTATATACCCGCCATCTCCGGCAAGGTAATACCCGGGGAATTTTTTGAAATAGCCGGCCTTAAATCGCTGCTCGTCTTCCCAAAGCCCGAGCATGTTGCCGGGGGGCAGCGGAAGCTTAACAACCACATATCCTTCTTCATTGGGGCCGAGTTCTCTTCCCTCCTCGTCAAATATTCGGAGGTTGTAGCCGCAGACAGGTACCGTTGCAGAACCCGGTTTTACCGGAATGGCCTCCACCCCAAGCATGTTGGCACACATGGGCCAGCCCGACTCTGTTTGCCACCAGTGATCGATTACAGGGATTGGGATGTGCTCCCGGTACCAATTCAGGGTGCTGGCATCACAACGTTCCCCTGCAAGGAACTGGTTGCGGAGACAGCTGAGGTCATATTTTTTTACGAATGTGCCGTCCGGATCTTCTTTTTTTATAGCCCGTATTGCAGTGGGTGCGGTAAACATTGTCTGCACCCTGTGCTCGCTTATTACGCGCCAGAAAGCTCCTGCATCCGGTGTGCGCACGGGTTTTCCTTCATATATTATTGTGGTGTTCCGGTTCAGCATCGGGCCGTAAAGGATATAGCTGTGGCCCACTGCCCAACCCATATCGGATGATGCCCAATAAACTTCCCCCGGCTGTACATCATACACGTATTTCATTGAAAAGTACATGGCTGTGGCATATCCGCCCGTGTCTCTGACAATGCCTTTCGGCTTGCCTGTAGTACCAGAGGTATATAAAATATATAATGGATGTTCAGCCGGTAGGGATACCCATGTTGCAGGCTTTGCTTCGGAAACGAGGGTTTCATAATCAACATCATACTCCCGGAACGGTATCTTTGCACCGAGCTTCCTGTTGAAAATTACCACTTTTTCCGGCTTGTGGGCCGACTGGTCTATCGCTTCGTCTACCAAAGGCTTGTAGGCAATAAGCCTGTCAATTTCGATACCTGAAGACGCAGTAAGTATAACCCTGGGCTTGCAATCATCAATACGGATGGCAAGCTCATGTGGTGCAAATCCGCCAAACACAACCGAATGTATAATACCCAGCCTGGCGCACGCGAGCATGGCAAATGCAGTTTGCGGTATCATCGGCATATAGATAATCGCTGTGTCCCCTTTTTTAAACCCGAGCGACTGCAGCCCCCCGGCAAACCGTTCTACATGATCCCTGACTTCCAGATAAGTATACTTCGCAATCGTTTGCGTAACGGGAGAATCGTAAATTATAGCGGTCTGGTTTCCGTACCCATCTTCAATATGCCTGTCGATAGCCAGATACGACATATTGAGTTCGCCGCCTGCAAACCACAGCGGGTAGCCGGAAGCATCTTCAGACAGTACAGAGTCCGGCTGCCGGAACCATTTTACGGCTTGCGCCTGTTCTTTCCAAAACCCTTCGGGATTGGAAATACTTTGTTCGTAAAAATTTTTGTAATTCATTTGTGTGTGTGATTGGTTAATAGAATTCTGTTACATGCCGGCAGTCAGTTCATTTACCTGTTCTACCAGTTTCTTAATTGAAAACGGCTTCGTCATGTAGAGATTCGCCCCAAGCGAAAGTCCTTTTTCAATATCGCTTTCTTTATTTTTCGCCGAGAGAAAAATAACCTTGCAGTCCTTAAGCTTTTCATTGGCCCGGATTTGTTCGAGTGTAGCATACCCGTCAACAAGAGGCATCATTACATCCAGTATTATTACATCCGGAAGTTCGGTTTTAACTATCTCCAGTGCTTCCTGCCCATCGCGGGCTATATACACTATAAAATTGTTTTTTTTAAACGTGTATTCCAGCGACATTACAATGTTCGGCTCATCATCTACAATCAATATTTTCTTCATGGCAACGGTATTATTCTGTTGGTTTTTTCGGCAAGGTAAATATAAATCTTGCACCCCCGGAAACTATGTTTTCAGCCCATATACGGCCACCGTGGTGCTCTACTATCTGTCGGGTAATAGCGAGGCCAAGGCCACTACCCACCGGTTTCTTGATATTCTGGTTATCTGACTGGTAAAATTTATCAAATATGTTATCAAGGTCTGCGGGATTTATTCCCTTGCCGTTGTCGGCAACGGTTATTGTTAGCATCCCATCTCCCTCTTCAATATCTATAGAAATTACACCTCCTGTTTCCGGGCAAAACTTTATCGCATTCGATAAAAGATTGGTAATTACCTGCACTATCCTATCCTCATCGTACAAAGCCTCTATACAGGGATGTGCCTCAAAACGAACCTTAATGTTTTTATTCCGCAGCAACTGTAGCAATGTGTCTATGGTATGAGTTATAGTGTGGCAAATATTGTTTACCTGTGCATTGAGTTTTTGCTTCCCTGTTTCAAATTTCTCCAGGTCAAGTATCTTGTCGATCAATCTGTTGAGCCTGTCAGATTCAGAAATAATATTCTGAAGAAACTGCCTTCTTATCTCTTCTGGAATGTCGTCATCATCGTGCAATATCTCAGTGGCTGCCTTTATAGCGGTAATAGGGGTGCGCAGCTCGTGGGTTACGGTATCAAGAAATTCATCTTTCTGTTTGTCTTTCCATAACAGCTTTTGGTTAGCTTCCTGTAATTGCGAAGTTATAGCCTGTAGCTTGTTTGAGGTTTCGGTTAGTTTTTTGTTGATAATGATATTCTCCTTGCTCTCCTCAAGTATTTTTAAAACCTCCGGAAGCGTGATCTTTTCTTCTTTTACCACACTCGAGATCAATATACGCGCCGACGCAGTTCCAATATGGCCTGTAAGCAGGTTTTCGGCAAACTTGATCAGGCGTGCATCAGCCATCTCCTGGCCTTTGTCTACATTATATTTAGTGTTAAAAATATTCATTGCCCTGCGCGTACGATCCTCCCCGAGAAAACGCTTCAGTATTCTCATAATATCGCTGGTGTAGGCAGTACCCTTCCATATAAAGGCATTCTCATGCATCGTTATGTATTTGTCAATATCAACAAACATCTCTGCATAGTTGCGCTCGCGGTAATTACCTTTAAAGCTTACCGACACAGCCATGTAAATGACCAGGTTGATAAACAGGCTCCAGAACAGAGCGTGCGGAACGGGTGTCAGGTAATCGAGCCCAAACAATGCAAACGGCTTTAGCAGGCCGATACCGAACGGGCCATGGGCAACAAGCCCGCTGCCTAAATTGGCAACGCCTGTAGCATATGGCAACAGCAAGGTATAGCTGCATATCAAAAATCCGCCAAGCATTCCCGCAATGGCACCTGCACGGGACCCGCGGCGCCAAAAAACCGCTCCGAAAAAAGCGGGTGCCAGCTGTGCTATGATTACAAAAGCGAGCAGCCCGATAGAAACCAGGTTATAATCGAGCACAATGGCCCGGTATATAAGATAAGCGATTATTATAAGGCTAAAAATACCTATTTTCCTTATGTTCACTATTTTAAACTCGTTCTCCTGTTGTGTGCCGGAACCGAGCGTTCCCAAAAATCCGTATGGTATCAGGATATTATTGCTCAACATAGTGGATAGCCCGATGGACGATACCACGATCATAGAAATAGCCGCCGAAAACCCTCCAAGGAAAACCATTACCGTTATGGCACGGTTGCCAAACATTTTTGGAATGAGTAATGAATAAGTGTCCGGATTGGTGGATGTGCCTTCAAAGAGGATGTTGCCACCCCACGCGATGGGATAAACAAAAAGATTAAAAATCAAGAGGTACAAAGGGAAAAGCCATACCGCCGTTTTAATATGGTTCTCGCGGTTATTCTCTATAACACCCATCTGGAACTGCCTTGGCAGCAGGAAAATGGAAAACATGGAAAGAACGCATAGAAAGAACCAGTTGATAGCCTGGGGCAGGCCGCCGATGCTGTTGCGCTCCCGGAATCCCTCAAGAACTTTGGCTTTTTCATAAATATCGCCAAACCCGTCAAAAACAAAAAAGGTTACATAAAGCCCTAAAAGCACAAAGAAAAAAAGCTTCAGTACCGATTCCATGGCTACTGCCGTTACTATACCTTTCCTTTTTTCTGATGCATCTACATAGCGGGTACCGTAGTAAGATGCAAACAACGCCAGTGCAATAGCAACATAGGTAGTGGTGTCTGCGAAAAATGCCGAGCTGGACGTTGTTCCCGTCACCAGGTGAAAAGTTTCTGCAATGGCCTTGAGCTGAAGCGCTATATAGGGCAGTATACCGAAAAGACAGATCAGGGTTACCAGGGCACCCAAAAAACGGCTGTTGCCATAGCGAAGTGAAATAAAATCTGCAATGCTTGAGATTTTATTTACGCGTGATATCCGTATGATCTTTCTTAGTATAATTATCCAGGCGGGAACAATAATGACCGGGCCCAGGTATACAGTAAGGTAGGTCAGTCCGGAAGTAGCTGCCAGCCCGATACTTCCGTAGTAGGTCCATGCCGAGCAATAGACCGCCAGCGAAAGCGAATAAACATACGGATTGTTGGTCCACCTGCTGCTTCCCTTTTTTTCTGCCCAGTGTGCAACCAGAAAAAGCAGCGCCAGGTATAGCGATAGGATAACAAGTAAGGCAGCGCTACTCATAATATTTTTTTACAACGAAGAGTGATACAATTACGCTAAGCAGCCAGACAGAGAAAATATAAATGTAAATAACAGGAATACCAAACACCGGCTGCGAACTATCGAAAAGAAGCAGTAAGGGCATATTGAATGCCCACAATAACAGTATGGATAGTATAACCAGTTTTTGCTCGTGCCTTTTTTTCATGACCGATATAAAAAGCTACAGCTCCCGGATGGGAGCTATAACCTGTTTTAAATAGTAGCGTTTAAACATCATCATATTCTCCGGTGAGGGAATAGTATCCAAATGTTGCCAGGCCCAGCACAATGAGCGGTGTCAGGATAAAAAGTATGATTATCCCGAAAACAAGGTCATCTTGTTTGCCGGTGCCGAACTTTGGCAGCCCGAATATAAAGATACAAAAATATGCTGCTGCAGCTGCCAGGGCTATCCAGAGCAACCCCAATATTTTTTTAAATGCGTTCATAATTATTCTGTTATTCGTTAATGTTGTTTTTCGATTTCAGGTAAACCATGCCAATTGTAAAGCTAATGGCAGCAATAATTATCGGGTACCAAAGGCCTTCGAGATAGAACTGCGGGTCGCCTGCATCTTTAGATGTGGTTACAAGGTAAGTAGATATTGCAGGAAGCAGGCCACCAAATATCCCATTACCCACGTGATATGGCAAGGACATAGAGGTGTAGCGTATTTTTACCGGGAACATCTCTACAAGGAATGCTGCGATAGGCCCGTAAACCATCGTTACAAAAAGAACTTGTATAAATACCAGGAATATCAGCGTCCAACGGGCAGACGATGTAATGGTTACAGTAGTTTTGGTATCTGCTTTTGCTTTGCCATCTACCATTACAGGCTTTCCGTTTTCCAGTTTTACGGTTTTTACCTGTACCCACTTTGTTCCGTCGGTGTACTCTTTGGTATTGGTGTAAACAGAATCCAGGGCACCGGCAGCATTCTCCTTTGTAATCGCGTCCAGCTTTGTGCGCTCAACGATCTCGGTTTTCTTGGCGACATCGGTTGTAGAATACATCTTTTCATAAATCGGCCTGTAGCAGAGGATTGCGGCAAGCATGCCTACCATCATGATGGTCTTCCGCCCTATTTTGTCGCTCAGCCATCCGAATACCACAAAGAATGGTGTGCCGATGAAAAGTGCAATACCTAATAGCCCATCTACCTGAGACGATTCTACATTCATTACCGTCTTAAGGAAGTTCATTGCATAGAATTGGCCTGTGTACCATACAACCCCCTGGCCCATAGCGGCACCAAAAAGTGCAAGGAGTACAAACTTAAGGTTCAGCTTATTGCCGAAACTTTCTTTAAGTGGGTTGGTGGCCGTTTTGCCCTCTGCCTTCGCCTTGGCAAACACCGGAGATTCATGCATATTTTTGCGGATGATATAAGAAACCAGCACCATCAGGATAGAGATCCAGAAAGGCACTCTCCAGCCCCATTCGTCAAAGGCTTCGGGCGAAAGCGATCCTCTTGTAACAAGGATAACCATTAGCGAGATAAACAAACCGAAAGTTGCAGTAGTCTGTATCCAGGAGGTCCAGTAGCCTCTTTGCCCCAGTGGCGCATGTTCGGCAACATAAGTGGCAGCCCCTCCATACTCCCCGCCGAGTGCAAGGCCCTGTAGCAGGCGAAGCACGAGCACCAGCAGCGGCGCCATAAACCCAATGGTTTCATAACTTGGAATACATCCAATTAAAAATGTAGCCCCCCCCATTAGCAAAAGCGTTACCATAAAAGTATACTTACGGCCAATCAGGTCACCGAGGCGGCCAAAAAACAGGGCGCCAAACGGTCGTACTACAAAGCCTGCGGCAAACGTAGCAAGGGTAGAGAGAAATGCTGCTGTTGGATTATCGGCCGGGAAAAATTTCGTTGAGATAACCACGGCGAGGCTTCCGAAAATATAAAAATCGTACCACTCGATCAGAGTGCCAAGAGATGAGGCCGTAATAACCTTCCATATCCCTTTTGTAGATGTATTGCTCATAAAATCTGGTGTTTAATATTAAAGTTGATCTATAGATAAATTTGTAGCTGCATGAGGAACTCACCTTTAGAGCTGTACTCATCAGCGGCAGTATAAACCGGCCTGGCAGAGTATTGCGTAGTGATTTTTGCATGATGGCCATCAAGGAAGAAGTTGGCGCCTACATCAAACTGTGAACTGGCTTTATCGAGTGCCTCAAAATTTTTGTAGGTATAGGCTCCAAACGGCTGAATCCGCACTTTTGGCTTTTCAGCAGAAGATGGAAGCAGGAAGCCTGCCTGTGTGTACCAGATGCTCCCGGTACCTATAGCTGCCTGGGTATTTCCGGCGCCTGCCAGCGCCCTGTTTCCGGTAAAAGAGGCATCGGCTGTGCCCACATTCATGATACCGATATTTCTCAGGTAGTTGGGGCCGAAGTCATAATTGTAGTAAACGCTGTATACGGTAAGGGCCATTTTCTTCTCGGGCTTGCCAATAGGTTTATCGAAGAACACATCTGCAGAAAGCAGCTTTATATCATGCTTATCGGCTGTGCCTGCAACATTGCGGGATTTGGTGGCATCGGGCGCCACATAGAACCCTGCACCGATATTAAATACTTTTTTTGTACCCAGGTAACTGCCCACTTTGTACGGCAACAGGTTTGCTTCCGTATCCAGGAACTGATACTCGAAATATCCGGCCTTGCTCCATTTTGTGTTGCCACTATTATCGTAAGCAACGCCCTGTGGCAATACATAAGCGCTGGTTGCGGCATTTTGTTCGAGTACATTGATATTGGTTGCATAGGGTTTGTTCATGCTTACACGGTACTCAAATTTGCCATATTTACCTTTGGCAAAAAGTCCCATCTGCCTCGCAAACTGGTCTGAATTGTCTATAAGCGGCCAATTGAAAATCGGGGCGTCTGCGCAAAGGAAATTGAGTGTAGAAGCCATTGTCATACGCGAAAGGCCCATGTAGTAATGAAGCCCGCCACCTATAGAGAGGCTGAATTTCTTGTTAGCCTCCGGAAGCACCACTGCATACTCGTTCCACGCATCATGAAAGAACATACCGGGCTTCTTGCCTGCCCCGTAGCCTCCTGTACCACTGGTGCCTGCTGCGCCGCCGCTGTCAAAAGTCTGGTTATTGATACCGAAGTGGCTCACGATTAAATACCGCTTTGAAAGCTGTGCATAGAAAAGCATCCTGAGCCTGCGGTTTCCAATATCGGTGCTTGTGGTAGCGCTCTCCCCGTTGATGACGGTACCCGGGTTCATTTGTGTTGAACGGAGCCATATCTGGTCCCACATGATCATCCGCATGTATTTGGACCCATCTTCATTCAGGTTGAATTTAAGCCCGGAGCCATACTCTGAAGAACCCTGGGAAAATCCCTTTAACGAAATCAGCGCAAGGCCTGCAATAAGGTAAAGTCGTTTCATAATTTGGTTTAGTGAAATTGGTTAATAAATCGTTTTCGCTGATGCCAAATTCCAAAATTGAAACGAACAAGAAAAATTTTAATATATACTGCTGTAAATTGATATAGTTAATCTTTAAAACGCTCCCATTTAATCAGCATGAACTTATCTCCCAGCTCAGTAATTATCATACCGGCCCCTGATAACTGCTGTTTGTTTTTCAGGAATTCTATCAACTCCGGGTGGTTGAATATCTTGTAGGTCGGGTGATAGTCGCCATGAGAAGGCTTTTTTACCTTAAACTCCTTTACCCAATTACTCACGGTAACGTGCGATACACCAATGATCCGCTCTATTTCACGAAAGCTCAAGCCTTCAAGATAGAGTTGTAAAGCCTTGGTTACATAATAGTTGTCTATCTTTTTCCCTAATTTATTTACCGTAAAATAATAGTTACAACCCTTACAGAGATAGCGCTGTTTGCCGTTGATAATTCCGCTCTTTACAATACGGTCTGAGTGGCATTTGGGGCAGGATAGTATTTCCATATATACCTTTTTTGCATAAATATAACAATTTAGCAAATATACAATAATGA
>JAGKWW010000087.1 GCA_021151665.1 Flavobacteriaceae bacterium
GAAGCACTCTCACACCTGAAACCCCACTGATGCTTCCACTGGCTCAGCATGACAACCCGAAACCTGAAACCCGAAACCTGAAACCCGAAACCAAATAACCGCTCCGCCTCAAAGCAGATACCTAATATATATCTGTAGAGGAATTTTTCGTAACTTTAGATGGCATCAACTTAATTACACTATCATCATGGCATATCAGCATCAACCGGGGGAGCGGTGGATACGCATTTATGGCATCGAACTGTTCGGGTGTCCGCCCGGGCTGGTGCCGCAGGACAATGAATCTGCCCAGGAATTAAAAATTATTAAAGTATACGGAATTGGAACGGGAACCGAAGACACTTCCTGCCTGCAAACCGAACCTTTTTATTTACTTGTTTGGGGTACCGGGCAACCTGCGGGATGCTGCGCTACTGCCGGCTCGTTGGCTACCAGGGTCTGGACAATGAAAGGTTCTGCGATTACTGCGCAACTTGAAGCCACAACCGGCACAGCCGAAGAGCTGCTCCATAAATATATCGGGTAACCCCGACCACCGGTTGACAACACTATATATATAAAGAGTAAAAGAAGCTTTATATTTGGAAGTATTTTCCTAACAAATAATAAATCGTTACATTAGTAGCAAATTTTCAATTATGAATGACGCTCATTTACACCTGGCCGTAAACCACCTGCCTCTTATTACACCTGCCATTGCAATACTCGTACTTGTTGCAGGATTTATCACACGTTCTGAAACTGTAAAGCGAACGGCTTACTTCATTTTTATAGTGGGAGCTATCACTACACTTCCCGCTTTTGCCACGGGCGAAGGCGCCGAAGAAATAATAGAACACCTTCCGGGTGCCGACCATCACCGGATTCATGAGCACGAAGAAAGCGCCGAAGTCTTCGGAAAACTTAATTATGGGCTGGGGGTTATTTCACTACTGGCGTTATGGATCAGTATGAAACGTAAGAAGTTTGCCAACATTGTTGCTTTTATCGTACTGCTGGTGGCAGGGGTCGTATTATTCTTTGCGCAGCAGGCAGCCACATCAGGCGGGGAAATCACGCATACCGAAATAAGGGGGGACACCCAGGCCTCTCCTGCCCCATCGCCAGAGCACTAATAACATTAAATCCGCCTCCTGAAAGAAGTGGATTTTTTTATTATATGACTAAAATCAATCTTTACCTCTTATCGCCTTGGTAATTTTGTTTAATTATAAATATGATGATGAAAAAGATATTAATCATAGACAGCCATCCCGACGGCAACAGCTTTGGCCGCGCGCTTGCCAACGCTTATAAGAAAGGTGCACTGGAAAGCGGCGCTGCAATAGAAGAAATCAAAATCGGTGAATTAAATTTTAACCCTAACCTGCAACATGGCTATCAAAAACGCATGGAGTTCGAGCCCGATCTCCTTGCTGCCTGGGAAAAGATACAATGGGCGCAACATATTGTATGGATACATCCGGTATGGTGGGGTGGACTTCCAGCAATAACAAAAGGTTTTATAGACCGGCTGTTCCTTCCGGGAATGGCATTTCGCTATCGAGAGAACTCCCCTTTCTGGGATAAGCTGCTCACAGGCAGGTCGGCGCGAATTATATCTACCATGGACACACCCGGATGGTACTACCGCTTTGTTTTTGGAAGGCCCTCTATAAACCAGCTGAAACGCACGGTACTGGGTTTTTGCGGAGTCAGCCCCGTAAAGGTTACCACTTTCTCACCATTCCGGAATACAAAGGCCGAACGCAGGGAAGGTTATCTTGAAAAGGTATCCCAACTAGGCAAACAATTAAAATGATCTAATGAACCCGCTCGATGTATTTTATAAAGAAGCTCCCGAAGTTGCCACGGCATTTGACGGGCTTATCGATGCACTTAAGGCTACCAATGGTGTTGACGGCAAAACAAAACAGCTCATTTACATAGCACTGAAGGCTACTAATGCTGATGTAACGGCGATCACATTTCATGTGGCAATGGCAAAGCAACTGGGCGCCACCCGCGAAGAAGTGCGTGATGCGATATTGATTACCCTTACCACATGCGGCCTCGCGGGCGTTGCCTCCTGCCTCCCAAAAGCCATGGAGATTTACGATGCTACCTGATTAATGTCGCTTACCAGGGGCTGATGCCGGTATCGGGAGCATTGTCATCGCTGAAAAACTGTCCCGTAGGGCCATCTGCTGTTAAAGTCGCCGCTTTTACAATTCTTGCTGCGGCATCCTCTACGGTTCCCGGCCCGCTATGGTGGTTAAAGTCGGTGGCTATATAACCGGGATCAACGGCATTAACTTTAAATGCTGTATCCCTAAGGTCGTATGCCAAAACAATAGTATAAGCATTCAACGCCGCCTTAGACGATACATAGGCCGCTGCCTTTACCTGATAATATTTCCACGAAGGGTCAGTATGAAGGGTAAGCGATCCGAGCCCCGAAGTTACATTCACGATACGCGGTTCGTTAGAATTTTTCAGCAAGCTGATGAAAGCCTGCGTTACAGCAATCACTCCAAATAAGTTAGTGTCATAAACTTCTTTAAAAGTAGCAACACCGGCATCAAGCGAGGTCTGCTGCATACCACCGAGTATTCCGGCATTGTTGATAAGGACGTCCAGCGAGCCGGTTTTTTGAGAAAGGGTTTCGGCTGCGTTTTTAACGGAAGCCTCATTGGTCACGTCCAGCTCGATTGGCTCAACGCTTTCGAAGCCTTCTGACTGTAACAGAGCCGCTGCTTCTTCTCCTTTAGAAAAATCCCTGCTGCCCAGGTACACATAATACCCCATTTTTAATAACTGCCTGGCGGTTTCAAAGCCAATGCTACGGTTGGCGCCTGTAATAAGTACTGTTTTCATAAAGTGTAATTGATTAACGGTACAAAGCTACATCAGGCGTTTTCGGGGCACGCTACACATTCTTCGGCATCACTGGTACATTTTACGGATGTTGTCGCGAAAGGCCGATGGCGTCTCCCCTGCTTCACGCTTAAAGAAGCGGTTGAAATAAGAGGCATCGGCAAAGCCAAGGTGATAGGCGATTTCTTTTAGCGAAGTATCGGTATGGAAAAGCAGGCGCTTGGCCTCAAGTACTATTCGTTCGTGAATGTGTTTTATAGCGGGTTTTCCGCTTTGCGCCTTTACCACCTCGCTAAGGTGCCCCGCAGAGATGTTGAGCTGTGCCGCATAATCTCCCACTTCATGCAACTCTAGGTAACTTTCGTTTACGGCGGACTGGAATTTTTTAAGCAAAGATTTATCAGCGGTAACTTCGATGTTTGCAGCCTGTTCGGTATACACCCTGCTCATGTAAGTAAGCAACGCCGTGGTATGCGCTACCAGCATGCGCTGCTGCCACTCTCCCGGCTGGCGGTATTCAGCATCGAGCTTTACCAGCATATCTTCTATGAAAATGATATCGTCCTGTGAAAGGGAGAGCTCATGTATACTGTGCGGGTTCTTTACAATGGGCAGGTTGGCCAGGGCCGCTCCTTCCTGCAGCGCCATAAAATCGTGTGTAAAGGCAATACCTGTACTCCACATGCATTTGCCTATTTCCTTTACGATAATATTATCGGGCCCCACAAAATAAAAAGTGTTTTCCTTCGGTATATAGGGCGCCATGTCTATCCATTGCTGGTGGCCGCCCTGGCGCATCATCACAAAAAGGTAATGATCTTTGCGGTGCGGCGTAAGCAGGTCATCGCGGTGCGGGCGCTCTCCGTTAAAATGGTACATTTTAAAGTGCCGGTAGCCCGTAAATTCGTTAGGTTCGAGCGGATAGACTGGAACCTGATTGGTAGTTAAGGTTTGCATAGGATAAAGATAGCAAAACTTACGCGACTCATTTATCTATGAAACTATGCCTCGAAAATGTAGGGTATTTCAAACGCTACTTTGGCGCCGATTACATTTTCGTCACCATCAAAGATATTACCCGACTGTACAACGAAATCCGGATTGTTAGTATAGTTAACAAGCCGCTTGCGCGTAATTTCCATTGCCATGGACTTGTGCCCGTCGGCTTTAGGGGCTACGCTAAATCCTGCACCGTTGTCGGAAACTTCAAACAACAGACGGTCGCCCTGCATCCTGAAACTGATAACCAGCCTGCCTCCATTGGCTTTGCTTGCAAGCCCATGTTTTATGGCATTTTCAATAAATGGCTGGGTAAGCATCGGCGGAAGGAAAACCGATTCGGGATCTATCGATTCATCAACGTTAATATCAAATTCAAACGAATTACCATAGAGCAGCTGCTGAATTGAAATATAATTCCTGATAAGCTCAATTTCATCTTCCAGCGACGTATAGTTTTCATCTGACGATTCCAGTATCTGGCGCGTGAGTTTTGAAAACTGGTTAAGGTAATCTACCGCTTCGGTATCCTGGTTGCTTGAAATAAGGCTGCGTACATTTTGTATCGAATTAAATATGAAGTGCGGATTCATCTGAGACCTGTGGAGTTTCTGC
>JAGKWW010000047.1 GCA_021151665.1 Flavobacteriaceae bacterium
ACATAATACCTTATAAAAGTTATATCTTTTTAATGAATCTTTAATCTCGGTTTTAGTCATTGGGAATTTCGCTGCCATTTGAGAAACTGATTCTCCGGCATTAAACCTAGAGTATAAAAAACGATCTTGTTTTGTCTTATCCCATTTTTCGACAGCCGATCCACCGGTGTGCCGATTCACAATCATTACATCTGCATCTTCGCGCGATGGCGCAATTATTACTTCTAGCTTTTTAACGATGTCAATGTCGAATGTCTTTAAAGCCTCCTTAATAATTCTCCTTTTACTTGCACTTTTAATCAGTTCTGGATTAATTAATATTTTTGATGCGCAAACCCTCCGATTCCCTTCTAAAACATGGTATTTATCTTTTTCTTTGACAACAATAGGTAATTCATTCAAGAAATATCCTTTGCTGGCAATTTCCATTGCTAACTCATATACTTTTTCGTGATTTACAAGGTAGTCGATGATTTCGTTTTGATTTTGCTTTCTAGTTGTTTCAGACAAACGTGGGTTATTTAAATCAAGACGTAGGGACGTAGTAAGAATCTTCTTCTTTGGCCAAGCTGAATAGTTAATCATTTTAGTATGGTTTGGGTTTTGCTAAGCTATGTAATTTTTGTTAAATTAACAAATTATTAAAAAACCCGGCACATCGCTGCACCGGGTTTTCATTCAAAATTTATAATTTAAAATTCAAAATAGAATTTAGTCATTCAGCTTCAATACCGCCATAAATGCCTCCTGCGGTATCTCTACGTTGCCCACCTGGCGCATACGCTTCTTACCTTTTTTCTGCTTTTCGAGGAGCTTACGCTTACGCGAAATGTCACCACCATAACACTTGGCTGTAACGTCCTTACGAAGGGCCTTTACCGTTTCGCGTGAAATTACCTTTACGCCAATCGCGGCCTGGATAGGAATGTCGAACTGCTGGCGCGGGATAAGCTCCTTCAGCTTTTCGCACATCTTCTTACCAATGTTGTAAGCGTTGTCTTCGTGTATCAGTGCACTAAGCGCATCCACACCCTGGCCGTTTAACAGTACATCGAGGCGGACAAGCTTCGAGGTGCGCATCCCGATAGGGGAGTAGTCGAAAGAGGCATACCCTTTAGATACCGTTTTCAGCCTGTCGTAAAAGTCGAATACGATCTCTGCCAGCGGCATATCAAAGTTCAGCTCCACGCGCTCTGTGGTCAGGTACGTCTGGTTGGTAATAATACCGCGCTTCTCGATACACAGGCTCATAACGTTGCCCACATAGTCGCTCTTAGTAATGATGGTCGCCTTGATGAATGGCTCCTCCACATGGTCCAGCTTGCTTGGCTCGGGAAGGTCGCTCGGGTTGTTTACAATGATGCCTTTTTCAGGCTCTTTCTTGGTATAAGCAAGGTATGACACGTTGGGCACCGTAGTGATCACGGTCATGTTGAACTCGCGCTCGAGGCGCTCCTGGATGATCTCCATGTGCAGCATCCCGAGGAAACCACATCGGAAACCAAAGCCTAGTGCGGCCGAGCTCTCTGCCGTAAACACCAGCGACGCATCGTTCAGCTGCAGCTTCTCCATAGAGTTGCGCAGCTCTTCATAATCTTCGGTATCTACCGGGTAAATACCCGCAAATACCATCGGCTTCACATCTTCAAAGCCCGTGATCATATTCTTGGTAGGGGTCTTCGCATCGGTAATGGTGTCGCCCACCTTTACCTCGCGCGCCTCCTTGATGCCCGAGATCAGGTAACCCACATCGCCCGACCCAACCGACTGTTTCGGAACCTGGTTCAGCTTCAGTGTACCCACCTCATCGGCAAAGTACTCGTTGCCCGTAGCCATGAACTTGATCTTCTGCCCTTTCGTAATCGACCCGTTGATCACGCGGAAGATAACCTCAATCCCGCGGAAAGGGTTATACACCGAGTCGAAAATCAGCGCCTGCAGCGGCTCGTTCGGGTCGCCTTTCGGCGCCGGAATGCGTTCTATAATGGCTTCCAGTATTTTGTCTACGCCAAGGCCGGTCTTACCGCTCGCCGGGATAATATCTTCCAGCTTGCAGCCCAACAGGTCTACAATATCGTCACTCACCTCTTCAGGGTTCGCGCTTGGCAGGTCTATCTTGTTCAGCACCGGGATGATCTCCAGGTCGTTCTCCAGTGCCAGATACAGGTTAGATATGGTTTGTGCCTGTATGCTCTGTGCGGCATCTACTATAAGTAGTGCGCCCTCGCAGGCCGCAATAGAACGCGACACCTCGTACGAGAAGTCTACGTGCCCGGGAGTATCAATAAGGTTGAGTATGTACTGCTCGCCCTTGTAGGTGTACTCCATCTGTATGGCGTGGCTCTTTATGGTAATGCCCCGCTCGCGCTCCAGGTCCATATTATCCAGGAGCTGTGCCTGCTGCTCGCGCGCCGTAACGGTTTGCGTAGCATCCAGCAGGCGGTCGGCCAGGGTGCTTTTTCCGTGGTCAATGTGTGCAATAATGCAAAAATTCCTAATATGCTTCATCTTCTTCGTATGTCAATTTTATGTCGCCCTGAGCTTTGCGGCTGTCACCCTGAGCGCAGTCGAAAGGTGTGCTTCTCAGCTTGTCGAAGGGGGGCGTGTCCCTCCGCAGGCTGCGGGCCGGGCTGTACGCTGTATCTCACAGTCTTAGGCTTCGACAGGCTCAGCATGACTGTGAGGATGCCGCTTCCATCCCTCACGCGGAGCGCGGCGCGCAGACTGTTAGATCGTTAGAATTTTAGACTACAAGATTGGTCGCCTAATGCTCGGCACTTCCGGAAGTCTAAAGTCTAATTATCTAAAAATCCAACAGTCTAACGGTCTAAGCCGCAAATATAGTCAAAGTTAACGAGTTGCAAAGTATTATGTTGGGCTGCGGTTTAATAAAAAAGGCAGCCATTCCGGCTGCCTTTTTACGTGAATATCATGGTATTAGTAGATCACTTTTTGTGAGGTCTTGGTGCCGTTGGCGGCAGTCACCTGAAGGATGAGCACCTGTTGCTCTACGGCAAGGCCATTAATAAGCGCATCATTCTCATTGATGCCTTTGCGCTCGTAGATAAGCCTTCCGCGAGTGTCATACAGCTGGATGTCTTTCAGTGTTACAGCACCTCCTGCAATGTGCAGGCCTGTAGCATCTTTATATACCACTACGTTTTGCGCAGCGGCAGGGTCTTTTACGCCCAGTACAATGTTGGTGTACAGGATGTCGAACCTGTTGGTGAATGTACCTGCATCAGTAGCAAAGCTGTAGCTTCCGCCTTTAATGTCGTGGATGGTGCCTGTCAGGTTATCCCTTAAAAAGATGTCCTGGCCGTTCGCAAATACACCGTCTGTTTTATCCAGTGCGAAGTTGTAGCTTCCTGCATTGGTTACGCGGTAACTTACCGGAACCACATCCGTAGCTGTAAAGTTTCCTTTTGCCTGAATGGCAAGCTTGGTTTCACCTACAGTAGTATACACTTCGGTTTTTCCGTCGTTCAGTGAAGGGCCGTCGTAACCGAAGTCTACCTCGTCGGTAGTTTCGGCAGAGTAGCCAAGCACCATCTGGGCAAACTGGCCGGTTGCGCTAAGGTTCAGCCACAGCCTTGAAGCGGTTGAAGCCTCCTGCTGTGCGTTCCTGAAAATCTGGTTGTTGTTGATGGCTACGCGCATACTGTTTTTAAAGACAATATTGGTAGCGCCGGCTTTCGCCTTTACAAAAAAGCCCTGCCCGGTGTTCAGGCTCCAGTTTGGCCCATCGCCCGCTACAAACATATCGCCGCCTACTTCGCCTCCCTCGTCGTTGTTCCTTGAATAGGCAAACTTGTTTACGGTAGCATAGCTGGTATGGTCCTGATTGTTGCGCTTTCTCCAGGCATAAATGGTGCCTGTTGCCATATTATCGGCGTTCTCGTTAATGAACGCATGGATATTGATTGGTGACGGGTAAGGGTTACCGATGGCGTTAAATGCTTTTCCGTCAAGCGATACGGGTACGCTGATCGTTCCGCTATTTGGCACGCCTGTAAACTGTCCGTGGTAGATAATTGGCGTCGAACCTCCGTTATAACCAGGGGTTGCATCACCATTCGGCATACGGATCAGGTAGCCTTTGCCCAGGTCGAATGTGGTAGTCGAAGTGGCGCTGAGGTTAGGTACGGTCTGATAAATATCCAGTAGCGAATTATAGGTGTAAAAACGTATTGCCTGTGTAGCAGGAGAGAAGTTGAACAGGCTCTGACCTGTAACGGGTGCGCTCCATAGTGTGTAGTCGAGGCGGTACAACGTGTTGCTATCGCGCTTCACAGTAACGTTACCGGTATTGGTGTTAGCCGTAGCGGTCTGTATCAGGTTGGCGTTGTTCTGTAGGGTAAAGGTTCCTGTTGCGGCTACAGATACTGTGTTTGCTACCGTGATGTTGCTTCCGCTGTTTACAGTGAGTATAGCGCCCGCTTGTACTGTAAGTGTTTTTGCAAGTGCAGGAAGCAGTGACGAAACCACCGGCTGGTTGGCGGTTTGCGGGATGACCGCATTCGACGTCAGTGTAGGCACTACATTACAGCTCCAGTTGCCCGCAGTATGCCAGTCAGTGCTTACAGAACCATTCCAGATGTAAGTGTCGCTTATAGTTACCGTTATTGCACCCGACGTTGCCGTACAGGTCCCGTTTGTAGCCACAACGCGGTAGTAGGATGTTTGCGTAAGCGGCAGGATAGTGTAAGAGGCTGTCATTGCACCGGCGATATCTGCCCAGTTTAAATTATCTGCAGATGATTGCCATTGTAGCGTTCCATTTGTCGTTCCGCTAACAGATACTGTAGCTGTAGTAAGCGGGCAGATGGTTTGATTTTCCGAAATCGTACCGGCGCTGGCAGGAGTGCTAACGGTGATTTTGCTGGTGGCAGAGGTTGCCGCAGAACACACGCCGCTTGTAACAATCGCGCGGTAGTATGTAGTTGCAGCTAGTGCAGCGGTTGTATAGCTCGCTGTTGTGCTGCCGGTTCCGGTTGTTACGTTCGCCCATCCTGTTGCGCCGTCTGCTGATTGCTGCCACTGGATGTTACCGGTATATCCTGTAAGCGTAAGGGTAGCAGCGCTGCCAGAGCAAAGTGCCTGGTCTGCCGATACGGTTCCGGCAACAGAAGCAGGGTTTACCGTTACAGTAACTACATTAGAATAGTCAGTGCATGAGGTGTTATTAACTTTGAACCTGTAATACGTTGTTGCGGTAAGCGCCGGTGTTGTATAGGCTGCTGTGCCACCATTCGCAGCTACACTATTCCATCCGCTCTCCCCGTCTGAAGACTGTTCCCATTGCAGCGTTACGCCTGTTGTGGTATGGCCTGCAACCCTTATCGTGGCCGTGCTGCCCGTACAAATGGTGCTGGCAATTATGTTATTGGTTGTTCCCGCTGTTCCGCCAATGTAAGCCGACCCCGCTGCGAGGTTCGCGCCTACAACAAATTTTACGGCAGATGAGGTTTGTGACGTACAGCCCGAACCCGCATTCTGAACAACAACGTAATAATATTTGGTTCCGGCTACGGTTACCGGTGGTGCATAGCTCGCCGAAGTAGCGCCCGCTATAATTGTTCCGCCCGAATTGGTAAGCGTGGCACTGCTATACCATTGATAGGTAAGGTTGAGTCCGTTGGCTATAACTTCTACTGTTGGCCCCGATACGTTAAGACACGCTGTGTTGTCTGATGGCTGTACCGCAATAATCGTATTGAGGTAGGCTTCGTTGCTTACTACCGATCCTGCGGAATTGGTAACCACTACAGTATAAGTTGCTACGTCGGAGGCGGAAACGTTACTGATGGTATAGCTGGATGACGTGGCGCCCAAAACATTGATGCCGTTCTTTTTCCACTGATAAGTGATGTTATTTCCGGTAGCCGTTACGCTGAAGGTAGCGCTGGTACCGGTTCCCACGCATGCTACCACAGATGCGGGATGCTGCGTGATCTGCGGCGCGGGGATAAGAAGTGAGTTTCCGTTATAAGCAATAAATGCGGGGTCGCTTACACCACTTGGCATGATCTTAAATCCTGTGATCTGGTTTTTGTTGGCATCGGTTACACCAAAATCAGATAATTTATAGCCTACGAGCCTGATAGGGCGTATGCCCGGTGTCTGGGTTTGCCCTGAAGACAGGATAGTGGCGGTATCATAAGATGCAGATGCAGTAATAGAAAAGAGATCGAGTTTGTAAGTTCCGATGGCGTTTACTGTGTTAAGCGCTATATATACCGGATTACCAACTATATTACCGGACGCATCTACAAAAGAATATACGTCAAACTTATCAACGTCAGGGTCTGCTGTTTGCGATACAATAATATCCGGCTCGTTGTCGTCTATCCTGCTGGTCACGATATTGTTTACATTAAAGAGCATTGTTGCCGTTGCGGTGATATTGGTCATACCGCTACCTAATCCAAGGCCTTTAACACCATCAATCAGGATATCTTTGGTAATAAGGCCGGCCACTCCGGGTGCGGTGGGTACAAGGGCCGTTGCGTTACCATCCATTTTTGTGGCAAGCGCAATGTAGTTTGAGGCACCGGCCGCTCCGGAGGTGCCTGTAATAGCATTGATGGGTAGTGCTTTAAAATCGCCCGGAACATAAGAAATGCCTTTAGAATTTAACTTGGCGTCGTCTACCCCTGTTGAGTAAATCACTCCGTTAAACTGCATTGCCGTTACGCTGTGCTGGCGGTCCGGTTGCAAAGCGGCGGTGGACGTTGGCCCGGTAGAAGACCAGTAGCCCTGCCAGTCAGTAATCACCCTGGTAGCTGCAGATATCGCATTGTTGGTAGAGGCAGGTTTTATATAAGTGATATTTCCTGCAGTGTAATTTACAGAGTTTTTTGTAATTACAACAGCAGCTGTAATTGAATTGCCTGTAGCCACAGCAATTTCTGGAACAGTAAATACAATCTGGGTTGCCGTGTTCGTTACAATCGTGGCAGCGGTGCTATTAACCCTAACAGTAGAGGAAGTAAGGTTAGTTCCCGTTACGGTAATCTGGCTCCTGTAGGTGACTACCGTTGGTGCAGTAGAAGAAATTGTTGGTGTCTGCGAGTACATGTTTCCCGCAGTAAAGATCAGGGCAAGGACAAGCAAAAACCGATCCCGCAAATGCTGAATTTTTTTAGTAGGTGATTGTAAGAACATAAAATAAAAGTTACAGAATTAATAAGGCTTTTAAGTATTTTGGACACAAAACAACGATTTAAATTACTTATTAAATAACTGTTAAATGCCTTTAACATAAATTATCGTTATGATACCTATAAATTCGATTAAATGCAGGGTAATAACTTCTTTTTAAGAGATTTTACTTACCTATCGATTATTTCAGAATTTGTACTTTTGCCGAAAATGTAGATGATGGTAAGGATTGGTAATATTGAGCTTCCCGATTTTCCGCTTTTGCTGGCCCCGATGGAAGATGTAAGTGACCCGCCCTTCAGGAGGCTGTGCAAAACGCATGGCGCCGACCTGATGTTCTCGGAATTTATTTCGTCGGAAGGGCTGATACGCGATGCGATGAAGAGCCGGCAAAAGCTCGACATATTCGATTACGAACGTCCCGTAGGCATTCAGATATTCGGCGGCGACGAAGAGGCAATGGCCATGTCGGCCCGGATCGTGGAAACCGTAAACCCCGACCTGGTAGATATTAATTTTGGCTGCCCTGTGAAAAAGGTGGTGTGCAAAGGCGCCGGCGCCGGTGTGCTCAAGGATATCGACCTGATGGTGCGCCTTACCAAAGCAGTGGTTAATTCAACCAGCCTGCCCGTTACGGTTAAAACCCGCCTGGGGTGGGACGATGATTCCATCAACATCGACGAGGTAGCCGAGAGGCTGCAGGATGTGGGTATCAAAGCCCTTACGATACACGGCCGTACCCGCGCCCAGATGTATAAAGGGGAAGCCGACTGGAGCCATATTGCCCGCGTGAAAAACAATCCGCGTATCCATATCCCAATCTTTGGCAACGGCGATATAGACAGCCCCGAAAAAGCACTCGAATATAAGAACCGTTACGGTACCGACGGCATCATGATAGGCCGTGCTGCAATAGGATACCCGTGGATATTCAATGAGATCAAGCATTTCTTTGAAACCGGCGAACACCTGGCAGCACCCACACTGGAAGACCGGGTAGAGGCGGCCCGCAACCATCTCCAATGGGCCATCGAGTGGAAAGGCGAGCGCGTAGGCGTTTTCGAAACCCGCAGGCATTACACCAATTACTTTAAAGGTATTCCCAACTTTAAAGAATACCGCCAGAAAATGGTAACCTTTGACCACGCGTCTGATGTGTATGATACACTGGACGAAGTGCTTGATAAGTTTGCGAAGACGGTATAGCGCAAAATTATAGGGGTGTATATGAATAGTGACTTCCGGTAAGTTGCGGTAGCAAGTCTATATCAAGCCTATATGTTCCGGGTGGCAAATTAAAAGGGGTTGTACAGATGCAGGAGCCTCCGGAATTATCCAGGGTTCCATTGGGATTACGATTCAGTACCACATCTGTTCCGGGCCCGGCCATAACAGTTATTTGATAAGCACCATAGGTCGCGTTTGACGGACTTAATGTGAACTCAATACTATGCAGTCCTGTCTGCGGATTGTAGGTAAGGTAATGGCTCCAGCCACCGTCATATGTACTATCCATGCTTACTACAGCCTTAGTAAGATAAACGGTATACTGTGAATTAGTGCGCTTTATCCGGAGCAGGTATACGGCATCTTCAGGAACGCCCAGATTTCCTCCTGTTATAGAAAGTGTGCTGTTCGCCCCAATTCCATAAGTAGCCTGAGCTCCCTGTGAGAAGCAAAAACGTAGTGCGGTTCCGGCTGTAAAATACTTATACATCCTCCATTCCTGCTGCGAACTGTAACCGTAAGAAACAATTGGAATGGCTGTATTAGTATCGAAATTGTTGAACGATCCAATCAGGTAGGGCTTGGGGTTATCAGCGTAGCCGACTGTAGTTCCTGCTACCATGGCATAAGGTACAGAGAGCAGTTGCGATGAACCCACCGTAACAAAATTGTTGCCGTTATTTACATCGATTTCAACCTTCAGGAACTTTGACCCCGATCCCCAGTCAATTGTATGAAACATGCCGTATACCACTTGTCCGGTCCCTATAGCCAACGTAAAGATGCCTTTATTATTAGTGGTGGGATTATGCAGTTCCTCATAAACAGCATTGCCGGCGGCGCTTTCGGAAAGTATACTGATTTTAATCTTTACAGGAGACGAAACGACAGGTTCGCCGGAGGCATTAAGGGCCATCGCCTGATAGCTGAAGGCGCGAGGGACCTGGCCTACGCACGCAATGCTCAAGAGAAAGAGTAAGAATGTGTAGAGTGGCTTCATTCTTTAACTATTTTAATTGGTTTGTTATTGGAATCGGGAAGTGTAATTAGGTAGGTTCCTGCACTTAGGCCGCTTAGATCCAATAGCTTATTGTCAATCAGAGGTACTATAGCCTTTGTGCCTTTCATGTCAAAAATTTCAATCCGCGCTATATCTGCCGGATTTGGTAAAATTATTGTAAGATAATCCTGTACCGGGTTAGGATAGAACATTACTCCTTCAGACACAATTTCTACATTGCCTAAGACGCCGAACAATAATTGCGACGCTATAGCCACAGTGCTACCCTGCGAATAATCGGGATCCTCGGGCACAACATATATTTCCCCAACAGAATGGACGTAGCCTTGTGTTGCGAGCGCGCCGGAATTATATAACCCGACAACGCTTTGACCATAATGTGTCCCGGCGACAAGGAGCGCAAGTACTGAAAATATGTTTTTCATATACAGTGTTTTAACAAAAGTATAAAAAAATTCGCGACATATACTATTTTTTGTTTAACCTCCTAATACATAGTCCGGAAGCATCAGTATTATGCGATGTCAATTCCACTACATTTGGTTGCCCATTATTGTGAGCAAATTAACGAATGAGAAGACAGAATGATTGATAGTACTTTACGCCAAAGTGTGGGTAAAATAAAGAGCTTAATATTATATCCCTACTAAACCTCAACCTTTTTCCAGCGCCCTTTTTTAAAGAGAAATATACTGGTAATTGTCATGGCGGTTTCAGCAATTGGTATAGCCCAGAAAACGCCTTGCGGACCGAGTCCAACGACTTTTGCAAGCAGGTAGGCTATCGGTATCTGCAGCAGCCAGAACCCAAAGAAGTTAACCCAGGTGGGTGTCTTTGTATCTCCCGAGCCGTTAAAAGCATTGAGCAGCACCATGCCGATACCATAAAATATGTAGCCGGTACTGAGGATTCTTATGGCGTTAACGGCAACCTCATGAACCCTTTCATCGTTCGTAAAAAATCCCATCATGGTATTGGCGGCAAGCAGGCAAATCACCATAATGAGCGTCATATAGCCCACGCTGAATTTTGCCGTGACAAAAACCGACCGCTCGGCGCGGCCCACATCTTTCGCGCCCAGGTTTTGCCCAACAAGTGTTGCCGCAGCTCCGCTTAGCCCCCAGGCCGGCAGCATGAAGAACATCATGATACGGATAGCGCTTTGGTAGCCGGCCGAACCTACATCGCCTCCGGTGGTAGCTACAAGTTCTGCCAGGAATATCCAGCTACACGATGCAATTACAAACTGAAGCATACCGGGAGCGGCAATGCCGATCAATGAGCCGATTAGTTTCCTATCGGGAATAAAGTAAGAGGCCGCAACCTTCAGGATGCCTTTGCCGTTAAAAAGGTTGTACAGTTGGTACAATACACCCATGCTTCGGCCTATCGTTGTTGCTATAGCAGCCCCGGTAAGCCCAAAAGCCGGGATAGGGCCTAATCCGTTAATAAAAATCGGGCACAACGCAATATTGAAAGCATTGGCTATCCAGAGGCTTTTCATGGCAATAGCGGCATTGCCCGCCCCGCGAAATATTCCGTTGAGAATAAACAGCAGCATGATCACAAAACTGCTGCACATCATAACCCGCATAAAAGGCGTACCGAATTCGGCGGATTCCCGCGAGGATCCCATAAGCATGAGGATATCGGTGGCGAAAATAAATCCGAGTACCGCAATTACGACATTAATGGATAATGCAATAACAACGGCCTGCATGCCGGCCTTGGCGCCTGCCACCGGGTCTTTTTCGCCAATGCGTCGCGCTACCACCGCGGTAGCGCCCATGCCGAGCCCCATAGCAATGGAGTAGATTATTGATAGTATCGATTCGGTAAGGCCTACCGTCTGCACGGCTGCACTGCTGTTTTCAAGATGGCCTACAAAATAAAGGTCGACCAGTGCGAACACCGATTCCATCATCATCTCGAGCATCATGGGTATGGCCAGCAGCAGTACGGCACGGCGTATGCTTCCGGTAGTAAAGTCGAGGTTTTCGCCTTTGAGCGACTGTTTCAGTAAATTGTAAAAGCGTGAAAGCACACTTTGGGAGGGTGTATGGTTTGTCATGATATGTTGCGTATAATATAATAGTAACCAAGGCCGGTATTGGCCTTTATTTCATTCTGCGGTAAATTAGCCTTTTAGCAGGCTGCTGCTACTATCATATGCGGTAGGAATGAGGCAAATATAAAAGTTTTTTCTATTGAAAAAAGCGATTAATTGTCCAAAAGACGGGTATTTACACGGGAGGCCGCAATGCGCGATACCAGAATGCCCAAAACATACATGGTTGCCAGTACCAAAATTACATTGAAGAAGTTAAACTCGACCGGGTAGGCCAACTTGTCGGTAATCATCAGCAGGCTGAAATGCTTTTGCAGGAACACTACTCCAATGCTTATGCCCAGGCCAATAATTACACCGATAGTAGTGATAAAGAGCCCCTGAAAAAAGAAGATGTTGCGCAGGCTGTTCATCTCGGCGCCAATACTGCGGAGTGTCTTAATGTTTTCTTTTTTATCGAGTATCAGCATAATGAGCGATCCGGCCAGGCAAAACAATGTCATTACTACTACGAGGGAGCAAAACAGGTACACTACTATGTTTTCGGCATTCAGCATTTTGTACATGCTGTCGTTTTGCTGCTTGCGGTTCTTTATATCCAGCGTGTTGCCAAATACGCGCTGCAAGGCCTCTTTAGCTTCGGCTTCCGTCGCGCCTTTTGCCAGCTTAATTTCGATCCCGGTTACGCGGCCAGGGGGAAACTGCAGCATCTCCTGAGCAAGGGGCAGGTCGCAAAACACATATTTGTTGTCAAGGTCGTCGTTTATTGAATAAATCGCGATGGGCGTCAGCGCCGATTTATTAAAGGCATCTTCGGGAGTATCGATGGTGCCCTCGCCTGCTTTTGGTACATACACCTCAAACGGGCGGTTAAAATCCATTAGCCCCATCGAGAGACGATCGGCAATAGCCAGCCCTACAGCCACCTGGTTGGTTCCCGCCTTCGGCCATGTGCCTAAAACGAGTTTCTGCTTTATACCTGTTACCGAAGTATAAGAAGAATCTACGCCTTTAAGATATGCCACCTGCTCTTTTCCGTCAAAATAGAAGAGTACGCGCTCTTCGGCAATGCGACTGTATTGTGCAATGCTGCTTTCGTGAGCCAGCATGCTTCTTTGTTTTTCTGAAAAGTTGAATGACTTACCTGTCAGCGGAACGGCTTTAAGGTCGGGGTCGGTTGCATTAGAAAAAGAAACGGTGTAGGCCCGCAGCCCACTGAAGGCCGACATGATAATGAAAAGTGCCGCTGTACTTGCTACAATACCCAATACTGCAATACCCGTAATGATATTGATTGCAGTGCTTTTGCTCTTGCTGACGGTATAACGCCGTGCTATGTACAGGGCAATATTCAAGGTTATATTTTCTTTCTTCTTTCCAGCAGGTCGGGATTTGCAATAGGGTTGTTCTCGCCGCTAAGTTCACGGTCAAGCTTTTCAATATTGTCTAAGGTTTCATCAATATAGAAAATGAGGTTAGGTACCTTACGCAACTGCAGGCGTACCCTTTGTGCCAGGTCATGCTTTATAAGCGGCGTGTTAGAGCGCACTGCGGTAAGTATTTCCCCTTTTTTATCGGAGGGGAATACGCTCAGGTACACTTTCGCTATAGAGAGGTCTGTAGTAACGTTTACTTTCGAAATAGATAATACAAGGTTAGGGATACCGTTTTTGCGCACTTCGCCCTGTAGTATGTCTACAAGGTCTTTTTGCAGCAGCGCGCCTATTTTTTTCTGCCTGTTTGATTCCATTTTGCAAAAGTACTTAAATTAGATTTGAAAATTTGAAAATGAGTGGGAGTTTCATTCAATACCGTAAAGCCTTCATTCTTTAGGCGTTCCATTTCAGCCACGATGTCCTCCACATCAAAAGCAATGTGGTGTATCCCTTCGCCTTTTTTCTCAAGGAATTTAGCAATCGGGCTATCAGGGCTTGTTGCTTCCAGCAGCTCTATCTTGTTAGGGCCATTCATAAAAAATGACGTTTTTACGCCTTCGCTTGCTACTTCCTCTGTCTTGTAGGCTGGCGAACCCATCAGCTTTTCAAATATCAGATTGCTGGCTTCGATGTTCTTTACGGCGATGCCTATGTGTTCTATTTTGCGCATTGGTTAAATGTTTAGCGTAAAGATAGTAATAAGCGTGTTACCTTAAAAATACCATTAAATGGGTATTTCCTTCCGCGTGTTGTTCAGTTATCTTCGCAGCAACACCAAACACCTTATTATGAAACATTTGTACACACTTGCCCTGCTGGCATCCTGCTATTTCGGCTTTTCCCAGGCCCCCTCTGCTGAAGATGCCCTGAACCGGCTTATCAATAATCCGGAATTTGTTAAGGATGTTATGGCTGCGGGAGAAGGCGAGCTTACTCCGGCTAAGCTGAACCAATATCTCGCCAGCTACGTTCCGGACCAAAGCAATACGGTTATTAATGGCGCTAAGCTCGATTTGAATAAGCTATATTTTGCCAATTCGGGTAATGTGCAAACTGATGTAGTAGCCAACAAGCTCAGCTCAATGCTTAAGCTGGATAACACCCAGGCTAAACTTTTCTCGGGCCTTATAACCGGTAATGCACCTGCTGCAAAACCTGGTAGCCTCCGCGGACTTTTATACGAACAGGGAAAGGATAAGAAAACCGACCTTGCAGTAGATGCGGCGGTAGATTTTTTCCAGAAGAAAATAGGAGGGAATGCGTTCACCAATTCAATGATTGATATCGGCGGAGGCTTAATGGGCAGCCTCATCACGAAAATGAACAAGCGCTACTACGAAAAGCTGGCGCAGGAACGCCTTTTGGAGCGCCTGAGTATTGATAAAGCGATATACCAGGCAGGCTCTACCTCGCTTTACGACCCGCAAAAGAAAAAAGTTGTTATTGGTAAGCTGCCTGAACACGAAGACCTGTTCCTTCATTTTACCGCGACACAAAGCATGCCGAGCAACTACATCGGCTTTATGCAAAACAAGGTAGACTACGCCAAGGCAGTAAGCCTCTTAGATAAGGCCATTGCCCTGTATCGCGAAAATCCGGAGAGGGGCTACTACCTTTATAACGCGTATCTGGACAGGGCAGTATGCAAAATGGAACTGGGGCAGTACCGGGCCGCCATTGTAGACTACTACTACGCCGACGATATCCTTTCGGCGATTTTGGCCAAGAAGCTACCGGATAACTCGCTGAATACTACTTTTCCCCCGGGATTTTTTGATATGTCGAATAAAGCCACCTTTGGCAAAGGCAAGCCGGTTACAGTAATCGGCTCATTAAGTCAGACAGACAAGATGCAGCTGCTTATAGCACGGGCTTACGCTAAATACCGGCAGGGAGATTTTACCGGTGCCCTGGCTGACTCTGGCCTCGCTGCGCATCTGGCGCCGTCTGCTACTGCTGCAAAAGGTATTTCTTATCAGGGAATGATAAGCGCTATCAATGGTATGGCACAGTTCGGAATGAAAAATTACGAGGCTGCCGAAACATCTTTCAACAAAGCAGGCATAGGTACTGATATAATCGGAGACAAGGACAAAGATGGCCTGGCAGATTTTATGGATCTCGACAAAGAGGGCCAGTCTTTCCAGGATGATAAATTGGAGGGCTTTGACTATATAGTATATCCTGCGCTGCCGGTTTTCTTCCCGTTCGACCTGATACAGGTAAAAGGCCTTGTTGCTGCAAAGACCGGAAAAATGGATGAGGCGATACAGCTTTATGAGGCAATTATAACTTCAGAGAACGGAAAGACTGCAGTTACAGGCCAGGCGGGCCGGATGTTCTCGAAGGCTAGCGGCGACATCTCCGCGGTCTATGGTTCGCTTGCTACTTTTTATTACGATAAAGGCGAAAAGAAGAAAGCATTAGAACTGCTGGACAGTGCAATAGACATTAGCCCGGAAGAGCCCGCGTATTACGTGAAACGCGGAACATACAGAAAAGCAATGGGAATGGCGGCAGAAGCGGCGGCCGACTTTAAAAAGGCTAAAAATCCGGCTGCGGCAGACCCCTCCGGAACAACGGTTTCTTCGTCAAAACGCAGCCTCGATTATTACCAGACGCAGCTTGATAAAAATGAGTCCTCCGGAAATCCTGCGGCAAATTACACAGTATTAACAGATGCGCTTAAAGACTATCCTGACAAGAGTGGGTTTTTTAACGGTATGGTGAAATCGTTAGCGCTGTCAAAAGATCCTGCCAAAGCTACTGCGGCCGGGGCGATAAAAGGGCTTGCACCAAAATATGCTGCTGTATTCAATGCACTTGCGGCAGAGTATGCAGGCGATGCCAAAACGGCGGAAGACCAGTATTCCGCTGCATTTGCAAATGGCTTTCATTTTTACGATGCAAGGATGGCTGTACTCGACCTGCATAAAAAGCCATATTACTGCAAACTGCTTTCTTCACACCTGTCAAAAACCAACAATAATTTTATAGCTGCGGACTTTAGCCGCGAGAAAACGGTCCGCATGCTCGACTCGCTTTACAACTCTATGCCCATTTACCGTGAAGCGACAGGTGCCACCAAAAAGATGCTTGAAAAAAGCAAAGCAAAAGAATACGCCAAGAACCTTGGCGAGATAGAAAAGTACCTTGAAGCGCTGGATGATGATAAAACTGCTCTCGAGCTTTCGCCCATCATGACACTTGATAAAGTAGAGTGTCTTATGATTCTCGGTAAAAAAGCGGAAGCCGTAAATGTGGCCCAAAAGGCGGTGCAGGGCAAAAAAATGCGAAATTTTGTTGAAAGCATGCCCCAGCTTGCCGATACGCAGGTGCCTTATTTTAAAGCCCTGCAGAATATTGCAGATGGTGCTTGCGGAAAGTGATAGTGGGATGACAATTTATTAAGAGGTGGGCTATGATGCTCACCTCTTTTTTATGACTTGTTGTTGCGCGAACTTTGCTTAGCTGCAAGAAAGCCTTTAATGGCATTTATCCCCATCCGCGCAATAATATAGGTAAAAACGCCTGTAAGCAGGGTGTTTAAAATGGGTTGTAGGGTTTTGGTTATTGCAAGATCGAAAGCATCAGTCTTTTGCTTTGTGAGTTCGCGTGCAAGTGTCTGGTAATTGGCAATTTCTTTTGACTTAGCGTCCTGTACCGTGGTTTCTGTGCTGTTGGTTAACACCGGGGGCTGTGGTAAAGCAAGGCTGTTTATTCTGAAAGTATACAATAGGCAACAGAATATAATTACCGTAAGCAAAACTCCTGTCACAGCCAGAAAAATTTGTTTTATCCTATCCATGCGTATTAGTTTGTAATTATGAGCGGGTAAGATAAGAGGAAAGCACGAATTTCTGTATCCCTGTAAATGGGTATTTTTTGTTTCCATAGCCGCAAAAAATCCGCAATAGTTTAATCTACGGAGGCGCAGATGGAAATTAAATCTGAACAGGGTATAATAAAAAAAGCCTCTGCATTGCTGTAGAGGCTTGTAAAACCGTGTGGTCCCACCTGGGCTCGAACCAGGGACCACCTGATTATGAGTCAGGTGCTCTAACCAACTGAGCTATAGGACCGGTTTTGAGGTTGCAATATTACTATAATTTTTATTTGGATGCAAATAAATTCCCTAATTAATTGGAGTGTATTAAAGCTGTGCTGGCATACAGGCTATTAAAGTTTTGTTACTGCTGTTTTTCCCGTCAGGTAGGGGTGGTATCTTTGTAGTCAAATGGCTGTACGACAGCTGTTGGAATGCTGAGGTATAACTTAAATGTAATGATTATGAAGCCAACAACCTGTAAGATCCTTTTTCTGATTGCGATGGTATTGTCCCTGTTCTTTTTCGGTGCGTGCCGCGACACCAACCCCAAAACACCCGAAACTGATATGGACATGACGTCCGATTCTGTGCTTGCGCCTGGCGATACCGTACACAATGATACGGTTTCCCGAAGGGATTGATTTTACTCGCGGCTATTGTTCAGGCCATACTGTTTGTTTGTGTCACTGCATCCAGGTGCTCAAGGAATGTTTCCAGGTGGCCGGTGTCTACGTGGTCCATCACGACTATCTTAAACCAGCGGTTGTCTCCGTTATGGCGTTGCGGGACCAGGTTAAATTTACGGGCAACTTCATCGGGTACATACCGGGCGTCGATTGTAACGATGTTCATAAACTCTTCCCTGAAATACTCAATTCCCCGCTTGTCCAGGGCCTCGCACAGCCATGTGGTGCGCATCAGGAGTATCTTCACTTTTTCTGCCCAGCCGTGGGGGCCGTAGGTAAATAAGATAGCCCATACTGCAACGGCATTCACGCCGGGCCGGCTTCCGCAAAGCGTTAAGTCCGTTCCTTCTACATATTCAGCTTCTTTGGTAAGCACATTTTCCATTAGCCCCTTCCTGCATATAAATATGCCCGTACCATAGGGCGCCTGGAGCATCTTATGCGCGTCTATGGTGACTGACTGTACAGCAGGATTTTGAAAGTTCATAGTGCTTCCCGGATTGCTGAACGGATATACGAATCCGCCGTAAGCCCCATCAAGGTGAACTTTATAGTGAAGACCGTATTTGTCAAGGAGATTGGTATAGACCTCGACATCATCAACAGACCCGAACATCGTTGTGCCCATATTGGCCACCACGATAAAATATTTCTTTCCCTCTATACGGGCAGCCATTACCATCCCTTCCAGGGCTACCTCGTCAATATAACGGCTTTTTTCGTGCACCGGGGTTTTTATCCAGTCCAGCATAAGCAGGTTGCTGCCTTTGGGTATAGAATAATGCGTGTCTTCAGAGGCCAGGATGGCGATCTCCGATGCGGTTGCCCCATAGCGGTTCATGAAATAATTACGGTATATCCACATCGCTTCAATATTGGCCTCGGTTCCGCCCGGCGATATGTACCCGTCATAAGACCCGGGCTCTGCTTTGAAAATATCTACCGCAACTACATTCAGCACTTCGCGCTCAATTTCCTGGGTGCCGCTAAAAGCTTTTTCGCCCTGCCCAAAGGTATGGCAGCCAATGTTGTTTGGGTTGGCTACAAATGTTTTAAGTATGGGGGCGTCTTTCAGAAAAGGGGCTTCTTCATAAAATACTTTACCGTCGAGCTTCGAAGCCGGATATCCGAGCGTTGCATCTGTAGAAAAGTTTACATTTTCACTAAGTGCCGCTTCCAGGCGATTCAGGCGCTCCTGCCGGGGCAGTCTTTTCCAGTATTGCATGTGTTTACATTTTTTTACAGCGCAAAGGTAGGACGCTGATTTTTGGCATTTTATGACTTTCGTCATATGCCTTAGCGGTATTTAGGGAAATACCGACTTTAACATTTTTTAAATAGTTTTAGATAATCGGCTCATTATCTTTAAGCTATGGCAGAGATTATGGAGGAAGCAGGTCAAGATTTTATTAAAAAGAGAAGTGCATTACGCGTTGTAGCGAGGCTTATTGCCGGACTTGTACTTTTGGTGGTAATGGGTTACCTCGGAGTAGCATGGTACGTGCAAACGCATAAGGAACAGGTATTGCAGGGACTTTCTGAAAAACTTAATGAGAATATTTCCGGCACACTCACTATCGGCAATCTTGAGCCGGCCTTTTTGACATCTTTTCCTAATATTGCTTTGCGCCTTGAAAATGTGGTATTACGGGACAGCCTGTGCAACCGGCATAAACATACCGTCCTGAAAGCGGGCAGGGTAGATGTTTCAGTAAACCTTGCTGCACTTTTGCGGGGCACCATACAGATAAAAAAAGTGGCGGTAAGAAATGCAAGGGTCGATCTGTTTACGAATACCGCAGGTTACAGCAACACCAGCGTATTCCGAAAAAAGAAGCGGGCGGTGGCAGGAAGTGGCGGTGGCGGTAGTTTTCCCGAATTGCGGAAGATACTACTGGAAGATGTTGTTTTTGTAGCCGATAACCAAAAGCAGCAGAAACTTTACCACTTCGAGATACACCATGCTGCCTGTTCTGTCCGGTATTCGGGTGACAGCTGGCATGCCAATGCATCGCTATCGGCAGTGGCCAGAAGTATGGCTTTTAGCGTTGCAAAGGGCAGCTTCATAAAAGATAAAGATATAAACGGCAGCTTTAGTATAGGCTATGATGCGTCGGCAGGAGAAGTGACCTTTGAAAAACAACCTTTAAGAATAGGAAGCGAAAATTTTGAGATTGCCGCTTCGTTTAAAACAGGGGGGCCGACCACACCTTTTACAATTTCGATTTATAATAATTCAATACTTTGGACTAATGCTGCCAGGCTGCTATCCGGCAATATTACGCGAAAGCTGTTAATGTTTAACCTGGATAACCCCATAACGGTTGCCTGCCTGCTAAAAGGCAACTTTGATGAGCGGGGTGACCCGTTGATCGAAGTAAGGGCGTCAACGGCAGGAAATAAGCTTACTTCTCCGGGTGGCACTGCAAAAAAATGCAGTTTTAAGGGAAGATTTACCAACCGGTACAATACCCAGTCGGAGATGAGCGACGCAAATTCCGCGATTGTACTAAGCGATTTTTCAGCGGAGTATTCAGGTATACCCATAGCTATGAGAACTATGGTAATAAGCAACCTCGACCATCCCGCGGCCCGTGGCGACCTTAGCTCCGATTTTAAGGTTTCGCAACTGGGAGGCCTCATTGACAAAAGCCTGTTGAAGTTTGGTAAGGGATCGGCCAAACTCAATTTAAATTACAGTGCAGATATTGTTAACTATCAGTTTGTCCGCCCCTTTGTTACCGGGGTGGTAAAAGTATCCGGCGCCGAGGCTTACTATGTGCCGCGAAATCTGGCGGTAAAGGATATTAATGTGGCTCTCTATATTACCAAAGACCAGCTCTCTACCAACACTATCACAATGAAATGCGGGCGCAGCAGCATTAGTATGAAAGGTTACCTCGATAATTTTTTGAACCTCTATTACGATTCGCCCGAAAGGATGGTGCTTAACTGGGAGGTAAGTGCGCCGGCTTTGTATCTTTCCGATTTTATAGGTTTTGCAGGGAGCCGCGGCAGGGCACGGCCAGTGGACAAAGCACCTCAAAAAGGCAGTGGAAGGATTTCTGAAGGGATAAACTTCTTTTTTGAAAAGTGTAACGTTGCTGCCAGGGTAAGTGCGGGACGTCTCATCTATAATAATTTTACTGCAAAAGATGTAATGGCCAAAATTTACGCAGCAGAAGACAGGCTTGTGCTTGACAAAGCAGTGTTACAGCACGCCGGTGGAACCATGGCACTTTCCGGCACAGTAAAGCCGGCAGGCAGCTCCAGCGCATTTGCGGTACACGCAAAAATACAACGGGCCAACGTTCGGCAGTTCTTTAAAGATTTCAACAATTTTGGTATGCAGTCCCTGAAATCAGATAATCTGAAGGGCTTCCTTTCTTCAGACACGTCACTTTCGGGCAGGCTCTCCGGTAGTGGAACGCTGCTCCCGGGATCGTTGCAGGGAAAGGTTAAGTTTACCCTGCTTAACGGCGCACTGTTAGATTTTGCCCCTGTGCGTAATGTTGCAAAATTTGCCTTCCCGTTTCGTGATAGCCGGAATATTACCATTAAAAAGCTTGAAGGCAGTTTGGGTGTAAAGGGCACCAGCGTTGCCATTGCGCCCATGCAGGTAAATACCAGCGTACTTAATATGGATATAGCGGGAGTTTACTCACTTGGGCGGGGCACTAATATTGGTATCGATGTGCCCTTGCGAAATCCTGAAAGGGACGAAGGTATCACAGACCGCAAAGAGCTGGCCGCACGCCGTCACCGGGGTATAGTACTTCACCTTACAGCCGCCGACGGAGATGATGGCAGGGTTCAAATCACATTAGGCAAAAAAAACCGGGAGTGACCCCGGTTGATTGCTTAAATGTTTGAACGTTTTATTAAATGGTGACTTTAATACGATTGTAAATATCATCAGCATTATCGGGCTGCAGCGACCACCGGTACACGGGGTGCACCTCCCAGTCATAGCCCGCATTGATTGCCGAATGAAGAAAGTAGCGGTTATCCTCAAAATACTTGCGCTCCACGTCGCCGTTCTCCATAATCTTGGTTGCGGTAACAAAGCTTATCTTAAACAAGAAGTGTGCCAGGTCTATTGGCGTTGCTTTACGGCCACAGGCATACTCAAAGCCGCCGTACTTCATAATTTCGCCTATCTTAACCGTTAGCTCGCCGGTGTGAAATACAAACGGGTCGCATTGTGATGCGTCCTTTTTATTAGGGCGAAGGCTGTAAATAAGACGCTCTATTTCCGGTAGCTCGGTACGGAATTCGTTTACGGTGTCCTGCATCCGCCCGTGAGAATACTCCTCAAATATATTGATGAAATGCGAAGTGCATATTTGTCCCGAACCCGTGCGCTGGGCCTCGCGGGCAGCGAGCGTGCAAAGCTTTACGATATCGCGCGGGCGCTTTCTTATCAGCGAAAGCAACACTTTATACATCGGCTGGTTTTCCCATTTGCCATAACCCAGGAATGTAGCTTCAAAGATATGGTCAAGGTACCGGGCAAGATCCTCAAGCGGCATGTTTTTCAGATCGTCCTCTGCAACGGGTATACCCATAAACGTTAGTATGCGCTTGCTGAGCATTGACAGGATCTCATGTTCTGTCCAGCTATACCAGATAACGGAGCCCTCAATCTTATCGCTGGATTCGTCTGTATTCCTGATCGAAAAATACACATCGGTTCGCAACGAAATTTTAAAGCACAAGCCCGGATTTTCATTGCTTAAATCCCGAACGCTGTTAAGAAGTGCCGACAGCCTGTTGATATCGCTTCGCTTTCCTTCCCATCCCCTGTCAAGATCATCTATATATACAACTATCTTTTTATTTTTCAGGAAGTTGTCTATAAGAAGTTGCTGAGAGGGCAAAAGGTTCTGGTTTTCTTTCAATGAATTTACAGAGCTGCTCAGCGCCCCCGGCTTATCTTCGTTTATACCAAATTCACGAAATACTTTAGAGCCGATTATTTTTATAAGCCCGTATTTCCACTGTCGTATTTTCAGAAGGAAGTTTTCATCGCCCTCACCCAGCTCTGCAATATCGTCCGGCTTGATAAGTATCGGAAGGTTGCCTTTCGACTTTTCTTCAGATATCGATATTTTAAACATAGCAGATTTACCCACCCCTTTATTTCCTACCAGAATTATAATCGGGTGGTCGCTTACCACTTTTTTATAGGTATCGTTTCGGTAAAAATATCGTTTTAATCGGTCTAGCGGTTCGCTTTCGGCATCCTCATACCCGAATAACTGTTTAATGTTGTCATTGTCAAATTCAATGATCGCTGGTGGCGGGGTAAGATGTTCAAAATTCATTGTGTGTTTATTGATGTTGGCTTTATCTAAAAAATGATTTAAAAAATATCTGAAAACTTCCTTTCTGTTACAATGGCAGTTTTATCCCGAAACTGCTCAAAACAAAAATTAATCTTAAAAAATCTTATTAAATCTCTTAATTACACTACAAATTAAACCTAAGGAAATGTTATAGACGTCATGAAATCGTTATTTAACACAAAAAAAACGATAAAACGCGTATCTAAAAATCTTTATTAAATAATTGCATATTTATTGATAAATTAATATCACAAATACTAATAGGTTTGTTAATAAAACAAATCCATCCTCACTGTTTTTCGCTCAGGTACTTCCAATACCTTTTTGGTACGTGCCTAATGTGAAGTGAAAGATTTTTGCGGGCCAAAATAGTTGTGTTTTTAAAATAGTCCTTCCAAAGTGCCTGCACCAACTCCTCCTCTGTTGCAAAAATAGACCCCGGCGATAAGTTTCCTTTTGTTGTGGGGGTTGTTTCAAAAGTGACTTCATTTACAGATTGAAGGTTGTAGAAAAGCCCATACTTTCGTTTTACATCATAAATCAGCCATTGCTGATCCGCAAAGCGCTCGCGAAAGAATGTGGCTACCAGCGGCAGTACGTTAAAGTCCGGCTCTATGGGAGCATAGTAGATGTTGTCTGCAGTTTTTGAAAAGCGTACAAATGCTTTCATCCGGTGCCTTTCGCGGCTTACCTTCTTTTCTGCCTGCAGAAGCGACAGCACAGACGGATGTGCAAGATTATGCTCGGCGCCGGGCGGATTGTCAAAAATATAGCAGGCATAAGCCAGACATTCACGATGAATAATAATATCTTCAGAAAGGTAGGCACAGAAAAAAGTATTGCGGGCGCGGGCTGATAGTTTTTTTTTCAGCCCATCCCACACGCGTCCGGCTTTTTGTGTATCAGAAACCACCCGATGGCTTGTACATGATATTTCAGGCTGGTAAGTTTTCTCGTGAAACAGGCGTACGTTGCCCTCCCTTAAATAATACCTGTCGAAAATTGCGGTCAGCAAGCCTTCGAACGTTGCGTCAAAGATAAAATGCATCATGGCTGAAACAGGCTAAGCTGATTAGAAGCTACTTTTAAATATTTACTGTTGCCGCCCGATAATATCAGTCCTTTAAGCTTTAACGGATCGGGTTCGTTTAGCAGCCATGGGGAGTCGGCACAACGGATAAAGTATTTTGCCCTGTTGTAAGCAATTCCGAATTTTTTTACAAGGTCTTCACGAATAAGGGAAAACCTCCGCGACTGAACGATCTTTTTTGCCGAGCCAACCCCAATTCCCGGAACGCGCAGGATCATGCTATAGTCCGCTGTATTTAAATCTACCGGAAACAGGTGCATGTTTCTGAGTGCCCAGGATAGCTTTGGGTCTACCTCTGTATCGAGGTGCGGATTTGACGGATTTAAAAGTTCCTTTACATCAAACCCGTAAAAACGCATTAGCCAGTCGGTCTGGTATAAACGGTTTTCGCGCAGCAGAGGTGGCTGCGAGCCAATAGATGGCATTCGGCTATCGTGGCTTATAGGGATGTAGCCTGAATAATATACCCGCTTAAGGGAAAAGCTTTTGTAGTAGCTATCAGCGCTATACATAATTTCCATATCAGACTCAGGTGTTGCCCCAATGACCATTTGGGTACTCTGGCCTGCAGGGACAAACTTCGGGACAGACTTTATAAGGCCGGTTTTTTTTTCTTCTGCCAGGCCGGCAATGGTGTCGCGGATAAATCCTAAAGGCTTTTTAACCTCTTCGTGCGATTTTTCGGGAGCAAGTAGCTTCAGGCCTTTTTCGGTAGGCATTTCAAGATTGATAGACATCCGGTCTGCATACAATCCGGCTTCGCTAAGCAATTCCGGACTCGCCCCCGGTATCGTCTTCAGGTGAATATACCCGTTGAACCGCTCTTCCAGCCGGAGTTTTTTCACAATGCGTAACAGCCTTTCCATAGTGAAGTCGGCATTCTTAAAAATTCCGGAGCTCAGGAACAGGCCTTCTATGTAGTTTCTGCGATAAAAATTCATGGTAAGCGAAACGACTTCCTCTACTGTAAATGCCGCACGCTTTACATCATTGCTTTTCCGCGAAACGCAAAATGCGCAATCATAAATACAGTGGTTGGTAAGCAGGATTTTAAGCAGGGATACACATCTGCCATCCTCGGTATACGTGTGGCATATTCCGTTACTGCTGTTGCCAATCCCCTTGTTTTCATTTTTCCTGTTGCTGCCGCTGGAGGCGCACGACACATCATATTTCGCGGCATCTGCCAGAATTGACAGCTTTTCCCGAATCCTTTCCATGAAATAATTTTCTTCAAATATATGAAAAAAATCCAACAGTAGGGTGGTTCGGTATCTTAACTGTTACTATAACATAACTTAACGTATAAATTCATACATATGCGCTTTGACCCTTAATTTTGCCATTTAAGTATTCGTAAAAATTGGTTTGACAATTTATAATGTTTTAAGCATTATGAAATATTACTAATATTAATATAACCAATACAGTCAATTACTGTAAAAGTTTTATCAAATTAGGAATTTGTTAGAAATCACTTAAATAACGCTCAAAATCGTTAGAAAAATTATAATATTTTTAACTTTTAATTTTATATTTGCCGACTGTTTTAATTTGCTGGTATATAAGATTTTAAAATTGCTGAGAAAGAATAAGAAAATTGCCTTTGTCCCGGATTACCTATGAAAAAAATTTTATTTGCAATCGCGCTGCTGTCTTCCCTGCATGGGATGTCGCAGGCTGTTTCTGTTAGTTCATCGTCGCACACTCCTGCCCAGCTCGTGCAGAATGTGCTGGTGCAAAACTCGTGCCTTGTTCAGATATCCAATATCTCTGTCCGTACAGGGAGTAATGTGGGCACTGTTAACGGAATAGGATATTACCAAAATACCAACTCGTCTTTTCCTGTAGGTGCTAATGGTGTAATTCTTTCTACCGGAAAAGCTGAAGATGCTCCCGGCCCTAACAATTCGTTTTTAGGGGCAACTTCTGCTGCATGGGCGGGAGACCCTGCCCTTGAGGCGGCTCTGGCGGCATCCGGTATTAACATTGCTACCAAAAACGCGACGGTTCTTGAATTTGATTTTGTACCCAATTCTACCACATTTTCTTTCGATTTTCTGTTTGCATCGGAAGAATACGGTAATTACCAGTGTGCAAAAAATGATGCATTTGCAGTGTTCCTTACACAAGGCAGTATCACGCAGAATGTTGCTGTAATTCCGTCTACGACATTGCCAATTACCGTAGGCAACATCAGGAATAACCTTTACAATTCTACCTGCGCATCTGCAAACCCGGCCTATTTCGGGCAATTTAACGGCGGGGCCAATGCTGCTTCTTCGCCAACCAATTTCAACGGACAGACCGTATTGATGCACGCGGGGGCTACTGTAATACCGAATGTATCCTACCATATAAAATTTGTCATCGCAGACGATGGGGGGACCCTTGGTACAGATGGTGACTATGACTCTGCCGTATTCCTTCCGGCGGGAAGCCTTAACCTTGGGCAGAAGCTTTTTGGTTCTGACCTGACTATTGCCAACGGAAATCCACTTTGTTTTGGCGATTCTTATGTGCTGGAGACCAATCTGGACGACGACATTTATGACTTTACATGGACGAGGAACAATAACCCCATTGGGGCAACCGGGCCATCTATTGTAGTTACGCAGCCGGGTGATTATGCAGTAACGCTAAGCCGTCCGGATATAAGCTGTAATACAACGCAAAGTATTAAAATCGAGTATGCTCCGCAAATTATGGCAGGGCAGCCCAATAACCTTTACAAATGCGATAACGGCTCAGGTAGTTATGCTTACAATCTTTCTCTTAATACTCCGGTCGTAAAACAGGGTCTTGACCCTAACACGGTGGTTACTTACCACGCATCTCCGGCCGATGCTGATACCGGGGCAAATGCTTTACCGCTTACTTACAACAGCCCGGGCGGTGTAACTATTTATGTGAGGGTAAAAAATCCGGGCAACAGCTGTTATACTACAAAGAGTTTCCAGCTGCTGACGTCGCCTGCCCCTGCAATAACGCAGCCGCAGGACCTTGCGCTTTGCGAAAGTTCGCAAGGCTCAAATACAGCTATCTTCGACCTGACCCAGCAAAACCCTACAATATTGGGTGTGCTTCCTCCAAATGAAAATAATGTAAGCTATTATACATCATTGGCGGCTGCTACCTCGGGTACATCACCAATTACGGCACCAACAGGATTTAACGGAACCACCCAGACCATATATGCACGGGTTGAGAAAAGCTTCGACAGTTCATGCTACTCTGTAACGCAGTTTAACCTTACCGTGCACCCGCTCCCTGTATTGCCGGATGTGGCGCAGGTTGACGCCTGCAATAACTACACGCTGCCTGCACTTACGGTGGGTAATTATTACACTGGGAACGGAGGTACAGGAACACAGCTTCCTGCAGGGACCGTAATTACAACATCGCAGAATATTTACATCTACGCACAATCTGGAGGAAACCCGAATTGTTCTAATCAAAAGGTATTTTATGTAAATATAATTACGGCCGCCACCGCTCCGGAAGATGTAACAGCCTGCCAGAGCTACACGCTGCCTGCGCTTTCTATAGGTGAATATCATGACCAGCCGGCCGGTGGGGGCAACATCCTCGCTCCGGGAACAGTGATTACATCAACGCAAACCATATATTACTTTATACCTTCGGCCGCATCGTGTACCCAGAACAACAGTTTTACGGTTACGATTACTAGCACGCCTGTGGTAACAGATCCTGCCGATGTTAATTCGTGCGGCCCCTATACGCTTCCTACTTTGCCTAATGGGGAATTTTATTATACGCAGCCAAATGCTGGGGGAACCCAGTTGCCCGACGGTTATGTAGTAACTGCATCGCGTACAGTTTATATCTATACTTCAAATCCGTCTAACCCGGCATGTACGGCTCAGAGTAACTTTGTAGTAACAATAAATACTGTGGATGTACCGGATGTTGCTGATGTGGACGCATGCGGTGTCTACACGCTACCGGCACTTACAGTGGGTAAATATTATACCGGCCCCAATGGTACCGGAACACAACTGCCATTCAATTCGTCAGTAACTACTACCCAGACAATATATGTGTATGCGGCAGCACCTGGCCTTCCGGGCTGTTTTGACCAGGACACGTTTACAGTAACGATACATCCACTGCCCAACCTTGACCCAATCGCGAACGTATCGGCATGCGGCAGCTATACGCTTCCTGCACTTCCGTCGAACGCTCAATATTACACGGGCTCAAACGGCACAGGATCCATCATCCCTGCAGGTACTGTGCTGACAACCAACCAGACGGTTTATGCGTTGGCTTTTGCAGGAGGTCCGCTAAACTGCCGCAGGCAAAGGCAATTTACTGTAACTATCATAAACGTTACGGCCTCCAACCCGGGCAACGTTACCATGTGTGGAAGCTATACGCTGCCTCCTTTATCTTCAGGCCATTACTATACCGGCCCTAACGGTACCGGAACCCAGCTGGCTGCCAACAGCAATATCGTTACTACGCAGACGATTTATATTTACGCTGTATCTAACACAACACCACAGTGTACCGACCAGGCAAGTTTTGTAGTAACGATAAAAGACAGGCCGAATATAGACCCGATTCCAAACGTGGTAGCCTGTACAAACTATACACTTCCTGCGCTTCCTGTAGGCAATTATTTTACTTCACTAAACGGTGGAGGTACGATGTTGGCGCCGGGCACTGTGCTCACTACCAGCCAGACGGTATACGTTTATGCAGAGACCGGCGGAACTCCTAACTGCAACAGGCAACGCTCGTTTACAGTTACCATCATTAATGGTTCTATTGCTCCGGCAAACGTAACCGCATGCGGTCATTATCAGCTACAGCCGCTTCCTATAGGAGCCTACTACACGGGGCCAAACGGCACGGGAACCAATCTTCCGGTAGGCTATGATGTAACCAGCACACAGACAATCTACGTAAGGGCTAACGTAACTTCGGGAGCCAACTGTACCGATGATGACAATTTTGTGGTAAACATTCAGCCTGCACTTACGGCAGATAATCCCGGCAACCAGTTTGCCTGTACAAGCTATACGCTGCCCGCTGTTACTAATGGAAATTATTACACCAATCCCGGCGGCGGGGGAACTATGATGCATGCAGGAGACGTGATAACTTCTACGCAAACTATTTATGTGTTCAATTATATTCCAGGGCAATCCAACTGTAACGCAGAGAACAGCTTTGTAGTTACCATCGCTAATGTTACCGCCGATAATCTTGCAGATCAGGTGGTGTGCGACGGTTACCAGCTTCCTGCCCTTACTTCGGGGAATTATTACACCCAGTCCGGCGGAAACGGAACAATGCTGCACGCCGGCGATATGATTACGACAGATCAGACCATTTATATCTACGCTACAAGCGGCACTACTCCAAGTTGTATCAGCGAAACGGACTTTACGGTTACCATCAAGCCGGTTCCGGTTATTGATAATCCCGGAACTGTGGTTTCATGCGGAAATTATGTGCTGCCTGCCTTGACTAATGGTAGCTACTGGACTAACTCCGGCGGTACCGGCCTCCAGTTGTTCCCGGGCCAGCTTATTACTACTTCGCAGACGTTATACATCTTTGCGCAAACAGGGGGCACCCCTAACTGTTCGGTAGAGAATGAATTTATAATCGTTATCAACCCTGAGCCTCCAACAGATGTAACGGTTTGTGACAGCTATGTGCTACCGGCGCTGGCAGTAGGCGAATACCACACCGCTCCCGCGGGCGGCGGCGCAACTTTGCCGGCCGGCCAGCTTATTAATAGTACACAGGATGTGTATGTGTACATTCCGATGACAATGACGCCTAACTGTACCGACAACAATAAGTTCAGGGTTACGGTTAACCATACGCCTGTACTTGCGCCGCAAAGCAACGTAGCTCAGTGCGACAGCTACACACTTCCCCCACTTGCGGTAGGTAACTACTATACTGGGCCTAACGGTACAGGAACTTTGCTGCCTGCAAACACGGTACTTACTACATCGCAGACAATTTATGTATATGCGCAAACCAGCACTACGCCAAACTGTAGCGCACAAACACAATTTAACGTAACGATAAACCGGACACCGGTGCTCGATGCAAGGTCTGACGTAGAGGTGTGTTTCTCTTACCAGCTGGAGCCGCTTCTTGTGGGCAACTACTACACTGGGCCAAACGGTACGGGTACGATGCTGCCTGCCGGATTCCTTATAACATCTACCCAGACAATCTACATCTATGCGCAGTCGGGTACCACACCAAATTGTGCTGCAGAGAACAGCTTTATTGTAACCGTGTACTCAATTACGGCAGATAATCCAGCAGATGTATTTGAGTGCGATAGCTATACACTGCCGGCGCTCAGCCCGCTGAATAAATATTATACGTTTGCGGGAGGGCCGGATGAGGCTAACCCAGCTGCAAACCCCGAAATTCCTGCGGGTACTGCTATCACATCAACACAAACAATCCACGTGTTTGCCGCAACCGGCGGGCGAGTTAATTGTACCGATGAAAATTCGTTTACAGTTAATATATTCCACACCCCTGCTATAGACCATTCTCAGGGCGATTTTGCACAGTGTACTCCATACACGCTGCCTCCGCTTACGGTAGGTAATTATTATACGGGCCCGGGCGGTACAGGTACACAGTTGTCTGCCGGTTTTGTGGTCACTACGCCTACCACCATCTATATTTATGGCGAGAATCCACAGCGTCCGCAATGTAATGATCAGCACAGTTATCTTGCCGATGTGAGAATTGTGCAGGTAGATAATCCCGGCGATAAATTTAGCTGTGGGCCGTACACACTTCCTGCGCTTACTTCAGGTAATTACTACACAGGTCCGAACGGAACAGGCACCATGCTGAATGCCGGCCATGTTATCAATACGACCACTCAGTTGTACATTTACGCGCAAAACGTGGGCCCAACGCTTACGTGTCGCGATGAGCACCCGATGCTTGTAACTATTGTAACCGCCCCAACAGCGTTCCCTGTAACGCCGAGGGTAACGTGCGGTGTGGATGATCTTGGACACGGGATTTTCGACCTGACCTCTGCAATTGCACAGGCTATAGGCGGACAGGCCAACACATCGGCATCGGTGCACGAAACGCTGGCAGATGCACAATTCGGGCAGAATGCTATTGCCAACCCGGCGGCATATGCCAACGTGAACGCTTATAACCAAACGGTATATATCAGGGTATATCATTCTATAGCCACAGAATGTTATAATGTATCTACAGTTCAGCTTACCGTTAACCCAAGGCCTGTAGCGGTAGAGCCTCAGCCGTACCAGCTTTGTGATGACAACACCGATGGTATTGCGACATTCGACCTTACAACGCGCAATGCGGAAGTACTGGGTACCATGAACCCGGCTAACTTTACGGTTACTTATCATACACAGGCAAGCTTTGCAGAGGCAGGAACCCCGGTAATACCGAACCCGGCTGCGTACAACTCGCCAACCAACACTATTTATGTAAGGGTGACAAATAATGTGACGGGCTGTTATGATGTGGTGGCGCTTAATCTTGTTGTGAATGCGTTGCCAACAGCAAGTAACCCGTCACCCTATAGTTTGTGTGATTTTAATAACCCGGGCGATGAGCGCGAGGTATTCGACCTGTACAGCAAGCGTGATGAAATAACAGGAGGAGCTTTTGGTGTAGACCTTGACTTCTTCCATAGCTATGCCGATGCGCAGGCGGGGATAAATGCAATACCTAACCCGGAAAGCTATACTAACGGCGCGACTGTAGAAACACTGTTTGTTCGTGTTAGCAATGCCGCTACAGGATGTTTCAGGATAGTCCTTCTCGATGTGAGGGTGGAGCCGCTACCTATAGTAAACGTTCCTGTTCCGCTTGATGATGTTACTGTGTGCGATATGGACGGCAACGGATATGGCGTGTTCAATCTTCAGGCGCTGATACCAGGGCTTATAAATAACGGAGCCAACCTTTCGGTGCAGTTCTTTGAAACGATAGAAAACGCTGAAAACAATGTAGATCCGATAGGCAACCCTGTGGCATACTCTAATGTAATTCCTGATCTTCAGACTATTTATGTGAGGGTAGAAAATACGGTAACAGGCTGTGTGAACTGGGGCTTCCCGATTGACCTTCATGTAAACAGGTCGCCACAGGTGCCAACACTACAGGACCTTGAATTCTGCGACGACACCGATACCAATAACCAAAACTACCAGATGGTGGTAGACCTTACGGTTCAGACAACCATAATTGAAGCTGCCATCGGAACCGGAAACACAATCCATTACTTTACCAGCGAGATAGCTGCCAACAACGGTGCACCACGCATTGTGAATCCGGCCGCGTTCCTGGCCAGCAATGCGCCTGCGGGAACGCCGCAAAGGATCTGGGTAAGGGTAGAGGATGCTAACGGCTGCTACGGAGTAGAGAGTTTTGATGTGATCATCAACAGGCCGCTGGCTATCAATACACCGGCAATGTTTGCCCAGTGTAACGAGGCGCTGCCAAACGATGGGCTCACTGAATTTGACCTTACAAGTCGCGATAATGAAATATTAGGCCCTGCGGGCATAGGCGCTGGTTTCACAGTTCAGTATTACGAGCTCGATCCGCGTACGAATGCTACTGCTACGCCAATTACAGACCCGGTACATTATACCAATGTAATTAATGCACAGACGCTTTACGTAGTAGTGACCAGCCCTGAAGGCTGTAAGAGCTATACTACACTTACGATCAAGGTGCTGCCGCTGCCAACCCCGAGGATGAACCCGGATGCGCTGGAGCTGTGCGATTACACTGGCAACGTAGGGGAAGAGACCTTTGATTTGACCCTTGCTGCGCAGCAGATACGCAACAACGACAGCTTTGCCCAGCTGAGCTACTATACCAGCCAGGCAGATGCCGAGCTTGGCGTGAATGCGATAACCACCCCAACATCATGGACCAGCGCAAGCGCTACCATCTATGTGCGGGTAGAGGCCGGGGACAGCAACCCGCTCAACCCAAGGTGTGCGGTAATTGTTCCGCTGCAGATCATCGTGAACCCGCTACCGGTACTGGGCGATGGTACACAGATCAAGCCGTATGCTATCTGTGAGCCTGCCACCGACGGGTATGCCACGTTCCTTCTGAACTCCAGGATGGGCGATATCCTGATGACACAGAACCCTGTGGATTACAACGTGAAGTTCTTCTTCAGCCAGGCCAATGCACAGGCTAACGCCAATGCACTGCCAAACCAGTACGTAAACCAGGTAATGGGCCACCAGGTGATCTGGGTAAGGGTACAGAACCTTACCACCGACTGTATCACCATCATGCCTTGGGACCTTTATGTAGAGCTTGAGGCCGTAGCCAATGCTGCGGGCAACCTTGCTACCTGCGATGACGACGGCACC
>JAGKWW010000048.1 GCA_021151665.1 Flavobacteriaceae bacterium
CCACCCCCCTGCTTAATTCCGACGGCAACCTGTACATGGACAACCTGCCACCCGGCACCTACACTTTTAACGGGGCCAGCAGTTGCAACCCCAACATGACAACCACGCTGAATCTGGTTGCCTATACGGTTACTACAAACAATTACAGCCTGGTGCCACATTGCGGTTCTTTCGATATTGTGGTGAACCATAGCAGCACAGGCAACGCATTTGAATCGCTTTGGCTGCAAAAAAAACTGGACTATGTAAATAACGTTTGGGGCAATCCCGTAGATGGTACAGCATACACCGAAGGCACAATTCCCGACACGGCAAATTCTATATCGATTATTTCGGGTGTGATGGAGTACAGCCTGCCCTACACCGGCGACTTCCGTATCCTGAAACGGTACCAGTCGTTCGGCTCGGGTGGCTCCGACCCTACGAAAAACTGTTTTGAGGTATTGCAGGAATTCAATTACAGCGGAAATCTCGAGATCATCGATGTAAAAAGCGTAAACTGCTCGGGTACAAATGCAGATGTAGAGGTGATAACCAATGGTGTGCCGCCGATACACTATACCATACAGGAGAAGAACTACCAGCCCTATTTTGTAGATAATGGAAACAACCCCGTATTTACAAACCTCGAGCCTGCTGTATACACCTTCAGGGCCGAAGATTCGTGCGGAAGGTTCAGGAGCCGCAGCTTTAACGTGGCGGCACTACCTTCGCTGGCCGTGGCCTATCCGGTGCCGGGACTCCACCAGTGCGACACCGATGGTAATGGGACTGAGACCTTTGACCTTTCCTCGGCAACTGCAACCATTCTCGGGCCGCAGATGGGGCCGCAATACAGCATTTCTTATCACACCAGCCAACAGGATGCTGAAAACGGGGCAAACTCATTACCTCTAAATTTCATTACAGGCACCACGGTGGTATATGCCAGGGTGCTTTATACCGGCCCCACATCTACATGTTATGCTACCACCTCTTTCCCGCTATTAGTAACACCCGAACCCGCCTTGCATATGGCTGATTCTACAGCGATATGCGAAGGTGATACGGTCACGCTTACTGCCGATGCCGGATATGCTTCCTACAGTTGGGCCGGCGGCCCCTTAACCGCAAATTACGAGGTCTCTTCTGCCGGAACATATACCGTAACCGTAACCGATACCTATGGCTGTGTAAGCAACAAATCAGTTACCGTAACATCTTACCAGGCGCCCGTAATACAATCGGTAGACATCAGGGACTGGACTACATCTGATAATATCATTACGGTACATCTGGAGAATCCCTCTGCTGCAGATTTTCTATATTCTATAGACGGAGTGAATTACCAGCAAAGCCCCACCTTTAGCGGCCTCAGTTCGGGCAACTATACCGTGTATGTAAAAGATGTAAACCAATGCGGAAATGACCGCGCGCAGGCGGTAGTGCTATCATACCCAAAATTCTTTACCCCAAATGGCGACGGCGAAAATGAAACCTGGCGCATAAAATTTGCGATGGCCGAACCGGGACTGGAAGTGTCTGTATTCGACCGATTCGGGAAGCTGATCTCCACCTTCGGCCCTGATGGCGGCTGGGATGGAACTTACAACGGAAGACACCTGCCTGCTACCGATTACTGGTTTGTAGTGCGCCGCCAGGACGGAAGAATACTAAAAGGCCACTTCTCGATGTTAAGATAATCATACGAATGAGTATAAAAAAAAAGTTCAGGCTTGTAGTTGGCCTCTTCCTGTTAAGCGCAGTCGCTATTGCCTGGTAAATGCCCCTGGCGGTAAAGTATACCTTGGGAACCGCCCGTAAACTACCGGCTTTGCCCGGAGGCCAATGCTACATAAACGACACTCTTTGCTCTGCAGTTAAGGTTTTTGAAACTAACAACGATTTTGACGGTTCGGCGGGGAGGAAAATCTTACTGTTTGACGAGCAGGGAAAGGCAATTCCCGAAAAGGTTATTGCAGTATTTCCAAAACAACAATGTGTTTGTTTTACAAATTCGGGAAAACAGAACTATCAGTTCATTTTTGGCAGCCTGCTGGAAAGCGAGGCGGGCTCCATGGGAAATGTAGCAACGGATAACAAAGCGAAAGGAGCAGGCTTCGACCCAAGGCTCAGCTTTACCTGCAACGCGATCCGGTTTCGTATTATACGCAATAACGTTGTTCAGGATTTTAAGGTAGTCTATTGAATATTGTTTACCGTTATGACAAAAATCATGTTTTCTGTAAGCGATGCCTGATAATTTTGCGCGGCAAAATCAACAGGTATGACAAAAGACGGGAAAATAGAACTCATGGCTCCGGCGGGAGATTTTGAAGCATTACAGGCAGCGATAGACAACGGTGCCGACAGCGTTTACTTTGGCGTAGAGCAGCTTAACATGCGGGCACGCGCCTCGATGAACTTTACGTTGGACGATCTTGACGAAATTTCGCGGAGATGCGGCGAGAAAGGGGTACGCACCTACTTAACCCTGAATACCATTATTTACGACCATGACCTTTCGCTTATAAAAACATTGCTCGACAAAGCGAAAGCAGCAGGGCTAACCGCTGTTATCGCGATGGATCAGGCCGTGATTGCATACGCCCGCCAGATAGGGATGGAAGTCCATATTTCTACCCAGATCAACGTTACCAATATAGAAACGGTAAGGTTCTACGCCATGTTTGCCGATACCATTGTGCTTAGCCGTGAATTGGGCCTCAGCCAGGTAAAGAAGATTACCGAACAGATCGTAAAAGAGAATATCTGCGGACCTTCTGGCAATCCGGTAGAGATCGAGATCTTTGGCCACGGTGCGCTTTGCATGGCCGTATCAGGCAAATGCTACCTTAGCCTGCATTCGCACAACTCGTCTGCCAATCGGGGCGCGTGCAAGCAGAACTGCCGGAAGAAGTATATGGTAATCGATCAGGAAAGCGGTTTTGAGATAGAGATCGACAATGAATACATGATGTCGCCCAAAGATCTTTGCACCATAGATTTTCTGGACGAAATTGTAGGCGCCGGCATAAAGGTGCTTAAGCTTGAAGGCCGTGGCCGCGCGCCAGAATACGTAGCCACCGTTACCCGTTGCTACCGCGAAGCTATCGATGCCATTGCCGATGGTTCGTATTCTAAAGAAAAAGTTGCGGGCTGGATGGAGCACCTTTCTACGGTATATAACCGGGGCTTCTGGTCAGGCTACTACCTCGGGCAAAAGCTGGGCGAATGGTCGGCTGTAAGCGGTTCTATGGCTACACAGAAAAAAGTGTACATCGGTAAAGGACGCCATTACTTCCCAAAAGCGGGTGTGGGCGAATTCCTGATAGAAGCGTATGACCTGAAAGTGGGCGACAGCATTTTAGTTACGGGACCGACTACCGGTGCAAAGGAAGCGGTGGTAACAACCCTCATGACGAATGATGCCGATGCGCAGGCTGCACAAAAAGGCGACCGCATTACCCTGCCGCTTGATTTTAAGATACGCCCCAGCGACAAACTCTACAAGCTGGTGAAAACAGAATTTGCCGAAGCCTGATGGTAACCATAACACTTCAGCGCAATAAGTGCATAGGCTGCAATTATTGCGCAGAGCTTGCCCCTGCCAAATTCCGTATGTCTAAAAAAGACGGTAAGTCGGTGCTGCTGCACTCGGCAGATAAAAAAGGGTTCTTTACACTCAAAGAACCCGACCATTCTTTTTTTGAAGCATGCGACAAAGCCGCCAAAGCCTGTCCGGTAAAGATCATTTCTGTAAAAGAAAATTGAAGTAATTTCAGGGTTTTGGATTCCGGGTTCAAGGTTGCGGGTTGTATGTTATGTGCCAGCATCTTTGTATAAACGAATAAACTCTTCCATAAACGCCCTAAACTACTGCTTTACTTTGCCGAAAGCACTACGCAACCCAACGGTGGCAAGGTAAGCGATACAGATTGTGGCCTCCCGTTCCATGGAATCTCCTGCGCCTGTAGCTTCTTATTGGCTACGCCGCTTCCGCCAAACTCTTCGCTGTCGCTGTTGAAGACTTCCTTCAGCTTACCGGCAAAAGGCACACCGATACGGTAATCTTCCCTGATAACAGGTGTCATATTACAAATAATAACGAGGTTTTCTGACGGGTCTTCGCCTTTGCGTACGTAGGATATCACCGAATTTTCGGTATCGCTGTAATTGATCCATTCGAAGCCGTCGGCACTAAATTGCTTCTCGTACAGCGCCGGCTGCTTTTTATACAGCTTGTTAAGCGATGCTACAGTATTTTTTATGCCCTGATGGTACCGGTGGTCGAGCAGGTGCCAGTCGAGGCTCTGTTCAAAGTTCCACTCACCGGCCTGCCCAAATTCCCCGCCCATGAACAAAAGCTTAGCACCCGGATGCGTGTACATAAAGCTGTACAGCAGGCGCAGGTTGGCAAAGCGCTGCCATTCATCGCCGGGCATACGGCCTAATATGGAATGCTTACCGTAAACCACCTCATCGTGAGACAAGGGCAGCATGAAATTTTCGGTGAAAGCATAGGTCATGCTAAAAGTCAGGTCGTTCTGGTGATGCCTGCGGTAGATTGGTTCTTTCTTGAAGTACTCGAGGGTATCGTGCATCCAGCCCATCATCCATTTCATCCCGAAGCCGAGCCCCCCAATGTAGGTGGGCCGTGACACCATCGGGAATGATGTACTTTCTTCGGCGATTGTCTGCACACCATCAAAGCTTCGGTATACTTCCTCATTCAGTTCTTTCAGAAAACCGACGGCTTCCAGGTTTTCACGTCCGCCATAGATATTGGGTTCCCACTCGCCTTCTTTTCGTGAGTAGTCAAGGTAAAGCATTGAGGCCACCGCATCTACGCGAAGGCCATCGGCATGGTATTTATCAAGCCAAAAGATCGCATTGCTTATCAGGAACGACCGCACCTCATTGCGCCCGTAGTTAAAGATGAGGCTCTTCCAGTCGGGGTGATAGCCTTTGCGGATGTCCGGGTGTTCGTAGAGGTTCGATCCGTCGAAAAAGCCCAGCCCGTGGTCATCGCTTGGGAAGTGTGACGGTACCCAGTCGAGTATCACGCCGATGCCCGCCTGGTGCAGCTTATCTACCAATACCATAAAATCTTCCGGCTTGCCAAAGCGCGAAGTCGGGGCAAAGTAGCCCACTAACTGGTATCCCCATGAAGGGTCGTACGGATATTCCATTATCGGCATGAACTCAACGTGTGTAAAGTTCATTTCCCTGACATAATTCACAAGTTCATCGGCAAGCTCGATATACGAGAGCATACGGTTGCCCCCTGCCCTTTTCCAGGAACCGAGGTGCACCTCATATACAGAGAAAGGCTTGTTGAGCTGATTGCTTTCGCGGCGCTTTTCCATCCATTTCGCGTCTTTCCATTTATGGTGGGTGTCCCAAACCACAGAAGCGGTCTGCGGCGGGGTTTCGCAATAAAAAGCGAATGGGTCGGCCTTTTCGGTCTTTATATCATTATGGTTGGAGAGTATCTTGTATTTGTATTTCGAACCCTTATCTACACCGGGAATGAAACCTTCCCATATCCCGGAGCCATCCCACCGAACGTACAGCGGGTGCTCGCCCTCAAGCCAGTAATTAAAATCGCCGATAACCGATACCTGTTTCGCCGATGGCGCCCATACCGCAAAGTAAACTCCTTTTACACCATCTACTTCTGTAAGGTGCGCGCCGAGCTTCTCGTACAGGCGGTAGTGCTTACCGGATTTAAACAGGTCGATATCAAATTCTGTAAAAAAGGAATGGGGTTGTGTTTTGTTCATTTTGGTTATTCTGTTTTTGCTAACTGATCCTGACCCCTCCCTGGCCACCCATTGGAGTAGAGACAGGATTCCGACAACATATAATATCCGGTTAGGAAGCAGCTTATTCTAAAATCTTAAATCTAAAATCTAAAATGCTACTCAATACTCCATTATACTCGCTATCCCCCTGAGCGGAATCACCGCCCAGCGTGGCCTTGAGTTGAGTTCGTAACCCAGTTCATACACCGCTTTTTCAAGGATGCAATATTTGAGCAGAAAAGCGATCTCTTTGTTGTAGCCGATGTTCAGGTTGCCTTCCTGTGCCTTTTCAATATAGGTATCCAGGAATACCCCCACCATATAATTGAATAGGGTTTCTCCGGCGGAGAAAAGCTCCTCCAGTTCGAAAGGATACTTGTCTTTGTTGTTAAATATGGTCGCATAAATGGCGTAATGAAAGGAACGAAACAGCCCGGCTACATCCTTAAGCGGAGGCTGCTTTACCTTACGGTCACGGATGGTGCTTTCGGGTTCGCCCTCAAAATCGAGAATGTAAAAATCATCGCCATTCACGAGCACCTGCCCCAAATGATAATCGCCGTGGATACGGATGCGCTCACTCTTGAGTTTGGTCCAGTCGAAATCGAGGAAGTGCTTTCGTATCTCTTTCTTCTTGTCGAGGAACTGGTGTGCCAGCTCGAGTGCAAGGCCGTCGAGCTTATGGAGGTTATTCTCTATTGTATTCAGCCGGTTCTGGAACTGGTAGATCAATCTGTTCTTTAGCCAAACGGTGTAATCTCCATTGTAGGTAGTCGGCGTAAAGGCTGTATCGGTAGTATCTCCGCCAAGGGCAATGTGCATTTCGGCAGTGCGCTGGGCCAATGTTCTTACACGAAGGAAAAGTGTTAGCCCTGCCCAGTCAATGATCTCCGGCGGAATGTTGTTGATCTTGATTGTTTTGAAAAGTTCCAAATGCGGCAGTTTTGCCACCTTGATCTTCTTGGCTGTAAGGTTATCAAATACGCCATCTATCACTTCGAGCATGTATTTCCAGGCATCGCCCTGATTCGGCACCAATTCCTGCATGAGCGCCAGAGTAATATTATCGCCGGCGAGCTCTACGTTGATACTCCCCTTATATGCAGGGGTATACTTAAATTTCATCCGCTCGGTAAGGAAACGGCTGATCTCGTAATCGGGGTTCGTGCTCACATAGATGCGGCGAAAGAATTTGAGCACAAGATTGTCATTATAGATTATAGACGTATTGCTCTGCTCAATACCCATAAATCGCGATGAAACGTATTTTACATCTTTAAGCGACTTTCCCCTGTGAAACTTCACGTTGAACGCATCGCTCTTCCCGCCATTTACGATATTTTCAAACACCAGCCTGCGGAAATCCTCCTGGTGCAACGCATCCACAAGATAACCCTGCAGGCCATTGAGCGTTACGGGCGCAATCAGCGTTTTGGTGTCCAGCTCATCTTCGGCCATAAAGGCAACCGGCATAAAGTAATGCTGCAGAAACGCTTCTTTGTAGTTCACCTCTATCAGTACACCGTAATACGTATTCTTTTCTGATGCGATCTTGAAATGATCTACAACCTCTATATATTTCAGCGTACTGGCTTTGCCGCCATACCACCGCTTTTTAAGGATATAGTTTTCGAGGATGTCGGTAGAAAAAACTTTGATGAACTCGTCGTCTTCAAAAGCAGACTGCCAGTCGGCCCGAAAAACGAACGGTGCATTAAATGTATCCTGGAGGGTTGTTGCCATGGGGGTTATTTTTGAATCTTGAATAAATGGAAAGGCAGTGCGGGGTGCAGTTCTATATAGTTCCACTCCTTGTCCCAGTGGTAACTGTTGCCTGTAATGAGGTCGGTCACAACAATATTCTGTCCCGGCTGCAGCCCGAGCGATTGAAGGGGAAGCTTAAGCCAGCCCTGTTTCGCATAGTAAGCATCAAGGCTCGCCACCATAAGCGTTTCATCCTGTCGGTTATCGTCGTATTTATAGTAAGCGATCAGCTGGTCGTTATCAGTATCGCAAAACTCAATATTGTTGGTTTGATGCAGCGAAGGGTGCTCCCGGCGAATGTTATTAATTTTACTGATGAGCGTTGTGATCTTGTTCTCTTTTTTCCAGTCCCAGTGGCGCACCTCGTATTTTTCCGAATCCATATATTCCTCTTTGCCCGGAATAGCATCGCTTACCATGTACTCGAACACCGGGCCGTAGATACCCACGCTCGAGCTGAGTGTTGCAGCAAGAAAATACTTCTGCAAATGCGTCGCCTCATTAGCGCCCTGCAAGGGGAACGGATTGATATCCGGCGTATTAGGCCAGAAATTCGGGCGGAAAAATTCTTTTTGTTCGGTCTTAGTCAATTCGGTTACATACTCTATCAACTCGGCTTTGGTATTGCGCCATGTAAAGTAGGTATACGATTGCGTAAAGCCCTGTTTGACCAACTCGTGCATGATCTTAGGCCGCGTAAAGGCTTCACTCAGGAAAATGACATCGGGATATTTCTTCTTGATCTCCCCTATCAGCCAGCCCCAGAAATAGAATGGCTTGGTATGCGGATTATCGACACGGAACACCCGGATGCCGCATTCTTCTACCCAGAACATAGCTGCCGAAAGCAGTTCTTTCCAGAGATTCTTCCAGTCGGCCGACTCAAAGTATATCGGCAGGATATCCTGGTATTTTTTGGGCGGATTTTCGGCATACTGAACGGTGCCATCGGGACGCCATTTGAACCACTGCGGAAACTGTTTCACATACGGATGGTCGGGCGCCGCCTGCAACGCAAAGTCCATCGCCACCTCAATCCCCATATCTTTTGCTTTATTCACTAAAGATTTAAAATCTTCGATTGTTCCAAGTTCGGGATGTGTGCTTTTGTGGCCGCCGTGTTGCGAACCAATACCCCAGGGCGAACCCACATCGCCTTCCTGTGCTGTGGTAGCATTGTTCTTGCCCTTACGGTTTACTTCGCCAATAGGGTGAACGGGCGGAAAGTATAGCGTATCAAATCCCATAGCGGCCACACGCGGAAGCAACGCCTCACAATCTTTGAACGTACCATGTTTTCCCGGTTCCTGAGATGCCGATCGGGGGAAAAATTCATACCAGGTACTGAACAGCGCTTTCTGCCTGTCTACATACACTTTTAATTCCGGCGTACGGTGTGCCAGGAACCGCTTAGGGTATTTCTTGAAAATTCCTTTTAGTCGATCGCCCATTGCTTCGGCAATCGCCTGATCATACGAGTTGTCATCCCCAAAAATGGCCATCAGCTGCTGGAGATAGCCCTGCTCCTGCTTTGAGGCGCTCTCGGCGATATCCCTTATATATTCGGCACCTTCCAAAAGTTCGGAAGTTACCCTCTGATTGTCCTGTATCTTGCGCAGCGTTCCGTGCTGCCAGTTTAGCGCATAATCTATCCAGCCCTCTATACAGTAAAAATAGAATCCCTGTTTCTCTACTTTAAACGAGGCTTTCCAACTATCATTCCCTACCGCCTCCATACGCACTTCTTTCCATCCCCTGTCTTTTTCATGGCGGTATAGTACTACGGCTTCCATTACATCATGCCCATCCGAAAGTATATCGGCTGTAACTTCTACCTTCTGACCGGTAACCCGCTTTATAAAAACTTCGCCATTATTGAGCTGTGGCTGCACATTTTCTATGTGCACCCGTCGTTGATCCTGCATTTTGGTTTATATTTATTGTTCTTAAAATTAGCAAAAAAACTACTCCTAAAAACTTATCTTAAATTTTTGCATAAATGTCAGGAAAGCCAGCAAATCATACCCCATCTTTAAAAATTCCGAAGTCAATAAAGGCTGCCGCCAAAATATTAGAAGTAACCTCGCCTAAGCTTGCAGCCAAATTTGCCATGAAGCTTTTCATGACACCCATAAAATACCCGGCTCCAAAACGTGAGCTGGAAATGGAAACAGGCAGCGTACAAACAATGCTACCTGTACATGCAATCGGGAAGCGTGTAAATGTGTATCAATACGGTGCGTCAGAGAAGAAAGTGCTACTGGTGCACGGATGGAGCGGGCGTGGGACACAGCTTTGCTCAATTGCCGAGAAATTGCTGAAATGCGGATACAGCACCGTGAGTTTCGATGGGCCCGCACATGGAAAGAGTACGGGCAAGACCAGTGATATGACTGAATTTATCGCAGCCATACAAGTAATTGAAAAAGAGTTTGGCCCGTTTGAGTTTGCGGTGGGGCATTCCCTTGGCGGCATGGCGGTACTTAATTCCATAAAAAAAGGGCTCAATGTAAAGAAAGCGGTAACTGTGGGGAGCGGTGATGTTATCACCGATATCATTGACGACTTTATTGAAAAATTAGGCATGAATATTGAAACAGGTAAGCTGATGCTGAAGCTGTTTGAGAAGAGATTTGGCGAAACCGCAAACGATTATTCTGCGTACATAGCTGCAAAAGAAGTTGCCATCCCGGTGCTTGTAATACACGACGACGATGACACGGATGTACCCGTTTCTGCCGCGCACCACATCGCTGCGCATCTTCCTCATCACGAACTGATGATAACGAAGGAGCTGGGACACCGCAAGATACTCGGCGACACTAAAGTGATAAAACGTATAACCGATTTTTTAACGACATGAAAAAGATAGCCCTGATGTTACTGCTTCTTTCGCTCACGGCGTGCGGACAGAACAAACAACCTGTCAAAACTACTGCAGCTGCAAATAGCAAAGCCGCCCCGAAAACCGTCAACGATTCATTTAAGATAAGTAAGACCGACGCCGAATGGCAAAGCGAACTGACACCGGAACAATATTATGTACTTCGTGAAAAAGGTACCGAGCGCCCCGGAACAGGTGCGTACTGGAAGCATTTTGAAAAAGGTGTTTACGTATGCGCCGCCTGTGGCAACCCGCTTTTTAAATCGGATGCGAAGTTTGATTCGGAGTGTGGATGGCCGTCGTTTAACCAGGCTATAAAAGGGTCTGTGGTGTATCACCATGATACAAGCCACGGTATGGACCGCACCGAAGTGATGTGTGCCAATTGCGGCGGCCACCTGGGCCACGTGTTTGACGACGGGCCGAAAGAAACCACCGGCAACCGCTTTTGCACTAATTCCGTATCTATAAAATTCGTGCCTGCCAAAAAATAATGGTCAGCAACGAATTACACCAATTACACAAATTGCCTTTTCTACAAAAAAGCTTTCAGTGAAATTTGCAGCTTAGATTTTCACGAAGATTTAGCAATTGCTAAACGATTTTATATTGAAATTTGCCAAAAACACAACAGATGAAAGAGTATAAAATAAATAAGACGGAAGCTGAATGGAAAGAACAGCTGGGCCCCGAGAAATATAAGATCCTGCGCCAGAAGGGAACCGAGTTTCCGCATACCGGCGAGTATAACCTGCATTTTGAGCAAGGTACCTATTGCTGTGCGGCCTGCGGCGAGCCCCTTTTTGCCAGCGACTCAAAATTCCGTTCCGGCTGCGGATGGCCTTCTTTTGATGATGCACTACCTGGCAAAGTGGAATATGTGCGTGATACATCGCATGGCATGCTGCGCACCGAGATATTGTGTGCTACGTGCGGAAGCCATCTGGGCCACGTGTTTGATGACGGCCCGACAGAAACCGGCCAGCGCTACTGCGTGAATTCACTATCGGTTGATTTTAAGGAATAAATGTTACCTTAGCATAAATATTTTTTGTGATGATTACACGAGAAAAACTAAAGTCTTATATCGATCATTTCCCAAATGAATTGTCGATTGATGAAGTAATTGAACGTCTTATTTTTATTGAAAAGATTGAAGCCCGGTTACAAGAGTCCCAAAATGGCGATGTAGTTACGGAAGATGACCTGGCAAAAGATATCGAGACATGGTTATAAGGTGGCTGGCTTCAGCCCGCTCCGATTTAAAAAGCATCTACGAATATATTGCATTGGACTCTAAAAGGTATGCCCGTCTTCAGGTTGACCGTATTACATCCGCGACACAAATTCTCAAAAAAGAGGCATATATTGGAAAGTCTGTTAAGGAATTTCAGAATGAATCGATCCGTGAGCTTGTTGAAGGCAACTATAGAATAATTTACAAAATAGTTAGTCCATCTGAAATTCATATTCTTTTAATTCATCATGGCGCGCGTGATCTTAAACGCAGAATAACTAAATAGAATGCCTCTGAATAAGCAGGGGCATTTTTATTTCCCGCAATATTCAGTACTTTTAGGTATGGACTTATTCAACGAACAAACCGACTGGGCTAAGGCCCTTCAGCCGCTTATAGACCAATACCTTGCAAAAAAGCATCCGCTTGAGTATGGGAGCCTTTATCAGGTTCTGGTCATGGTGGTGCTTGCCGCGCAGGATAGCGACGCGAATATCAATAAGCTGGCTCCAGCTTTCTTTGCAAAATATCCGGACATGAAAGCGCTGGCAAAAGCCAATACCGCAGAACTGACAGAAGCCCTTTCAAGCGTGCGTTTTCATGCCAACAAGATTGCCTGGCTTCAGGATATTGCCTCCGAGGTAAAGGAGGATAAGAACATCCCGACCACAATGAAGGAGCTGGTCGCCCTGAAAGGGGTGGGCAGAAAGTCGGCCAACGTGATCATGCGCGAAGCCGGGGCACCCGCAGAAGGTATTATGGTAGACCTGCACGTTGTGCGTGTGGCTCCAAGGCTCGGCATTGTATCAGAAAAGAAAGATGCCAACAAGATAGAAAAGCAATTGATGGAAATTTTGCCCAAAGATATGTGGGGAGAAATCGGTATGGCAATGTCACACCTTGGCCGCGAAATATGCCGCCCGACCAATCCGAAGCACAGCGAATGCCCCGTAAGTGATGTGTGTGCCTATTGCAGGGAGAATAAAAGGTAATTTATTCGCTAAGCAAGATGCTTTCAGAGACAATATTTCTTTGATCTTTCCTGTCGGTTTTATTACGGTCCGATTTATATTTAGCCCCATATCGATTGCTGTCCGAATCGAAGTATATCTTGCACTCTGCCAGCCATGTATTCTGCCTAACCATCAGCCCGTTATATCGGCAGCCGCCTTCCTGTGCGCAGTAATGCCTGGAGTAAGTACCAAAATTGCGATGCTTTATCTTTTTGTCGGACAGTATTTGTTGCTGATTGGCTTTGATATCTTCCCATAGCTGTCGCTCGTCCGCCACGGTGAGTTCCTGCCCGAGGGTTGTAACCTGAAAATAAGTATAAGAATCTTTCAGCTGTAGAAAATTAAATGCTTTGACGAAATAAGAATGTGCATACTCGCGTACCTGAATCTTTTCATCAAGATTTAGCTTGCTGTTTTCTAGGATGGATCGATAAAGCCCCAGTACATTAAAGTCAGAACATCTTTTGTGGTTGTCAATGTAAAAGAGATACTCCTTCAGCGTAAGGGTATTGAACTTCTGCCCGATCTTCATGATTTATTGCCAGTAATTTTGAGCCAATTTACAAAAAAAACGTTCTCAACGAACGGTTCGTTGTTTAGTATATTTTAATCAGCTCCCCGGCTGATGTAAAGGTTGCGGTAAGTTCGCCGCCATCTTTTACCAATACGAGCTTATACTCCCCGTCATCTGCGCGGTAGGCTTCTTTTATAGTATAATCGCCGTAATTTTTTTTGATCCGGCTCAGGGCATCTTTAGAAACCTCGGAAACATCTATTTTTTTATATTGTTTCTCCTGAAAAATGGTAGTATCAACACCCCCTTCCGCAAAAGTGGGCACAATCACCAACATCCCGAATAACCAAAACAATAAAAATGCAGAATTTTTCATGACAAGGAATTTTAAAATATTCCCTTAAAGGTACCAAACAGGTTGATGTCGTCGTATTCAAAGTTTCATAAACTTTTGCCAATTAAGATGTAAACAAGCTGTAAATCAGTGTTCCCAGTAAGGCGAGCAACAATACGGCTATAATACCAAGGATCACAACCGTCCATTTCAGGGCTTTTAATGCACTACGCAGCGAATGCTGGGTTTGCCCGGTGGTTTTCTCGAGCAGGTTGAGCCCGGCCGCCGTGAGCACAAAGAAATCGTCTATCCACCCGATTACCGGAATATCGGGGATAATATCAAAAGGGCTAATTGCGTAGACAACGCTAAGTATTGCGAATATCGAAGCCCAGGTGGTGTCGGTTCTCTGAATTTTTTCCATACCATCACTGTATCAAATACCGCTCCAAACGTAAAGACAAAACCCTGTCCATTTCGGGGACAGGGTTTCCGGGTGAGATATGGTTTTGCTTAACGCAGCATAGCGAAATGCCCTCTTAATTCACGCCCATCGGCACGGGTCACTACAAACCAGTAGTCGGTAGACGGTAACTGTGCACCGTTATAGGTACCGTCCCAGCCTTCATCCATCGCTCCAAAGGCCGTGATCAACTTGCCGAACCTATCATAGATTGCTACTTTCAGCTTAGGTTCTAATACAGAGAATTCAATCCTCCAACGCTCATGGTGGCCGTCTCCATTAGGCGTAAAGTATTTAGGATAATTGAGAAGGACGATATCTTTCTCATCCATCCCACAGCCAAATTTGTCTTTAGCATACACTTTATAATCGCCCGTTTCCAGATTCTCGAAAACATTGCTGTCCTGCCAATGCTCGCCGTCAATCGAGTATTGAAAATCGGCAGCTCCCGTCGCAGTCACAGTAATACTATTATGGTCGCGCGTCCAGTCTTCAGAATCGATGTGCTTAATGATGGCAGCGGATGAGGCCGTAATTGTCACCTCGGTTGTATTTTCACAAAGTGCAGAGCCGTTACGCTTTCCTACCACTACGCTGTAATTTCCGGGCTCGGTAACATATATTGTACGGGTAGTTTCACCGGTAGACCACAGGTAAGAATCCAGGCCGGCAGTGGCAGTCAGTGCAAGTTGTTCGCCGGGGCAAATTACACCTTTGGTAGTAATTGCAACCGTAGGTATCTCGCTGGTGCGCAGCGCAAATGACGTGGTGCCGTAACATATACTTATGTGCTTATTTACCAGCCTTGCGTAAATAATTTGTCCATCAGTAATATTGCTATAATCTGCCGGAAGCGCATTAACCGCACCGTCGGCATCGGCCAGGCTCAGGTGATACGTGATTGTATACATAGCAGACGGCAGGTTGCCCAATATCGCCGCGTCCTGATTGGTGAGCCGGAAGCTATGCCCGGTTTTAGACGATCCCTGATCTATACACACATACATATCTGCAGGCTGGGTGGCATCAGCGACAGACGGAAGTTCGCGAAGGTTGAACTCTTTTACAAGCTTATTGCCGCAGGCATCCTCAATACTGAAAACGTACGTTGCTGGTTCAAGGTTAGAAAAAATGTTGCTATTTCCATTATTGACAACGAATGGCAATCCGTTCTTTTTTTCAATCTTATAGGAAACCACCTGCCCTGCTGCCTGTATATAAACGTCATTCGGGTTGCCTTTACAAGACATGGTGTATGCATTATCAAGAGAGAATGCGTCTATATATTCAAATGTATCGAAGGCTGAAATACAACTTGTATTACCGGCAGCATTGTTGTAAGTTTCGAATATCTTAACGATCCGGAACTTACCGGTATATGCCAGGTTGCTTCTCAATGTATTGTTAGTCAGTCTTATCCCCGTTACTGCATTGGGCCCAGCACCCTCTGTGTACGGAGCCCCGGTTTGCGGATGGCCCCATTTGCCGGTAGCCATATTGAGCTTTTGCAAAAAGTAGCCTACGTTTTCAACACCGTTGCCAGTATCTGTAACCTTTACCGAGAAGGTGCCGCATCCGGGAGTATATTCAAATGGTTTTGCCGGAGCGTTGTATCCTTTCACGATAACAGTAAGAACCTTTTCGATGCCACAATGATCTATCGCCTTAACTGTATAATTACCTTCAGGAAGATTTAGCAGGTAAAGCTCTCCATCTGTATTCAATTGTGATGAAACATCATACGGCATCTGGTGTCCGAAAGATGAAGGAGCAGCTGTGATATTGACACTCGTTAGCGGCCCGTTAAAACTTTTTAGCTTGGCAGTTCCAAAACCGGCGTCGCATGAAGGAAGTGTCGTGAGGCTAAAGTGCTTAGGAACAAACGGCGGCACGTTTACGTTAACTGTGTAAACAAATCCGCAATCATCTGTTATCGAGAATACATAATCGCCTATGGGCATATCCTGGAGCACTACCGCACCCTGCGCGTTGATTGCCGAAAATACATTTACCGGGAATGAGGAAACGGTTTGCCCATACGCAGCAGGACCTGAAATAATTGAAGCGGTGAGTACCTTTTGACTTGGAATTGAAATATTTATCAGCCCGAATAAGGAAAAGCACCCGTTATTACGTGTTTTAATTTCAGGAACCAACGGCTCAAACAAAACATCAAGCGTATCTTTTGCTGTGCGCCCGCAGGCGTCAGTAATACGTACGATGTATTGCCCGAAAGGAATTGGATTAGATTCCGAACCGTATGTGACGGTTGTAGCATATGGCGCCGGTTCGGCTGCAAAAGAGGAGGCGGAGAAGCCTGCGGGGGCGCTTACAAACTCTACCGTAAATGGTGCCTTGTGCCCGGCTGCCGCCACAGTGAGCGAACGTTTTGCACAGCTTAGCGGATTCTTTGTAAGTGTGGCTGCAATATCACAGTTTACACTCTCGTCGTTTTTTTCGTATGTCGTGTTGCAATTATCGATTACACTCAATTCATAAAAATAAGAACCTGAAATATAACGTGGGATAACCGCGGAAACAGTTAGTGAGTCAGGCGAACCGGTGGCTATTGTTTTATCAATATGTATCTCGTTGCCGGAGAGGCTCATCGGCAACAAACGATATTGAATATTCAGAGGATATGCTATCTTACCCTGCGACGGAGTAATCTTATTGCTTATGACAGTAGAATCGCAGGCGCGGGTTGCAGTTTCCCTGAAAGCGGCTCCGCCAATAGACAAAACCGAATTGGTAACCGTGAGCGTAAAGTTTTTAACTTTTGCAATGCCACAAACATCATACGCCCTTACTTTGTAAACGCCTGAGGGCAAATTATTAAATGTGTTGGAAGATTGCAAAGGCCTCACAACCGGTCCGGAAACTATTTCGTAAGAGGCAGCTGTACCCGACAATACTGTAATTGCAAGATTGCCGCCGGTGGCACAATTCTGGTTGGACGAGGCAATCGAGTAATCAAGAGGCGCTATCGCACTGTTTACCACAACTGTTTTCTCGGCTGAGTTGGTCACATTCGCCAATGCCTGAACGGCAACAACTTTATAACTTCCGGCCGTAAGGCTGCCTATAAACGTATTAGAAGATATTGATATCGGAGTGCTAAGATCGCTGGTACGGTACGTTTTATACAAGATCGCTGCACCTGTTGTAAGGCCGCTTGCCGTGATGGTGATTGACCCATTTCCGGCACATGTTTCATTTGCAGTTGCCAGTTCGATTGAAAAATTCTGAAGCTGTGCGTTAGCGGCAGAGGTCACCAATAGGGCAATGAGTAATTTTTTAATCAATTTCATTCCTTGTTAATCTGATGTTAAACAATTTCCATTTCTCATTACAAATATGTAAATAAGAATCGTTTATGAAATTGCCGATCAAATTATTACGAATGTTTGTTGTCGGTTTTTAAGGCAGTATTTAAAATATGACTAATGGTAAACTCAAAAACACCTATTTTACTCGGAATGATGCAGATAGATACTAGTTATTTTTTCGATAAACTAACGAAGTACCCCATTACATAGTTTCTAAATTCATATACCTAAAAACACGATTTATAAAATATTAAGAATTTAAATAAAGATATTTCAATAATTAACCAAAGATTCGGTTACTAAGCAAATTGATCATATAAAGTAAATTCTTTCAAAGACTCAAAAAATATTCTTAAAAGAGTACAAAGGTCCTCTTAATGCTTTAATAATGTATGACATGACCATCCCTATAACTAACGTTTCGCTTGGGAAATAGAAAATTTATGTATAAGAATAGCATGTAGAAATATCACCGCGAATGCAATCACTTATTCAAAAAACTGATCGCAAACAAAGCCGAACTATACGCTTTCGATCAACATTTACCTATAGAAAGTACACACGATATGGGCTTAAATTTTTATTCAATATCGAAATATACTGTCAGAATGTTAACCATTCCCTTCTTTAGGAAGCTGGTTTTAAAAAATGTGGCCTGGAGCTTTTAAGGATTTGGGGTATACGCAAAAAAAAAAGTCCATATCATTTCTGATATGGACTCTAAAGAAAGGCGACGACATACTCTCCCACAAGATGCAGTACCATCTGCGCAGGCGGGCTTAACT